>JAJEJB010000015.1 GCA_022828135.1 Acidimicrobiia bacterium | reverse complement strand
GATCATCTGAGCCGGGGCTCCTCTGGTCGCTGACGCTCTGGCGAACGTCCAGCACAGAGGAGCCCCACCCACCTCGGGTGGATGCCCCCAGGTGGGGAATTTCAGTGATCAGAACTGGGGAATTTCAGTGATCGCCGTCAGATGGAAGGAATGGCGGACCGATGACGGCCGGACTTTGCACGAGCTGCGCTCGAAACTGGGCGAGTGACTTAAGGACGAAGTAGTGCTCCCCGTTGAGGCCTCTCACACAGTGGCCGCACGACACGACCGCGCGTGAGGTGGGTCCCTGATTTGAGTCCTGGACTCACAAGCGGGTCCCCCTCACGCTCAACGCGTGTCGTCGCGCCAGACGGTGACGCCCTAGCGGGGACGGCGCTTCCAGAGCGCCAGCTGGCCAGGTCTCTGCGAGCGGCTCGGTGGCACGCCGCTTTCGAGCAGTGCTGAATGGAGCCGAAGAGGATGTGACCTATGGGTCGCGGGGACCTAGCGACGCGCCGAGTATCGAGTAGTGGATCTGTCCCGGCTTGGTTGACACCGGGTGGTCGTGCGACTTGAACGACTTGTCATGTAGCGGCCTACGCCGCTAGGCGGCGGTTGCTAGCCAGCCGTGGTCGTGGAGGCGCTGCCAGGCAGACTCGATGTGTTGTGCTGTGAACATGCGCCGCTTGCGCTGGCTCCAGCTCTGGACGCTGTTGGTCACACCACTCAGGTCATTGATACTCCCGTGTCGGGCGGCCATCCAGTGAACGCTGGCTAGTAGTTCGAGTCCGTAGGCGGACTCATAGCCCTCGGCCAGGTCAAGCACGCGCTGGATGCGTTCGGTGATTCGGTGGTTCTCTGCGAGGGCTTCGGATGCCTCCTTGGCTCCACCTGGAAGCACGGTGATCGGCTCGGCCTCGCGTACCTTCTTCGAGCCGTCACCGAAGCCTTCGAGTTGATGGCCCTCAAGCGACTTGAGCACATGGCGAAGGTTGTCGGCGTAGGGGCCGTAGAGGTTCGCCTGATAGCGCAGCTTGAGATCCTCGCCCGCCTCCTGCAGGAAGTACATGAGCTTGTGGATCTCGATCAGCGAGACGAGCAGCGCCACCTGTGAGTACTGGTCGATCACTGACACGAGTGCCGCCGTGCTCGTCGTCAGCCTCGGGCGCGGGGTCGATACCACCATGTCGGCAGCGTCAGGAGCGCCCGCCGGCGCGTACATGTGAACGACGACATCGAGGTCGCCCAGGCGCTCCTTGATCAGTGACTGAACCTCGTCCCAGTCCAGCCCTCCGTGGCCACAGCCCAGCGGCGGCAGCGCGATGGAGGAAATCTCCAGTTCCTCGATCACATGGCGCAGATCGTTGAGGCCGTCGGCAACGTCGCGGATGCGGGACCTGGCGCGCCAATGACCCTTAGTCGGGAAGTTGATGATCCAGTGAGGCGTTGTGAGCCGGCCGTTGTCGAAGACGAACATCTTGCCGAGTTCGACGGCCTGCATCTTGCATGCCGCCTCGTAGGCCTTGAAGTTCGCCGGGAAGGCGTTCTTGAACTGGAGGGCGATCCCCTTGCCCATCACGCCGACCGTGTTGACGGAGTTCGCAAGCGCCTCGACATCCGCCTTCAGCAGGTTGCCGTGTGCGTCGATGAACTTAGCCATCAGAAGTACCAGCCGCGTCGGGGCCTGACAGGGATCTCCTTGCCGACGCTACTCAATGCGTGCTCGGCCTGACGGCATACCTCGTCGGTGCGCGCAGCCACTCCGACGAACGCTGACCAAGGCACTTGGTCATGCACCAGGAACTCAGCCATCCGCCGCTCCATACGGTCGGGTTCCTCGGCCGTTGCATGCCACATCAGTGCCTCCATGAGCTCCCAGTCCACGTAGTCGTCCAAGTCCTGGAGATCGTCGCCATAACGGGCGAAACCCAGGGCGGCGTTCCGATCCGTGAACACGAAGCGGAGGTGTTCCTCCACGACTCTCTCCATGTTGGTGACGAGATACACGATCTCGTCTTGGCCTCCGCTGTACGTCGGGACGTCGCCCTTCGAGATGATGTAGAGCATCGGCGACCGTGCGGCGAAGTAGAAGGGGACGTAGTCGGCAACACAACCGCCAGGCGGCAGCGGTACTGCGAGATTCTGTCGCCGCTGCTTGACATCGACATTTCCTACCTCCGTCGGTGTCCTCTGGCTTGCCTCGACCTGCGCATCGCAATAGAGACCCTCGACGGCGATCGACGCAAGGTTCGAGATATGGGTGAAGTGGTATAGCAGCCCCCGCCTGGGTGTCACCAACGCTTCATCGTCTCCGACGTTGCAGCGACGAACCTGAGAAACGTCGGAGGTGCGCGGATCACGCGTTCCGGGCTGAGTCGCTCGGGCACGAATAGCGCCTGGCCGAGGGAGGCGCGCGGTTCCGAACACATGTTCATATCATAGCTCTCCAGAAGGGTGGCGGCAAGGGACACCGTTGGCCAGCCCGTGACGAACGGAATCGATGCGCGGGGTGGCGACGTATCATTGGATTCGGTCACGCCGAATCGCCTGCGAGGACGACGGCTTCACCAGGCACGGACGATCCCTTCGGGGCTCCACTGCTTGAGAGCTTCGAGGCCGCGGGCTCGGTCCTGGGCGATGTCGAGGGCGACGACGATGTGATTGGCGACCGGCCACCGTTCCCCTGATGCTTGGGAGTGGTCAACTCGTTGGAGGCACGCGAGCCGGACCGGTGCCAGCGCCACGGTGCAGGCTCGGGAACCAGGTTCGGTCGCTTCGCCGAGGAGCGAGTGGCTAGCGCGAAGAACTGACTCTGTAGGCACATAGAAGTCCGGTGGGTAGTCGCCGCGCGCAACTATCGGCATGCCCCACGACGCGGCGGCGCGAGTGTCAGTGAGCGCCCAGCCTGTCGAGCGCTCTGGTTCGTCCAACCCGAGCATCAGCCGCTGTGCCTCCTGTACGCGGGAGCCGGGGAGGTCCGATAGCGGGACGGCTCTTCGGTGCCACACCGCAAGAAGCTCCTGAAAGAGATCCGGGATCATGGCTTCACCAGCGGAGGTGAGCAGACCGTCGTCTCGCAGACCGGCCATGGTGTTGGAGACGGCGCTGGGGGCTCGGTCGATGTAGCGGGCTATCTGACGGACGCCGTGGGGCTGGTCTGGGGTTAGCAGGCAACAGATCGCTACCTCTTTGGCCACCTGGCTGTCGAGTGACCCGCGGGGACTACCCGCCATCGGGAGTGCGGACTTCACGGAGGTGTGGACGATCAGCGGCGGGGCCACGAGGCGCAACTCTCCCCGCCGGTCGAAGTAGTTGATTCCCGCCTCTTGCAGCGAGAGTCTGGCGTCGGCGGCCATACGATCGGCAATGATCAGCGGCCTTCCCCGCCTTGCGCTCGTCGCCAGCCGCTTCCCGTGCTCGGCAGTGACTACGGACTTGACCTCGACCTCGAAACGCTGGCCAGCAACCTCAACCACAGCGTCAGCAGATACGTCATCGTCCCAGGACTCTCTCGACAACACACGGGCAACAACACCTAGGGGAGTCAGCGTCTCGATCAAGGCCGCGAGGGAGCCGTCCGCCATCGCAGCAGCCGTCCGTCGCGGCACGACGAGAGTCTATCGGCGTTCTTTGTTCTCGTGTACAAGAACCAAGAACGCCCCCACGCATCCGCGGCTCCCAGCGCTGCGAGCAGGCCCAGGGGTCGCGGCGGTCAGCCCTTGCGCTGGTTGCAGGACCGATGGACGGCCTGGAGGTTGTCTATGGCACTGGTGCCGCCGTCTCGGACTCGCACGATGTGATCAACCTCGACTCGGCTCATGTCTTCAGGGAGCCTTCGGCCGCACAGTCCGCACAGGCCCTCCTGCATCTGTACGAGCAGCGGCTTGAACTTGGAGTAGCCGGACCGCTTGCCGATCCGGCGCTGGCGTCGCTGTCGGGCGGTGAGTCCGTCCGCGGACCCGCCGTAGGGCTTGGTCACGGACCCGCAACGTACCGAGGGCGTGTGACAGGGCCAGGTGCTGGCAGGTGGTGACCGTCCGAGGGGACTATTCGCTTGAAGGCGTGGGCTGCCGCACCGGCTCGGGCTCGGCGAACTGTTCAGTGCGTGCAACCGCGTCCAGCTCCTGGAAGCGACGGACTTTGGGCAGGACTGCGCGTTTGGGCGATCAGGTGCCGACGTTGTAGGGGGCCACGGCCTTGTCGAGGCCCTTCTCTCCGCCATCGACGATGCCCGCCGAACCGGGCGGGTACTGACAGACGCGGGCCCTATCGCCTGCTGAGCCTGTGTCGGCCAGCTCAACCGGGTCGAGGTCTCGGCAGCAACTCCGAGAACAGTTCGTACGCGGACAGATCCGCCCATCCCACGCGGCGAGCCGCGAACACCACCACGTCCAGCAAGTCATCGACACCCAACCACTCCGACGCCGCCCACACCAGTACGCGCGCGGCTTGGCGCTCCTCGACGCCGTGGTCGTTCACGGCGTCCCACTCCGGAGTATCTGCGGGCCACCGCAGCGACGCCAGATGCTCAGCACGGCGCAGAATCTCTAGCGCTGTCAACTCATTGTGCAGTTCCCGCAGGTCCTGCGGCCCGTCAGTCACCCAGCGCTTGGCAGGTGGCGACTCGACCACCACCGACGCGGTCCCGCAGCCCCGCTTGAGCCGGCCCAGCCGCTCACGGGCCCGCCGCTGCAGGACCCGTTGATCGCCCGTCGCGTCGAGTTCCCACTCCTCGTCGTCGTGCTCGACCCGATGATCGTGGCATTCGTGCATCCAGGACTCGGCGGTCATCATCACGACCATCGCCGACCTCGCCAGGGATCTCCAATCATCCCAGTCGCCGGCCTCGATGCGGCCTCTGACTCGCCAGTAGGTCTCAACAACGCCGCAGTCGTCGACCTCGCAGTGCTCCAAGTGGCTCTCCAACACGTTGACGCATTGACCGCACTCCAGTGCTGCCTCGATCTCTGCACCGTCTCGGCTCACCAGAACAGGCTCCGGATGATCCGACACAGGCGGGCCACCGCCGCAACGCTGGCGTTGCTGGCGCGGGGCGTCGTCAGAGTGTTGATGGTGTTTGTTCATGGTTCCGCTCCCTGCTGGTACGCGTCAGTGCTGGGCGGCCGCGTGTGAAGTGCAGGGTCTCGATGTCTGATCAGCTTCGCGGGGAAGAAGCTCCAACCCGAGGACCTCGACGGGCTCTACGCGAAGCTCCTGAGCGACGGCAAGCGCAACGGCAAAGACGGCGGGCTGTCGGCCCGGTCCGTGCGTGCCGTGCACACCACCATCCAAAGCGCCCTGTCCGACGCCGTCCGCAAAGGCACGGTGGTGCGAAACGTCGCCGACTTGGCCGACCCGCCCGCGGCCGGGCGCTCGGAACAGGCGATGACTGTTTGGACCAGCGACGAACTCCGCTGCTTCCTTGAGGCCATCTCCGGGCACGACCTGTACCCGCTGTACCTCCTCGCCGCCACCACCGGCATGCGCCGCGGCGAGCTAGCAGGACTCACGTGGCGCAACGTCGAACTCGACGCAGCACGGCTCACCGTCAACCAGCAGATCCTGTCGGTGAGCTACAACCTCATCGAGAGCAGCCTCAAGTCCGCCACGAGCCGGCGCACCATCGACCTCGATCCCCTCACCGTCACAGAACTGCGCCGCCACCGCCGGAACCAGCTCGAACAACGCATGGCCACCGGACGCCGCAGCGACGGCGGCTACGTGTTCGCCAAGCCCGACGGCTCGCCCGTCCACCCGGACTACATCAGCCAGACATTCCGGCGCGCCGTCGCCAAGCTCGACGTGCCCCGCATCCGCCTCCACGACCTGCGCCACACCCATGCCAGCATCCTCTTGCAGCAAGGAGTCAACGCCAAGGTGGTCAGCGAGCGCCTAGGCCACAGCAGCGTCGCGTTCACCATGACCGTCTACCAACACGTGATGCCGGGCATGCAAGCCCAAGCCGCATCCACCTTCAGCGCCGCCGTCTTCGGTGATCGACAGGTCTAGCTTGGCAGCGACTCGTGGACTCCACTTCTAGGGCGGGCCGAGCATCATTCGACCCTGGGCAGGGCGGCATCGCGGTGAGCGTTCGATTCCCCAAGCCCTGAGCCTGCGCCTCGCCAATGCGCGGTGGACCCGCTGCCCAATTCGATAAGACCGCTCCAGTGGTGGTCGTCCGGCCAGGAACGAACACGCGTTCGGAAAATGTCACACCCGGTCCGTAGTTTGTCAGGCTATGTCTCGTTACCTGGCCGTTCTTCGGAGGGCTTCGCCGAACCGACGTAGTCTTGGCGAGATGTCCGCCGTCTGCTCCTACGGAACGAAGGCGGCAGAACATGGCTGACCTTGATCACCGACAGCTGGCGCTGGACGAGGCTCGGTCCCGTGGGCCGATGACGGACAACATCAAGGGCGGCAAGGGGAGCGTCTTCTACCGGGCGCACTCGTACCACACGAAGGTTCCGGTTGAGGGGCTCATCCAGCTGATTGAGCACTACACCGACCCTGGCGATGTGGTGCTTGACCCGTTCTGCGGGTCTGGTCAGACAGGCGTTGCAGCGGTGCTGACTGGACGGCACGCGGTGGTATCCGATCTCTCGCCGGCCGCGGTCCACATTGCTCGCGGGTACACCGCGCGAATCGACCCCGATCGCTTCATGCAGGTCGCATCCGAGCTCCTTGCCGGGCTCAGGCCGCTGGAGCTGGATCTCTATGGGGTGCCCGGAGGACGGATCGAGTACACGGTCTGGTCTGACGTGTATCGGTGCTTGACGTGCGAGCGTGAGGTCCTGTTCTGGGACTCGGCAGTGGACCATGAGGCAGGGGCTGTCCTGAAGAGGCTGTCGTGTCCTGTGGGCCATGGGCCCTTCAAGAAGACGGATCTCCACTGGCGGCGTTCCGAGCCGGTACAAGAGAACATCAGCGTCGACGGTCAAGCGGCTCGCCTCGTGAGGCCGGTCGAGGTTGCGGGACAGGGGAACCGAGTCGAACGAGCCGACATACCGCACTGGCACCCAACCGTTGCCTGGGATTCATGGCGCGAGATGTGGCGAGCCCAGCACGAGGTTCAAGGGATCGTCACCTCGGCGGACTTCTTCACGGCACGCAATCTGTACGCGCTGTCGGCCCTGTGGAACGCGATCGGACAGGTTGAGGAAGACTCGATTCGCGCCGGCCTTCGCTTCGTGTTCACCGCGAGCGTCAACCGTGCCTCTCGTCGCTACCAGTGGCATCCGAGGCGGCCGACCAACGTCCTGTCGTCCACCATGTACCTGGCATCGCTGAACTACGAGTTCAACGTGTTCAGCCTCTTCCGCCGCAAGCTCGCCACCATCACGGACATGTACCGGCAGACCTGGGACGCGCCTGGATCGTGTGAAGTACACCTCGGAGCCGCCGAGCAGCTCGCCTGGATTGCGGATGGCAGCGTCGATTATGTGTTCACCGATCCGCCATTCGGCTCGAACATCTACTACAGCGACTCGTCCTTCCTCTGGGAGGCGTGGCTGGGCGAGCAGACCGACGTTGCTGCTGAGACAGTGGTCAACAGGCGGTTGACGGCCGAGTTGGGCCGAACAACGCTCGACGATTATGAGAAGGCGATGAGCCGGGCGATGGGGGAGATCAGCCGTGTGATGCGGCCGGGTGCTTGGGCGTCACTGCAATTCCACAACTCCGATGATGCGGTCTGGTCGTCAATTCAGAACGCTGTCGATTCGGCGGGACTGCGCGTGGAAGCTGCCGTCGTGATGGACAAGGGGCAGGCGTCGTTCAAGGGACTCCGACACGAGGACAAGGGTGAGAAGGTTGCGAACTTCGACCTCGTGATGCACCTTGCTGCTGGAACCCAGGCCAGCCGCATTGCTCAGCGCCGCGAAGTGGATCGCGCCGAGATCGAGAAGGAGCTAAGGGAGTACGTCGCGCACCAGCCTGCATCGCGTCGCACTACGCCGTGGCTGCACTCGCAAGTGATGCGATATTTGCTCGCCGAGGGCGCATCGCCCGCCGGCTGGAGCTTCGCCGCCGTCGAGACTCTGTGTAGCGAGATTCTTGAGAGAAGGGGTAACGCATGGAATCTGCCTGTCACCAGCAAGTAGTCCAGCGGTCGTTGGCCGCCCATCAGCCGCTACCCGAGTATGTGGCCGGCTCGAAGGGTGGGCCTTGGTACACGTCGCACACCTATCCCACCAAAGTTCCGCCTGAGACGATCAAGCCCTTCATAGAGGCGTCAACCGTGCCGGGTGGATTGGTTGCCGATCCGTTCTGTGGATCCGGCATGACGGGAGTTGCCGCAGTACTCACGGGCCGACGGGCGGCACTATCTGACCTGTCACCCGGTGCGGTGCACCTCGCCCGCAACCACACACGACGGGTGTCCCCCGAGCAGCTGGCCGAGGCGATCGCCACGTTCGACCGCTCTTGGATGCGTCGCACAGAGCGCGATCTCTATTGGTCGTCGGTCGACACAGATGACGGGGTAGTCCATGGGCTGGCGCGCCACACCGTCTGGTCGGAGGTTTATGAGTGCCCGACCTGCGCGTCGGAGATCGTCCTTTGGGACGCGACTGAGCCCGATCGGCCACTGCCCCGTGACATTCGGTGCGACGGCTGCAGGTGGTGGTTCGACCGGCGGCGTGGTGTGCCGATCGCATCCGTGCCGCGTTGGATCACGCTCGCACCAGAGTCGGGCGGGAAGCTGGTCCATGGCGATCCCACCGTCGAAGCACTCAGCCGGATCGACAAGATCGGACATCGCCGGATCACTCGCTGGATGCCGACTGCGCCGATCGACTCGTCCCGCGAGATGTACATCCGGTCGGCGCTGCATCTTCGCGGGGTGCGGACGGTCGCGGACATGTTCGCTCGCCGGCCAGCCATAGCGCTGTCGCGGCTGTGGCATCGGATTGGCCAAGTCGACGACCCGGCAGCTCGCGAGGCGCTGCAGTTCGCATTCACCAACACGGCATGGCACGCCAGCCGCATGCGGCGCTACAACGCGAAGGGAGGCCAGCGTCCGCTCACGGGCACTCTCTTCATCCCGCAGCTGATCTCGGAGCCCAACGTCTTCGAGGTGTTCCGCCACCAGGTACGCCAGGTGTGCCGGCTGTACGACGTACTCCCGGACGGCGACGTCGACGTGACCCAGGCGTCGGCAACAGACCTGCGGTGGCTCGCAGACGACTCCGTCGACTACGTGTTCACCGATCCGCCGTTCGGCAACAACATCCACTACGCCGACTGCAACATCGTCTGGGAGTCGTGGCTGGGAGATCCGACCGACAACGACCAAGAGATCGTCGTCAACAAGTCGCGTCGCGTCGAAGACGGAGGCAAGACGGTCAGCGACTATCAGCGGTTGCTCACGGACTCCTTCCGCGAGGCAAAGCGTGTCGTCGTCAAGAACGGGCGCGTCTCGGTCGTGTTTCACAACTCGGACGACGCCGTGTGGAGTGCGCTTCTAGACGCGGTAGAGGAT
Organism: Acidimicrobiia bacterium; assembly: GCA_022828135.1. Lineage (GTDB taxonomy): Bacteria > Actinomycetota > Acidimicrobiia > Acidimicrobiales > Aldehydirespiratoraceae > Aldehydirespirator. The sequence continues at coordinate 173,865 of JAJEJB010000015.1, read as the reverse complement.
GCTGGCCTCCGCCAGGCGGAGGTGTCGATCCTCGACAAGGGTCAACGCAGCCAGAAGGGCTACAAGGTCAGGCGAGGAGAGCTTGTGCCGTTCTATGACCTCGTCATGACCTTCGACGTCACGACGAGAGACGCCCCGCGGCTCAACGGTGCGGGCGACATAGCCGTCGATGCCGTGACGGCACACCTTGAGAGTCTTGAGCGCAGCACCTCACCGCAGCGCCAGCTCGACTACCTCTACTCCGTCGCCGTGGGCGCAGTGATCGGCGGCGGTGGGAAGCCTGACGGACTCTCGCTCCGGGCGTTCGAGCAACTCTGCAACGATCGGTTCGAACGAGTCGACAGCGCGTATTACGTGTAGATCGCGGACGAGTGCAGGAGGTCGGCGTTGACTGATCGGCTCTCGACCGCGGAGCTTCATGACCGGTTCGTGGTCCTCCCTCAAGTGGGGAGCAGACTCGTCGCGGCGCCCACTGCGACCTACACACACGACGCTCCCGTGTCGGCCATCTGAGCCATCGAACTCATCTCAGCACGGATACGGTGACCGGCTATGCTGTCCGTATGCCCATCGAAATACTTGTTTCGGTGCTTGCCACTGTCGCCCTTGGTGTTACCGGCTGGGTGGTGAATTTTGTCATTCGTCGGAGCGACAAGATGCAGGCACAGCGCGAAAGCGAACAGACCACTAACTATCCCGCCCTAGACAACTGGGTTGCATACACCCTCTGTTGCTTCTGCGATGAGACCGGCCCGCGATCCGACAGAAGACTCTCCGTTGACGATCTGAACCAGATTAGCATCCATCTGATTTGCCTTCAACAAGATAGCCGCCAGTATGATCATACTAAGACCAAGCTGAGCTTTAGGGGCACAGTAGTGATTCATCTCGAGAAACTCAAGGTGATCGAACGATATGGGCACACTGAAGGTGAAATCTACCAACTCAGCCCTACAGGACTGAGGAATCTACTACAACTCCATGAAGATCACTCGGAATTGCTTCGGCAAACTACAGCTAATCGCTATAGGAGCAATAGGCGTGATGATCCTGGCACCATTGATGTGGTATATCCATGGTCTGAAAGGGTCGATGATTTTAGGACTCACGTCGTGAGGGTTTGCGAGGGCATTGATTCCGTATCATCGACATCCTCAAGTTCATCGGACCTGGCGGTGCCGCTGTCCGATACTGCGCGTCCGCGCGAGTTCCGGTTGAGGAAGAAGTATGGCGAGATGACAGAATATCTAGAAGCTGTAGGCTACATGCGGGATTCTGGAGAACTCCGAGGAGGCTTTCTTGTTACAAAGGGTTCACACGCAAGAAAGCAGGAAAGGTCATCGATAGCGGTTGAGCTTCAGAAAGAACGGCAGGAGCTACGCAAGAGCGGCGTCTTGAAGGACGTGGGAGAATTCTACGAATTCACCTGCGACTATCCATTCCGATCCCCATCGTTGGCTGCTTCAGTAATTCTAGGTGGACGAAGCAACGGTTTAACCGAATGGACGGATGCGTACGATGAAGAACGGAGCCTCGGTGATGTGATCCGATCCTCAAGAAGCCAAACAGAACAGGGTCAAGGCCAATCTAAAGAGGGCCCTCCTGCCGAAGAAACGAAAGAGTCGTACAGAATCGTCTCCAGAGATTTGGTTGCTTACGGGTATCCTGCTTCCGACGGGAGTGGATTCTATGTGCGTGCAAGCTCAAGAGCCAATGTGAAGGACAAGAATAATCTGGAGGGTAGGGCTCGTAGACTTCGTCAGGACTTGATCGAACGTGGGAATATGGTATTGGATCCAGACGATGAGCGATTCTATATCTTCAGGGACGACTGCAAATGCGAGGCGAGGCAACTCGCGGCGGCGAGAAACCTTGCACGTTCAGTGGTGCTGGGCTATAGGGCCCCCAAGAAAGAATGGCAACAGGTTGAACATTTGGAATAGGAATCACCACACGAGCTGAGTTATCGCCAATCCCCTCACCATCCCAACCGCTTGATACGCGGGAAGTGCCACACTCTTCTAACGATCCTAGGATCAGGTCAACCAAGCTATCAGCTCGACTACGAGCCAAATTGCCACACCCATACACCACAGTGCGGCGAGCGCCAAGGCAATAGCTGCTAGGATTTTTATTACGCCTAGGATGGTGCTTTCTTTGCGGGGTGCGCTGTCGACAGGCCATACTTCGCCACTCGCAACATAATTTACTTGGTGTTGGTGCCAATGGCAGAAGTTAGAACCGATCATAGCTTTCTGAGTACACTGGGCACCGGTCTTCGTCCATCCCCGACACAGGCCCACGCTGCCTCCTCCCACGGGGCCTCCGATCGCGTAGGGCTCGTGGCGTCGGGTGCCAGGCCTGCGGCTCACGCTTGCTTCCCTGGAGGGGCCGCTGGCCCCGGAACAGACATCGCCAACAAGATTCTCATGGAGGGGAGAGTCCAGTCTGGCGTTTCTCGGGCAGTTCGGGTTCTCGGACATACCAACGGGTTGCCGCCAACCGAGTTTCTCATACGGACGACAATACTAGCCTCGCCCGGGCGATCAAGGAGTCCGCGCGAGTGAGCTGAGCTGCGGTGCAGCACGATCACGAGGGTCTTGTCGGTGTCGGCTGAGACGATCACGGTCACGTGTCGGTCGTGGTGCCGCATGGTGCCTCATCGACCAACAGCACCCGAAACGACCGCAGCCCCTATCGGTGTCGTGACTGTCGTCGGCACTACTGGTTCAAGAGAAACGACCTGACGCACGACTCGAAGCTCCCGGCGCAGACTTGGCTGCTCGGTCCGTTCCTGATCGTGGCCAACACAAAGGCCACAGTTCGGACCAACTCGCCGCTGACCCGGGGATTACCCTGAAGTCGCGCTGGCGTCGGTCTCATCGCATTCGGCAGGCGCTCGGTGAGGGCGGCGGCCGGCCTTCGGCGTCCCACCAAGAAGGACGGTCCAGACCAGTGGCGGAAGCTGTCCGAGCGCTACCGCCGTACCTCTGGTTGCGGGCGCCTAGGGCGCAGCTGCGCTAGGACGGGTTCCGGCCTCGTCGAGCAACGCGATGACATCGAGTTCGCCTACCGTCTCCATGTGTTCGCTGACACGATGGAGCCCGTCATCGATCAAGAACTCGAGGAGCCGGTACGGCTGGTCTACGTCTGGGTAGAGGGCGTCGATCAGTGAGCGGAGTTGGCTATCTGGATCGAAACTGCCGACGTTCCACTTCGTCGTGGTGCCCTCGACGGTGAGGTCCCGTTCGTCCGCGTTCGCCCCAGCGTTGATCGCGAGGGCCATCGCGAACTTGGCAGCGTCGATGCCATCGGAGAAGTGTCCTTGCTCGACCATCACGGCGAGCACTTCGTCTGCGGCCTCGGTCACCCCGATCGTTCGCTTGTCCTCAGCCATGATGCCCCCCAATCTCTTCGAGTTCGGTGTGACGGGCAGAGACCCGGCGTAGGGAGTACTCGGCACGTAGCTGTCCCCTAAGCAGGTCCCGGGCAAGCTGCGGCCGCAGCTCCTCCTCGTACACGAGGAGGCACACCTGTTCCGTCATGCTGGGAAGGGCGGAGACGACGTTCTTGGTGTGCTGGGTGTCGAGCCGTCCGAAGGGTGAGTCGATGAAGATCGGGCCTTGCAGGGGGGCGTTCTTCTGCAAGGCGCCCACGAGGGACAGGGCTACGACGTGCTCTGCGCCGGCGGAGCGCACTGGTATCTCGGAACCGTCCTGGTGGAGGATTGTGAGCCCGTAGCTCTCGTTGATCCGCAATCCCGCGTACTCCGGCTCGGTCGTGAGCTGCAAGAAGAGCTTGGTGGCGTCAGCTTCAACGCTTCGACGGAGTCGGTCGCGGTACTCGGCGACTGCTTGGTCAAACAATCCATGCAAGTCGGAGCACAGGCGCCGCCGCTGCCGGGCACCCTCGACGTCCGCTCCACCTCTGGACTCCAGACGGACTCGGACCCTCGCCAGATTGCGCTCATTCTCGGCAAGAGCGTCCTCTTGTTCTCCAATCCCGTCCTCCTTTAGGGCGATCTTCCTGACGGTCTGCTCGTGGTCGTACTGCGCTTGACGAAGTGCACTCTGGTCGTCTCCTGCCTCTTGCAGCCGACGATCGAGTTCTGAAGCCGCGTCTTGATTGGTGTAACGGTCTCGCCTCAGGCGGTTGAGGTCGCTCCAGAGCATCCGTAGACCGGTCTCGCTTGAAGCTCGGGCAGCGTCCTCCAGGGCGTCCAGTCGTCGTTGGATGTCGCGCAACTGTCGTTCGACGTCCTCGATGTTGGCCGCTTCGTCGGCGGCAGCCACCTCCATCCGCTCGAGCGCCTCGTCGCTGAGCGTTTGGAGGCATGTCGGGCATATCTTGGGGTCTGCACCGCGATCAGCTGAGGCTCGTAGGACTTCATGTCGCATTTTCTGGAGCTGCAAGTTTCGTTCTCGATCTCGCAGGCCTCCGGTGAGGTCAGATGCGCGAGTGGCGACGAGTGACTTCCACGCCTGTCGCATCTCGATGGCGATGTCGGCTTGGCGAGCCTCGATCTGCTCATCGAGCGACTTGATGGCGTCAACAAGCATGTCGCGCTTGTCCATCATTGCTGTGAGGCGCTCGTTGCGGCGGAGCTGCTCATCCAGCTCCGCCTTTTCCTGGCGCAGCTGAGCGAGGCTCGTCTTCATATCGTCAAGGCCGTCCAGAAGGACCTGGCGTGCGTCGAGCAGGACGTTCATCTGGGTTCCGAGTTCGCTCGTGATCGTGTTGGCCTGAGCGCTCTTGGCCTCCTTCTTGCCATAGTCGTCGAGCAGCTTGGCAAGCGTCGCCCGTGAGTCTGTGAGCACTGGAACTCCGAGGATCTGTTCGATCGCCTCGCTGATCTGGCGTCCCATGTCGCTCTCGTTGCGTAAGAGATCCTCGTACTCCTGCAGGAGCTCTCCGTCAAACAGGAAGAACCGAGCGATCTTCTCCGGCATGATTCGCTCGATCTCAGCGGTGGCTTGCCCAGGGCCGAGCACCTCCCCATCACGCTGAAGGAAATGCTCGACGTCGTAGTCGCTGTGCTGCTCAGGCACGACTCCAGAGCGCGGCCGGCAAGATCGCGTGAGTCTGTACTGGCTTCCGTCGTCCTGAAACTCGAGGACCACCTCAAATCCGTACCGGCCCGCCGCGGCCTGCTCCCAGTTGCCGATGGTGTGGAGCGAGCCCTCGCGGCGGGCTCGACCGAGCACCTTGCCGAAGAGCGCGAAACGAATCGCGTTGAGCAGCACGGTCTTGCCCCGCATGTTCTCGCCGTAGACCACGGCCACACCTGGCGCCTCGGGCAAGTGGATCGCTTGGCGGCCCTTGAATGGTCCGAAGTCTTCGAGTTCGACTCGATCAATCCGAAGCATCGGCCTCGCCCATTCTTTGCTCGATCGCTTGCTGAACTCGTTGATGGATCCTCGTGTTGTCGGGTTCCTCTACATGGGCGGAGACGATCTCGCGAAGAAGAGATTCCGGTACGTCTTCGCATTGGGAGTCGCGAACTGACAGGAGGGTCTCCAGCAACGACTCGAACTGCTCATTCGTCTTCGTCAATTTCGAATCCTTCTTCTACTAGAGCCTTCCAGTCAAGACCGTAGTCAACGGCGATCGTCCTCAGTTCGACTACCCCATCCGGGTTGACGGCGTGCTGACCGAACTCGATTGCTCGGGCCAGCTCCCCCTTCACCATCGAACCGACTGGTACCTCTTGGCCTAGGCCTGATGGGAGGACGATGGCGTCGTGAATGTGCGCAATCGACTTCCCCGGCGCGGTCCGCAGAACGCGACCGCGCCGTTGAATGAACTCCCTCGGGTTACGCGAGGACGCCAGGATGAGGGCGTGGCTTGTGGCCGGAATGTCCACACCCTCATCGAGGCAGCGAATGGCGATCACTACTCCGCCAGATTGCTCGAAGACGCGGAGCGTCGACTCCGGATCGCCTTCCATCGCTGAGTGGTACTCGTAGACCTCCCGTATCCCCGTCTCTTCGATTGCGCCCCGGACGGCTCGAAGCTGTTCTCGGTCCTCGCAATAGACAAGCCAGCGCTGCCCCTGCTCGAAGTACCGCGATATGACCTCCGCCGCGAGAGGGCTCTTGGCGGTGGCCTTCTTGGCAATGCGCGCACGCTGAATCAGTAGACGCCGAATCGCGTCATCGATCGGGGCCGGCTCCTCCTCACCACGGATCGCGAGCTGCCTTCCGATCTCGGCGGTGCGTCGGTCCCACTCATCCTGTTCGTCGGCGTCAAGCGACACCCGGTGGGGACGGTACGAATAGCGCGTCAGATTGCCGGCCGCGATCGCATCCTGGATTGTGAATGGAGGCGGCACGACTCCGTCGAAATAGCCCAAGATCTCGGCGGTTCCCACCGGGTCGCCGGCACGCCTGGGAGTTGCGCTGAGCCCCAGCCGTGGTCCAGAAGAGACGCCCAGGAGTTGACGGTGCGTTGGGCTGCCGGCGCGATGGACCTCGTCGGCGACGACAAAAAGATGGGGTCCGTCGCGTAGGAGCCGTCTGAACCTCTCCGAGCTAGCCGTCTGCATGGTCGCAAGCACTACCCGAGGTTCGTCGGGGCTGCCGTCGCGGGTCCACAGCGGTAGCCGTCGCTGCTCCTCCCACGTCCGGAACCCGCCGCCACACACCAGGGGCTGGAGGTCCAATGTGCGCGTGATCTCCTCCTGCCATTGGCTCAGCAGGAGCTCGCTGGGCACGAGCACGAGTGGAACCTCACCGCGCCCCAGGCTCTCATGGATCGCGCACAGAGCCGTGAAGGTCTTGCCGCTGCCGGTGGCGTGCTCGAGGATGCCTCGCCGGCCACGCTGTTCCCAGGCTTCGAGCGCCGCTACTTGGTGAGGGCGGGGAGCCCGGGTGCCCAGCCTGTGATTTGCGGAGTCATTGGCGGCCGTCTCCATCTCCAGACAGATCTCGTCGACACGGTCCTCCCAGCGCACGTCTTCAGCGATGTCCAGCAGCTCTTGCTGGACGACGTCGGGGAACGGGGTCACCGTCACGCCTGGCTGCCGATCGCGCCAAAGGTTGTCGAAGTACTCGACTTCATCGGCCACGCGTCGCTCGTTCTCCTCGTTCCGCCAGGACGCGAAGACATCGATCGATTCAAGGTTGCCGTCGGCTGAGAGTCCAAGCCAGGTCTCGTTCATGGATCCCTTGAACACCACCTGCTGCTCGTTGACGTCGGAGAAGATCCCGACCTTGTCGTGGAAGATCCTTCGGCTACGACCAGCGGTCTGCGGCTCAATCCAGGCAATGCGGAGATCGATTACCCCACCCGCGACGAGGCTCGCGAAAACCTTCGCCGGCTTCTGAAGCACCGGCGAGGCTAGGAGTCGGTGGAGTTCCTCGCGAGCGTCAGTCGAGAACTGCTCTACTCCAGCGCGGCTGTAGCCGACGTTCAACGCGTCTACGTCGCCACTCGACAGAGCAGGGGAACAGACGATCCTCATCCGACCGCCGGACGCGGCGAATTCCCGCAGACTCGGCCACGCGAGCACGAACACGCTGCTGCTGAAGAACCCGACCGCTCGGTCGTAGCGGTGGGAGCGGCGCATGCACGGCAGGTAGAAGTCGGCCGCGATGTCGTCCTCGCCCTTGTGGTACGAGAGCTTCAACACGACATCGCGCAGGTTGCTCATCTTCAGTTCAGTTCGCCCAGGAGCCGCTTGCGGGACAAATCGACTCGCAGGGCGATCGCCTCGGCGAGATGGTCTGCGGTCGCTGCTACGACCGTCTCGCGCACCATCATCCCTCCCCCCGGTCGCAGCCTTCGCTCTTGTCGTCCGATCCCGCGAGCGAAGGCGGCCAGGATTGTCTCGGACTTGACCTGCACATTCCGGGAATAGGCAAAGTCTCGGTAGGCACCAGCGTCCCAGAGAACGAACACGGCGTCTTCCGCCGCGTAGCCGACGAGGAGCACGGTACGGCCGTCCGAGAGATCGAAGTTGCCTCGCTGTCCTCGCTCGTGATTGGGCACGATGAGCTGGATCTTGTACTCGCCAGCAGGACGACCTCCAGGAGGACGCGTCGCGTTGTACATGTACACGCGGGCTCGGAGGGGGAGGGAACCCTGAATCTGGAGTTCGAGCGGCTTGGCTCCAAGATCCGAATGCTCAACAACCAGGTCGCTCAGCGCAGCCAGGAATTCAGTGTGAAGCTCTGACGGCGTCATGCGATCATTCGGCGTCGCCGCGCCAGAATGATCCAGCGTGCCCGGGTCTCGGCCCGTCGTCATCAGCTCGCGAATGCGTTGCGCGCCATCGTCGCACTTGACTTTGCAGATGGTTCGTGGCGAGCTCAATGAGTCCCGGAGATCCTCGTGGGCGGCCTCCCAGGGAACGTCGGTGCGCCTCCAGTCCACCGAGACCACATGACGCCTGTCCGGGTCCGGATCGTCCCGGTACCAGTACTCCCCGGTCACCACGCCGATTGCAATCTGACGTGTCTTCTTGCGAGGCAGCACGACTAGGTCGCCGACACTCACATGTGCTCGCAGCGCCCACAGCTGGCCTGAGTAGTTGGCCACGCTCATCTTGCTCCGGCCAGGGAGCAGCCGGCGGAGGATGCCTTTCATCTCGCCACGGCTTGAGACCCCCGACAGATCAGGAAGGTCGTCCCAGCCACCGAACGCTAGACCATGCCCAAGGACGAAGTCCTCGCGCTCTCCATCGCTCCCAGCCCTGATGAGCCAGGCTGTCAGCACCTCAGTGCGATTGCTGTCTGCCATCAGCTGTCCCTAAGTCACGAGCATCGTACGAGCCCCGTGAGACACGACCCCCGGAGGGGTGCGCCCCGTGTCCCGAAGCCGGAGTTAGCGTCCCTGCATCGGATAAGCCTCAACGTACGGAGAACGTCGAAGAGGCTTGCTGTAGACCTTGAGCGGTCAGCGCCATGAAGCTCGCGGACACCGTGCGTGCGCTCCCACCGTGAGGGCGCTCCGGCGTGAGGATGATCGTCGCCCAGGACCTCGGCTTCGGCCATGTCCCCGGGCATCTCAGCTAGGGGAGGTGGTTCCCGGCGTGTCCTGATCGCGACGAGCTAGCGCGATGATCCTGTCAACTCGAAATGGCCAGTCGGCTCCAAGGTGCGCGTTCATCTGCGGGAGGAGCTCGTCTCGCCCAAGCAAGGTAACCCGCGGCATCTCCTTGGCGACTTCGACTGCCGTACCGGGGCCCTGCTCGGTGAAGCCCGCAACATTGATGAAGACCCCGCGACTCGCCCGCTCGCCCGTGTCCAGCCGACCGTTGAGGGCGGCCACGGCCTCGGCGTCCTTCTTGCTGGCGCCTCTACTGCAAGCAACGTAGAGAGTCTCAGCGTCGGCACCAGTGCGTCTGGCGATGACATCGCGTCCCCCATCCTTTTGCTCGGGCGTTACTTCGACCGCATAGCCCTTCGCCTCGTAGAGGGCAGCGACGAGGAACTCAAAGTCCCGCCAGTCGATGGTCCCGAGAATGCTCTCGTGAGCGTCGGTCTCACTGAGGATGTACCGGGATCGGATTATCGCTGTCGCATCGCAGAGCCCGGTGATCCGCCAGTCTGGTAGGACACCAAGATGGGCGTAAAGAAAGGCAGTCACGACCGCCAGAGCACGGTCGGGGTGGCCAGGTAGAAGGTCAAGAACCCACGTGAGTCCAGGCCACGTTGGCTCGCTGGACTTGCCGGCAGCGGCCAGGATCACGCGCCTCTGATAGTCGCTGAACGGAGGCCGAGAACCGAGTGAATCGTCGGCCGCTTCTGACCGAGGCATACCGGCGGAGCGCATTACCTTCATGCCCTCGATCTGGAGGGCATCCCACTCCGGGATCGAGCGCGAGTGTCCCAGCATGTTCGCAAGGATCTTGCGAACCTCAGACTCGGCCCGGCCCGAGATGCCACCGAGGTACTCGTCGCGGATGGCTTCTGTGGGGAACGCGATCACAATGAAGTCGTCGGCGGGCTGCGGGACCTTGCCCGTAACCACCGAGAGCCAGTAGTCGAGGTCCACGGAAGGCACGAACCCATTGTTGCCGGATCTTGCGCTGCTGCTCTCTGTTGTCCATCAGGTCTTCCTCTCACGAAAGACCCCGACTGTCAACAACCTCCATCAGTTCTAGAGATTGTACGTTAGAAGATCGGCCTCTGGGCTCGGAGTCGGAGCCATGTGACCATCATAGAAATAGGCTTTGAACAGGGGTTTTGCTGGGAGCCCGAGACAGGAGTCGAACCTGCGACCTGCTGTTTACAAGACAGCTGCTCTGCCGAACTGAGCTACTCGGGCGGGCTGGAACGAAACTTGGCGCGTAATCGGCCAGGTTGGTCCTGGACATCGATGAGGCTACCTGGGGCAGGCCGCTCAGCGGGTTGGAACCACTGGTCTGGCACGTTGGATGGCGGTCTGGGATAGGGTCAATGGATCAGCATCGAGTCGGCCCAGCCTGCCGTGGGTTTCGCCCTGCAGATGCTTGCGGGCCATCCGTTCGCTGCCACGCCTCCCAGGGCTGAGACACGTCCTGGGCCCAAGATGTCGAGATCGGCCCCGTCCTGATGCTGCCGCGTCGCCGGAATGCTCTCGGTGCGGCGTGCATCGCCGGTGCGGCCGTCGCCTACTCGCTGATCCCGCTGCCGATCCGGTATGCGGGCGAGGGCTTCTCCGTGCTGGTACTCGGCACTCTCATGGAGTCTGCTTGCGCGACGCTGCTACTGGGAGCGCTGGCCGCGTCGGCCAGGCCCGTGCTGGGAGTGGGCCCGCTTCAGGCGATGCGTCCAGCACGACTCGTGGCGTTGCCTCCCGTCGCGATGGCAGGCCCGCGTCCGGGCGTGCTCCTGGCGCTGCTGCTGATCACGGCGCCCAATGTCCTGCTGTATGCCGGCACGGCGGCCCTGCTGCCGCTCGTGGTGCTGTCCTGCTTCTCGGACGGCCTGGATGTAGTGCCCCAGTCCCTTCTGATCGCGCGCTGGAGCGGCAGCAGGAGAAGCATCTCGACCCGCAGCGCCACCATGATGTGCGGACTGCCGATCGCGGTGGCCGCGGTCATCTGGAGTCAGACGGCCCCCGGCCAACTCGAGGGAGGTTCATGGCGGAGCACGGCAGTCGGGTTGGTGCTGGGGGTGCTGACCACGGCGACATACGCCGTGCGGCCATCGGCAGGGATCATCTACGGCGACCGCAGCGCCCTGGCTCGGCGCGCCGGACGCGGCGCCGTGTCCGCCAAGCAGTACCTCGTCGCCCTGTGGTGGTCGACGTTCGCCGCCTCGGCGGTCAGCGTTCCGATCGCGGCAGCGGTTGGGCTGACGTTCGCCTTCGGGGGATTGGGCGCCACCCGCTCGGCGGCCTTCGGGGCAGCGTCCGGACTGATCATGGGTTGCGCCCGCCTGATGCACCGGGCCGGCAACATCGTCACCGCCGACACGCGCGTCAACAGCCTGCTCTACGCGTCGCCAGCGTTGGCGGCCATATGGCTGACGATCGCAGGCGACCCCATCTACCAGCCTGTGCTGTTCGCAGCCGGCATGGTGGTCATCTTCGGACTCAACGCGGCCATCGCAGCCGACCGCGGCGAGCGGCAATCATCCCAGTAACGCCTCTGTCCTACATCGTCGCGGCCAGACGGCAGAATCGCGGCATGGCGTTGGTCTGACGGCGTCGAATGGGCGGGTGGGGAGGACCGGGTGCGCGCACTCGGGTCAGCAGGGTTTGAGGGCTGCGACGGCGCGTGACTTGAGCCCGGTACCCAGGCCGTCGTCGTAAGCGACCACCCGGTCCGCGGTTGCCGGCGTCAGGCCCTTCCACAGGGCAGGGGTCCACGCCACATGCGCCGACACGACGATGCCGGAGTCGGCTGCGGCGCATGCCGCGACGCCTTCGGTTGCAGGGGGCGCGCATCCCTCGTGGGTGATGCAGCTGGCCACGAACGCGGCTGCGGCGTGCTCGGCCCGGATCTCGGCCAGGTCGGCGGCCGCAGCGTGGGCCGCATGGTCGCGCAGCGAGACGGTCATGGCGGAGACCATCGCGGCCAGCATCAGCATCAGCACCGGCACGGTCATCCGGGACCCCTACGGTGCCGGGCAGGCGACCCGCACGTGCGCCGACGCGACCGGCCGGGACTGGGCGTAGCCGGTGAAGCACACCCGGTTGCCGGGCAGCGGACCAGGCACTTCGCAGACGACGGTGACCGCGGCCGACTGGCCGGCGTCGGTGTGGGCGATAGCCGTACTGGTCCGGGCGCAGGCGGAGAGCGTCGCCCCCAGCGCGATACGCCCGGCGGCGTCGGCCGCCTCTGGGCCGGTCGCTTGCGAGGCTGTCTGGGCGGCTAGCTCGGCCGCGACAGTGGCACGGGCCTGGCCGTTGGAGAAGCCGCCGACGAACGCCAGCGCCCAGAGCGACAGCGCTACCACCGGGGCCGCCACGACCAGCGCCACTGCCTCATCCATCCTGCCGCCCCTCCGACCGCGTCACCCGTAGAGAGCCAATCGGCGCCACTACCAGCGCTGCTGCCTCATCCATATCGCTGACCCTCCAGTGCCGTGGCTCGGCTAGCACGGCGGCGCTAGCGCCCAGCCGGTGGCTGCGGCGGCTCGGGACGGCCGGCAGGCCACCGCGGTGGCCTCTAGCCACCTGCGGACACCGGCCGCGCCGACGGTGACAGAGGCCAGCACCGTGCACGACGGCTCGGCGGTGAGGGTGAAGCCGGTCGCGGTGGCGGCTGTGCGGGCTCCGGTGCGGACGGCTGCGGCCCGGGCCGCGGCCTCCTCGGCGTCGGCCCAGCCGGTATGGGTGTCGGTGCAGTCCCAACCGGTGTAGTCCAGGACCTGGGTGGCGGCGGTGGCCGCGGCCACTGCTGCGGTGGATGCGGTGATCCTGGCCAGCTGGTGCAGGTAGATGCCGAAGCTGATCGCCACAACTACGAAGATCATCGTGGTTGTGCGCAGCGCCGCGAAGGCGGTGTCCATCGCTGGTGCTGTTTCGGATGCTCAGCCGCTCGACTGCGGTCGAGACGGCTAGGCGCACGGCGGGGTGTTGCCGGCAGTCCAGGTTCCTCCGACGGCCTCGCACAATTTCTGGTGCTTGATCTGTGACTTGTCGGTGTCGGGATTCGTGCTTATGTCGGGGGTGTTGTTGCCGACGACTTGCCAGCTAATGAACACCACCGCGGCCGTGATGGCGATCGTGGCGGCCAGCATGATCATCTTGGCTACAGGTGAGTCCATGAGTCTTGTCTCCTTCGTGGGATTGCGTAACGCTTGGAAAGGGCGGAGAGCAGGGCTCACACGCCGATATCGACACTGGCCACCAGCGCCAGAACCACGACCGCGCTGGCGGTGACCGCAATGAGGGTGCCGGTGCCGGCCACCGAGCGGCCCAGGGCCTCGATGCGGACCCGGCGCTGATCCTCGAGGGCCTTCACGGCCTGGGCTATGAGCCGGTCGATCAGGCCGGTGGCAGCTGCGCCGCCCCGCTCGGCCGCAGCCAGGGTGCCGACCAGCGTCTCGGCCGCGGACCCGGCGAAATGTGCCGACGCGGCGCCGAGAGGGTCGCGTCCCGACGCGAGGGCAAGGTTGATGCTGGTGGCGACGGGCGCGAAGGCGGGCGCTTCCACCCGTTCAGCCGCTTCGACCGCGGCGTCGTTGATGGGTCGGCCCGCCGCCGCGAACAGGCGGATGCGGCGCAGCCATTCGAGCAGGGCGGCGTCGCGGCGGGCCCGAAAGCCCGACAGCACGACCCGGCGCAGCAACGGCGCTGCGGCCACCGGCACCCACAACGACACGGCTACCGCCGCCATGGCGCCAGTCCGGAAACCTGCCAGAAGCGACCCGGCGGCCACGATCACGCCCGCGATCAGCGGCGTGGCTGACACCGACGCGGCGCGCAGCCTCGCCGGGGGCCACCCCGCGGCTGCGAGCTCGACGGTGCTGTCCATTCGGGGCGGGCCGGTGAGCACCAGTCGCAGCGCCGCCCCGGCACCGGATATGGCCGTGAGCCAGATCATCGCCGGCCTCCGGGCGTGGAATGCGTGGCGATGCGCGGAGTCAACGTCAAACTCACGTGGACGGGGGGCCGTGTCATTGCAGTCCCCCGCTTCCCGCGGCCGACCGGGCGGGCAGCAGGACGCGGGCGCTCAATGCCGCCATCACGACCGCTCCGGCCAGCAGCAGCGCGGCTCCCTGGGCGCCGGCCAGCCACGCCCCGACGTCGGTGGCGACTTGTCCGGCCCCGGCAACGAGCCCGGCTCCGAGCAGCACCACGAGGGCCAGTGTCGGCATGGTCACCGCGACGCGGCCATGGAACAACCGGGCCGTCGCCGCGGTCTGGGAAGCCTCCGCCTCGAGCACGGTCACGGTCTCCGCCCAGCGCCCGCCGCCCTCGGATGAGACGGCGATCAGGTCGGCCAGGGAGGCGGCCACCGCCGATGGCACCCGGGCCGCGAACCGCTCGGCCGCAATGTCCACTCCGAGGCTCTCGCAGTCGGCGGCCATCGCCACCGCCGCCTCGCCCACGGGTCCGCTCACGAGCGGCGCGGCCCGGGCGACGGCGTCGGAGGCGGTCACCGCCACCGCGGCCTGGTTGGCCAGCACGCTCGCGAATCGAGCCACCCCCTCGGCGGTTGCGACCCGCCGGCTCGACGACACCAGCACCTTCGTCGCCGATGTGCACACCATCGCGCCTATCGCCGCCGCGGCCGCATGGCCGGCGGCGAGGTTCAGGGCGATCATGGCGGCTCCGGCCGCGGCCCCGGCGGGGAACTCGGCCAGGACGCGAACCCGCCGGCGCCGACCCGTCCTGGCCTGCAACGACCAGCGGGTCCCGTCGGCGGGCCATAGCATGATGGCGAGCACCAGAGACCCGCCGGCACAGATGATCCATCCCGAGGTGCTCATCGGGGTGCTCCGTTGCGCTCCGTGGTGGCCGGGTCGAGGCCGGAGGCGCTGCCGCCCACGAGCTGGAGGGTGGGCCGGCACGGGGTTGCCTCCGGGGCGGGGCAATCGACCTCCACACCCGCGGATCGGTAGACATCGGCTATGCGGCCCACCGGCGAGGCCTCGCGTGTGGCCCAGCGCTGCCCGGGCTGGAGGCGCCACAGGCAGCGTGTCTGGATTGCGCCGTCGATGTCGGTGCCGGTGATCTGGGTCACGTCCGCGATGACCCGCTCACCGGCGTGGTTGCGGCCCATCCACACCAGCAAGTGCACCGCGATGGCGATCGACCGCCGGGCCAGGCCCTCGTCGGCTCCCTCGGAGGTGGCGTACGCGGTGAGCTTCTCGAGCACCCCGTCGCCGGGCGGGGAGTGCAGGGTGACGAGGCATCCGTCGAGGCCCGAGGACATGGCGTCGAGCAGGGCCATGGTGCCCTCGCCCCTCACCTCGCCCACCACCAGCTTGGAGCTGTTGGCCCGCTTGGCGTCGCGCACATGGTCGGCCATGGAGTGCTTGCCCACGCCGTCGTTGTTGGCGTCCCTGGTGAGCCGCTCGTAGGCGTTGGGATGGATGCCGTACTCGCGCAGCCTCAGTTCGGGGGTGTCCTCGATGGTGTCGATGCGCTCCTCGGACGGGACCTGCGCCAGCAGCGCCTGGCAGAGCGTGGTCTTGCCGCCTCCCATCGCGGCCGCCACCACCACGTTGGCTCGCATGTCGCCGGCGATGGCCTCCACCAGCACGTCGACCAGCTGGGCGCTGCACAGGCCCAACTCGGCGAGCGTGCGCTGTCCGCCGAGGTTGCTGCGGAGCACCAGCGTCGGCGGCGTGCACACGAACGCCTCGGCGTGAAGGCGCCACCGACCGCCGATGCGGGTGTCGAGGCGCGGGTCGAGCTCGTCGAAGCGCTGGGGCCGCTCACCCGCGTAGGCGGCCAGGAACCGGCACGCCCCGATCATCTCGTCGTCGCTCGAGAACGGGGACGAGCGGCTCTGCCGCTCGCCGTTGGAGAACTCGACCACCATCGACTCGCCGCCCCGGATCTGGAACTCCTCCACCCCGTCCTCACCCAGCAGCTCCCGCAACCGGCCGGCGGCCGCGGCGGCGGCCGACTCGCGGCGCGCCGCCCGGTCGGCGCCGTCCATGCGCTGCGGCGCGGCGGCCAACGAGCCCAGCGAGCGGCACAGACGGCGCAGTGTCCGATCCGAGCGCCGGGCGGGCGCGTACGGCACCGCACGCACTACCTTGGCGCCGGCCAGCAGCCGCAGCGCGGCGGTATCCACCGCGTGGTCCGCGACGACTACCAGAGCCAACGGCACTTTGGACGCCGGACCGGTGCTCAGGTGCAACCGGTCCCGCAGGCCGCGGCCCGAGCCCGCGGTCACCCACACCACTCCGGCGGCGGCGGCCGCCGTGGTGCGCTGCACGCTGTCGCTCTCGGACGCGTCCAACGCCACGACCGAGGCCCGGTGAGGCGCTGCGGCCAGGGCCCGGTCAGAGAGTGACTCGCCCACGACGAGGTCAGCGGCCGAGGAGCGCACTCCCTCGATGATCGTGCGCACCACCCAGCCGGCGGCCTGCGGGTCGAGTCGGTGGTCAGTTGAGACCATCAGCATCGTCGGACCTCCCTTCGTGCGGTTGCTGTGCCGGTGCCGGGCAGCCGGGCCAGCCCGCCGGAGGCGATTCCCATATCCACCACACCGTCGGGCCCAGGACGGCGGCCAGCTGCGGTCGGGCCTCGACCACCACCGTGCCGTCGCCCGCGACCACCACAGGCAGCACCGCAGTGGCGCAGCCGCCCGGTTGCGCGGCCAGCACGGCGGCGTCGCCGGCTCGGGGTCCCGGGTCGGGCCAGAGCGACGGATCCACCGCCACCGCCAGCAGGGTCGCCGACAGGTCTGAGGCGGCCGGCACGACGGAGTCGGTCAGCATGGGCCGGGACACCACCGTGCCAGCAGGTACCGCCACGGCAGGCACGCGGTCGGCGAGCTGATCGGCGGTCACGAACAGCGCGGCAGACGCCTCCGGCATCTCCACAGTCACGAATTCGCCCGGTTCGCGCCCTGCGGGCCAGTCCTCGGCTGCAGCCACGACGCGGACGGTGGGCTGAGGCTCGGCGCGGCCGAACAGCCATACCGAGAGAACCACCACGACGACGATCAGGGCTGCGGCCGTGAACCGCCGGGCCTGCCCCGACATGGGGGCTGATGTTGCGGCCACTTGCGCCTCCTAGCTCTCCGGTGCCCCATGCCGAGGCACAGCGGGAGGACCGGGGCCGGAGTTGTGCTGCAGCGTGATCCCGGACGTGTAGTCGAAGATCCCCAGGAACCACTCGACGCCTCCGTCCAGAGTGGCGCACTGGCGGAAGGTGGCGCCTTCTTCTCCCACTCCCTCGAAGCAGGCGCTCGCCTGCCAGGACCACACCCCTGGCGTGGCCAGTTCCCACCGGCAGCGGTCGTAGGAGTCGGCCGCGGCCATAGCCGTGGCGATGTCGCACGACGCGTTCACGTCGCTGCTGCGGTGGTGTTGCTCGGCCTGGGCCTGCTGGGCCGCACTCAGGTTGTTCCAGCGGCTCAGGTAGGCGTCGAAGCCGGCGCTGGGTCGGGCCTCATCGGCGTTCTCGATCATGGGGCGGTGTCGGGCGCTCCACGGCAGCAACTGGGTAAGCCGGGTCTGCACGCTCACGGCCTGCCACAGGCAGCCGTCGTCGCTTGGGACGTACCACACGGCATCAGGGTCGATCACCGGCCACACCGGCGATCCGGATACCACTAAGTACTCTGCGCCGCCCGGCACATCGGGATGGGGAGGCCAGGGCCTGCCCGGCTCGCCCTGCGGCTCGATTCCTACCAGCGTCACCCACCGCAACTGCGACGTGAACCGTGAGCGGTCGCCGGCAGTCAGCCCCAGACCCGTCGTGCACGGCTCCTCGTCGTCGCCGCCCCCGCCGGGCGGGCTGCCTCCGCCCCCGCCGGACCCTCCGCCCCCGCCGTTGTGCTCGCCGTCGTCGGTTGGGATGCGGTCCAGGAGCGCAGCGAGCTGGGCGTTGGTCATGGTCGAGTCAGGATCGGCGTCGGGCCGGCTGTAGGGGTTGGTGACGCCGTCGCCGTCGCCGTCGTGGCCCAGCAGGATGCCCAGATCGGCCAACTCGTCGGCCACCTCGAACGGGTCCGCCTCGGGGTCAACGTCGAGGCCGATCCCGATCGCTATCGCGATGAACATGTCCCCGCGGTCGGCGTTGCCCTCTTCGGGGAGGGTCTTGAGGGCGGCGTCGGCGTCGAAGTCCGGGTTGTGCTTCCCGTAGCGCTCGATGATCGCCAGGAGGTCCTCGGCGCCGGTGTCCTCGTCGGGGTTGTAGTCGTCGGGCAGGTAGCCGTTCTCGATGCCGGCGTTGATCTCGTCACACGCCCAGGACTGGCAGCCCGGGTCACCGTTGGAGGCCTCGGTCGTGGTGGGTGCGGGCGGCTGGGTGGTGGTCGTGACGGGCGGTCTGGTGGTGGTTGTGACGGGCGGTCTGGTGGTGGTTGTGACGGGCCGTCTGGTGGTGGTTGTGACGGGCGGTCTGGTGGTGGTTGTGACGGGCGGTCTGGTGGTGGTTGTGACGGGCCGTCTGGTGGTGGTTGTGACGGGCCGTCTCGTCGTGGTCGTCACTGGTCGTTTGGTGGTTGTGGGCGCGGGCCGTCTCGTGGTGGTGGGCGGCGTGTAGCACGCGTTGGGCGGGCTGCAGATCGGCCGTTTGGTGGTGGTTGTGACTGGTCGTTTGGTGGTTGTGGGCGCGGGCCGTCTGGTGGTGGTGGGCGGCGTGTAGCACGCGTTGGGCGGGCTGCAGATCGGCGGCTTCGTGGTAGTCGGCGCGTGGCTGTGCCCCGGCGGCGGCTGCGGATGAGCATGAGCGGCCTCGGCGCGCTGATGGGCGATCATCGCGCCCAGCACCAAAGCAGCGATCCCCAGCGCGCTCACGGCCAGGCACCACCGCGGCGTCGACTTGCGGGGCGGCGGCTGGGGCGGTGACGGTGTTTCAGACATGGCGGGCAGCTCCTCTCTTGCTCAGCAGGCCGCGGGGAAGTAGCGCTCGGGGGTGGCGTAGTGGTGTTCCATCCACTCCTCGGCCAGCCGGGCCGAGCGGTCGCAGTCGCGCCAGTCCTGGGCGCTGGGGCGGGTCTGAACCCACTCGGCCCACGCGTCGCAGTCGCTGCCGAACCGCTCGGGCTGCTCGGAGCGTCGGCGCACGCGGGCTTCGAGTTGGATGCCGGCGGGAAGCACGATGCGGCACTGCTCGGCCAGCGTCGTCTCGCCAGACAAGAGAAGGCCGGCGTCGTTGGTCCGGCCCGGATGCGTGGCCGCGGCGAGCGGGTCTATGACGGTGGCGCAGTTGTGCCAGCCGTGGCGGTTCTTGACGCCCGTGCCGCGGCCCCCCGCGCCGTAGGCGTCGGCCCGGTCCTGGTACTCGTTGAGCACGCACCACGGATGGGCGCCAAGGAAGTCCAGCGCCCACTTCATCTCATGCAGCAGCCAGGTGCAGTTGCCCCGCGGCTGATCGAAGCACCAGCTCGTCCAGCGGGCCACGTCGCGGGTCCATCTCGGGGTATCGCCGGCCCGGCGGCCGGCGCAGATACCGCCCACTCCCTCGTCGGGATAGGCGCTGTGCACGCAGTCCGAGAGGTCCTGGGGGACCTCCCACTCCGACGGCGGGTAGCAGTCCAAGGGCCATGGAGGGCCCGGCGCGCAGTTCGGGTAGTCCCAGTAGGGGAGGTCTCGCGGGATCATCCCCACTTCCGCATGGGGAGGATGGCCCCCCTCGGGCTCGGGGCCCGAACCCTCCGCTGCCGGCGGCACCGTCGTGGAGGCCGTCGGGAGCGCAGCGGTGGCCGTGGGGGCCTCGGTGGCTGCGACCGTCGGGAGTACAGCGGCGGCCGAGGCCGTGGGGGTTTCTGCAGTTGCGGGAGAGTCAGTGGTCGCGGATCCGGCTGCCGCGGTGGCTGGTTGGGCCGCAGCGAGCAGCCGTGGCACCGGCTGGTCGGAGCCGGTCGTCACTGACTCGCTCGGCAGGTTCTGACTGCCGGGGATGCCGGCGGAACCACAGCCCGCCACGACCATCGCGAGAGCAGCCAACCCAAAGCACATGAATTTCATGGTCGATGATCTAAGCGCTATTTACAGATATTTGCAACTTATTCATGATATTTCTATGTTTACCAGTGTATATCTGATCGAAGGAGCACGCCCGAACAGGCAAGCGCCCCTAGTCGGCCGCAGCCGGGTGGTAGCTTCAGCCCGGTGAACGAAGCGGTCGAGCGCCATGTGGGGCTCGACGCGGTCATGGCCCGGGCGCCCTCCGAGAACTTCCCGGTGGCGCTGCGGCTGCTGCCCAAAGCGGTGCAGGGTCACCTGCGGGCCATCTACGGCTACGCACGGCTCGTCGACAACCTTGGTGATGAGTACCCCGGGGACCGCCTGGCCGCGCTGGACTGGGTCGAGGCCCAGCTCGACGACCTGTTCGCCGGCGCCCCCCGCCACGAGGTCTTCGTGCGGCTGGCGCCCACCGTGGAGCAGTTCGGGCTGGACCGTGGGCCCTTCGACGGTCTGCTGGCCGCCAACCGGCTCGACCAGCACAAGACCAGCTACGCCGACTTCGACGAGTTGATGGAGTACTGCGAGCTGTCGGCCAATCCCGTCGGGCACCTCGTGCTGGCCGTGTTCGAGGCGGCCACCCCCGACCGCCTGGCCGCCTCCGACCAGGTGTGCAGCGGTCTGCAGGTGCTGGAGCACCTCCAGGACGTGGGCGAGGACGCGGTCAACGGGCGCGTCTACCTGCCGGCCGATGACATGGACCGCTTCGGCGTCGACGCCGAGGACCTCGGCGCTCCAGTGGCATCGGCCGACCTGCGCGGCCTGGTGGCCTACGAGGCCAGCCGGGCCCGGGCCATGCTGGAGGGCGGCAGGGGACTGGTGGCGTCGCTGCGGGGGCCCGCCCGCCTGGCCGTGGCCGGGTTCGTGGCCGGAGGGCTGGCCAATCTCGACGCCCTCGAAGCCGCCGGATTCGAGGTACTGAGCCGCACCCGCAAGGCCGGCGCCGCACGGGTGCTGGGCCGCCTCGTCCGCGTCTACCTGGCCGGTGCGCTCCGGCGGGGGACGGGCAGCCCGTGATCGGTGCCGAGGCGGCCTACCGCCGCTGCGAGGAGATCACCTGGTCGGAGGCCCGCAACTTCGCCTACGGGATCCGCCTGCTGCCTCCGCCCAAACGCCGGGCGATGGCCGCCCTGTACGCCCTGGCCCGCCGCATCGACGACGTGGGCGACGGCGACTGGCCCCAGGACCGCAAGCTCGCCGCGCTCGGCGACCTCCACAACGCCATCGCGGCCCTGGAGGCGGGCGAGATCGCCGATCCCGCCGACCCCGTGCTGGTGGGCGTGGGCCACGCCGCGGCCCACTACCCGATCCCCGTGGCCGCGCTGCACGAGATCGTCGAGGGCTGCGAGTTCGACGTGCGGGGCGAGACCTACGCCACCATGGACGACACCGTGCGCTACTGCCGGCTGGTGGCCGGCTCGGTGGGCCGCCTGTCGCTGGGCGTGTTCGGCACCAAGCCCGCTCGCGCCGTCGCCGCCGGCCCGACCGGCAGCAACGCCGCGCCGACCGGACAGGACCGGCCCGTCGAGGAACTGGCCGACGACCTGGGCGTGGCCCTGCAGCTCACCAACATGCTGCGGGACATCGTCGAGGACCACCGCATGGGGCGCATCTACCTGCCAGAACAGGAGCGGGTCCGCTTCGGGATCGCGCCGGGCCGGTGGGACCCGCCCGACAGCGCGGCCACGCTGGTGCAGTTCGTGGCCGGCCAGGCGGTGACATGGTTCGAGCGAGGCCTGGTGCTGCTGGACCATCTCGACTACCGCAGCCGGGCGTGCACCGCGGCCATGGCCGGGATCTACCGGCGGCTGCTGGGCCGCATCCTGGCCCAGCCCGCGTCCCCGCTGAACGGCCGGGTGAGCCTCCCCACCACCGAGAAGGCCCTGGTGGCGGCCCGCAGCCTGTCCGGGTTGCGGCCGTGACATCAGGCCCGCGGCCGGCGCGGGCGGTGCGCCCGACGTGAGCCCTGCGGCTTCGAGCAACCGGCCCCGGGTGGTGGTGGTCGGCGGCGGTCTGGCCGGATTGTCGGCCGCGGTGGAAGCGGCCGACCGGGGCGCAGCCGTCACCCTGCTCGAGCGCCGCCCCCGCCTGGGCGGTGCCACCTGGTCGTTCGAGCGCAACGGCATCTGGTTCGACAACGGCCAGCACGTGTTCATGCGCTGCTGCACCGCCTACCGGGCGTTCCTGGAGCGGATCGGCTCAGCCGGCGGAGCGTCGCTGCAGAGCCGGCTCGACGTCCCCGTGATGGCGCCGGGCGGACCGGTCGGGTCGATCAGGCGCACACCCGGCCCGGCCCCGCTGCACCTGGCGCCCGCGCTGCTGTCCTACCCGCATCTGAGCCTGCGCCAGAGACTGGCGGTGCTGCGGGCCGGGCTGGCGCTCAGACGGCTCGACCCCGACGATCCGGCCCTCGACGACATGACCTTCGGCGAATGGCTGAGAGCCCGAGGCCAGGACACGACCGCCATCGAGACGTTCTGGGACCTGATCGTGCTGCCGACGGTCAACGCCGGCGCAGCCGACGCCTCCCTCAAGCTGGCCGCCAAGGTGTTCGTGACCGGGCTGCTCACCGAGGCCGGCGCGGCCGATATCGGCTGGGCCCGGGTGCCCCTGTCGGCCCTGCACGGCGACGCCGCCCGCCGGGCCCTGGAGGCCGCCGGAGGAGAGGTCCGCTCGCGTGTCCCGGTGAAGGCGGTGCGCCCCGGCGGCGCAGGCTTGGAGGTGCAGACCGACGAGCAGGTCATCGAGGCCGACTCGGTGGTGGTGGCCGTGCCCCACGACGCGGTGGCCGCGCTGCTGCCGTCCGGCACCGTCGCGGCGCAGGACCGGCTCGTCGAGCTGGGCACCTCCCCGATCGTCAACGTCCATCTGGTGTACGACCGCCCGGTGACCGACCTGGACTTCTTCGCCACCGTCGGCAGCGACGCCCAGTACGTGTTCGACCGCACCGCCGGCGCCGGGCTCGACGACGGCCGCCAATGCCTGGCCGTGTCCCTCTCGGCCGCGGAGTCCTACATCGGCATGGCCTCCGCCGACCTGGTGTCGCACTTCACCGCGGAGCTCGCCCGGCTCCTGCCGGCAGCCTCGGAAGCCACTGTCACCGAGTCGATCGTCACCCGCGAGAACTCGGCCACGTTCCTCGGCGTGCCGGGCACGGACTCGCTGCGAGCCGGCGCCGAATCCGGCCTTCCCGGCGTGTATCTGGCCGGCGCTTGGACCGACACCGGCTGGCCGGCCACCATGGAGGGGGCGGTCCGCAGCGGAACCGGGGCCGGCCGGCTAGCGGCCCGCTTCGCCTCCCGATCCGTCGGCGGTGAGGCCCCCGCCTCGGCCGGCCAGGATTCCGGGCTCAGGCCGGACGCGGTGCGAGACTAAACGAGCATCACCGGCTAAGGTTCGGGCCATGACTCCCCAGCACGCTCAATCTTCGGGAGGCGGCTCGGCGGGGCGGGCCATCGTGCTTGTGATCGTGGCGGTTGCGCTGGGCGCGTTCTTGCTGGCGCGAGGCTTCGACGACTCCGACGACAGCACCGAGGCTTCTCCCAACTCCACGACGGAAGAGTCGACCAACGGCGACCCCGAAGAGACCGAGACCAACGGCACGACGTCCACCACCACGACCACCACCACGACGACGACGGCTCCCCCGGTGATCACTCACCCCCCCGGTGAGGTCAAGGTGGCCGTAATGAACGGCACCGGTGTGCGGGGACGGGCCGGACGGACGGCCGACACCCTCAACGCCACGGGGTTCGTGACCGCAGCCAAGAACACCCAGCAGGACCGGGTCGAAGCCTCGGTCATCTACTACCGGCCGGGATACGGCGACGACGCCAAGTCAGTCGCATCGGTGCTCGGAGCGCCCCCCGACATCATCACGCCCGCTCCGGGAACGATCATGACCCTGATCAGGAATCCGGAGTCGCCGGCGGACTTGGAGGAGTTCAACATCTTCGCGGTGGTCGGCACCGACAACGTGATCCTCGATCCGGATCCGCCCGCCGAATCCGGATAATTCGAGTTAGCTGACCGCGCCTCTTGCGGCGATGCCGCGAGAATGTCGGTTGTGCGCGTCCTGGCTGCACCCGACAAGTTCCGCGGCACGGCCTCAGCCGGAGAGGTGGCGGAGGCAGTAGCCGCGGCCGCCGGCACGGCCTCGGCGTCGTGCGACCTTGCGCCGATGGCCGACGGGGGCGAGGGAACCCTCGATGCCCTCGGTGGCCCCAACCGCTCCTCGGTGGTCACCGGGCCACTCGGTGAGCCGGTCACCGCACCCTGGCGGCTCAGCCGCGGCGTCGCCGCCATCGAGATGGCCCTGGCCTCGGGTCTGGCCGTGGCCGGCGGTACCTCTAGCAACGATCCGGTCAACGCCACTACGGCGGGCACAGGCGAGTTGATCGCCGAGGCGGTCGAAGCCGGGGCGCAGCGGGTGCTGGTGGCGGTGGGCGGCTCGGCCACCACCGACGGCGGTCTTGGTGCGCTGGAGGCCCTGCCGTCCCCGGCTCGGATGTCGGGGGTAGAGATGATCGTGGCCTGCGACGTGCGCACGGCCTTCCTGGACGCCGCCGCTGTCTACGGTCCCCAGAAGGGAGCCTCGCCCGCCCAGGTCGAGCTGCTGACCCGGCGACTCAGGCGCCTGGCGCAGATCTATGAGCGAGACTTCGCAGTGGACGTCACCGCCTTGACCGGCGCCGGCGCGGCCGGTGGCCTGGCCGGAGGCCTCGCGGCCCGGGGTGCCAGCCTGGTCAACGGCTTCGAGGTGGTCGCCGACGAGATCGGCTTGGGGGAGCGGATCCTGAACGCCGACGTGGTCGTAACCGGCGAGGGTCGCTACGACGCCACGTCGTTGCAGGGCAAGGTGGTCGGGGGTGTGGCTGAGCTTGCGGCCGAGTCAGGCACCCGGGCGCTGGCCGTGGTCGGCGACTCGGATCCCGAGGCGCCGAGGCCCGACGGCCTGGAGATCCTCGACCTGACCGCGCTGTTCGGCGCCGAGCGGGCTCACGACGATCCCTGCGGATGCGTACGGGAGGCAGTAGCGGAGGCGCTCGGCTACTAGTCCTCCTTGCGGCGCAGCCTCCCGGTCAGGACCAGGAAGACCAGGCCGATCAACACCACCAGGATCGCCAGCAGCGTGACCAGCCAGGCGAAGATGCTCACGATCCACTGCACCACGGTGACTGCCCCGACCACGGTCAGCGCTCCCACGATGAGTTGGGCCGGCCAAGGCAGGCGGCCCAGCCTCTCCACGGCTCGACCCGTCTCCTTCTCCATGGGTGATCCCACGGGCCGATCCTACCGCTGCGCCTATACCATGGCCCGGTCCCGTCAGCCCGTCAGCGAGCCCAGCGAGGAACGCCATGGCCGTCACCGTCCGAGTGCCCACAACCCTGAGAGTTCTCACTGCCGGCGCGTCGGAGGTTGCTGTCGACGGGTCGACCCTCGCCGAGGTGCTCGACTCGCTGGAGTCCTCGCATCCGGGCTTCCGCGACCGCATCCTCGACGAGGCGGGCGAGCTGCGCCGCTTCGTCAACGTGTTCGTCAGCGACGATGACGTCCGTTTCCTCGACGGGCTCGGCACCGCGGTCGACGACGGCGCCACCGTGAGCATCGTGCCCGCGGTCGCGGGCGGCCGCGGCTGACGCACCACCGCCCCTTATACCCGCTTCGGGGCGGCCACATTCGCGCTCCGGCGGGTTGTCATCGCGGGTTGGCGCCGGTTGACTTGGCACTCGTGGCACGAGAGTGCCAACCCAGGCAACCAAGAGACATCCGGCCCTGCGCAGGGCCGTTCCGGAGGTTCAAATGGCCAAGACGATCCAGTTCGACGAGAAGGCTCGCCGTGCGCTCGAAAGGGGCATGAACCAGCTCGCCGACGCGGTGCGGGTCACGCTGGGCCCCAAGGGCCGCAACGTCGTGCTCGACAAGAAATGGGGCGCCCCCACCATCACCAACGACGGCGTGTCGATCGCCAAGGAGATCGAGCTGGAGGACCCCTACGAGAAGATCGGCGCCGAGCTGGTCAAGGAGGTCGCCAAGAAGACCGACGACGTCGCTGGCGACGGCACCACCACCGCCACCGTGCTGGCGTGGTCGATGGTGCGCGAAGGTCTGCGCAACGTGGCCGCTGGCGCCAACCCGATGTCGCTCAAGCGGGGCATTGAGGCCGCGGTCGACGCCGCGGTGGAGTCGATCCAGGACAACAGCCACGACGTGTCCTCCGACAAGGCCCAGATCGCCAACGTGGCCGCCATCTCGGCCGCCGACGGCGAGATCGGCTCGACCATCTCCGACGCCATCGACAAGGTCGGCAAGGACGGCGTGATCACCGTCGAGGAGGGCCAGACCTTCGGCCTGGAGATGGAGACCGTCGAGGGCATGCGCTTCGACAAGGGCTACATCTCGCCGTACTTCGTCACCGACCCCGAGCGCATGGAGACCGTGCTCGACAGCCCGTACCTCCTGCTGGTCGGATCGAAGATCTCGAACGTGCGCGACCTCGTCCCCGTGCTCGAGAAGGTCATGCAGGGCGGCAAGCCGCTGCTGATCATCGCCGAGGACGTGGAGGGCGAAGCCCTGGCCACGCTGGTGGTCAACAAGATCAGGGGCACGTTCACGTCGACGGCGGTCAAGGCCCCCGGCTTCGGCGACCGCCGCAAGGCGATGCTCCAGGACATGGCCATCCTCACCGGCGGCCAGGTCATCAGCGAGGAGGTCGGCCTCAAGCTCGACAGCGTGGGCGTCGACATGCTCGGCTCGGCCCGCAAGGTGATCGTCACCAAGGACGAGACCACCATCGTCGAGGGAGCGGGCGACGCCTCCGACGTTGCCGGCCGCATCAACCAGATCAAGGGTGAGATCGACAACACCGACTCCGACTACGACCGCGAGAAGCTCCAGGAGCGCCTGGCCAAGCTGTCCGGCGGCGTGGCCGTGCTCAAGGTCGGGGCAGCCACCGAAGTGGAGCTCAAGGAGAAGAAGCACCGCATCGAGGACGCGGTCAGCACCACCAAGGCCGCCATCGAGGAAGGTGTCGTGGCCGGAGGCGGCGTGACGCTGCTGAGGGCCGTGGACGCCGTCGACGGCGCCATCGACGGTCTCAGCGACCCCGACGAGAAGACCGGGGCCCGGATCGTGTCCAAGGCGCTGGTGGCGCCGTTGAGCCAGATCGCGGTGAACGCCGGACTCGAGGGCGGCGTGGTCGTCGAGCGGGTCCGGGGCTTGAGCGGCGCCGACGGCCTCAACGCGGCCACCGGCGAGTACGAGGACCTGATCGCGGCCGGGATCATCGACGCGGCCAAGGTCACCCGCTCGGCCCTTCAGAACGCCGGCTCGATCGCCGGGCTGTTCCTCACCACCGAGGCCGTCATCGCCGAGTCGCCCGAGGAGTCGCCCGCGGGCGGCGGTATGCCCGACATGGACTTCTAGTCCCCAACATCCTCCCCCAGACAACAGCCCGGCCCGCCCCCTCGGAGCCGGGCTGTTGCGCGCCCGGGTAGCTTGCGGGCATGGCTGATCTGCATCCGATGTGCGAGTCCCTGTCGCCCCTGCTCGGGACCTGGCAGGGCCGAGGTCGAGGGAGCTACCCGACCATCGACGACTTCGACTACACCGAGGAGCTGGTCTTCGGCCATGTCGGCAAGCCGTTCCTGTCCATGGTCCAGCGCAGCCGCGACCCGTCCACCGGCGAGCCGCTGCACGGCGAGGCCGGGTACCTGCGGGCGCTGCCCGACGGCGCCGTAGAGCTCACGGTGGCGCAGCCGTCAGGAGTCGTCGAAGTCGATGTGGGCTCCGTGACCAAGACGTCCGACGGCCTAGTCGTCGAACTGGAGTCCGCCGAAGTCGGCCTCACGTCCACGGCCAAGTCGGTGACGGCCGTGCGGCGGCGGCTGGAAGTAGCCGGCTCGACGCTGATCTCGGAGCTTTGGATGGCTGCCGTCGGCGAGGCCGACCTCATCCACCACGTTCGGGCCGAACTTTCCCAGTAGGCCGCTGAGGACCTCACGGGTGGGCGGCCGGATGCGGCGCCTGTTGACGGTTGTCGCGGTGGTGGCCGTATCGACCGTCGGCGCCGCGTGTGCCGCTGACGACGAGCTGTCGGTACCGAGACCCACCGTTCCGACGGTGACATCGGTCGATTCGGCCCGAACCACCGAACCGCCGACTGGGGAGTCCGCAACCGGGGCGACGGAGCCCGCGGAGGCAGCGGCGGGTGATCTCATGGAGTCCCAGCCCGAGGCGCTCCCGCGCGAGGAACCCGCTCCCGGGACTGGCGCCGACGCGCCCGATCCGGCGGCCCCCGATCCGGCGCCGACCACGACCCGGCCCGACGGCAACATGTTTGAGGCCGAGGTAGCCCTTCAGACCGTGCTGACCCTCGACGAGCCGATCGACATGGCGGTGGCCCCCGGCGACGACCTTGTGTGGATCGCGGAGCGGGCAGGCCGCGTGTCGCGGGTCGACCTGGAGCGGGGCGCGGTGGTGGAGACGATCCTGGACATCGCCGCCGAGACCGAAGCCACCGGCGAGCAGGGCCTGCTCGGCATAGCGGTGACCGACCGATGGCTCTACGCGAACTTCACCGACCTCGCGGGCCACACCCAGGTCGATGCCTTCGAACGCGAGGGCACCGGCCTGAGCGGCCGTCGGCGGACGATACTGTTCCAAGCCCAGCCCTTCAGCAACCACAACGGCGGAGACCTGGCCATCGGGCCCGACGGGTTCCTCTACGTGGCCTTCGGCGACGGCGGCTCGGGAGGCGACCCGCTCAATGCCGGCCAGGACCCCACCACCTGGCTGGGGGCCGTTCTGAGGATCGAGCCCACGCCCGACGCCGCTGACCCCTACGCCGTGCCGGCCGGCAATCCCTTCGCAGCCAGCCAGGACGGAACGGGACGGCCCGAGATCTTCCTCACCGGCGTGCGCAACCCGTGGCGCTTCTCGTTCGACCGGGCCACCGGCGATTTCTGGATAGCCGACGTGGGCCAGGACGCCTACGAGGAGGTGACTGTGCTGCTGGCGGCCAACGGAGGCGGGCTCGGCGCCAATCTGGGCTGGCGCCTCCGCGAGGGCCTGCACCGCTTCACCGGCGACGAGCCCCCCGACCACGCCGACCCGGTGTGGGAGTACGGCCAGGACGACGGCTGCAGCGTCACCGGCGGGTACGTGTACCGGGGCAGCGCCATCGAAGACCTCTACGGCGCCTACGTGTTCGGCGACTACTGCACGTCGCGCCTGTGGGCCCTGCAGATCTCCAGGGGCGAAGTCGAGTTCCGCGACCTGGGAGCGGAAGTGTTCGGCGGCTCCCTCGCGTCGTTCGGCGAGGACGCCGACGGCGAGCTCTACGCGCTGTCGCTCAACGGCACCGTCGCCCGCATCGTCCCCCGATGAGACCGCGCCTGACCGCCGAGACGCCCGCAGGCAGCGTCGAGGCGGCGCGCTTCGTCTACCCTCCGCTGCTGTGACCGCGCCCTCAGACGACACCGCGGCTCCCGCACCCGGGATCGAGGTCCACGAGTGCCTCGCCGTCACTGACGAACTCGTGGAGGCGATGCAGCGGCTCATCCCTCAGCTGTCTTCGTCGAACCCTCCACCCGGCCGGGCCGAGCTGGAGGAGATCGTGTCCTCGCCCGCCACCACGCTGTTCGTGGCCCGGCAGCGGGACCGCATCGTCGGCGCGCTGACCCTGGTCGCCTTCCGCATCCCCACCGGCGTGCGTACCCGCATCGAGGATGTTGTGGTGGACGAGACACTGCGGGGCCAGCGAGTGGGCGAGCGCCTCAGTGAGGCCGCGCTGGAGGTGGCCCGAGGCCTGGGTGCCCGCAGCACCGACCTCACTTCCAGGCCCTCGCGGGAGGCGGCCAACCGCCTCTACGCCCGCATGGGCTTCGAGAAGCGAGAGTCGAACGTCTACCGCTACACGCTGTGAGCAGTCCGGGTGCCCCCGCCGCGCCCTTGTGGACGCCCTCGCCGCAGCGCATAGCCGGTTCCAACCTCGAGAGCTTCAGGGGCTGGCTGCACGAGCGCCGCGGCCTGGACCTGCCGGACTGGGCCAGCCTGCACCGGTGGTCGGTGCACCACA
This sequence comes from Acidimicrobiia bacterium, assembly GCA_022828135.1. Taxonomy (GTDB): domain Bacteria; phylum Actinomycetota; class Acidimicrobiia; order Acidimicrobiales; family Aldehydirespiratoraceae; genus Aldehydirespirator. Next base: position 143,757 of record JAJEJB010000015.1, on the reverse strand, counting down.
GCGGCGAGTTCTGGGCCTCAGTGTGGGACTGGTGCGGCGTCGAGGGCGACCGGGGCGAACGCCTCGTCGAGTCGCCCGATGAGGGCCGGTGCCCGGACCCGGGCGAGCGGATGCGGCGCACCCGGTTCCTGCCCGACGCCAGGCTCAACGTGGCCCGGAACCTGCTGGGCGAGCCGTCGACGGACACCGCGATCGTCTTCCGCAGCGAGGACGGCGAAGCCATCGAGCTGACCCGGACCGAGCTGCACGACATGGTTGGCCGGGTCCAGCAGCTGCTGATCGACGCGGGCGTGGGTCCCGGAGACCGGGTGGCGGCCTGGATGCCCAACCGCCCCGAGGCCTATGCGGTGATGCTGGCCGCGGCCGGCCTCGGCGCGGTGTTCAGCTCCACATCGCCCGACTTCGGCACCACGGGCGTGCTCGACCGTTTCAGCCAGATCTCGCCCACCGTGCTGTTCGCCTGCGCCGACTACCCCTACGGCGGCCGCCGCCACGACTGCACGGAGCGCCTGGCCGACATCGCGGCCGGCCTGCCGTCGCTGCGCCGCACCGTGCTGATCGAGCCGGGCTGGCTCGACGGCTACGGAGCCGGTTTCGGAGCCGGGCCGACCCCTGCGGTGTTCCGGGAGCTGCCCTGCGACCACCCCTGGTACGTGCTGTACTCATCGGGCACGACCGGCCCGCCCAAGTGCATCGTGCACCGGGCCGGAGGGCTGCTCGTCAAGCACCTGGCCGAGCACCGGCTGCACTGCGACGTGCGGCCCGGCGACCGGGTGTTCTACTTCACGACCACGGGCTGGATGATGTGGAACTGGCTCGCCTCGACCCTGGCGTGCGGCGCGGCCGCGGTTCTATACGACGGCTCGCCCGCCCATCCCGGCCCCGAGCGCCTGTTCGACCTAGTCGACGAGGTGGGCATCACCCTTTTCGGGACTTCCGCGAAGTTCGTCGACGCCTGCCGCAACGCGGGAATCCGCCCGGCCGCCACCCACGACCTGTCGTCGCTGCGCACCATCACGTCGACCGGCTCGACACTGGTGGCCGAAGGGTTCGACTGGGTGTACGGCAACGTCAAGGCCGACGTGCACCTGGCGTCGATCTCGGGAGGCACCGACCTGTGCGGCTGCCTGGTCGCCGGTGACCCGACATCGCCGGTCCGGCGGGGCGAGATCCAGCGTCCCGGCCTGGCCATGGACATAGACGTGGTGGACGACTCGGGCGAGACGTTGCCGCCCGGCATGGAGGGTGAGCTGGTGTGCCGCAGCCCGTTCCCGTCGATGCCGTTGCGCTTCTGGGACGACCCCGATGAAGCCCGCTACCGGGCCGCATACTTCGAGCGCATCGAGGGCGTCTGGCACCACGGCGACTTCGCGTCGCGGACCCCGTCGGGCGGGTTCGTGATCTCCGGCCGGTCCGACGCCACGCTCAATCCCGGCGGGGTGCGCATCGGCACCGCCGAGATCTACCGCCGGGTCGACACGATGCCGGAGGTCGACGAGAGCATCGCCGTCGGTCAGCCGTACGGGGCCGACACCCGCATCGTGCTGTTCGTCAGGATGTCGTCCGGACACGAGCTGACCGACGAACTTCGCGACGTGATCCGCAGCCGGATCCGCGCCGAGTTGTCTCCCCGCCACGTGCCCGCGGTGATCGCCGCGGTGGACGACATACCCCGGACCCGATCGGGCAAGATGACCGAGACCGCAGTGCGGGACGTGATCTGCGGGCGCCCGGTGCGAAACACCTCGGCGATGGCCAACCCTGAGGCTCTGGAGCACTTCCGCGACCGTCCCGAGTTGGCCTGATCGGCACCGCCGCGGCGACGGTATGGTGTCGCCCGTGTCAATCGAGCCAGAGCATGTCTTGTGGTCCGGGCCGCGGCCCGAGCTGAAACGCCCCACCCTGATCGCGGCCTTCGAGGGCTGGAACGACGCCGGCGACGCGGCCACCACCGCGGCCGGTCACCTGGCCGGTCGCTGGGGGTGCGTGCCGGTGGCGGAGATAGATCCAGAGCCCTTCTTCGACTTCACAGCGGCCCGTCCGACCGTTCACCTGGACGAGAGCAAAGCGCGGAGCATCAAATGGCCGGTGAACGAGGTGCAGGTGGCCCATCTGGACGACCCGGGCACGGACGCGGTCGTGCTGATCGGCACGGAGCCGCAACTGAGATGGCGGACGTTCACCCACCAGCTGATCTCTCTGGCCGGGATGCTGGGCGTGGAGCGGATAGTCACTCTCGGTGCGCTGCTCGCCGAGGTGCCCCACAGCCGCGACGTGGAGGTGTACGGCTCCACCGACGACGAGGAGCTTCGAGCCGAGCTCGGCCTCACGCCGTCCACCTACGAGGGACCCACCGGGATCGTGGGCGTGCTGTCGTCGGCCTGCCGCGACGCCGGCTATCGCACGGCGTCGTTCTGGTCTGCGGTGCCGTCGTACATGCCGGCCGCGCCGTCCCCCAAGGCTGCGCTGGCGCTGGTCAACCGGGTTTGTGCCCTGATGAAGGCGCCGGTGCCGACCTTCGATCTGGAGCAGCGGGCCAAGACCTACGAGCGGGAGATCACCAGGATCGTGGCCGAGGACGATGAGACCGCGGAGTATGTGGCCCGCCTCGAGAGAGCCTGGGACGCGGGGCAGGATGAGGACAGCGACGACATCTCCCTCAGCGACGACCCCGACCGGCTGGTGGCCGAGGTCGAGAAGTTCCTACGCGAAGGCGGCTAGAGGCCGAGCTTGCGAGGCCGTGGCCCGAGCGGCCCGTGAGCGCAGCGAACAAGAGCGGGAAGAACTAGCTCGCTCTCTCAGGTTTCGGGCTCGCCCCGCCAAGGCGGACTGCGGGGATGGTCGAAGAGCACTTCCACCTGCTCGCCCCGGATGGCGCTGAAGGCGTGCGGGGCCCACAGCTCGGGGCGGGCGGTGCGCTCGGGCAGCTCGCCCTCGGCGAAGAAGCCCACGTCTGAGCACTCCAGCGGGTGGGCCTTCAGATCCCCGCCCAGGCTGCGGCAGTGGAACACGATCGACACCAGCGGCACCCGGTGGAAGCCGAGGCGCATCCCGTCGAGGATGGCGATGGGGCGGACTACCTCGCAGTCGATCCCGGTCTCCTCGCGGACCTCCTTGACGGCGACCTCCGACGGCGAGTAGCCCACGTCGGACCAACCGGTGGGATAGAGCCACCAGCCGGAGTCGGCTCGCTGCACAAGCAGTATCCGGCCATCGTCATCGCCGACGATGGCACCGACGGTGATCTTGGGCGTGACGTATCCGGCGATGCCGGAGCCGACGCCGCCGAGCCAGTCCTGCACCTGCTCGTCCGCGTCGATCCCGACCGCACTGTGGGCCCGGATGTCGGCGGCCACTGCCAGCACCTCCTCGAAGCGCTCCTGCTCGTAGCGGCTCTCGGTGAAGCCCAGGCCGGTCTGGGCTATACCGGCCAGGCTCTCGGCCCAGCGCAGGATGTCGATCTCGCCCACCGGTGGAAGCTGCCGTCCGGAGGGTTCAGACACGGGCGAGGATCTCGTCGGCCGGTCCCACCAGGCCGGTCACGAACGGCCCGAACTCCGCGTAAGCGGCCGAGGCCCGGTCGTAGCGCATGGTGTAGACGGTCTCCTTGAGGGCGCCGATGTCCTCTCCGAAGAGGGTGACGCCCCACTCCCAGTCGTCGAGCCCGGTGGACGCGGTCACCAGCTGCACGATGCGCCCCGCGAACTTGCGTCCCGAGGCGCCGTGCTCGTACATCAGCTCCTTGCGCTCGTCGAAGGAGAGCTCGTACCAGTTCTGGCCGACGTTGCGCCGCTTGGTCATCGGGTAGAAGCACCAGGCCGGCTTGTCCGGTGGGGGCAGCTTGGGATTCAGGCGCATGTCAGCCATCTCCGCCGGCAGTCCCAGGGCGTACTCGGACAGCTCGGTGATCGACACGTAGCTGTCCACGATGTCCAGGCCGGCCCGCACCAGGCCGGTCTGCAGGTCGCGCAGCGCCCAGGCGTCGGCGTGAAGGCCCATGAAGCACAGCTGGGCCTTGTGGCCCAGCACCGCCACCGTCACCACCTGGGTGCCCGTCTCGGTGGCGTCCTTCACCGCGTTGAGCACCGCGGCGTCGTCGGTGTCGGGCGTGCGGGCGCAGAAGAGGTGCACCACGACCAGCCCCTGGCCCACGCCGACCGATTCCAGCATCACCGCAGTCTACGAAGCCCCGGCCGACGGTTAGGCGTCGACGTAGACGGTCATGGCGCCGTTGCGGGCGAAGCCGGCCAGCTGCATGCCGGCCGCCTCAGCCGTGGCCGCAGCCAGCGCGGTGGGGGCGCTCACCGCCACCAAGGCGCGGAAACCGCCGGCCCAGGCCTTGTGCACCAACTCGAAGCTGGCCCGGCCGCTGACCACCAGGCCCAGCCCGGTGGCGGGCAGACGGCTGTCGAGGAACAGCCGGCCGATGAGCTTGTCGACCGCGTTATGGCGGCCCACGTCCTCACGGACCAGCGAGACCGAGCCGTTCGGTGCGACCACGCCCGCGGCGTGGACCGCACCGGTGGCGTCGAACAGTTCCTGTCCCGGCCGCAGCTGTTCGGGAGCGGAGGCCAGCGCCTCCCACGGCATCGGCTCGCCGATGACTGCATCGAGCTTGGAGACGAGCTCGTCGATCTCGCTAGTGCCGCAGAAACCGCACGACGACGTGGTGGTGGTGAGCCGGGGCCGGGGCGCAGGGGCCTTGCCGCCGGTGGAGACCGACACCACGTTGAAGTCGGTGGCCGCGGCCGAGCCCTTGGCGCAGTACTTGACCTGCGTCACGCGGTGGCCGTCCAGCAGGCCCTCGGCGAAGCAGAAGCCCACGGCCAGCTCGAAGTCGTTGCCCGGGGTGCGCATGGTGGTGGCCACCCGCACGTCGTCCAACTCGATGGCCATGGGCTCCTCGGATGCGAGCCGGTCGGCCCGCCGGTCCTCGCCAGAGCCCTCGCCGGTCCAGGGCCGCACCAGTCGCTGCTGGCTCCTCGACTTGGTGGCCATGGCTAAAGGCTACGTCGGCACGCGGCACCTACTTGATCCGCCGGATCAAGCCTTCCTGCACCACTGATGCCACCAGCCGGCCGTCGCGGGTGAACACCCTGCCAGTGGCCAGCCCCCGCGCGCCGCTCGCGGCCGGGGTGTGCTGGTCGTACAGGAGCCACTCGTCGGCTCGGAACGGGCCGTGGAACCACATGGCGTGGTCGAGGCTGGCCAGCATGACCTGCGGGTTGGCCGCGCTGGTGCCGTGGGGCGCCAGCGCAGTGTCGAGCAGGGTCAGGTCGCTGGCGTAGGTGAGTAGGCAGGCGTGCAGCACCGGGTCGTCGCCGAGGGTGCCGTTGGCCCGCATCCACACCATCTGCCTGGGCGGCAGCGGACCGCTGCGATCGAGCGGGCTGGTGGTCACATAGCGGATGTCCAGTGCCTGCAGGCGGTCGGGTCGAGCCCGGTCCGGATCGGCGGCCTTGATCCTCTTGGTACGAGGCTGCAGGGACTCCGGGTCGGGCACCTCCGGCATCGGGTCGGCGTGCTCGTATCCGTCCTCGGCGATGTGGAATGACGCCGCCAGCTGGAATATCGCTCTGCCGTGCTGGATGGCGACCACCCGCCGGGTGGTGAACGACCGGCCGTCGCGGATGCGGTCCACGTCGTAGAGCACCGGGGCTCTGGGGTCGCCGGCCCGCAGGAAGTAGGCGTGGAGCGAGTGCACCGAACCCTCGTCCACGGTCCGTGCCGCGGCCACCAGCGCCTGGCCGGCCACCTGGCCGCCGAAGATCCGCTGGCGATCGTCGTCGGGGGAGAGGCCCCGGAAGATGTTGACCTCGATGGCTTCGAGGTCGAGGAGGGCCACCACATTGTCCAGCGCCGTCTGCATCAGCCCATCATGCCCCGGTTGTGGGCAATAGCCTGCGGTCGTGACCACCACGCCGGCCTCCGCCCTTCAGAGGCTACGAGTCGAGCACGGGCTGAAGGCCCTGCGCTACTGCGGCGTGTCGGTCGTGAACGTGACGGTCGGGGTCGGTGTGCTGGCGATCTGCCACGGCGTGCTGGGGTGGCCAGCGGTCGGGGCCAACCTCGCAGCCTGGATGGTCGGCACGGCGCCCGCATACCTCCTGAGCAGGGCATGGGTGTGGCAGCGCAGCGGTCCACACCGGCTGGGCGGCGAGGTGCTCACCTTCTGGGTGATGGCGCTGGTCGGCCTGGCGCTGTCGTCGCTGGCGGTGGCGGTCATCGAGCAATTCACCCAGCGCACGTTGCTCGTCGTGGCCGGCAACCTCGTTGCCTACGGCAGCGTGTGGGTGGCCAAGTACGTGTTCCTCGACCGGGTGCTGTGGCCCCGAGCCGGCGATGATGGAAGATCGGCTCCGGCTCGCGGCTGAGGCAGCACGCGGCTTCATGCCGGCCGACGAGGGACTGGCCCTCTACAGGGCCGCCGCGTCGCTCGAAGTCAACGGGCCGCTGCTGGAGGTGGGCAGTTACTGCGGCAAGTCAGCGGTGTATCTGGGCGCGGCCGCGCAGCAAGCCGGACGGGTGCTCTTCTGCGTCGACCACCACCGCGGCTCCGAGGAGAACCAACCCGGCTGGGAGCATCACGACCCGGAGGTGGTCGACCCCGATCTGGGCGTGATCGACACGCTGCCGTTCTTCCGCCGCACCATCTCCGACGCCGGTCTGGAGGGAACCATCGTCGCGGTGGTGGGCGACTCGCCGACGGTGGCATCGCTGTGGGCCACTCCACTGTCCATGGTGTTCATCGACGGAGGGCACGGCGCCGCGCCCGCTCACCGGGACTACGAGGGCTGGACGCCCCATGTAAGGCCCGGAGGGCTCCTGGCCATACACGACGTGTTCGAGAACCCCGCCGACGGCGGACGGCCGCCGTATGAGATCTGGTGCCGGGCCCTGTCCGACGGGTGCTTCGAGGATCAGGCGGTGGTCGGCTCGCTGCGGGTGTTGCGGCGTGTCGCCTAGGGCTCTCGCCATCGGCTTGGGGCTGCTTCTGGTGGCTTCCGGATGCAGCGGCGAGCCTTCCTCGGGCCGCGATCCGGCCATGTCGGGAGGGGAGCCCGAAGCGGCTGCCACTACCGCTCCGACGGTGTCGCGCACCACGTCGACCACCACGACCCCGATGGAGGTCGACCCTCCCGACAGCACGTCCCCACCGGACGAGGTGGAGATCGCGCCCGCCGTCACGTCGGTGGAGTCCGATCCCATCGGCTGGGAGGATCTGGAGCACCTCACCGTGGAGGTCGACGGCGAGGTCGTGCGCCTGGAGGGAGGCAGGGCCACCGTGTCGTCCGGCGGCGCCTCGGCCAGCATCTTCACGCTCCAGAACCGCGTCGCCCAGGGCGACCTCGACGGCGACGGAGACGAGGACGTGGTCGCCCACATCATCGAGCAGTCGCCGGGGACGGGTGTCTTCCACCTGGTCGTGCCGGTGCTCGACGATGGCGGTGCTGCCATGGCGTTGCCCCCCATCTTCGTCGGCGACCGGATCGTCATGGACGCGATCACGGTGCGGGACGGCCTGATCGAGGTGTCGCTGTTCGACCGGGCCGAGGATGAGCCCTTCACCGTCATCTCCCGGCACACCACACTGGAGATCGACCTGTCGGGGTCGGCACCGCTGGTGACGGTGATCGACAGCGAGCCCATCGAGGAGAAGCCGCTGCCGGGCCCCGAACGTCCGGAAGTGACAATCCGTTTCGAGCCGGGCGCGGTGAGCGCCGCCGAGTCCGGGACCATCGACTTCCGTGAGCGCCAGACCTACACGGTGTACGCATCGGAGGGCCAGCCGTTCACCGCTGAACTGCGAGCACCCCTGGGCGTGTGGCTCGACGTCCGCCTGGACCACCTGGTGGTCACCTCCGCCGCCCAACGATCCCAGCTCGTGGAGTCGGAGTTGCCGGCCACCGGGGCCTGGAAGGTGACTGTGGTCTCCTCGCACGCCGAGGAATCCGGCTACGAGCTCACCGTCGAGGTTCTGCCGCGGCCGGAGCCCGAGCCTGCGCCCACGACTACTACGGAGAAGGTGACCGTGCCCCGACCGGTCACGCCCGACGACGACGGCGATGTCCTCTACCTGACCTTCGACGACGGTCCCAATCCCGAATACACGCCGCAGATGCTCGACGTGCTGGCCCGCCACGACGCCAGGGCCACGTTCTTCGTGGTGGGCTCGTTGGCGCAGGCCTATCCCGACATCATCCAGCGCATCGCGGCCGAGGGACACACCATCGCCAACCACACCTGGAGGCACGAGGACCTTGCCGGGCTGTCCCGGGCGGCCTTCGACGAGACGGTCGGTCAGACCCAGGCGATCCTCGGAGACCTGGCCACCATGTGCTTGCGGCCCCCGTACGGGTCGGTCGGCGCCCGCACCAGGGAGTGGGCCGCCTCGCACGGGCTGTCGCTGGTGATGTGGGACTCCAGCCCGCAGGACTGGCTCGGTCCGACGGCCGCGGAGATCGCCGACCACATCGTGCAGTGGGCGCGGCCCGGAGTGGTCTTGCTGATGCACGACGGCGGCGGTGATCGCTCCAACACGGTCCAGGGCGTAGACATGGCCCTGGAACGGCTGGGCGACCGCGGCCTGCGCTACGAGCCTGTCTGCCGCTGACCGTTCGCACACCACCGACGATTGATGGGAGCGGCGCCGGCGTCTAGGCTGCGGCGCGCCGACAGGCAGCGAAGCCGGTGCGAACCCGGCACTGTCCCGCAGCGGTGATGCTCGCCGGCTACGGCCGGTGAGACAAGTCCGATCGCCTGGCTGCCGGCTCGACGGACCGACCCTCGAGGTAAGGGAAGGCTCGTGCGGTGGCACTCCCGCTGCTCGGCCCCGAACTCGAGCAGAAGGGAGAACCATATGACCAGCCCCGCAACCGGGCGAGCCACCCTGTGGGCCAGACTTGTGCTCGCACTCCTCGCCGCAGCCCTTTTCGCGGCCGCGTGCAGCGGCACACCGGACGGCGAGCAGTCCGCAGAGCAGCGGATCGTGTCGATCTCGCCGACCGGGACCGAGATGCTCTTCGCCATCGGTGCGGGCGACCGGGTGGTGGCCGTCGACCAGTTCTCGTACTTCCCGGACGAGGCCCCGGTCACCGACCTCGACGGCTGGAACCCGAACATCGAGGCCATCGCCTCCTACGACCCCGACCTGGTGGTGATGCAGACCAGCCGCGATGTCGGCGCCAGCCTCGAGGCTCTCGGCATCGAGGTGTGGGCCCACGACGCCCCGTTCGCCTTCGAGGACGTGTACGTCCAGATCGAGCAGCTCGGCGAAGCCACAGGACGTACCGACGACGCAGCCGCGCTGGTCGCCGAGATGCGGGCCGAGATCGCCGAGTTGATAGCGGCCGCGCCGGACGCTTCCGGCCTGACCTACTACCACGAGCTCGACAACACGCTCTACACCGTCACCAGCAGCACCTTCATCGGCCAGGTGTACGGCCTGTTCGGACTCACCAACGTCGCCGACCCCGCCGACGCCGACGGCAGCGCCTGGGGCTACCCGCAACTCAGTGACGAGTACCTGGTGGACGCCGACCCCGACGTGATCTTCCTGGCCGACACCCTGTGTTGCGGCCAGAACGCCCAGACCATTGCGGCCCGCCCCGGCTGGGACCAACTGACCGCGGTTCAGGACGGCCGGATCGTCGAGCTCAACGATGACACCGCGTCGCGTTGGGGTCCCCGGCTGGTCGACTTCGTCGCGGCCATCTCCGACCTCCTGGTGTCGATCAGCGCGACTGGCTAGACGTGAGCGACTCGCAGCCGAACGGCGGACCGCACGTGGTCCTGGAGGCATCGGGCCTCCGGCCGCGTTCGCTGGCGGCCGGTCTAGCCGCGGCCGCCGTCGCCGTGGTCGCCGGGCTGACCATCGGCCCGGTGGACATCGCTGCGCACCGGGTGGCGCTGCAACTGCTCGACGGCCTGCCGGGGTTGACGATCGACTCCGGACTGAGCGACGCCCACGCCGCCATCGTGGAGCAGATCCGGCTGCCCCGGGTGGCCCTCGGCCTGCTGGTGGGGGCCACCCTGTCCGTCAGCGGCGCCACCTACCAGGGCGCGTTCCGCAACCCGCTGGCCGACCCGTACCTGCTCGGTATCGCGGCCGGCGCCGGTCTCGGAGCCACCATCGCCATCACCAGCAACCTGGGCGACGGGGCCGGCGTGTTCGATGCGGTGCCGCTGGCCGCCTTCGCGGGAGCGCTCATCTCGGTGACGGTGTCGTACGTGGCCGGTCATCTCGGGGGACGCTCCACCGCGTCGCTGATCCTGGCCGGCATCGCGGTCGCCAGCTTCCTCACCGCCTGCCAGACGTACGTGCTGCAGGCCAACAGCGACGCGTTCCGCCAGATCTTCGCCTGGATCCTGGGCCGGATCGCCACATCGGGATGGTCCGAGCCCGCGCTGATGCTGCCCTACTTCGTGGTGACCGTGGCCGTGGTGCTGCGCTACCGCCGAGCCCTCGACGTGCTGGCCGTCGGCGACGAGGAGGCCGCCGCTCTGGGCCTGGAGCCCCGACGGATCCGCCTGGTCGTGGTGCTGGCCGCGTCGCTCGGCGCGGCCGCGGCGGTGTCGGTGAGCGGGCTCATCGGCTTCGTCGGCATCATCGTGCCCCACACCGTGCGGTTGGCGTTCGGCTCCAGCAACCGGCTCGTGCTGCCACTGTCGGTGCTGTTCGGGGGAGCGTTCATGGTGCTTGCCGATCTGGCGGCCCGCACCGCGCTGGCGCCGGCCGAGCTGCCCATCGGCGTGGTGACCGCCTTCCTGGGTGCCCCCTTCTTCGTGCTGGTGCTGCGCACCAGTCGCAGGGAGATCTGGTGACCCCCGCGGTCCGCGTGCAGGATCTGGACGTCACCCTCGACGGCACGCATGTGCTGCGTGGCGTCGACCTGGCCGCGTCGACGGGGGAGTGGGTGAACATCATCGGCCCCAACGGTGCCGGCAAGACCACCCTGCTGCGAGCATTGCTCGGCTTGGTGGCCTTCGACGGGGAGATCGCCATAGACGGGCTCAGCGACCGTCGCCGCTCGGCCCGGGCTCGCAAGGTCGCTTACGTCCCGCAGACACCGGTGATCCCGCCGGGGATGCTGGTCGCCGACTACGTGCTGTTGGGGCGCACCCCCCATCGGGGCGTCTTCGCGGCTGAGACCGCCAACGACCGAAGAATCGCGGCCGGGGTCCTCTCACGCCTCGATCTAGGCGGTTTCGGCGAGCGCACCGTGCAGTCGCTGTCGGGCGGCGAGCGCCAGCGGGCCGTGATGGCCCGGGCCTTGGCCCAACAGGCCGATGTCCTGCTTCTCGACGAGCCCACCACCGCCCTCGACCTGGGTCATCAGCAGGATGTGCTCGAGCTGATCGACGCTCTGAGACGCGAGCGCGGCCTCACCGTCATCGCGACCCTCCACGACCTGACGCTGGCGGCCCGCTACGGCGACCGCATAGCCATACTCGCCCGAGGGCGTGTCGCTGAGACCGGGCCACCGGCCGACGTGCTCACGGTGCAGAACATCGCCGAGCACTTCGGGGCCAGCGTGCGCATCGTCGACGACCCCGAGGGTCCCGTGATCGTTCCCACCACCGCTGCAAGCGCCCAGAATGGAGACCAACCATGACTGCCGCCGACTCCCCGCCCACTGAGGATCCCCGCCCCGGCGGGATGCGCACTGCCAGGAGCCTGGTGGTGGTCAACACCGGCGACGGCAAGGGCAAGTCCTCGGCCGCGTTCGGCACGGTGATGCGGGCCAGGGCCCGGGGCTGGCCGGTGGCGGTGGTGCAGTTCCTCAAGTCGGACGACTGGGTGACCGGCGAGCAGTTGATGGCCGAGCCGCTCGGCGTCGACTTCTGGTCGCTGGGGGAGGGCTTCACCTGGGACAGCGACGACCTGACCCGCGACGAGGCCGAGGCCCGGGAGGCATGGCGGCACGGCAGGGCGGTGGTGGAGGCGAGCGAGCACCGGCTGGTGGTGTTCGACGAGATCACCTACCCGCTGAACTGGGGCTGGATCGACGCCGCCGAGGTGGAGGCCACGTTCCGCAACCGTCCCGAACAGGTGTCGCTGGTGCTGACCGGCCGGGACGCGCCGGCTTGGATGATGGAACTGGCCGACACCGCCACCGAGATGGTCAAGACCAAGCACGCCTACGACGCCGGGATCCTGGCCAAGAAGGGCATCGATTACTGATGCGGCCGGCCGCCCGAGTCGTCGGTGCGGGCGTGGACCGTTGACCCTGACAGTGCTCACCGGCGGGGCCCGGTCGGGCAAGTCGGCCGCGGCGGTCGCGGCCGCCGGGGCCTCGGGCGCGCCTGTGACGTTCATCGCCACCGCTGAGCCGCGCGACGCCGAGATGGCCTCGCGCATCGCCCGGCACCGATCCTGCAGGCCGGACCACTGGACCACCGTGGAGGCGCCCCACGACCTCGCGGGCGCCCTGGAGGCGGCCGACCCGGCCGACACGATCATTGTCGACTGCCTGGCCATCTGGACCACCAACCGGATGCTGACCGAGCCTCGTCCACCCGACGCCGACATCGTGGAAGAGGCGGTCCGGCTGGCGCTCCTGCTGGCCGAGCGTCCCGGCCAAGGGTTGGTCGTAACCAACGAGGTCGGCTCGGGTGTGGTGCCGGCCACGCCGCTGGGACGGGACTTCCGGGACCTGCTCGGCTCCGTCAACCAGGCGTTGGTGCGCGCTGCGGACGCCGCCTACCTGGTGGTAGCCGGCCGGTTGCTACCGCTGGTCGATCCGGCCGTCGGACTGCGAGGCCGAAGGCCGGGCGAGTGAGGACGCTGGTCCCGGTCCAACGAATTGGCAGCGTTGTGCTCGCTATGCGTGCATTCTGCTGCCAGTTCTCGCCTGAAGGCTTTGTGCTTGGCCGAATTGGCAGCGCTCAGGCCCGAATCCGGCACTCACCGCTGCCAGTTCGGGCGCGGACACGTCTGTGACGGCGGAATCCGGCGTTCTTGCCGGGCTGCTCGCGGACCTTCCCGGCCCGGACCGCTCGGCGCGGGACCAGGTGGCGGCCCGGGCTGCCACCGTGCTTCGTCCGGCCGGCGCCTTCGCCCGTCTCGACGCGGTCGCCGCTTGGCTGGCCGGATGGCAGGGCACTGCGACGCCGCGGGTGGAGCGACCCCATGTGGTGGTATTCGCGGCCGACCACGGCGTGGCCACCGATGGGGTGAGCGCTTACCCCGCGGAGGTGACCGCGGCCATGGCCGACGCCATCCGCAGCGGCGTGGCCACGATCGCCGTGCTCGCTCGCCAGGCCAGCGCGACCCTGGAACTCGTCGACGTGGGGGTGGGTAACCCCACCGGCAACGTCCGCGTCACCGACGCCATGAGCCGCGACGAGTTCGATGCGGCCGTGACAGCAGGCGCGGCTGCCGTCGAGAGGGCCGACGCCGATCTGCTGGTGGTGGGCGAGATCGGGATCGGCAACACCACCGCGGCCGCTGCGGTGGCGGCCGCCGTACTGGGCGGGGAGGCCGCCGACTGGGTCGGTCCCGGAACCGGCGTGGTCGGCGCGGCGCTGACCCGCAAGTGCGACGTCGTCCAGGCCGCGCTGGACCGGGTGGGGACGGTCCAGCCGCTGGAGGCATTGAGGCTCCTGGGCGGCCGGGAGCTGGCTGCCATGGCGGGAGCGGTAGCCGCGGCCCGCCGGCGGCGGCTGCCGGTGGTGCTCGACGGGTTCATTGCCACCGCCGCGGTCGCTCCACTGGCAGTGGCACGACCCGGCAGCCTCGACCACTGCCTCGCCGGTCACTGCTCGGCCGAGCCCGGCCACCAGCGGGCGCTGGAGACGCTGGGGCTCGACCCGCTGATGCGGCTCGACCTGCGGTTGGGCGAGGGATCCGGGGCGCTAGTGGCAGTGCCCATCATCCGCATCGCCGCCGCCGCGGTGACCGACGTGGCCACATTCGAGGAATGGGGCCTCCAGGGATGAGCCTGCGGCGGGCCTGGGCCTTCCTCACCCGCCTGCCCGGCGGCGCGCATCCGGGCGACGACCGGGAGTTGGGCCGCAGCGTCCCATGGTTCCCCATCGTGGGCGCGGTGATCGGAGCCTTGTCCGGCGCGGTCTACTGGGCCCTTCACGGTCCACTGGGCGCTTCGCTCGCGGCCGTGCTGGCCGTGGCGGTCGGCGCCGTCGCCACCGGCTGCTTCCACGAGGACGGTCTGGCCGACACCACCGACGCGCTCGGCGGGGCAAGCCGGGAACGACGCCTGGCGATCATGAAGGACTCCCGTGTCGGTGCCTTCGGGGTGCTAGCGCTGGTGCTGTCGACGCTGGTGCGGGTGTTCGCGGTGTCTTCGCTGGCAGCCGTCGACGGGCTGATCGCGCTGGTGGTGGCCCACATGTTGGGCCGCACGATGGCGGTGGCGGTGATGGGCGCGGCCCCCGCAGCCGCCGGCACCGGCCTGGGCCACAGCTACACGGCCCACCGGCCACGGGCCTGGACCGCGGCCGCAATCGTCATCACCTCGGCGGCAGCGGCCAGCCTCGGGCTGCCGGGCGCAGTGTCGCTCGCGGCGGCCGCGTCGGGAGCAGTGCTGATAGGCGTCATCGCGCGGCGGGCGTTCGGAGGCATCACCGGTGACGTCCTCGGAGCCACCGAGCAGATCGCCGAAATGGCAGTCCTGGTGACAGCCGCCGCCCTGGTGAGCACTCACGGCTGGTCCTGGACCTGAACAGCCGCTAGCTCACGATCAGCGATGGGCACGAACGCCAATGGGGATCAACTGACTCTTGCCTTGTGACCGTTAGCCTCGCGGCGACCGGCTCGAAACATGCAGGAGGCAGCCATGCGGAGCCATGAAATCGACTACCAGATATACGGCGACGACCTCCAGTTCGTGGAGGTCGAACTCGACCCGGGCGAGATCGTCGTTGCCGAGGCCGGGGCCATGATGTACATGGAGCAGGGCATCACCTTCGAGGCCAAGATGGGCGACGGCTCCGACCCCGACCAGGGCGGCTGGGGCAAGCTCAAGTCGGCGGCCAAGCGCGGTATCACCGGCGAGGGGTTGTTCATGACCCACTTCATGAACAGCGCCCCCCAGGGCAAGCAGCGGGTGGCCATGGCCGCGCCCTACCCCGGCAAGATCCTGCCCATCAACTTGGCCGCAGCAGGCGGGCAGCTCATAGCCCAGAAAGACGCTTTCCTGTGCGCGGCGTCGGGCACCAAGCTCGACATCGTCTTCAACCGCAAGTTCGGCACCGGTCTCTTCGGAGGGGAGGGATTCATCCTGCAGTCCATCTCTGGTGACGGCCTGGCCTTCATGCACGCCGGCGGAACCATCGTCGAGAAGCAGCTCCAGGGCGAGACGCTGCGGGTCGACACGGGCTGCATCGTCGCCTTCCAGCCTTCGATCCAGTACTCCATCGAGCGGGCCGGCAACCTCAAGTCGATGGTGTTCGGCGGCGAGGGCCTGTTCCTGGCCACCCTCACCGGCGTGGGCCGGGTGTGGCTCCAGTCGATGCCGTTCAACCGGCTCGCCGACCGGGTGGTGGCCAATCTGAGGCCCGGCGGCTCCCAGGGTGAGGGATCGGTCATCGGAGGCCTCCAGAGCGTGTTCGAGCGCCGCTAGAGGCGAGGCGCTTGCTGCGCCGCAACCGGCAGAGCGTTCGATCAGACGATCGGGACGCTGAAAGAGCCCAGCGGGCCAAAGTCGAAGCTGAACTCGTCGCCCGGCGCGACCGGCATCGGGCGGGTGAACGAGCCTGACAGGATCACCTGCCCCGCTCGCAGCGACAGCCCCTGCTCGGCGTAGCGCCGGGCCAGCCAGACGATGCCGTTGGCGGGATGGTCGAGCACGCCCGCAGCCAGTCCGGTCTCTTCGGCGACGCCGTTGCGGTAGGCGATCGCGCCCACCCAGCGCAGATCGGCGTCGCGGGGTCCGATCGGCCGGCCACCGGTGACGATCCCAGCGTCGGCCGCATTGTCGGCGATGGTGTCGATCACGGTGCGGGTGCGACCGGTGGCCGGGTCGGTGCGGAAGCTGCGGGCCGCGATCAACTCCACCGCGGCGGTCACGTGGTCAGTGGCATCCAGCACGTCGTCGATCCCGAGGTCGGAGCCGGACAGGTCATCGGCCAGCACGAAGGCCAGTTCCACCTCCAGGCACAGGTCGCAGAAGTCGGCGGACGCGATGGGCTCACCGGGGGAGAACGCCATGGCATCGGTCAGGAAGCCGGAATCGGGGGTGTCGATGTTCATGGCCTGCTGCATGGCCCGGCTGGTCAGGCCGATCTTGTGGCCGATCACCTGCTCGCCCCGGGCCTGGCGGATGTCGAGCCAGGCGGCCTGTACCCGGTAGGCCTCCTCGAAGGTCATCCGCGGGTACACGCTGGTGGTCTGGCGGATCTGCGTGCGCTGGCGCTCGGCGGTGTCGAGCAGTTCGGCCTCCGCCCGGATCTCCTCTTCGGTGAGCGAGGGTCCCGCGCTTGCCCCGTCCCCCGAGGGGAGGTCGCTCACGGGATGAGCAGGATCTTGCCCGCGATGCCGCGACCCTGAAGCAGTCGGTGGGCCTCGGCCGCCTCGGCCAGCGGCAGGCGGGCCCCGATGCGCACCTCGAGGTCGCCCGAGGCGATCCAGCCGAACACCTCCGCGGCCCGGGCGTTGAGCTCTTCCCGAGTGGCGATGAAGTCCCACAGCTTGGGCCGGGTCAGCCACAGCGACTTTCCCGACAGATGCAGCGGCGCCTTGGGCTCCACCGCCCCGGAGGCGTTGCCGAAGGTCACCATCGACCCCCGGAGCCGCAGCAGTTCCAGACTGTCGTCGTAGACGGCCGCGCCCACCCCGTCGTAAACCACGTCGATGGCCTCGGGGCCGACCGCGGCCTCCACCCCGGCCACCAGGTCTGTGGTCGAGTAGTTGATCACGTGGTCGGCGCCCGCGGCGCTGGCCAGCTCCACCTTGGCGTCGGAGCCGACGGTGGCTACCACCTCGGCGCCCCGCAGCTTGGCCATCTGCACGATCAGGCGTCCGGTGCCGCCCGCGCCGGCGTGGACCAGGCAGCGGTCGCCGGGGCCGATCCGCGGGCAGTCGGTCACCAGGTAGTGGGCGGTGAGGCCCTGCACGCCCATGGAGGCGGCTACCTCCAGATCGACGCCGTCGGGCACCTTGTACGCCACCGAGACGTTCACGGCGGCCCGTTGCGCGTAGGAGCCGGCCGATCCGGCCCAGGCCACCCGGTCACCGGGGGCGAAGCCCTCCACCCCGTCGCCGACCTCCAGCATCGTCCCGGCACCCTCCTGGCCCAGCACAAGCGGAAGCGGCAATTCGTAGAGGCCCGAACGGTGGTAGGTGTCGATGAAGTTCACCCCGGCCGCGGCCACCTCCACCGTGACTTGGCCCTCGCCGGCCACCGGGTCGGGCCGCTGCACAAGGTGCATCACCTCCGGCCCGCCGGTTTCGGCAATCTGAACCGCGGCACTCGTTCCGCCGATTGCTGTGGTCATCACCGCGCCTCCTATTGGTCTGTCCGACGTGAGGCTACGGCCGCGGCGACCTATGAGGCGTTCTCGTCGCGGACCGCGTTGCGGAGGGTGCCGATCCCGGGGACGGTCACCTCGACGACATCGCCGGGCTTCAGCCATCTGGGCGGGTCGAAGCGGGCGCCGGCGCCGGTGGGGGTGCCGGTGAAGATCACGTCACCAGCGTGGAGTTCGATGAAGGTGGACAGGTAGTGGATCTGGTACTCGATCCCGAACCGCATGTTGCCGGCGAGGTCGTCCTGGCGGAGCTCGCCGTTGACCCGGGTGGTGAGGTGCAGTCCGGCGAAGTCTCCGATCTCGTCGAGGGTCACCAGCCACGGGCCGATCGAGCCGCTGCGATGCCAGTTCTTGCCCTGGGTGACGTTGAAGCGTCCGTGGCGCACCCAGTCGCGGATGGTGCCCTCGTTGCCGAGGCTCATCCCGGCGATGTGGCTGCGGGCATCCTCCACCGGGATCCGGCGCCCGCCGGTGCCGATTATCACCACGATCTCGCCCTCGTAGTCGAGTTGCTCGGACTCGGGGGGCCGCAGCAGGGCCTGCTCGTGGCCGACCAGCGTCTCGGGGAAGCGCACGAACACGCTGGGGTAGGCGTCGCCGGGGTCCTCGGCGTACTCCGCCCCCCGCCCGCCGTAGTTCACGCCGATGCAGATGATCTTGCCGGGCCGGAGGAGCAGGCGCTCGAAGTCGATCCTGTCGAGATCGTGGTCGGCGGCGGTGCCGGAGCCGACCCAATCGGCCGCTTCGCTGAGGCGATCTTGCGCGATGAGATCGCCGAGATCTGCGACCCCGTCGATGCGCTCCGCGAGATCGATCACGCCGGTGCCGTCGGGGGTGAGCACACCGAACGACGAGGCTCCATGGACGCTGTAGCTGAGCAGGCGCATGCAGAACCTCATCGGATCGGCAGGGAGGGTGGGAACCGTACAATCGTGGCGGACGGGACCGCCCATGCCTCACATCATCATCGAACACTCTGCCAATTTGGCCGACCTGACCGACATGGATGCGCTGGTGGACGCGGTCCATCAGGCGGCTCTCGACGACGGCCTCCCCGCCCTCGACGCTCTGCGCACCAGGGCCGCCCCCCGTGACCACTACCGCGTCGCCGACGGGGACCCGGCTTACGGCTTCGTGTACCTGACCGCCCGCATCGGACCCGGCCGGGAACCAGAGACCATTCAACGGTTCCTCAGCCGCCTCATCGACACCGTCGACGAGGTGCTGGCCCCTCTTCAGGCCGACCATCCAGTGGCGATCAGTGCCGAAGTCCAGTTGATCGACCCGACCATGCGCATCAACCGCAACCACATCCGTACCCATCTCGCCCGGGGTGATCGCACCTAGCCTCCCTCAGAGGCCGCGATAGGAGAGACCATGGCCACCGCAGCCAGCTTCGAGGAGAACCTTGCCGCCGCTGGCCGGCATCTGGCGCGCTTCGCGGCCGAACCCACGCTGCACTTGATCGACGGCGAGCCCACCGCCAGCACCTCGGGCCAGACCTTCGCCAACGCCTCGCCCATCGACGGGATGCACCTGGGTGATGTCGCCGCGGGCGACTCGGCCGACATCGCGGCAGCCGCCACCGCGGCGACTGCGAGTTTCGACCAGTGGTCCCGCACACCGGGCGAGCAGCGCAAGCGCATCCTGCACGCGGTGGCCGACGCCATCGTGGCCCGGGCCGGCGAGATCGCGGTGGTGGAGTCGGTGGACACCGGGCAGGCCATCCGCTTCATGTCGTCGGCCGCGCTGCGGGGCGCGGAGAACTTCCGGTTCTTTGCCGACCGGGCCCCGGCCGCGTCGGACGGGCTGGCCCTGCCGTCGGCCGATCACCTCAACTACACCAGCCGGCGGGCCATCGGACCCGTCGGTGTCATCACACCGTGGAACACGCCTTTCATGCTGTCCACCTGGAAGATCGCCCCCGCGCTGGCCGCGGGCTGCACCGTCGTCCACAAGCCGGCGGAGTGGAGCCCGCTCACCGCCTGCCTGCTGGCCGAGATCGCGCTCGACGCCGGCTTGCCCCCCGGTGTGCTCAACGTGGTGCACGGAATGGGCGAGACCGCGGGGCGGGCCCTCACCGAGCATCCCGACATCGCGGCGGTCGCCTTCGTGGGCGAGTCGGCCACCGGGTCGGCCATCCAGGCCCAGTCGGCGGCCACCCTCAAGCGGCTCCACTTCGAGCTGGGCGGCAAGAACCCGGTGATCGTGTTCGAAGACGCCGATCTCGACCGGGCTATCGACGCGGCAGTGTTCATGATCTACAGCCTCAACGGGGAGCGCTGCACCAGCTCCAGCCGCCTGCTGGTGCAGAGCAGCATCTACGACGACTTCACCGAGCGGCTCGCGTCCAAGCTGCGCAACATCTGTGTCGGACACCCGCTCGATCCCGGCACCGTGATCGGCCCGCTGATCCACCCCCGCCACTGCGACAAGGTGCGCGGCTACATCGAGCTGGCCTCAGCCGAGGGCGCCACTGTGGTGGAGGGCACCCCCTTCCCGGGCGCGCCGCCCGACGGGAACTACGTGACGCCCGTACTGTTCACCGGGGCCACCAACGACATGCGCATCGCCCGCGAGGAGATCTTCGGACCCGCCCTCACCGCCATCGCCTTCGACGACGAGGCTGACGCGGTGGCTCTCGCCAACGACACCGACTACGGGCTGGCCGCCTACGTGTGGACCGGCGACGTGGGCCGGGCCCACCGGGTGTCCGATGCCGTCGATGTGGGCATGGTGTGGGTCAACTCCCAGAACGTGCGCCACCTGCCCACACCGTTCGGAGGCACCAAGCGCAGCGGCATCGGTCGCGACGGAGGCGACTGGAGCTTCGACTTCTACATGGAGACCAAGAACGTGGCCGTCGCCCACGGCGACCACCCCATCCCCAAGCTCGGAGGCTGACACCGTGCAGACACAGATGCTCATCGACGGGCGCTGGACCGACGGACCCGACTCGGAACGGATCGAGGTGCTCGACCCGGCCACCGGGGACGGCATCGCCGAGGTGGCCGCGGGCGGCCCGGCCGAGGCCGCCGCCGCCTGCGACGCGGCCGCGGCCGCTCAGCCCGCCTGGGCCGAGGCCGCGCCCCGGGTCCGCTCGGAGATCCTGCGCGACTGCCACCGGATCCTCATGGAGCACTCCGACGAGCTGGCCGACCTGATCACCCTCGAGCACGGCAAGCCCCGGGCCGACGCGGTGGGGGAGGTCGCCTACGCGGCCGAGTTCTTCCGCTGGAACGCCGAGGAGACGGTGCGCATCCACGGCACGATCGGCACCGCTCCGGGCGGCGACAAGCGCATCATCACCCGCCACCCGCCGGTGGGGGTGGTGGTGATGATCACCCCGTGGAACTTCCCGGCGGCGATGATCACCCGCAAGCTGGCCCCCGCGCTGGGCGCGGGCAACACCGTGGTGGTCAAGCCGCCCCGGGAGGCGCCCCTCACCGCGCTCAGGGTCGGCGAGCTGCTGGCCGAGGCCGGGGTGCCGCCCGGCGTGGTCAACCTGGTGCCCACCACCGCGTCGGGTCCCTGGTTCGACGCCGCCGTGGACCATCGGGCCGTGCGCATGGTGTCGTTCACTGGTTCCACCGAGGTGGGGCGGGTGCTGCTGCGGCGCTGCGCCGACCGAGTCCTCAAGACGGTGATGGAGCTGGGCGGCAACGCACCCTTCGTGGTGTTCGCCGACGCCGACCTGGAGGCGGCAGTGACCGGCGCGATGGTGGCCAAGATGCGCCACTCGGCCGAGACCTGCACGGCGGCCAACCGGTTCTTCGTGGAGGAGCCGGCGCACGACGAGTTCGTGGAGCGGCTGGCCGCGGCCATGGGGTCGATGAAGGTGGGCAGCGGGTTCGATCCCGACGTGACCTGCGGCCCGATGATCAACCCGGCAGCAGTTACCAACATCGACCGGCTCGTGCAGGGTGCCATCAACGGCGGGGCCAGCGCGGTCACCGGCGGCTCCGCCATCGGCGGGCCCGGCTTCTTCTACGAGCCCACTGTGCTCGGCGGGGTGGACCCGGCCGCCCCCATCACCCGGGAGGAGATCTTCGGACCGGTCGCCCCGGTTGTCAGCTTCACCGACACCGACGCCATGATCGCGGCGGCCAACGACACCGAGATGGGCCTCATCGGCTACGTCTACACCGAGGACCTGGCCAGGGGCCTGAATGTCAGCGAGCGCATCGAGGCCGGCATGGTCGGCCTCAACCGGGGCGCGGTCTCGGATCCGGCCGCCCCCTTCGGCGGCATGAAGCAGTCCGGCCTGGGCCGCGAAGGCGCCAGCGAGGGCATCTACGAGTTCTGCGAGACCCAGTACATAGCCGCCGACTGGTAGCGACCCGGCGACCGACTACCCGGCCCGGGGGGTCAGCGGCCTAGTTCGGTGGCGACGGCTTCAGCCAGGCGCTGGTACTGGGACTCGTCGTTGTAGAGGTGCGCGGAGATGCGCAGCAGGCGGTCGGGCGGCGCCGGCCAGGTGAAGACTGGGGCCTGGATGCGGTGGCGCTGCTCCAGTGCGGCCATCAGCGGGTCGAAGATCTCGCTGCCGGAGTGGTTGGCGGGTGGTACCGGCACGGAGGCGATGGCGCCGATCATGTCATCTGGCGCGGGCGGGTCGATCTCCAGGGCGTCGAGCAGCACCCGCCGGCCGGCCAGGCACAGCTCCCGGATCGACCGGTGGACGCCGGGCCAACCCTCGGGGTGCATGGCCTCCACCGCTTCCAGCGCGGCGGGCACGGTCAGCCAGGCGCTCGGATCGTCGGTCCCGGTCCAGTCGAACTGGGCGTGCAGGCGCCCGCCGCCGGAGGGCCAGCCGCCGTTGTAGCCGTGGCTGATCACGGAGTGGTACACGTCGTCGCGCCGGTCGGGTCGGACCCACAGGAACCCGGCGCCCTTGGCCGAGCACATCCACTTGTGGCAGTTGGCGGTCACATACGAAGCGCCCAGTTCGGAGACGTCGAAGTCGATCATCCCCGGCGCGTGGGCCGCGTCGACCAGCACCCGCACGTCGGGCTCCAGTTGGGCGACAAGATCGGCCACCGGCATCACGAGGCCTGTGGCGGACGTCACCGCGTCGATCAGCAGGACCCGTGTCCGCCCGGTCACGGCGGCCAGCACCGCGTCCACGACCTGCTGGGGCGACTCCAGCGGGAATGGAACTCGCGCGGCCACCACTCGCGCTCCAGACCGCGACGCTGACACTGCGGCTGCGTTCCGGCAGGCGTTGTACTCGTGGTCGCTGACGACGATCTCGTCGCCGGGTGCGAGGATCGGCTCCAGCGACCGCAGCACCGCGTTGACGCCCGAGGTGGCGTTGTTGACGAACACCAGCCCGGCCTCGTCACCGCCCACGAAGTCGGCCACCGCCCGGCGGGCCGAGTCCAGCTCGCGCTGGTATTCGCCGCCCAGGAAGTATCTGGTGGGATTGGCCTCCATCCGGCTGCGCAGCCGCTGCTGGGCCTCCAGCACCGCCGTCGGCGTGGCGCCGAACGACCCGTGGTTCAGGTGGAGCACACCGTCTTCCAGCATCCAGCGGCTCACAGCGGTCAGGATCCTTGCTGGCGGCGCTTCTGGATGTTGGCCCACTCGTCGCGGAGGCCGACGGTGCGGTGGAACAGCAGGGGCGTGTCGGGGTCGTGGGCGAAGTAGCCGAGACGCTCGAACTGCACCACTTCGCCGGGCGCCGTCTTCTTCAGCTCGGGCTCGAGCTTGGCGCCACCGATCAGCTCCCGTGAGGCGGGGTTGTACGACTCCAGCGGGTCGCGGCCGTCGGCGCCGGGAACCGAGTCCGTGAAGAGCCGGTCATAGAGCGCCACGGTGGCGTCCACGGCGTGGTCGGCCGCCACCCAGTGGATGGTGGCCCGCACCTTGCGCCCGTCGGGGGCCTGGCCGTCGCCGGTCTCGGGGTCGTAGGTGCACCACAGCCGCACCACCTCTCCATCGGAGTTGGTCTCGACGTCGTTGCAGCGCAGGAAGTAGCCGGCCCTCAGGCGCACTTCGCGGCCCGGCGCCAGGCGGTAGAACTTGCGGGGCGGGTCGAGCATGAAGTCGTCCCGCTCGATCCACAGCCGCTCCGTGAACGGCACCAGCCGGTTGCCCGCCAGCGGGTCCTCGGGGTTGTTGACCGCGCTGCGGTGCTCTACCGGCCGGTCCCAGCGCGGCCAGTTGGTGATGAACACCTCCAAGGGTCGCAGCACGGCCATGCGTCGCTGGGCGGTGCGGTTGAGGTGGGTCCGCACGAACGACTCCAGCAGCTCGATCTCATGCACGCCGTTGACCCGGGCCACGCCGATGTGGGCGCAGAACTCCCGGATCGCCTCCGGCGGGTAGCCCCGCCGGCGCAGGCCCCGCAGCGTGGGCAGCCGCGGGTCGTCCCAGCCGTCCACCAGGCCGTCGGCGACCAGCGTGATCAGCTTCCGCTTCGACATGACGGTGTGGGTCAGGTTCAAGCGGGCGAACTCGTACTGGCGGGGACGGTCGCCGGGAAGGGGCAGGTGCTCCAGGTACCAGTCGTAGAGCTGCCGGTGGGCGTCGAACTCCAGCGAGCACAGCGAGTGGGTCACGCCCTCGATGGCGTCGCTCTGGCCGTGGGCCCAGTCGTAGGTGGGGTAGATGCACCAGGCGTCGCCGGTGCGGAAGTGGGCGGTGTGGCGGATCCGGTACATGACCGGGTCCCGCATCAGCATGTTGGGGTGGGCCATGTCGATCTTGGCCCGCAGCACCTTCTCACCGTTGGCGAAGCGTCCCGCCCTCATGTCCTGCAGCAGGCCCAGGTTCTCCTCGACTGAGCGGTCCCGGCAGGGGCTCTCGACCCCCGGAGTGCTGAAGTCGCCCCTGGTGGCCGAGATGGTCTCGGCGTCCTGGTCGTCCACGTAGGCCAGTCCCTGCTGCACCAGATGCTCGGCCCACTGGTAGAGACGCTCGAAATAGTCGGAAGCGTGGACGGCTCGTCCGTCGGGCTCGAAGCCCAGCCAGGCGATGTCGTCGGCTATGGCCCGCGCGTAGGCCGCGTCCTCGCCCTCGGGGTTGGTGTCGTCGAAGCGCAGCCGGCACGCCCCGCCGTTCTCGGCAGCCACCTCGAAGTTGAGGCACACCGCCTTGGCGTGGCCGATGTGCAGGAACCCGTTGGGCTCGGGCGGGAACCGGGTCTGAACCCGGCCTCCGTAGGTTCCGGCCGCGTTGTCGGCCCGCACCTGCTCCCGGATGAAGTCCAGCGGCCGGTGCACGCCCCCCGCCTCGTCGCGCGTCTCAGCCACGAAGGAGTTACTAGCAGCCGGCGACCGGTCATCCAACGAACCCGGTGACGGCAACCTCGCAGCGTGCCATCTCGGAGTGCGTCAGGTGTCGGCTTGGCCCAGGTAGGAGGCTCGCAGATCGGGGTGGGCCAGCAGGTTCTCGGCGGTGTCGTCGAGCACGACCCGGCCGGTCTGCAGCACCCAGCCTCTGTCGGCGATGGACAGGGCCATGTTGGCGTTCTGCTCCACCATGAACACCGTCAGCCCGGCCTCGTGGATCTGCTGGATGAGTTCGAAGTTCTGTTGCACCAGCGCGGGAGCCAGACCCATCGACGGCTCGTCCATCAACAGCACCCGGGGCTTGGCCATCAGCGCCCGGCCCATGGCCACCATCTGCTGCTCGCCGCCCGACAGCGTGCCCGCCTTCTGGTTGAGGCGCTCCTTGACTCGGGGGAACAGTTCGAACACCCGCTCCAGGTCGGCGGCTATGTCGTCGGTGTCGGACCGCAGGTAGGCGCCCAGGTCGAGGTTCTCGCGCACGCTCAGGCGCTTGAACAGCCGGCGGTTCTCCGGGACCATGGTCACGCCCCGGGCCACCCGGTAGCTGGTGGGCTTGTCGTTGACGACCTCGCCGTCGAGCACGACCTCCCCCGTGGTCGGCTTGAGCATGCCGAGCAGCGTCTTGAGCGTGGTGGACTTGCCGCTGGCGTTGCCGCCCAGCAGGCACACCAGTTCACCCCCATAGATCGCGAGGTCCACGTCCCGCAGGGCATGCACCGCTCCGTAGTGGGCGTTCACCGAGCGCATCTCCAATAGAGGCGTCACAGCCGCCCCGTCCTGGTCGGTGCTCATGACGTCTCGGTCCCCTGGCCCAGGTAGGCCTCGATCACCCGGGGATCGTTGGAGACATCGGCGTAGTCGCCCTCGGCGATCTTGGTTCCGTGGTCGAGCACCACCACCCGGTCCGAGACCTCCCGCACCACGTCCATGTGGTGCTCGATGACCACGATGGCGAAGCCCCACTCGTCGCGCAGGCGTCCGATCATCCCGGTGAGCTCGGCCGACTCCACCGGGTTCATGCCCGCAACCGGCTCGTCGAGCAGGATCAGCTTGGGTTGGGTGGCCATGGCTCGGGCGATCTCCAGCCGGCGCCGGTTGGCATAGGACAGGGTGAAGGCCGGCTGGTCGAAGCGATAACCGGCGAGCCGAGACCCGAAGAAGCTGAGGACCTTCTCGGCCCGCTCGCGGATCTCGGCCTCCTCGCGCCTGAAGGACGGTGTGTAGAACAGGGCGCCGAAGGCGTGCTGGCGGGTGCGGCAGTGCTGCGAGACCATGACGTTCTCCAGCACGGTCATGTTGGCGAACAGCCGCACGTTCTGGAAAGTGCGGGCGATGCCCCGAGCAGTGACCCGGTTGGGGTCCAGACCCATCAGCGAGGTGCCCTCGAAGAGGATGTCGCCGGCAGACCGCTCGACGGTGGCGGTAATGGCGTTGAACAAGGTGGTCTTGCCCGCGCCGTTCGGCCCGATCACCGAGACGATCTCACCGGAGTGGACCTCGAAGTCGAGTCCGTCGAGGGCGTGCAGACCGCCGAAGTCCACGCTCAGGCCGCGGGTCTCGAGCAGCGGCCGCCGCCCGGTTCCGTTGGCGGCAGTCATGTCGCCGGCGCGGCGTGGGTGCCGCCGTCGCTGTCATCGTCTTCGACTTGGCCCCTGAGCCAAGCGTCCTGGGCCATCTCCTCCTGGTGGAGCTCGCGCGACCGGCGCACGCTGGGTATCAGACCCTCCGGGCGGGCCAGCATCATCCAGATCAGCAGCGCCCCATAGATCAGCAGCTTGAACTCCGAGAACTCGGCCAAGAGCCCGGGCTGCTTGGGGCCGCCCAGTACGCCGATCAGCACCGCGGAGCCGGCGATGACGCCCACGATGCTGCCCATTCCCCCGAAGATCACCACCACCAGGATCACGATCGACACCAGGATCAGGAAGCTGTTGGGGAACACCGAGCCGACCTTGGCCGAGAAGATCGCGCCGCTGAAGGATCCCAGAATGGCGCCCACGACGAAGGCCAGGAGCTTGACGTTGACGGTGTTGATGCCCATCGCCTCGGCCACCGTCTCGTCCTCGCGCACGGCCATCCAGGCCCGCCCGAGCCGCGACCGCTCCAGCCGCCACGAGACGTAGATGGCGATGGCGCAGAAGGCCAGCACCAGGTAGAAGACGCGGCGCGGGTCGGTGCCGGCCACGCTGGTCAGCCCGAAGATCCCGGCGCCGGGGATCTTGGTGATGCCCTGGGAGCCCCCGAACCATCCCGACAGCCAGTCCGACAGGAAGATCAGCCGGATGATCTCGCCGAAGCCCAGCGTGACGATGGCCAGGTAGTCGCCCCGCATCCGGATGACCGGCGCGCCGATGAACAGGCCGACCAGGCCCGTGATGATCACCACCACGATGAGAGCGACCAGCCACGGCATCTCCGGGTTGATCCTGGGTGACGTGGCGGCCGTGAGAACCGCAGCCGAGTAGCTCCCCACCGCGAAGAAGGCCACATAGCCCAGATCCAGGATGCCGGCCAGCCCTACCACAACGTTGAGGCCCAACGCGAGCAGCACGAACAACCCGACGTTGGCCAGCAGCTCGTTGGTGAGCTTGCCTGCGAACAAGGGCAGGATGATCAGCGCCGCGCCGGTCAGCAGGATCAGCCCGAGGTTGGCCCGGTTCCGCCTGGCCCCCTCGAGCGAGGCGATGTGGTCCCGGGCCTGGCGGACCCGTCCCCGGGCGAGCACCGCGAGGACGCCGGACGCGGCCGCGAGGCCCAGCGCACTCGTCCAGTTGACCCCTCCCCGGCGGGCATAGAGCCGGTCGGTCAGTGCCTCGAGCCTCATGCCCTCGGCCAGATCCACGACCAGCGGCTCCAGCACCGCGGCGCCCGCCACCGCGAGGGCCATGGTCACCACCGCCCGGCTGGTCCGCGGACCGAGCGTTCGAAGGATCCCGCCCACCGCCCCGATCGCCGCGCCGATCAGCAGCCAGATGACCACCGCGAACCATGTGGCGTTGCCGAAGGCGAGCAGCTCGGCCAGCATCGGGCTCCAGTTGACCAGCGGCTCGCGCAGGTCGAAGTTGGCCAGAAGCACGGCCAGCAGCGACAGCCCGCCGCCGACGAGAGCTCCGCACGCCGCGCCGCCCGCGACTTCATGCGCGCCGGCTGCGTACTGTGGCATACCCTCCCGCTTGATCTGGTGGCCTACTCGGTAACCCGCCGCGAACGGCACTATCAGCAGGGTCAGATACCCGAGGCTCAGCACGGGCTTCACGACCACCCGCTCGTCGAGGCGCACCGGCATGTTCGACAGGGCGATGAAGATCTGCGCGACCGCTCCGACGGCGCCCATTCGTACCAGCCGCCGCCAATCCTGGGCCAGCACGGGCCGCGACGGCGCCAGCGGCATCCCGTCCGGACCGCCCACCGCCCCCGTCTCCGGCGGAAGGGTGGCGGTCATGTCCGGTCCTCTGCCGGCAGGCGCTCGCCGAAGATCCCGGCGGGACGCAGCAGCAGCACGCCGATCAGCACCGCGAAGGCCACCGCGTCGCGCAACTGCGACACGCCGCTGACCCCCAGCGGCTCCAGGATCAGCAGCGGGCCCACCGACTCGGCCACGCCGATGGACAGCCCTCCGGCCATGGCTCCGCCGAGATGGCCGATGCCCCCCACAACCGCCGCGCTGAATGCCTTGATGCCGGGCAGGAAGCCGGTGGTGTGGATCACGCTGCGGAACAGGATCCCCCACAGGATCCCGGCCAGCCCGGCCATGGCGCCGCCCACTGCGAACACCTTCACGATGGTGCGGTTCACGTTGATGCCCATGAGAGCGGCGATCTCGGCGTCCTCGGCCACCGCCCGCATGGCCTTGCCGCCCTTGGTGTGCTCCACCAGGTACCACAGCACCCCCATCGACACTGCGGCCACCACCACGACGAGGATTCTGGACCCTTCGATCTGCAGGAAGGTGTGCTTGTCCTTCACCCAGTCGGGCACGTCGGGGTAGGCCTTGGCCGCGGGGCCCAGCAGCACGATCGACGTGTTCTGGATGAAGAACGACACTCCGATCGATGTGATCAGCGGGATCAGCCGCGGCGACCCCCGCAGCGGCCGGTAGGCGACCCGCTCCATGACCACCGCCACCAGCGTGCACACGATCATCGAGACGATCACGATGAACACCATCGACCCGATGAAATTGCTCTCCCACAGCCCGGCGTCGGCCAGCTTGTTGGAGGTGATCATCCCGGTCATGGCTCCCACCATGAACACCTCGCCGTGGGCGAAGTTGATGAACCCCAGCACGCCGTAGACCATCGAGTAGCCCAGCGCGATCAGCCCGTACATGCAGCCCTGGGCTACGCCGGAGATGACCAGCCCCCGGAACTGGGCTCCGGTGAGGCCGGTGGCGTCGGGATTGGCCCAGCGGGCGAAGGGATTGTCGGTGTCGATCTCCTGCCAGATGAATGCCAGGATCCCGACGGCGACCAGCGTGAGGATCGCCACCCGCATGAAGGTCAGGAACCAATCGACCCCGGTGCGCCGCGCCCCGCGGCGAGGCCCACTGGTTCGGATCATCGCAGCGATCCTAGTGTCAGCGCCGGATGCGCAGGAGCGGCCACGGGTCGGGTTCATCGGCGATGTCCACCACCACCATCGACGGTCCGGGATGGGCCAGCGACCTCTCGAGCACCAGCGGCAGTTCGGTGGGACTGCCGGCCCGCTCGGTGCGCACGCCGAGACTCTCCCCGAACATGACCCAGTCGGGGTTGCGCAGGGCCGAGGCGATGGTCCGGTCCGGGCCGAAGCGCTGCCGCTGCAGGCGCTGGACGTTGCCGTAGCCGGCGTTGTCGAACAGCAGCACCGTCGTGTTGATGCCATGCTGCACCGCGGTGGCCAGCTCCGTGGCGGTGAAGAGCATCCCGCCGTCGCCGACGATGGTGAGCTGGGCCCGGTGCGGTGAGGCGGCCGCGGCGCCGATGCCGTGGGCCACGCCCGCGCCGAGCGTCCCCGCCCCGCCGGTGGCCAGATACGTCCGGGGCCGGCGGTGCTCGTAGCCGATGTGGGCTACGAAGGCGACCTGGGTGACGTCCTCGACGATGATCCCGTCGTCGGGCATCACCGACCGGATGGCGCGCAGGTAGCTGAGCTGGGGCTCGAGGTAGGCGATCCGCTCGAAATGCCGGGCCCGAAGTCCGGCGATCTCGTCGGTGCGATCGTCGCGGCGGCGGTTGTGGCGGCCGAGTGCCTCGATGAGCAGCCTGCACGCCTCTGCCGCGTCGCCGTGGACGCCCACGGTGCCGGTGCGGTGCCTGTCCAGCTCGCCGGCGTCGATGTTCACCTGCACGATCGTCTGGGCGGGGTCCACTCCCCACTCAACGTTCGGGAACTCCATCCGGGTGCCGATGCCCAGCACGACATCGGAGGTGGGCCACAGATCGCGGCCGACAGTCAGGTAGGCGTGCAGGCGGTGGCGCGTGTCCATCACCCCCAGGCCCATGTGCCGGGCGAAGACCGGCGCCTCCAGCATCTCGGCCAGTCTCCTGACGGGCTCAGAGGCGTCCTGGGCGCCGCCGCCCACCATGATCAGCGGACGGCGGGCCCGCCCGAGGACCCGGGCGGCCTCCTCGATCTGGTCGGTGTCGATGGCGGGCTTGGTCGCTCGGGGTGCTTCGAGCACGCCGTCGGCGGGCTGGCTCCACACGTCCACGGGTACCTCCACCGCCACCGGGCGGGGAACGCCGGAGGCGAGTGCGTCGATGGCCTGCTGCCACACGCCGACCGCGTCGATGCCGCGGCCGACATAGCCGGTGTGTTTGGTCAGCTGGCGCAGCACCGCGGCGGGATCGGGCAGGTCGTGCAGGATGCCGGTGCTGCGGCCCCGCAATCCCGAGGGGACCGCCCCGACCAGGGCCAGCACCCTGGCGTTGCCCCAGTAGGCGCTGGTGAGGCCGGCCGCGGCGTTGAGCATGCCCGGACCGGGCACGACGCACAGCGCGGCGGGCCGGGCCGTGACCTGGGCCGCGCCCAGGGCCATGTAGGCCGCGCCCTGCTCGTGGCGGGTGACCACGGGCCGGATGTCGCGGGCGTCGACGAGGGCGTCGAAGAAGTCGTCGTTCTGCACGCCGGGCAGGCAGAACAGGGTGTCCACGCCCAGCGATCTGAGTCCGGCGACCGCGACGGACGCGACCGTGGGAGTCTCAGGCAGCGGTTGCGGGGTGCCCCCAGTCGTCATGACTGTCGCTGCCCGGACGGGGCCCGACGGCGCCTCAGCCGACTACGCAGGTGTTGACCATCTCCCCGATGCCCTCGATGGCGGTGCGCACTACTGCGCCGGGTGAGAGAGCCTCCTGCGGGTTCCGGGCGTGACCGACGCCGCTCGGTGTTCCGGTGGCGATGATGTCACCCGGGTCCAGGGTCATGATCGTGCTCAAGTCGGCCACCAGTTCCGCCGGCCCGAATACGAGCTGGTCGGTGTTGGACGACTGCTTGGTGACCCCGTCGACGGTGCAGCTCACGTTCAGGCCGCGGCCGTCGCCGATCTTGTCGGCGGTGACCAGTGCCGGGCCGACCGGCGTGGACCCCTCGAAGGTCTTGCCGGCCAGGAACTGCGTCGTGCGGGTCTGCCAGTCTCGGATCGACACGTCGTTGAGCACTGTGAAGCCGGCGATGGCCCCGAGCGCCTCGTCCGGTCCGGCATTGCGCACCTCCCGGCCGACGACCACCGCCAGTTCGACTTCCCAGTCGGCGCTGGTCGACACCTCCGGCGGCGGCAGCCGGATCGGGTCGTAGGGTCCGGTCAGGGCCCGGCGGTACTTCGCGAAGTAGATGGGCGCGGTGGGCAACGGGTTGTTGGTCTCCGCCGCGTGGTCGCGGTAGTTGAGGCCCACGCAGATGATCTTGTCGGGTGCTGGGATCACTGGAGCCAGGTCGGTGCCGTCTGCGGCCACCGTGCCTCCCGACTCGGCAACAGGCAGCCCGCCCGTCGTCACCGGCCCCGCTTCGAGCACCGCTCGCACGTCGGGAGCGTCCAGCAGGACGATCTCATCGCCCGACAGCCGACCGGCACGGGTGGCTCCATCGATCCGGACGGTCACAAGTCGCATGGGGGATTCTCCGAGTTGTGTGGACGCGCGAAAGCGCCAGACTACCAGCGTGTTCACGGGCGCCTTTGGAGGCTGCGAGGGCTGGAGACCTCTTCTGGCGGTGCACCGATGAGTCAGTTCGACGCCGAGACGGCGGTTGAACCGGTGGGCGAGGGCCGGTGGGCCACTCGCTTGTCGGCCGGCTGGAACATCGCGGACAACAGCAACGGCGGCTACGCGCTCACATCGGTGCTGAGAGCCATGCGCTCGCTGGTACCTCAGGCCGATCCGATCTCGGTGACCACACACTTTCTCCGTCCGAGCAAGGGCGACACCGACGCCGAGGTGCGGGCCTCGGTCGTCCGCGCCGGCCGCGCCGTGAGCACGCTGCGAGGATCACTCTGGCAGGAGGGCAGGCAGCGGCTCGAGGTGCTGGCCGCCTTCTCGGACCTGCCGTCGGGCAACAGCCGCGGCTTGGAGATATCCGAGGCGCCGCCGGCGATCCCGCCGGTGCAGCAGTGCGTCCATCGGGGCAGCCTCGAGCAGGGCGTGGAGCTGCCGATCCTCTCCCGGGTGGACGTGCACGTGCATCCCGACCATGCTCCCGCGGGAGGCAGCGATCAGGCGCTCATCGACGGCTGGATCCGCTTCAACGACGGCTCGGCGCCGTCCACGATGGCTCTGCCCTTCTTCGCCGACGCCCTGCCGCCCTCGCTGTATCCCCTGCTGGGCTTCATCGGCTGGGTGCCGACCATCGAGTTGACCGTCCACGCCCGCAGGGTGCCGGCGTCGGGATGGCTCCAGGTCCGCCAGGAGAGCCACGACCTTCACGACGGCCGGATGATCGAGTCGGGCTCTCTATGGGACTCGACCGGCGCCCTGGTCGCCACCTCCCGACAGATCGGACTGCTGCTGACCTGAGAGCACGCGCGCCGCTACTGGTAGATGATGCCGCCTCGCGGTGCGGCGGTGCCATGCCCGCTCTTGTTCGCTGCGCTCACGGGCCGCTCGGGCCACGGCCTCGCTCCGCTCGGCCTCTGACTGCCCCTTACTGGTAGATGATCACGTCGGGCACCGGGTCCATCGCCAGGACCCCTTCGGGGCTTATCAGTGGATCGTCCTGGTCGAAGAACAGCTTGAAGGTCGGACGTTGCGAGGGTTCGGTGATGGCGTAGAGCTCGTAGCCGTACAGCTTGGCCCGGGGGCTCCCGATGCCGTCCATGTCGATCGACAGCTCGACGCCGGGTTGCGTCACGATGACATCCCGGTTGTGCAGCATGCGGTCGGCGAACTGGTGCACCATCAGGATCTTGGGCGGCAACCCCTCCTCCTCCACCAGTTCCGAGAGGTAGAGCAGCA
Organism: Acidimicrobiia bacterium; assembly: GCA_022828135.1. Classification (GTDB taxonomy): domain Bacteria; phylum Actinomycetota; class Acidimicrobiia; order Acidimicrobiales; family Aldehydirespiratoraceae; genus Aldehydirespirator. The sequence goes on along the minus strand of JAJEJB010000015.1, from coordinate 110,546 downwards.
CCTCGTTCACCTGCTCGCCGGTGATGCCGCCGATGGCCCGCCCCGGACGGACCCCCAGCGGCTGGGTCGCGAACTCCGGGTCCAACGCCATATGGACGAACGGCTCCCGCAGGAAGTCCTCGAGGAGCTTCACCTCCGAGAGGGGATCGCTCCAGCCGATCTGGTTGTCGATGAACAGGAGCATTCCGTGCTCCCGGGCTGCCTCGACATAGGTGGCGATGCGGTCGTGGGGGAGCCGGTAGAGCCAGGTGCCGTCCGATGTCGGATTGGCCTGGGCGACACCGGTGATGAGGTGGTAGGCCCCGACGGTGCCGCGGGGTCCGTTCAGCCGGTCGTAGCGTTCTGTCCATTCGGCGATCTCTTCGGCCACTTCCGCCGGCGTTCCATGGCCGAGCACCCCCATGGAGGGAACCCCGGGATGGCCGTAGAACGCGACGATCTGGGCCCACTGTGCGGCCAGCCTCACCGGTGACGACCAATACCAGACGCCGATCTCTCCGCCCCCGGTCAGCAACCGTCGCCGCTCGGTCAAGCGCTCGCTCCACTCCCCACGTTCGATGCGCACCCTCAGCGTGGCCTCGACCCGGCCGTCGGCGAGTCGCCGTGCGACGACGCGGGCCTCGGCGCCCCGGAGGGCGATCGGCGAGGTCGACAGCCAGCGCGAGGTCGACAGCCAGCTCCGGCGGCCCGCTGGCATGAAGCGCCTGGCCGGCTGCTGGATCTCGCCCCATTCGCCAGTGTCGGCGCGCACTTGCAACCCGAACTCGACGCGCCCGTCGACATGCCAACGTGCGCCGATGCGTGCCTCGATCTCACGGTCCGGCACGGCCTGCTGGGCCGTGGCCACCGGATTCCCCCACACCAGCGTGGAGGAGACCGCCAGCGCGGCCGTCACCGCCAGAGCGCGTCTTCTCACGCTGGGGCGAACTCGAAGACGACGTTGGCCAGGCTGGCCTCGATGTCCTCAGGGTCGAGGTGGTGGATGACGGTGGTCTTCTGGGAGCCACAGTCTCCGAAACTGTCACAGCTGATCGTGCCGATGACGCCGCCGTACCCGCTCACCGAGTCCAGGTATTGCCTGACGCCTGACCGGTCGATGACCAGAGTGCCGTCCTCGACCGCGGACGCGGCCACTATGGCTTCGAGCAGCAGAGTGGTGGCGTCGTAGGCATGAGCCCAGTACGGCGCGGAGGGCGGTTCACCGTAGATCTCGCCATAAGCGTCCAGCAGGCTCCCTGGGGTCTTTCCGGTGCTCTGATTGGACGTGGCCCCGAACCGCAGGTCCGGCCCCGAGAAGTAAACGCCGGCCGACTGCGGCAGCGACATGAAGCCGTCGTTGAGCAGGGCGGCGTCGGTGAGCAGGATCGTCTCCTCAAGGCCAGGCACTCCGGGTGCCTGATCGGTCAGGAAGTCGCCCGCGGGCTGGAAGATGGGAAAGAACAGCGCTTCGGGATTGCCGGTGGCGACCTCGGTCAGCACCGGCACCATGTCGGTGTCCTCCTTGTTGATGGCCGAGAACCCGGTGACCGTGCCCCCCAGCCGCTCGAAGCTGTCGGCGAAGGCTTGGGCTATCGACCGCGAGTAGGGGTCACCGTCGTGTATGGCTGCCGCGGTGGTCAGGCCCAGCCCGTCGTATGTGAATCGGGCCATGGTCTCGCCCACGTACAGGCCGTTGTTGGAGGTCCGGTAGTACCCGACGCTGTGGTTGAGGCCGGGATTGCCGGCCAGGTCCGACGTGAGGGTGGGCGACGTGTTGGAAGGGGCGATGAGCACCATGTGTGCGGCGGTGATGAGGGGTGAAGCGGCGACGGCTGCGGTCGAGCACGAAGGCCCGATCACGCCGATCACGTCCTCGTCGGCCACGATGGTCTGGGCCGCGGCTTGGGCGCCGTCGGAGGAGCACAGGTCGTCGTAGCGGGTTCCGAGGTCGATGTCGAAGCCGTGGATCGGGCCGAAGTCGGCTACCGCCAGCTCCACGCCTCGCTGGTTGGGTATGCCGAGGTAGGCGACGTCGCCGGTGATGGTGTTGAGCGAGCGGATCTGGACGGCGTCGCCCGGGTCCACCTCCACGGTGCCCAGCGAGCCGTCGCCAAGGCTGTCGGACTCGGGTGCGCGGCCGGTGTCCTCGGCTCCGCTGCAGGCCGCAGCCACCAGCACTGCGACGAGCGTTGCCCCCAGGATCGTCGCCATGGTCTCGGAACGACCCGCCAGCCGGTTCATCCCGGCCATTATCCCCGCTGCGCGGTCCCGGGCGTGTTCAATCGCGAAACAGGTCGGCGTAGCGGGTCCTCAACTCGGCCTTGAGGACCTTGCCCATGGCGTTGCGGGGCAGTCCGTCCACCAGCACGATGCGCTTGGGGTGCTTGAACCGGGCGAGGTCGGCCAGGGTGCCGGCCAGGTCCGACATCTGCTCATCGGGGTCACCGCCGATGTCGTGCTCCGCAACCACGAAGGCCGCGGCTGCTTCGCCGAGGTCGGGATGCTCCAGGCCCACCACCGCCGACTCCACCACGGCCGGATGGGCGTCGAGAGCCTGCTCGATCTCGGCGGGGTAGATGTTCAGACCTCCGGAGATGATCATGTCGCCGGCCCGGCCCTCCAGCGTCAGGCGGCCCCGCTCGTCGAGACGGCCCACGTCGCCGGTGATGAACCACCCGTCCTCGGTGCGGGACTCGGCGGTCGCGTCGGGCCGGCGCCAGTAGCCCGGGCCCACATTGGGACCCCGCACCTGGACCATCCCCGCCTGTCCCGCCGGCGCACATCCGTCCTCGCCCCACACTCGCACCTCGATGCCCGGCAGGGCGAAACCCACGGTGCCCGCCACCCGGGGCTCGTCGTAGGGGTTCGAGGTGATCATCAGCGCTTCGCTCATCCCGTAGCGCTCCAGCACCTCGCAGCCGGTGCTGTCGGCGACTGAGCGGTGCAGAGCCGCGGTCATCGGTGCCGATCCCGACACGAGGAGCCGGATGCCGCGGCAGGCCGCGGCGTCGAACCGGCCAGTCGCCAGCAACCGGTGGTAGTGGGTGGGCACCCCCATCATCACGGTGGCTTCGGGCAGGTCGGCGAGCACCTGAGCGGCCTCGAAGCGCTCCAGGAAGATCACCTCGCAGGCACTGAGCATGGCGGTGTGCAGAGCCACCATGAGCCCGTGCACATGGAAGATCGGAAGGGCGTGCAACAAGACGTCGTCGGGTTGGAACGCCCAGGCCTCGTTGAGCGTCAGCGCGTTGCTGGCCAGGTTGCCGTGGGTGAGCATGGCCCCCTTGGGCCGGCCGGTCGTGCCCGACGTGTAGACGAGCGCGGCGAGGTCATCGTCTCGGCGAGCGGCCCATCCGGTAAGCGGTTTGGCCCGTTCCAGCCCCGCGGTCAAGGCGGCGGCGTCGCGCACGACCGCGGCGGGCTCGGCGTCCGATACGAACCAGTCGACCTCGGCCTCGGTGTAGGCCGTGTTGAGCGGCACATACACCGCGCCCAGACGCAGCATTCCGAGGTAGAGGGCCACGGCGTCGCTCGACTTGGGGATCTGTACCACCACACGGTCACCGGCCGACACCCCCTGGCTGCCCAGCCATCCTGCGGCCAGAGCCGAGCGGGCGTCCATCTCCCCGTAGGTCACGGTCGGGCCGCCGGCAACGCGCAACATCGGACGCTCCATCCCGGACGCGAAACGCTGGCGAAGCAGGTCGAAGAAGCCGCCGTCCATGTCCGCGAGTCTGCCCGGCGTTGCGGCTGAGCGCCGCGGCCGCGCCACTCCGGTCGTTCTTGATGTAGTTGTTCCGCTCTGGTGCGGTCAACTACATCAAGAATGCGTTGGAACGCGTTGGACGGGCGACGGTCCGGCCGGGCGTAGCCTCGTATGTGTGGGGCTGGAACGCAATCTTGTCCTGACCGGGTTCATGGGAACCGGGAAGACGACGGTGGGGCGGATCCTGGCCGACCGCCTCGGCTACGGCTTCGTCGACACCGACGAGGTGATCGAGTCGCGAGCCGGCCCGATACCGGAGATATTCGAGCGAGCGGGCGAGCCGGGCTTCCGCGAGTTGGAGCGCGCGGTGGCTCGCGAGCTGGCTGGGCGCACCGGCCTCGTCATCGCCACCGGAGGCCGCATGATGCTCGACGCGCCATGCTCCGCCCGCCTGGAACCAGTGGCATGGGTGGTCTGCCTGACAGCACACCCCGACACCATCATCGAGCGCATCGGCGACACCGCCCAGAGGCCGCTGCTGGACGTTGCGGACGCCCGGGCACGGGTGCGGGAACTGCTGGCCGAGCGGGCCGAGGGCTATGCACGGTTCGCCTCGGTGGAGACCGACGGCCGCAGTCCCGACGAGGTGGCCGACGCGGTGATGTCGCTGCTCGGGATATAACTGCGCTATGGCGTTAACGATCCTGGTAGTCAACGGTCCCAACCTCAACATGCTCGGCACCCGCGAGACGGAGGTGTACGGCCACGCCACCCTCGATGAGCTGATCGCCGGAGTGACAGCCCACGCCGAGTCGCGGGGCGCGGTCCTGCGCCACGTGCAGTCCAACGTCGAGGGAGACCTGGTGGCGGCCATCCAGGATGCCGCGGCCGGCGGTGAGGGAGCCGCCGACGGCGTGGTGCTCAACGCGGGCGCTCTCACCCACTACTCGATCGCGCTGCACGACGCCATCGCCGCCGTCGATGTGCCCGTGGTGGAGACTCACCTGTCCAACGTGTACGCCCGCGAGGACTTCCGCCACACGTCGGCCATCGCCGGGGTGTGCGCCGGGGTCGTCGCCGGCTTCGGCGCCACCAGCTACCGGCTGGCAGTGGACGCCCTCATCGATCTGCTGGGTGACTGACTGCCGGGACGGCGTGCTCGGGTCCGCGGTTCGCTGAGGTCACCGTGGCTTCCGACGTCGTGATGCTGGAGGTGGATGGCCACGAGGTGCGGGTCACCAATCCCGGCAAGGTCTTCTTCTCGACCAGGGGCGAGACCAAGCTCGACCTCGTCGAGTACTACATGTCGGTGGCCGAGCCCCTGCTGCGGGCCATGGGGGGCCGGCCCGTGCTGCTCGAGCGCTACCCGGACGGAGCGGGGGGCAAGTCCTTCTTTCAGAAGCGAGTTCCCAAGGGCGCCCCCGAGTGGCTCACGACCACAGTGGTGAGCACCCCCAACGGCACCCTGTCCAACGCCATGGTGGCGACCGACCTCGCCCATGTGGTGTGGGCCGTCAACATGGGCTGCCTCGGATTCCATGTCTGGCCCTACCGGGCCGACGCCCCGGACCTTGAGGCCGAGCGAACAGGCGGACGCGAACGGCTTGGAACGGCGAGGCCGTGGCCCGAGCGGCCCGTGAGCGCAGCGAACAAGAGCGGGGATGACACCGCTGCGACGCGACCGGCTCCCGCCTATCCGGGCAGTCCCGCAGTCGACGAGCTTCGCATCGACCTGGATCCCCAGCCCGGCGTCGGCTTCGACCAGGTGCGGGAGGCGGCCAGCGAGGTGAAGGCCGCCTTCGACGAGTTGCAGATGACCGTCTACATCAAGACCTCGGGACGGCGGGGACTGCACGTCTACTCCCGGTTGGCGCCCCGCTGGGACTCCTACGACGTCCGGGCCGCTGCGGTGGCCCTGGCCCGGGAGATGGCCCGGCGCCGGCCCGACCTGATCACCGACGCCTGGTGGAAGGAGGAGCGGGGCCGGCGGGTGTTCGTGGACTTCAACCAGAACGCCCCCCACAAGACGGTGTTCGGTGCCTGGTCGGCCCGCCCCCGGGTCGGTGCGCAGGTATCGGCGCCGATCAGCTGGGACGAACTGGACGACGTGCAGCCCGAGGACCTGACCATCGCCACCGTCGGTGCCCGGGTGGCCGAAGTCGGGGACCCGTGGGCGGCCATGGACGGCGTGCCCGCCTCGCTGGAGCCGCTGCTGGAGTGGCACGCTCGGGACATGGACTCCGGCCTCATGGACGCCCCCTGGCCGCCGGTGTACCCGAAGATGCCCAACGAGCCGCCCCGGGTGGCGCCGAGCCGGGCGGCCCGCGACCCACAGGAGGACGGAACTCAATGAAGCCCTGCCTGTCGATTCGCCTGGTCATGGAGGAGAGTGCCTCATGAAGCCCTGCCTGTCGATGCACCTCGTCAACTTCTCGGCCGAGCCGCCCGGAGAGTGGCAGCGTCTCTTCGACCTGGCCGTCGCGGCCGACCGGGCCGGCATCGGCCGTCTGGTGGTGTCGGACCACGTGGTCTACGGCGAGCGCCTCGACCGCTACGCCGATCCGGCCCGGGGCGGGCTGGCCGGCGGCCGCCAGCCCACCGGCCCCGACGGGGCCTGGCTGGAGCCGCTGACCGTGCTGGCCATGGTCGGTGCATTGACCGAGAGGGTGCGGCTGTGCCCGATGGTGCTGCTGGCCGCGTTACGGCGTCCCATCGTGCTGGCCAAGACGGCGGCCACCATCGACGTGCTCACCGGTGGCCGACTGGATCTTGGGGTGGGCGTGGGCTGGCAGCAGGAGGAGTACGAGGCCGCGGGCCTGGACTTCGCCGGGCGGGGCCGCCTGCTCGACCACACCCTGGAGGTATGCCACGCGTTGTGGACCCAGGAGCGGGCCTCGGTCAGCACCGAGGAGCTGAGCTTCGAGGGCATGCATCAGATGCCAAAGCCGACCGACGGAACCGTGCCGGTATGGGTCAGCGGCACTGTCAACCGGCGCTCGATGGCTCGCCTGGCCCGCTTCGGCTCGGGCTGGATCCCGTGGGGACCCGACGCGGCCGACGTCGCCTCGGGCATTCCCAAGATGCGCGAGGCGGTGGCCGGCGCGGGCAAGGACCCAGCCGGCATCGAGGTCGCCGGAGCGCTACCGCTCGTCTACGACCGCGACGGCAACCCGCAGGTCGGTCCCACCATGGACGCGGTGCGGGGTCTGGTCGAGGCCGGGGTCACCGATTTCCGCATCGGTTTCCGCGCGGGACTGCAGCCGCCTGCCGGGGTTCAGGCCGCGGCCGAGTATCTCGCGCCCTGGGTGGAGGCCTTCGAGGCCGCCGCCGGCGCCTGAGCGGTATGCGCAGCGGCCCTCGGAACCCGTATCTGGCCGACAGCGGCAACGCCATGGCCCACGGCCGGTGCGACCAGCAGGACAACACGCCGGGACGCGGCCCCGAGGGCCCGACCGAGGTCCTGGAGGCGGCCGACATCCAGTACACGACGCTGGGACCGGGTCACTTCGGCGGCCTGATATCGGGGCGCTATCCGAACGGCCGGCGGGTCATCTGGTCCAACGGCCGCCAGACCATCGCCAAGCTCGACTACGACACCCTGGAGGTGCTCGCCACGCTGCCCACCGGCACCGAGCCCATCACCGATCCGACCGAGCTCGTAGCGCTCGAAGCAGGGCTCGACGACCTCGACGGCGACGACGCCGTCGGCCACGCCATAGGCATCGCGGCCCGCTTCATGACCGGACTCGACGGGATCTACGCGCTGCTCGACTGCGACCACTCGCTGTTCCTGGGCCGCAAGGACCACGCCGCGGCCTACGTCGAGGTCGATCCGGACGACCCGGCCAGCCCCATCGTCGAGCGGGACCGCTGGTACCGGCCCGAGGGCGTCGACGGGTACTTCGTGGGGATCAACATCACCTTCGACGGCCGGCTGGTGATGACCACCGACCACGGGTGGGTGGTCTGCCTGGACCGCGACTTCAGCGATTACCAAGCCATCCAGCTTCCCGGAGCCGACACCGACGCCGCGGCGCACTGCGCCCGGCGGGCCGCCGAGTACGGCCATACCGGCTACGGCTGGGTGCGCACCAGCAGCTGCACCGGTGACGACGGGGGCATCTACGTCAGCTCGGTCGACACCGTCCACAAGGTGGTCTGGACGGGGGAGCGGCTGTCGCTCGACCCCGCCGATGGTGCCTGGTCGGCCCGCTATCGCAACGGCGGCGGCGACGGCTCGGGCACCACTCCCTCATTGATGGGTTTCGGGCCGGACGAGGACCGCTTCGTGGTGATCGGCGACGGCGACGACGTGGTCAACATCACTCTGCTGTGGCGCGACGAGATCCCGGAGGACTGGGAGCAGCTTCCCGGCGCCCCGTCACGGCGGATCGCGGGGATGGGCCCGGCCCACATGGGCGACCCGACCCGTGCTGAGATCAAGACCGAGCAGTCGATCACCGTGTCGGGCTACGGCGCCATGACCGTCAACAACGAGCCGGCGTCCCTGCCCGACGGGTGGCCGATCACCCGGGCCCGCATGTTCAGCTTCTTCCTGGGCCACAAAGCCGCCTACACGCCCTACGGGCTGCACAAGTACGAGTGGGATCCGGCGGAGCGCCGCCTGCGGGAGGCGTGGGTCAACACCGGGGTGTCCTCGCCCAACTCGGTGCCCTTCGTGGCCGAGGCCTCGGATCTCGTGTACACCTGCGGCACCCGGGGCGGCCAGTGGACCATCGAGGCCGTCGACTGGACCACCGGCGAGAGCCGTTTCCACTACGTCGTGGGCGGGTCGCGCTACAACACCCTCGGCGGCGGAGTCACCGTCGATGACGACGGCCGCCTGCTCTACGGCACCATCTTCGGCAAGACCCGCATCCTGCGCTGACAGGTCCGGCTCAGCCGGGTTTCATGTTGCGGAAGATGGCCTCGAAGGCGTGATGCTCGGCGATGCGGCGGGCGATCACCGTGTTGGCCTCCGACAGATGCACTCGGGCGTCGAGGTCCAGCCGGTCGTTGAGGGACTGCTCCAGCCGGTCGGTGAGCAGCGTTCGGAGCACGGGGTCGAGGTCCTCGTCGAGGAGGTCCTCTATCTGGGGGCCGAGCACATCGTCGACCACGTAGTCGATCGACTCGTCGACGTCGAGGTCGCCGCCGAGCGCCCCGCCGGCCTGCTTGGCGCCCTCGTAGGCCGCATAGTTGGCTCCGGTGCCCTTCATGGCCAACCGGCCGGCCTCCCTGCTCGCCTCCTTGGCGCCGCTCTTGTGGGCGACCGCCTTGACCCTGTCCACGATCTTCAGGGCGCCCCGCACGCCCGACGACGACAGCCCCGGCAGGGGAATCAGGCCCAGAGCGAACAGCGAGGCGGTGGCGAAGTCTCCGTGCAGCGTGTAGTAGATCGACCGGGCTCCGTCGATCACATCGCCGATGACCGGCACGAACGACAGGCCGTCGAGCACGCCTCCCATGCTGATACCGCCGCCGGTGGTGTGGTAGGCGCGGTCGGCGAGCACCTGTTGCACCGCGCCCGCCTCCTCCGCCGTCAGGTTGTAGTCGCTGAGGAAGGCCTCAAGGTCGGCCCGGCTCATGAATCCGTCCGGCTGGCCGCCACCGGCCGCGTCGATCGTGGCCGCGTGGGGCATCAGCGCCGACCGCGCCGCGGTCTTGTCCAGGAAGGCGTCGATGTCGTCCCGGCTCATCAGGCCGTCGCGGTCGTCCGGATCGAACGCGAACTCGCTTTGGTGGATCCGGTTCAGGTAGTCGTCGTTGTGCATGGCCGTCTCGACCTGATCGAAGAACAGGTCGTGGTCCAGCAGCCAGCCCGCGGCCGCGGCAGTGGCCGAGTCGGCGGAGTGGACCGCCCAACGCAAGTCGCGGCGAGAAAGCAGGCCGTCGGCCTCGTCCGGGTCGCCGCGTGACTCGATCATGGTGAAGTGCTCCCGGATGCGCTCCAGCGCGCCCAGACCCTCGTTCATCTCCGGCCCGCTGGCCAGCACCATGCGAGTGCGCTCCTGAAGGTCCAGGGCGCCGTCTCGAAGCTCGCCGGCCACCCGGCGGGCACCGCCACCGATGTCCGGGAGAGGGCTTCCGAGCAGCGACGCGGCCTCCGCCAGCGGACCCTCCAGCGCCTGGGCGTCCCAATCGAGGTCGTCGGCTGCGGTCTCCATCCGCTGGCGCAGCTCCGTCGCCCGCTCCGTGTCCATGGCCATCAGATCTGACATGAAAAGTAATGTAATCCTATGTCAATGGAAATAGCAATGCGCGAATGAGGCAATCTGGGCGGGTTCGGGGCAGGCTGGGGGCGTGAGCGTCGGTCAGGTGTCGGATTTCTTCGCGGTGCTGACCCTGGGATCGCTGCTCATCGGCTGCTGGGGCGCAGCCGCCGCACTGGCTCCGGGGGCCGTCGCCCGCGCCCGCCAGTTGCGGCCGGTCCTGCTGCCGCTGGCGCTGGTGATCGCTTCGGTGTCGACCGCCGGGAGCCTGTACTACTCCGAGGTCGCCGGATACCTGCCCTGCGAGATGTGCTGGTACCAGCGGATCTGCATGTACGCCCTGGTGCCGGTGCTGGCAGTGGCTCTGATCCGGCGCGACCGGCAGGGCGGCTGGTACGGGCTCCCCCTGGCACTGGCCGGCCTGGGACTGTCGGTGTACCACTACCAACTGCAGTTGTTTCCCGATCAGGGATCGACCTGCGACGTGGCGGCTCCCTGCACGTACCAGTGGGTGGACAGCCTCGGCTTCGTGTCGATCCCGTTCATGGCCGGCGGCGGCTTCGTCGGGGTCGCCGGCCTGCTTCTGCTTTCGCTACGGTCGGGCCGATGAGCAACCGGTCCACCGTCCAGAAGTCTCGCAGCGGTTCCCGTCCGTCCGGCGACCGAGCTGGCTCCGGTTCGAATCCGCTGCTGAAGTGGATGATCGCCGGTGTCGTCGTGCTGGTGGCGGTAGCCGTAGGGGTCGCCTTGCTCGCCAGCCGGGACGCCGAGCAGCAGGCGCAGACCAACGTGGCCCAGGTGTCCGACGTCAGCATCGAAGGCGCGCCGCTGCCGCGGTTCGAGGGTGAGGAGCCTGATCCCGCCATGGAGATGCGGGCCCCCGCCTTCGCGGCGACGACCTTCGACGGCACCGAGGTGAGCGTGCTGCCCGGCGACGGCACGGCCAAAGTGATCGGCTTCTTCGCCCACTGGTGTCCCCATTGCCAGCGGGAGCTGCCCCGGATCGCCGACTGGATGGCCAACAACCAGCTGCCCACAGGTGTCGAGGTGATCGCGGTCAGCACCGCCGTCGATCCCGGCAGTCCCAACTACCCGCCGTCGGTGTGGTTCGAGGAGGAGCAATGGCCCGCCGTGGTCGTGCGCGACTCCGCGGAGAGCGAGATCGGCGACGCCTACGGGCTGAGCGGCTTCCCCTACACGGTCGGTGTCACCGCCGATGGCAGGGTCGTCGCCCGGGTGGCCGGCGAGCTCAACGACAAGGCCTGGGAGTTCCTGGTCGAGTTCGTCGCGCCCGACGCGGGCTGACGCCGGTCTCGCGACCCGTCGCCCGACGCCGGAGCCATAGTCTGTGGCGATGACTGCCGAGCGCCTGCCGTACCTGTGCGACCGCCTTCAGCCCTTCGGCGGGGCATCGGTCTTCGCGGAGATGTCGGCGCTGGCGGTGCGCACCAGCGCCATCAACCTCGGCCAAGGCTTCCCCGACACCGACGGGCCGGCTGCGGTGGCCGAGGCCGCCATGGAGGCCATCCGGGGCGACTTCAACCAGTACCCGCCCGGCATCGGCCATCCGGTGCTGCGTCAGGCTGTGGCCGAGCACCAGGCGCGGTTCTGGGGCCTGGAGTTCGACGCCGACACCGAGGTGCTGATCACCGCGGGTGCCACCGAGGCCATCACCGCCTCGATCCTGGCCTTGACCGGTCCCGGCGATGAGGTGGTGACCTTCGAGCCCTACTTCGACATCTACCCGGCCGACATCTCGATGGCCGGCGCCACGTATCGCTTGGTGCAGCTGCGGCCACCCGCTTACACCTTCGATCCCGACGAGTTGGCCGCCGCCTTCGGCCCCCGCACCCGGATGCTGCTGCTCAACTCCCCGCACAACCCCACCGGCAAGGTGTTCGGTCCAGACGAACTCGACACCATCGCCCGCTTGTGCATCGAGCACGACGTGATCGCGGTGACCGACGAGGTGTACGAGCATCTGGTCTTCGATCAGAACGCCCATGTGCCGCTGGCCACCCGGCCCGGCATGGCCGACCGCACCGTCACGATCTCGTCGGGGGGCAAGACGCTGTCGTTCACCGGATGGAAGATCGGCTGGGTGTGCGCCCGCCCTGAGCTGGTGCGGGCGGTGCAGGCGGCCAAACAGTTGCTCACCTACGTGAGCGGGGGGCCGTTCCAGCCCGCGGTGGCGGTCGGGCTGCGCCTCGGTGACGAGTTCTTCGACGGCCTCGCCGCCGACCTTCAAGCCCGGCGCGACCTGCTGTGCGATGGGCTGTCAGCCGCGGGCTTCGAACCCGCCGTGCCCCAGGGCACCTACTACATCACCGCCGACATCCGCCCCCTCGGCGCGAGCGACGGTTTGCAATTCTGCCGCTCGCTGCCCGAGCGGTGCGGGGTGGTGGCCGTTCCCGTCCAAGTGCTTTGCGACGACAAGGCGATGGGAGCGCCCTTCGTGCGCTTCGCGGCCTGCAAGCGCCCCGAGGTGCTGGAACAGGCCGTGGAGCGCCTGGCTGCTCTCGCCGGCTGACATGGACACGGCGGCCGACGCCGCGGGTTAGCGACTCGGTCAGGGAGTGGAGGCGAAGCGTTCGCGCAGCTCGCGCTTGAGGAACTTGCCGTTGGCGTTGCGGGGCAGGGCTTCGTCGAGGAACCACACGTCGCGCGGGTGCTTGAAGCGGGCCAGACGTCCGTCGAGATGCTTGGCCAGGGCGGCTTCGTCGAGTTCTGTGCCGGGAACGAGAACTACTGCCGCGGCCACTGCTTCTCCCAAGCGCTCGTCGGGCAGGCCGAACACAGCCGCCTCGGCGATCTGGTCCAACTCGTAGAGCGCCTCCTCCACCTCGGAGCAGTGGATGTTCTCACCGCCCCGGATCACGATGTCCTTGATCCGGTCCTTGATGTAGATCCAGCCGCCATCGTCGACCTCGGCGATGTCCCCGGTGCGGAACCAACCGTCGACTATGGCCTCGGCGGTGGCGTCGGGCCGGTTCAGGTAGCCCTTCATCACGTTGGGTCCCCGTAGCCGCAGTTCTCCGCGTTGGCCCGGATCGAGGGTCGCGCCGTTCTCGTCGACGACGATGGCCTCCATGCACGGCACCAGCGGTCCCACCGACGACGGGTTGGCCACATAGAACTCGTTGCTTATGGCGGTGGCGATACCGGCCGTCTCGGTCAGCCCGTAGCCGACGCCGGGACGCCCCTGGGACAGCCCGTCGTCGATCCGCCGTACGAGGTCGGTGGGGATGGCCGCGCCTCCGCCCCCCATCGAGCGCAACGACGACGTGTCGGTGTTCTCCCAGTCAGGATGCTGCAGCATCTCCCGGGACATGCTGGGCACACCGGTGAACACGGTGACCCCCTCCCGCTCGATAAGCCGTAGGGCCTCCGCAGCATCCCAGCGGTACATCATCACCAGGCAGCCGCCCGCGATGGTGACCGTGTGCAGCACGCAGTTGCAGCCGGTGACATGGAACAGCGGCACCGGCAGCAGGGCCACCAGTGGCGGAGCCTCAGGCGGTGGCTCCTCGGCGCCGGAGCGAGCCATGCGCTGGGCTCGGGCCGCGTCCCCGGAGGCGGTCAGCAGGATCATGTTCATCAGGTTGTGAACCACGGCGCGGTGGGTGAGTTGGGCGCCCTTGGGGAAGCCGGTCGTGCCCGATGTGTAGAAGATCAAGGCGTCGTCGTCGGGGTCGATGTTCGCGTCGGGGAGGGCATCGGGTGCGTTCGCAGGGTCCGCGACCGCCTCCCACGGCAGCGCCGACGCGGGCAAGTCCCCGTCATGGCGGGCCACGACGAGGGGGATCTCGCCGCAGGCCGGTCCCAGCCTCTCCAATCGCTCGCCGTCGAGGATCAGTGCAACCGGCTCGGAGTCGTTCAGGGCGAACTCCATCTCCGGTCGCGTCCACCACGAGTTCATGCCCACCGCCGCCGCGCCCACCGAGATGATGGCCCAGTGGGACAGCACCCATTCGGGGTAGTTGCGCATGGAGATCGCCACCCGGGTGCCCGGCCCGGCGCCGTACGCGGTGCGCAGGTGATGGGCCAGGGCCCGCACCCGGGCGTGGGCCTCGGCGTAGCTGTAGCGCTTCTCGCCGTAGACCAGGTAGTCCTTGTCGCCGTGGGCCGCCGACATCGCCCACACCGCCCGCATGTCCGGCATGGCGTTGTCGTAGACCCGCACCGGCACGCCGTTGACCTCCCTCACCGTCCAGCCGAACGGCCCTCCGGGAGCTGTCAGCGAGGCGAGGGCCGCGTTGAAGTCGTCGACGAGTTCGGAGGCGTTCGGGTCTGCCGTCACAGGGGGGAGCCTAGGTCCTACCCTCACAAGCGTGGTCGAAGCGTTGCACATCGGGTCAGAGGTCGGGGCCGCTCTCGCTTCGGGTGCCCCTGTGGTGGCGCTGGAGTCGACCATCTTCTCGGAACTGGGCCTGCCCGAGCCCGCCAACCGCGAGTGCTTCCAGCGGGTTCAGGCCGCGGTGCGGGCCACCGGTGCCGTCCCGGCGCTCTGCGGCGTGCTCGACGGCAAGGCGGTCGTCGGCGCGAACTTCGCCCAAGCCGAGCGCCTGTTCGGCGGCTCCACCAAGCTCGGGGCCCGCGATCTCGGACCGGCAGTGGCTACCGGCCTCGAGGTGGGGGTGACCACCGTGTCGGCCACGGTGACGCTGGCCGCCGCCGCCGGTATCGAGGTGTTCGCCACCGGCGGTATCGGCGGAGTCCATCGCGGCGCGGACCGCAGCGGCGATGTGAGCGCCGACCTGGAGGCCCTGGCCAGCCACCCGGTGGCGGTGGTCTCGTCGGGAGTCAAGGCGTTCCTCGACGTGCCGCTCACCTTCGAGCGGCTCGAGACGCTCGGCGTGGCCGTGCTGGGGTGGCGCACCGACCGCTTCCCGGCCTTCTACGTGCGAGACGGCGGGCCGGAGCTGTCGACCACCGTGCACGACGGGCATCAGGTGGCGGCCGCTCTCCGGGCAGCCTCCGCCCTCGGGCATCCCGGAGGGATCCTGGTGGCCAACCCGATCCCACCCGAGGCCGAACTCGACCGGGAAGCGATCGCAGAGTTGGTGACCGGCGCCGAGGCTGCGGCCCGGCGCGCGGGCGTCTCGGGGGGAGACGTAACGCCCGCCGTCCTGACCGCCCTTGCCGAGTCCACCGGCGGGGCGATCGTGCCGGCCAACATCGCGCTGGCCGAGTCCAACGCGACGGTGGCCGCCGAGATCGCCGATGCCCTCACCCAATACCCCGCAGCCGGACAGGGAGCCGGCGCATGAGCGACGAACTGCTGTTGCGGATCGTCACCGACCCGGATGTGATCGCCGACCCGTACCCACTGCTGCGGGAGCTGCGGGAGACGTCGCCGGTGCACAAGAGCGGCTTCTCGGACTTCTGGGTCCTGACCCGCTTCGAGGACTGCCGGGCCGCGCTGCGCGATCAGCGGCTGGGCAGTCCCGAGCCGGGGGAGGACTCACCTTCGCTGCTGGCG
The DNA here is from genome assembly GCA_022828135.1 of Acidimicrobiia bacterium. Classification (GTDB taxonomy): domain Bacteria; phylum Actinomycetota; class Acidimicrobiia; order Acidimicrobiales; family Aldehydirespiratoraceae; genus Aldehydirespirator. The sequence continues at coordinate 95,167 of JAJEJB010000015.1, read as the reverse complement.
GCGGCCCGCCAGCCGAGGCCCGATGGGCCTCGCTCGTTGCTGTTCCTGAACCCGCCCGACCACACCCGGATCCGGTCGCTGGTGAGCCGGGCGTTCACGCCCCGCCGGGTGGAGCGGCTGCGGCCGGCGGTCGAGGCCATGACCGAAGAGCTCCTCGATGAGGTGGCTGAGGCGGGGGAGTGCGACCTGATCGACGCGCTCGCCTTCCCGCTGCCGGCCAACGTGATCAGCGAGCTGGTCGGGGTGCCGGTCTCCGACCGGGACTGGCTCCGGCCGCTGGTGTCGGACCTGGCAGCCACGCTCGAGCCGAACCGGCAGCCCGGGGAGACGGAGCGGGCCGACGCAGCCTCGACGAAGGTGAACCATTACCTGAACGACCTGATCGACCGTCGCCGGGCCGAGCCGGCCGACGACTTGCTGTCGGGACTGATCGCAGCCAGCGACGGCGAGGATCGCCTCAACCAGGCGGAGGTGGCCGTCACGGTGTCGCTGATCTACGCGGCCGGCTTCGAGACGACGATGAACCTGATCGGCAACATGGTCCACACCTTGATGCGCCATCCCGATCAGTTGGCCCGGCTGCGGGCCGACCGCTCGATGGTGCCGTCCGCGCTCGATGAAGTGCTGCGCTTCCAGCCGCCGGTGCAGATCGACGGCCGCTACGTCCGGGCCGACACCGAGATCGGCGGGCACTCCATCCCCCAGGGCCATGGGGTTCTCATGCTGCTGGGCGCGGCCAACCGTGATCCGGCCGCGGTTGACGACCCCGACCGCTTCGATGTGGGCCGGAGTGAGGTGCCCATGCTGTCGTTCGGGTCGGGCATCCACTACTGCCTGGGCGCGGCACTGGCTCGTCTGGAGGGCCAGGTCGTGCTGCAGGCGCTGCTGGACCGGTTCGGAACATGGACGCCCCTCGACGACAATCCGCCCTGGAAGCGGAGGCTCACCCTCAGGGGCCTGGCCAGCCTGCCGGTCGCGTTCAGCTAGGCCTCAGTAGCCCTTCCACTGGGGTGGGCGGCGCTCCTTGAAGGAGGCCACGCCCTCGGCGGCGTCCTCGGTACCGGTGTTCAACTCCACCGCCACCGCCTCGTCGTGGGCCATGGAGGCGCGGTCGGCGTCCAGGCTGCGGTTGACCAGCCATTTGGTCAACGCGAATGACCGGCTCGGGCCGGTCGCCAGGCGTGCGGCCCATTCGGCCGCGGCCGACTGCACCTCGCCATGGGGAACCACCCGGTTCACTAGGCCGAACTCGTGGGCCCTGCCCGCCGGCAGGTCCTCGGCCAGCAGGAACAGCTCCATGGTGCGGCGCACGCCGATGATGCGGGGCAGAAGCCAGGGCCCCAGCGCGTCGGGCACCAGCCCCCGACGGGCGAACACCTCGACGAACTTGGCCCGGTCGCCGGCGATCACCAGGTCGCAGGCCAGCGCCAGGTGAGCGCCCATCCCGGCCGCGGTGCCGTTGACTGCCGCGATGACGGGCACGTCGCAGTCCAGCAACGCGTCGAACAGCGCGTACTGGCCATCGAGCATCATGCGCCGGGCGTCGCCCATGATCCTGTCGGGCACCTCGGTCGAGCGGTCGGGATCGTCGTAGGAGTGCCGAAGGTCGGCGCCGGTGCAGAAGAACCGGTCCCCGGCCGCGGTGATCACCGCGGCACGGGCCCGGTGGCTGGTGTTGAGTCCGTTGAGGATGTCGCGCACCCGGTCCCGGCACGGCGGGGACAGCGCATTGCCGGATTCGGGCCGGTCGATCGTGATCCACGCCACCGAGTCCCGGTAGTCGAGCCGGACCTGCTCGTCGAGGGGTCGCTCATCGGCCACCGCGGCAACCTACCCGCACCGCAGGTCGTCGCGGGCTGATCGGGACGCGCCAGCGGTTCGGGCTGGCAAACTGCCGCCCATGGCAAACACCGACGCCCTGGGGCTGTGGAACATCGCCGAGGCCGATCCCGACTTCCTGGCGGTGGTCGACCCCGAGCACAGCCAGTTGACCTTCGGCGAGTTGGCGGCCCTCACGAACCGGATCTCCCGGAGTCTGCGGGCCGCCGGGCTCGGCAAGGGCGATCAGGTCACGACCCTGCTGCCCAACTGCTTCGAGCAGCTCGCGCTCTGCCTGGCCGCCTACCAGAGCGGCCTGTACGTGACCACCATCAACTGGCACTTCGTGGGCGCGGAGATCAACTACATCGTCAACGACGCCGAGACCAAGGCGTTCATCGTTCATGAGCGCTTCGCCGAGGAGGCGGTCAAGGCGCTCGACGGCTGTGTCGTGCCCACCGAGAACCGGTTCTGCGTAGGCGGGCCGGTCGAGGGGTTCCGACCCTTCGACGAACTCATTGCGGGCCACACCGGCGACAGGCCCGATCACGAGCAGCTGGCCACTGGGTCGTTCATGTTCTACACGTCGGGCACCACCGGCCGGCCCAAGGGAGTGCGGCGGGCACTGGATCCCCGGCCCCCCGACGAGGCCTCGTCCACCGCGGGAATGCTGCTGATGCTGTTCGGCTCCAAGCCCCACGACGGCAACGTCCAGATCACCCAGGCTCCGCTGTACCACACCGCGGTCAACAACTGGACCACGATGTCGTTGCATCTGGGCCACACCGTGGTGCTCATGGACCGCTGGACCGCCGAGGGCGCCCTGGAGCGCATCGAGCGCTACCGGGTCACGAGTTCGCACATGGTGCCCACCATGTTCAACCGGCTGCTGCAGCTACCCGACGAGGTGCGCTCGGGCTACGACGTGTCCTCGCTGCGCGCCATGGTGCATGCCGCCGCCCCCTGCCCGATCGAGACCAAGCGACGCATGATCGAGTGGTGGGGCGACTCCATCTGGGAGTACTACGCGGCCACCGAGGGCGGGGGCACATCGGTGTCGGCCGCGGAGTGGACGGACCGGCCCGGCACGGTCGGCAAAGCCTGGCCCGGCTGCGAGGTGATCGTGGTCGACGAGGACGGCAACGACCTGCCGCCGGGCGAGTCGGGCACGGTTTACATGAAGATGCCGGGGGCCGTCTTCGAGTACAAGGGCGACGAGGCCAAGACCGCGGCCAGCCGCCTGCGAGGGTTCTTCACCGTGGGTGACGTCGGCTACCTCGACGCCGACGGGTACCTGTTCCTCAACGACCGGGCCAACGACATGATCATCGTGGGCGGGGTGAACATCTACCCCGCGGAGATCGAGGGCGAGCTGGTGCAGCATCCCGCGGTGGGCGACGCGGCCGTGTTCGGGGTGCCCAACCCCGACACGGGCGAGGAGATCAAGGCGGTGGTCGAGCTGCGGGAGGGATGGGAGCCCGGCGACGGCACCACCAAGGCGGTCCTGGAGTGGCTGCGCGATCGCATCGGCCGCCAGAAGCTGCCCCGTTCGATCGACTACACCACCGGGATGCCCCGCGACCCCAACGGCAAGCTCTACAAGCGCAAGCTGCGGGACCCCTACTGGGAGGGCCACGCGACGGCCATCTGACAGCTCCGTTCCCAACTACAGGAATTTCGGTGGGGGGCCGTGATACTTGGGGCATGACAGATGCCAGCACCATCTCCGACGTCGAGGTCGCCAGAGCCCATCGCTCGCTCGGGCTGATGGCCGAGGTCGCCGACACCGACGCGTACACCAATACCGTCGAGCGTTTCAGGGCCCGGCGTATCGCCCTGCCCACATTCGCGGAGCTGCGCGACCCGTCCACCATCCCGGCGGCCCGCCTGGCCGCGCTGGCCGGAGTGGACCGCAACGAGCCCGACGCAGCCAACCTGTTCCGGGTCCACTGGTTCGGGCGCCTAGACGGCAGCGGCCCCCACGACGTGCCCGACTATGTGGAGCTGCCGCCGGAGATGACCGGCGTCGACGCCCGCATCGTGCTGGCCTTGGGCAACCGCTTCCCCATGATCCGGGCCCACAAGGTGCTGGCCGCATACGCCTGCCTGGCCCCCAGGCTGGTCACCGGCCAGTTCGACCCGACCCGGCACCGGGCGGTGTGGCCGTCCACCGGCAACTACGCCCGGGGCGGTGTGGCCATCAGCCGGATCATGGACTGCCGGGGCGTGGCCGTGCTGCCCGCCGGCATGAGCAAGGCCCGCTTCGACTGGCTGGAGCAGTGGACGCTCGACCCGGCCAACGACATCGTGCGCACGCCCGGCACCGAGTCCAACGTCAAGGAGATCTACGACGCCTGCAACGAGATGGCGCTCGATCCGACGAACGTGATCGTCAACCAGTTCTCGGAGTTCTCCAACCACCTGGGCCACTACAGCGTCACCGGGGCGGCCTTGGAGCGGCTCTACGAGCATGTCGCCGCCGACCGGCCGGGCTCCCGGCTGGCCGCCTACGTCTCGGCGTCGGGGTCGGCCGGCACTCTGGGTGCGGGCGACTACCTCAAGGATCGCCACGGGTGCCGGATCGTGGCCGCGGAGGCCCTGGAGTGCCCGACCCTGCTGGAGAACGGCTACGGAGAGCACAACATCCAGGGCATCGGCGACAAGCACGTTCCGCTGATCCACAACGTGATGAACACCGACGACATCGTGGCGGTCAGCGACGTGTGCACCGACTCGCTCGACGTGCTGTTCAACACCCCGGCCGGACGGGATCATCTGGTGGACCGGGCCGGGCTTGACGCTGAAATGGTGGGGCTGCTCACCCACATGGGCTACTCGTCGTCGTGCAACGCGCTGGCCGCCATCGCGGTGGCCCAGGCCCATGACATGGGCCGCGACGACGTGATCGTGACCGTGGCCACCGACGGCTCCGAGCTGTACGACGCCGAGCGGGAGGCCTACATCGGGCGCCACCACCGGGGCGGGTACGACGACGTGGCCGCCGCGTCGGCCTTCGGAGGGGGGCTCATCGACGGCGCAGGCGGAGAAGTGCGCCACCTGGCCTGCTCGGATGCCGAGCGACGCCGGATCTTCAACCTCGGCTACTTCACCTGGGTGGAGCAGCAGGGCACCGCCTTCGAGGACTTCGTGGCCCGGCGCGACCAGCGGTTCTGGGACGGGATGCGCCACTTCGTGGATGAATGGGACGAGATGATCGTCGAGTTCAACGGCCGGACCGGCGCCCGCGACGACGACTGAGGGCGAGCGCGGATAGGTGGGAATCGGTCATGTTGCAGCGGGGTCATTCCCGCTCTTGTTCGCTGCGCTCACGGGCCGCTCGGGCCACGGCCCCGCCCGTATGAGCCGGGTTCGCGCACCTGTCCGCTGGGCCTCTGAGCGTTACTGGCAGCAGTCGTGACATCAACCTTCGAGGGCTACGCCGAACGGCTCGAGGCGAGCCGGCTCGTGCCCGAGGGTGCGGCGACCTCTGACGCGGTGGCGACCGCGATCGGCGAACTCGACGCGGCCGTCGCCGCCGTGGAGGGGCACGGCTTCGAGCCCACGCCGTTCGCTCCGGCCCCGGAACTCGCCGGAGCGGTCGGCATCGGAGACGCCGAACTGTGGGTCAAGGACGAGACGGGCAACGTGTCCGGCTCGCACAAGGCCCGGCACCTGTTCGGCGTGGCTCTGGCTCACCGGCTGGGAGATTCCGGCGGCCACGGCAGCGACGCCGCGCCCTACGCCATCGCCAGCTGCGGCAACGCCGCGTTGGCCGCGGCGGTGGTGGCCCGGGCCGTGGGCCGACCTCTCGATGTGTTCGTGCCGACCTGGGCCAACGAAACGGTGGTGGACCGCATAACCGAGCTGGGTGGGCGGGTGGTGCCATGCGAGCGCCAGCCGGGCGTGCCCGGCGACCCCGCCCACCACGCCATGCTGGCCGCCATCGAGGCCGGCGCGGTTCCGTTCTCGTGCCAGGGGACCGAGACCCCGGCCACCATCGACGGCGGCCGGACCCTGGCCTGGGAGATGGCGGACGCCCTGTTGGAGCACGACGGCGGCTCGCCGGCTCGCCTCGACCGGCTGTTCGTGCAGGTCGGCGGGGGCGCGCTGGCCACCGCGGTGGTGACCGGACTGGCCGCGGCGGCGGACCGGGGCGATCTGGCCCGCCTGCCCGTGGTCCATGCCGTTCAGCCCGAGGGCAACCATCCCCTGGTGCGGGCCTGGGACACGCTGGCGCTCGAGTCGCTCACGCCGGAGCGCGCTCCGAACACCCGGGACAGCTCGTACTTCCTCGACCGGATCGTCCGTGCTCAAGCCGTGCCTGAGGGCACCATGGACAACGGAAGACGGGCCGCGATCGCCGAGTCGATCGGTCCGATCGAGGGCGACCGGCTGCGGGAGCTGGTAGGCCGCCTGCGCTACGATCCCGAGCGCTACATGCGGGTGTGGGAGAAGGAGCCGGTGTCGTACGCCTCGGGGATCCTCGACGACATCACCTACGACTGGGTCGACATAGTCGAAGCAATGCTCGCCTCCGGTGGATGGCCCCTGGTCTCCTCCGAGGACGACCTCCGGCGGGCCCACCGCCTCGCGCACGAACACACGGACATCGACGTGTGCCCCACGGGGGCGGCGGGCCTCGGCGGCCTGCTGGCCCTGACCGCGACCGGCGACGGCTCCGCGGTTGCGGGCGTCTCTCCCCGAGAGCGGGTGGCCGTGCTGTTCACCGGGCGGATGCGCCCCGGCGACCCCGACCCACTGGCCCACGAGGACTAGCCGGACGGTGGCACCGATGGGGGAGGACCGGCAGGACGCAGGCGAGGCGCAGCGGTTCGCGTTCGACTACAAGGCGCTCGAATCGATCGATCCCTTGTTGGGCAAGCAGCACCGCCACACCGTCGACGTGCTGATATGGACTCTGCTGGCGGGACGCCAGATCGAGGCGTGGCTGTCGGAGACCCTGGCTGCCCGCCAACTCGACACCTCCGGCTACTTCGCCCTAAGCGCGCTGTGGCTGGTCGGCCCGCCGCACCGAATGACCGCGGGCGAGCTGGCCCGGCGCATAGTCCAGACCTCGGGCGGGGCTACCAAGACGACGCAGCGCCTGGTCAGCCAGGGGCTGGTACGCAGGGTGGCCGACCCCGACGACGGCCGCCGCAGCCTCTTGGAACTCACGCCCAAGGGCCTAGGCCTGGCCCGAGAGACCCTGGACGTGGTCCTCGAGGCTTTCGACACCGAGATCGGGGCCCTCGACGAGGCCGAACGCGAGGGCTTGGCCGCGGCTGTGCAGCGCCTGGTGTTCCAGTTGGGCGAGCGGCTCAACCGCTGACGCCGGCAGCCGCCTCCAGCGCCTCGTCCACCGCAGCCCGCAGGTCGGGGAGTTCGGCCTCGATCGCTCCGGCCCGGTCGAGGAACACGAACACCATGCGAGCCACGGGCTCGCCGGTCACTGCCTCAAGAGCGGCCGCGTAAGCGGCGCCCTGCAGCCGGTAGCGGGCCATCTTGGCGTCGACGCCGTCGTCGCCGGCGATGGTGTCGGTCTTCCAGTCGACCACCACCAGCCCGCCGGGGCCGCGGTAGACGAGGTCGACGTATCCCTCGACCAGGCGCTCCCCGAACGACGCGGCCACGAACAGCTCCCGCCAATGCTCGGAGGCGGCCGCCTCGCGGGCCACAGCCGTGTCGAGCGCGGCCCGGGCCAGGCCGGCCACGATCCTGGATCGGCCGCTGACACCCTCGGCCGCGGCCTGCCGATCGGCCAGGTCTTCGAGGCCCTCGCCGGTGGACAGGTCGACGTCCTGGAGCACGCCGTGCACCGCCCGACCCACGGCAGTGCCGTAGCGCCCCTTGCTCCACGGGGGCTGTTCGGAGTCGTCGGGGTCCTTGTCCAGGCCCGGGTCGTCGACTGCCTCTCCGACGTCACCGGCTGACAGCGCAGTGGGCGACACCGCCAGAGGCACCGCAGCCCGGGCCAGGCAGCGATCGCGCTCGTGTTCCCACTCATCGCGCTCGGGCAGCGGAGCCCGTGACGGCTCCGCCGGAGCGGGCCGGCCGTCGGCCGGAACCCAACCCTCGTCGGCCGGAACCAGGAAGGTCGAGCCGTCCACAGCCCCGGCCCCGGCCGCGCCCGCATCGGCCAGAGCCCATGCCGCCGAGTTCTCCTTCTTGCCGGTCTCGCCGGGATCCCGGCGATTCAGGCTCACCACCAAGTGGTCGCGGGCCCGGGTGCAGGCGACGTACAGCAGCCGGAGGCGCTCATGGGCGTCCATCTGCTCGTCGATCGGCTTCCACGCCTCGTAGTTCTCGGACTCGATCCCTCCCCGCAGCCTCACCACCGGCTCTCCCGATGCGTCGAAGGCCACCGAAGGCCCGCGGACGGGTGCGCTGAGCCTGGTGGTCATGCCCGACAGGACCACGATGGGGAACTCGAGGCCCTTGGCGGCGTGCACGGTGAGGATGCGCACGCTGTCGTCATCGGTCTCGGGCAGGATCGTCTCGGTCACCCGGGCGTTGTCGGCGCCTTGCAGCCGGGCCCATGCCAGGTAGTCGCGCAGGTTGGTGCCGCCGGCGTCGGCCCAGGCTCGAGCCTGGTCGATCACGAACCTGAGCCGTCTCCACACGTCGCGTGGCCGCCCGCCGGCCACCGCGGTCTCGAAGGCGCCGCGCTCGCGGACCAGCCGGTCGATCAGGGCGGGCGGGCTGGTCCAGCGCTTGGCCCGGTGGAGCTCGGCAAGGTGGGCGATCCCCTCGGCCACCGGGTGGTCCGCCGGCGCGTCCTCGGGCATCCGGCGAAGCAGCGAGAACCTGCCCCGGAAGGCCAGGCGCCAGTGAGCCAGGTCGTCGTCGCCGCAGCCGTAGAGCGGGGAGCGCAGGGCGGCGACCAGGGCCAGCTCGTCGGTGGGGTCGGCCACAGCCTGAAGGGCCGACAGCACGTCTCGCACCTCGCGGGTGCTGTACACCAGCGAGGAGGACTCGGCCCGGTAGGGGATCCCGGCTGAGTCGAGGGCGTCCTCGAGGTCGCCCAGGCTGAGCCGGGACGGGATGAGGATGGCGATGTCCCCCAGCCGGGCGCGCCGGGGCGCCGGCTCCGCCGGTGACCCTCCGTCGACATCCCATCGATCCTGGAGGGCCGCGGCTACCGCCTGCGCTACCGACTCGGCCTCCCGCCGGCGCAGTTCGCCGGCGGAGGCCCGGCCCTCGATGTCGATCGGTTGCGCACCCAGGACCGTCACCGCAGGCCCCCGCCGGACCGGTTCGCGGACCGCGCCCAGCGGCGCGTACTCGGGCTGGCTGCCCTCCACCGGCTGGATCAGCTCGCCGAACACGGCGTTGACCCAATCGATGATCGGGCGTGTCGAGCGGAAGTTGGTCGCCAGGCCCTCGGTCCGGCCCCGGTCCTGTCCGCTCGTCCAGTCGCGGGCCTCCAGGAATGTGGCGATGTCGGCTCGGCGGAAGCGGTAGATGGACTGTTTGGGGTCGCCGACGAAGAACAGGCGGCCTGGATCGGGGACCATCTCGGCCCAGTTGGCGGTGGCGGTGGCGGGGTCGTCACAGCCCAGCAGAGCAGCCAGCTCGACCTGTATCGGGTCGGTGTCCTGGAACTCGTCGATGAGCAGGCACCGGTAGTGGTCGCGCAAGGCCGCCCGCACCGCCGGTCCGTGGCTGTCGTGGCGCAGCACTTGGCGGGCCCGAACCAGCAGATCGTGGAACTCGAGGCGTCCCCGGGCTCGCCGCTCCTCCGCGGCGCTCAGCGTGAAGGTGGCCAGCCGGGCCACGAGGCGACGCAACGCAGCCTCCGCAGCCGACCGGAGCGCTCGTGCGCAGACCGCCTTGAGGCGCTTGATGCCGTCGCGGGCGTTCTGAACCTGGCCGTCCCAGCAGCCGGCCTTGCCGAGGTTGGTGCCCTTGCATTCACTCTCCAGAGCCAGCAGCGCCTCGATCCGGTCGGTGTGATCGGCCGCGACCACCTCGGTGGGCACGGCCTCGCCGGTCATGGCCAGCAGCCGGCTGCGGTGCTTGGCGATCGTGTCGATGCGGGCAAGGAGCTTGTCACCGGGGTCCGTGCAGAAGGCGCGGATGCCGGCCAGCAGGTCGAGCGCCTTGAGGGCTTCGGTGACATCGACGGGCGGAAGGTCGGGTTCGTGGTGGAAGTCCCAGCTCTCGAGGCGGTCCCAGTTCTCGTTCAGCTGCACGGCCAGTGCCCGGATCTGGTTGAGCCGCACCCTCTGCACTTCGAGCCCCAGCAGCGTCGGACCCATGGCGGGCTCGTCGAGGAGCACCTCGAGAAAGTCGCGCCAGCGGAGGTCGAACTCGATCTGGGAGCCGATGTCGTCGAGCACCTCCACACCGGGCGGCAGCCCCGCCTCCACGGGATGCTCGCTCAGCAGCCTCTGCGCGAAGGAGTGCAGCGTCCCCACCGCGGCGCCGTCGAGCTGCCGGAGCGCGGCCTCAGCCGCGGCCTCCCCGAGAGCGTCTCGAACGTCGGGGCTGCGCAGCCGGTCCCGGATCCGGTCCCGCAGTTCGGCGCCCGCCTTCTCGGTGAAGGTGATGGCGGCGATGTTCTCCATGGCCACACCGGATCCGATCAGCGCGATAACCCGCTCGACGAGTGCCCGGGTCTTGCCCGAGCCCGCGCCGGCCTCCACGAACAGCGTGCTGTCGAGGTCGGTAGCGATCCGGTCGCGCGCCGCCTGATCGGCGAGCGGCGGTGTCGCGGCGGTCATCGTGGCGCTCCTCCGGCGCTCTGGGCGGCCTCGGAGCGTTCGCGGTCGGGATCTACGAGGTCGAGGTAGCGGGCGAGGGTCGGATCGTCGCGCTTGCGCTGGAAGTCGCGCCATTGGTCGCGGGTGCCCATGCCGTCGGGGTCGCAGTAGTCGCACGGGACCCACGGCCTCCACACCGGCTCGTCGGGGTGCAGCGGGAACAGGCCGTCACCGACTCCGTCGATGATGGTGTTCACCGCCTCGAGAACCCGCCGGCGAGCGGCGTTGGTGGCGTAGCCGATGTCGCTGAACTGTCCCTTGGTCGACACGAACCAGTAGGCGCCGTGCCCGTGGGCGGTGCTTGCGATGCCGAGCAGGCTGCGGGCCGCGAGGTCGTAGAGGACGAGTTGGAGACGGTGGCCTCCCAGTGTCGGGTCGTCGAGGCTGAGCTTCTCGTAGGCGCGGGCGGAGCCCGTCTTGTAGTCGACCACCAGCAGTCCGCCGTGCGGGGTTGCGTCGACCCGGTCGATCGACCCTCGAACGCTCAGGGACCGCCCGTTGCCGATCTCGACGCTGACGGGGCCGCTCGCGCTGTGGGGCATTCCGAACCCGAGCTCCACGGCCGTGGGCTGCGATCCGTAACGAGCTCGCTGTTCGTCGTCGAAGTCGAGGAAGCGGACAAGGTCGGCGAGGATCTGGCGGCGGTCGTGCTCCCAGTAGAGCCTGCGCCCGACCAGGCCCCGCGCTGCGAGCCGGTCGCACTCCTCCTCCCCGACGGCGAGCAGGTGGGTCCGCCACGATTCGGGCCAGCGCGCCTCGGGCGCCGGCACAGCGCCTTCGGAGATGGCCTCGGCCAGCCAGCGCTCGAGGATCCGGTGCACGAGGCTGCCGCGCTCCAGCGGGCTGATGCGATGGTCGTCGTCGGCGTCGTCGATGGCCTCGACCCTCAGGACGTGGCGCATGAAGTAGGCGTGAGGGCACCCTGCCCACATCTCCAGCCGGGAGGCGGAGGTCGCCTGGCCGCCGCCGGCCGGGTGCGCCAGAACGGTCCCCCGGAGGTCGCCGGCCGACAGGTTGCCGTCGAAGCGGGTGAGCCTTGGTGACAGGCGGGTCCGGCGCAGCTCGATGCCCCGGAGCAGCTCCGGGCGCTGTCGCACACATGGAATCCGCGCCAGTTCGCTCCATCCGCTCGCGGTGCGGGTGCGGGCGTCGTGCCAGTCGAGCACGCACCGGGTGTCGTACTCCTGGGCGTGGGCCGGGAACCCGGTGCGACGCAGCCCGGCCACGAACGACGGCACCTCCTGGGCTTCGCCCGCCTCCTCGGTCAGCCACCGGCTCGGCGACCGGTCCGCGGCCCGGCGCAGGTCGCCGCGGGGGTGCAGCAGCAGCGACCGCCCCGCCGCGGCCACGACCGCCAGCAGCGCCCGGTGGTCGTCTCCGGGACGGTCGGCTCTGGCGGGCAGGTCGCCGCCTGTCACCAACCGCTCCCGGTCCGGCAACAGGGCGTCGTCGTTGCGGCGGGCGGGGAAGGTTCCCTCGGCCATGCCGCACACCACGGCCAAGTCGAGCTCCACTCCGAGCGCCAGGTCGACCGGGCCGACCAGCACGCCTGCACCGAGGCGCCCGTGCCGGTGCGCGGCACCCTCCAACTCGAGCCGCAGCGCCCGCCCGAAGGCGGCCACCGAGGGTTCGTCGTCGGTGCCGTCGAGATCTCCGAGACGGCTGACGGCGCGGTCCACCCGCTCGGCCATCTGCCGCTCCTCGTCCGGCCAGCTCCGGCGCAGCCGCCCGCCGAGGTACTTCTGGATCAGCTTCTGGCACCAGTTGGCCAGGTCGGCCCAGGTGCGCGGCGCCGGGCGGGGATCCAGGTCGGCGTGGAGCTCCTCGACGAAGCTCAGCAGCTCCAGCGAGCGCTCGGCGCTGCGCCGATGCCTGTCGCCGCGCCATGCCTGCTCCTCGTCGGCGGCGTGATGATCGGCCTCGGCAGTGCAGTCCTCGGCGTACCGGGTGAGCCTGCGTCTCCAGCTGTCGATCCCGGACTCCACTCGGGCGGCTCGGGCCTCCCGCTCCCAGGCGGCGCTCGGCACTCCTTGCCACCGGTGGGCGTCTGCGTCGTCGCTCGAATCGTCGGGCCGTCTGACGCTCACCGGGGCGCCGGCCAGCCAAGCCATCACGACGCGCCGGGAGAACCCGCGGTCTCGCAAGACCAGCATGTCCAGCAGCGACCGCCCCAGCAGCGACGTCTCCACCGTTCGGGAGGTGGCGCCGCAGCGCGCGATGCCGGCCGCGTCGAGCGCATCGCTGATCAGGCGCACGTATGGGCTCTCGACGCCGTAGACGATGGCGCATCGCCCCAGGGGGGTGCCGGCTCGGGCCGCGTCGACCACGGCCCGCACGGCGTGGCGCACCTCGTCGTCGGCGTCGGAGACGCTGAGGGCCTCCACCGTGGCTCGAGCCTGAGCACGCTCGCCTCTCCGTGCCGGGGCGTCGAGCTCGGCGCCGAGCCTGCCGACCGAGGCGACCACCGCGGCGTCGGCGTCCTCGGCGCCTGTCGCGCCCGCGACGATCGTCGTGTCCGTCGCCTCGCCGACTGCTCGCAGCAGGCCTGCCTGGCTGTCCGTGATCCTCTGCGGCAGGAACACGATCATCGGCCCGAGTTGGCGCGTCGCGGCGGAGGGGTCGGCCCGCACCGCCGCGACCGCAGCCCTCGACAGCTGCTGCTCGTTGCTGAAGCCCGCTTCGAGGTCGGCCGCGACCTTCCGGTGGATCCTCACCACGTCGGCAGCCCGCGGCGACTGCGCAGCCAGCGCCCGGAGCTGCCCGTGCTCGAGTTCGGACAGCTCGCGGTGGGCTCGGGTGAGGGCCCGCTCGGTGGCCGGATGGGTCTCCACGCCCCGGAAATGCCCGGGATCGCGCCGCAGCACGGTGCGGACCGCGGCGGCGATGACCGTCATAGTCACTCCCCGGCGCCCCTCGGCGGCCATCGCAGCTCCTCCGAGACGCTCGGCGAGGTCGTAGGCGGTGTGGAAGGCGACGGCGGCAACCCCCCGGGTGCCGTTGTGCTCGCGACGCCCCAGCGCCCGGCGGGCCGCCAGGCCCACGTAGTGGTTGGGCACGACGACGGTGACCGGGGCGAGCGGGTCGCCGCCCTTGGCTCGTGCCACAGCCGTCGCCAGTGCCTCGTGGGCGGGCGGGCCGTAGCCCGTGGTCACCAGATCAACAGTCACGCCCGCACCCTAGAACGGCCATGTGACACTCGACGCGACTCCCGATCACCGTTCGCGGGCCGTCCCGTGGTCCTGCTGCCTCCGCCCGCCAAATTGATGACGAATCCGCCCTCAGAGGCCCAATAGTCGCATCAATTTCGTTGGCGCTAGTTTCGTCGTGTCGGCAGGAGCCAGGGCGATCAAGAGGGGTTGAAGTGGCAGTCTCGGCAAGAGTTGCGTCACGGGTGCCACTGGTGGACTTGTCGGGCGCGTTCGAACCGGGGGCGCGGCGCGACGAGGTTGTGGACGCCATCCGTCGGGCCTGCGAGGACGTGGGCTTCCTGGTGATCACCGGACACGGCGTGCCCCACGGCCTAGTGCAGAGGGTTGACACAGCGTCGCGCCGGCTGTTCGCCCTGCCCCTCGACGAGAAGATGGCCTGGGCCCGAGCGTCGGACAACCTGCGGGGCTACGTGCCGACGGGGGGTTCTGCGCTGGCGTTGGCTCACGACGAGGTGACCCCGCCTGACCTCTCCGAGCTCTTCACCGTCAGCCGTTTCGACGATCCCGAGGCCGCCGTCCGAGCCGGCTCTCACCAGGGCCAGGACGAGGGGAGGGAGGCGTTCTTCGCGCCCAACTTGTGGCCCGACCCCGAGAGAGTTCCCGACTTCAGGGAGGCCCTCACAGCCTGCTACGCGACGCTGGAGGATCTCGCCGCCAGGCTGATGCGGCTGATGGCGCTGGCGCTCGACCTGGACGAGCACTGGTTCGACGACAAGATCGCCGAGCACATCACCGGCCTCGCCGTCCTCCACTACCCGGCCCTGGAGGGGCCGCCCCTGCCGGGCCAGTACCGGCGGGGCCCCCATTCGGACTGGGGCAGCCTCACGATCCTGTACCACGACGGCCAGCCGGGGCTGCAGATCCTGTCGCCCGAGGGTCACTGGGAGGACGTGCCCGTAGTGGCCGGATCGTTCGTTGTGAACCTCGGCGACCTTATGGCCGCGTGGACCAACGACCGCTGGGTTTCGACCCAGCACCGGGTGGTCGTGCCGGACGACGTGACCGGCGACCGCATCTCGGTCGCCTTCTTCCACCAGCCCGCCTACGACGCGCTCATCGAGTGCATCCCCACCTGCACCGCCCCCGACGACCCGCCCCGCCACGAGCCGGTCACCTCCGGCGAGTGGATCCGCCTGATGATCGAGAAGACCACCACCTACTGAGCGGCGCCTCTGGGTCTCCCCGTCGCCTGGCTGTCGGTGCCCGTCCCGGCTCGTACCGCGATCCACCTCGTGTGATGGGCGCGGGTCAGCCTGTTCGGCGCTCAGTCCCAGTCGGCGATGCCGTCGAAGCCGGCGATGCTCGTAGGCCGCACCCGCACCAGACACTCTCCGGGCACACCATTGCGGGCCCCGTAGGCCTCGGCCTGATCGGCGCCCATATAGCGCCCGCCGATGACGGTCGCGACCCGTAGCAGCTCGTCCGGGTCCTCGGTGAGCTCCACGGTCCCGTCGACCTTCACGAAGGCGTAGGGCGGCTCCTCGACATCCACGACCAGCGAGATGCGGGGATCGCGCTGCATGGCTCGTGCCTTGCCCGCTCCGGCGCCGGTGTTGAACAGGATGTCGCTGCCCTCGACGATGAACCAGATGGGTGCCACGTGAGGCCGTCCGTCGGAGGCGACCCAAGCCACTTTGGCCGTTCGAGTTCCGGTGGCGAGGAACTCCAGTGCCTCGTCGGTGGTCATCTCCCGCATGGCACCTCCCAGCCGTCCCTCAAATCCCTGTCGTTGGGGACCGTATGCGTCCTTTTCTACAGGGATTTCGGATCGTGTGGCGGGCTCGGGTCGGCGGGCAGGTCGGTGATGAACATGTGGCCGGGTTCGTGGGTGATGGCGATCTCGGGGGCGGCGTTGGCGATGGCCAGCTGCGGGGTGACACCGCAGGCCCAGAACATGGGCACCTCGCCGTCGTAGATATCGACCGGCTCGCCGAAGTCCGGCGTGTTCAGGTCCAAGATGCCTAGCCCGACGGGGTCGCCGGCCTGGACCGGTCCGCCGTGGGCCTGCGGGTAGGCCTCAGTAATCCGCCGGGCCTGCTCGACCGACTCGGCGGGCATGGGCCGCATCGACACCACCAGCGGTCCGGCGAAGTCCCCGGCCGGCTTGCACTGGCGGTCGGTGATGTACATGGGCACGTTGCAGCCCTGCTCGATGTGGCGGACGGGCAGCCCTGCCCGCATCAGAGCGGCCTCGAAGCTGAAGCTGCATCCCAGCAGCACCGACACCAGATCGTCTCGCCACCAGACGGTGGCGTCGGTGGCCGAGTCGGTGTGGACGCCGTCGACGAACAGCCGGTACCGGGGAACGTCGGTGCGCAGGTCACTGCCCGGCGCCGAGAGCGCCGCCTCGGTGCCATGCTCCACCACCTCCACGACGGGGCAAGGCTCAGGATTGCGGGCCGCGAACGTCACGAAGTCGGAGGCGACCGCCCGGGGCAGCACCACCAGGTTGGCCTGCACGCATCCCGGGGCCAGATCGGCGGTAGGGCCAGTGTGCTCCTCAGCCCGGATCCGGAGCCGCGCCCGCTGCGCCAGGGCCACGACCTAGGGGGCGTACTCGTAGACGGTGTTGGACCGAGTGGCGACCGGATCGCCGGAATCGAGATGTTCGACGACGGCTATCCGCCGCACGCCGCAGTCGCCGAAGTCGTCGCAGCTGATCGACCCGATGATCCCGCCGTATCCGGACACGCCGTCGAGGTACTCGCGCACTCCCGCCAAGTCGACCACGAGAGACTCACCCTCGGGCCGCGAGGCCGCCTCTATCGCCTCGAGCAGCAGGGTGGCCGCATCGTAGGCGTGCGCCCAGAAAGCCGCCTCTGGCGCTGTGCCATAGGCGTCCTTGTACTCGGACAGCAGGTCGGTGCTGTCCCTGCCGGTGCTCTCGTTGGCGTTCGTGCCATAGCTGAGGTTCGGCCCGGACAAGAACATCCCCTCGGACTCCTCCAGTCCCAAGAAGGCGTCCGACAGCAGCCCGTCGCCGGAGAGCCGAAGCACGCCGTCGAGGCCTGGCACGTCCGGCAGTTGCTGCACGATGGCGGCGCCCACCGTCCGCGAGACGGGAAAGAACAGCGCCTCCGGCGAGCCGCCTGCGAGGTCGGTGAGCGTCGGCACCAGGTCGGTCTCGTCGCGGGCGACCACGCCGATGCCGGTGACCGAGCCGCCGAGCTCTTCGAAGGACGCGGCGAACGCCTCTGCGAGACTCTGGGAATAGGCGTCGCCGTTGTGGATAGCTGCGACCGCGTCGACGTCCTTCTCCTCGCGGAGGAACTGCGCCATCGTCCTTGCCTGGTACAGATCGTTGTCCGCAGTGCGGTAGTAGCCCTCGTGGTGGTCGGAGCTCGGGTTGCCGGCCAGGTCGGAAGTGAGTCGGGGGGAGGTGTTCGACGGGGAGATCATCACCTTGTTGGCGCTAGTCACCAGCGGAGCGGCGGTGACCGCGGCCGCAGAGCACGTCGTGCCGATCACGCCGATCACGTCGGCATCGGCGGCGATCTCGGCTCCGGCCCGTTCGCCGCCCTCGGGCGAGCAGCCGTCGTCGACCGGTGTGCCGAGATCCACGTCGAAACCGTGGATCGTCCCGTAGTGGCTCACGGCGAGTCGCACGGCCTTCTCGCTCGTCGGACCGGAATTCGGGTCGCCGCTCAGCGTGAGGACCGACCGGATCTGGATGGCCTCCCCCCGGCCGACCTCTACGACCCCGAGCGACCCGTCGCCCAGAGCGTCGCCAGCCTCGCCGTCGTCGCTGCCGCTGCATGCTCCGGCTACGAGGGCCGCGGCGGCCACGACGGACAAGACCGCTGCCAGCCGGCAGCCATCCCCGGCCATGATCTTGGGGCGCAGGGAGCTCACGGATGCGAGACTACGGCGAGCAAGGCATCGAGTATCGGCGCCTGACCCTTGTGCAGCTTCGTACGAGCCGTGTCGATCGTCCACCACGCCGCCTTGTCCACCTCGGGGTACTCGTGGACCTGGCCCGAGCCGGGAGGCCATTCGAGCTCGAAGGTGTTGCTGACCACGTGCGTGGCGTCGAAGTCCGCCTCGATCACCCATGCGCTGATCCGTTTGCGGCTGGTTGGACCGAACTCACCGAGGAAGAGCCTCGATCCTTCCGGCGGCGGCGATCCCAACTCCTCCTCGAACTCCCGCAGGGCCACCGTCTCGGCATCCTCGCCTTCGGCGTACTCACCTTTGGGGATCGACCAGGCGTGGGCGTCCTTGCCGGCCCAGAAAGGCCCGCCGGGATGCACCAGCAGCACTTCGACCGCACCGTCGGCGTTCCGTCGGTGAAGTATCAGGCCGGCGCTTCTCTTGCTTGCCATACGTGCTGTGATCCCCGACAATACGATGCATACGAGGGTCCAGCCGAGGGGGAGCCATGAGCGAGACAGACCGGGCAGCCGAGCGAGCCGCAGCGGTCGCCGATGCCATGGACGACATCGCCAAGATCGACGCACACGGCCGCGAGCACGGGGGCATCGACCGGGCCGGCCTGGAGCGCATCAAGGAGCGGCTGCTTGAGTTGGCCGAGCGCGACGATCTCTTCAGTGACGAGGACTTCCCACCCCCAGATGCTCCGGGCGCCTCAGTGAGCTACCGGATCGCGCAGAACGACGACGACGAGCTGGCGTTGTACGTCCAGTGCGTGGGCGACGGAACGTCGGCACCGCCGCACGAGCACAGGACCTGGGCGGTGATCGTAGGGATGCGCGGGCAGGAGCTGAGCCGCCTGTACGGCCCGTGCGCAGGCCGAGACGAGCCTGATGTGCAGCGCGAGGTGATGGTCGAGCGGGGTACCGGTGTGGCGATGCTCCGCGACGACGTCCACTCGATCCACATCGAGGGCGCGGCGACCAACTTCCACTGCTACGGCCTCGCCCTCGAACGGCTCACGGGCCGCCTGTTCTGGCACGCCCGGAGCGGCCAGTGGCAGGTCTACGACGACGACAGTCAGATAGTCGAAGCCCGCCCCGGCCGGACCTGAGCCATCCGCTATCCCAGACGGGGTGTGCCCTCGGTGAGGGCAGTCCGCACGATGCGGCCGATGCGAGCGGCCCGGGTCTGTTCCCGTTTGGCGTCGGCCAGCCACACCAACAACTCCTTGCGCCTCGACGGCGCCAATGCCTCCCACGCCGCTGACGCACCACCGCTGGCCAAAGCCTCCTGCAGGTCCGACGGTGTCTCGGGCGTGCGGTCACTGCGGTCGAGACGGATCCGGATCTCAACCGAATCGCCAGCGCCCTTGCCGATGGCGCCCCGGACCGCGCCGTTGAGAAACAGCCGGTGGCGCCCACCGCCGACCGGCACGAGCGTCGCAGTGAGTTCGGCCCCGTCGGCAGTGCCCACGACCGGAACATGGCCCCGCAGCCCGAACGCATCAGACACCTGAGCCGGCACGTCCAAAGCCACGTTCATGATGTGCGGGTAACTCGAGGGCAACTCATGGAGCACCCCCACGAATCGCTGCTCACGCCGGTCCGACACTCAACCTCCGGTGATCCGGTCGATGAGCCGCCACATTCCGCTGCTCGGATTTGATCCAGCGGCTCGATCGTCGCCCAGATGCTTGTTGTCGAGGGCCACAGCTCGTACCTTCGCTTCCGGGAACCGCTCCATCAACTCGCTAAGCGCCGCACTGTCGAGGGCCTTGTCGCACCTGAGCAACTCCTTGGAGACCGTCTGTGCATCGCCTCTCTCGATGTGGGCGGACTGGTCTTGGAAGTGGAGAATGAACCAGAGCTCGATGCAGGGGTTGGACATGGCCATGCTGATGCCGTTGGCTAGAGCCTTGTCGATGGCCTGGCCCACGTTTGGATGCTGGTCGACGTCGAATACGCACCAGTACTCGTTGCTGGCACGGCCGCGCCCGCGCCTAGCCTCCTTCGCTTCTTGACGTTTCTGGTCGGCTGCACGGTCGACGACCGTCATTGGAGCGCCGAGTCCGCCATCGATGACTACCTGCACACGGTCGCGGTTGGCTCGGTGCCAGTAAGCGAGGTAGTCCGGCTCCGTCTTGCTTCCTTCGGCGAATACCGCGATCTGCCGCGGCGCGCTGCCCGGGGACGCCCGTCCAAGCGACCGCGGCCGTCGCGGCGGTCGCCGGCTCAACTGTTCTCCGATAGGACTGAGTCAACGACGGAGTCGAATTCGCCGGGCGCGAGGATGGGCTTGGCGCCGTACCAACCACCGAGATAGCGCTTGCCTACGGCCTCCTGCTTGCGGGGGTCGAAGCGGGTGAGGGGGTAGAGCTGGCTGCGGCCGTCGTTGAGCTTCTGGGTGAACCAGATCTGGTCACGTCCGAGCAGCCGGTTGTCGACGGCGCCGCCGAGCAGCGTTGTGTCATGTGAGTTGAACACAAGTTGTGCTCGCCTTGGGTTCTTCTCTGGATTCTGGAACATCCGAACTAGGCGCTCTACAAGGTCGGGGTGCAGGCTTGCGTCCAGTTCGTCGACCAACAGCACCGTGCCTCTCCCGAGAGAGTCAATTGCCGGACCCACCAAGCCGAACCAGACCAGGGTTCCGAGGGATTCCTCTTCGGCGTCGAGTTCGATGTCGGCGTCAGCGCCACGGTGGAGGAGGTTGACGCCGGTCAATTCGTCCAGACCCTTGAGGAACGGATGATCGTCTTCCGCGGATTCCTCCTCGGTCCCCATCAGGATAGGGAGCGCACGACGGAGTCTCTCCTGAAAGGCCGGGTCCAGCGCGTGCGTGCGGACGCCAGTGATGCCGAGGTCGGCAGCGCGGAGCATCCGAAGGACAGCCTCCCTCTGAGCCTTGTCGCCAAGCATCTTGGCCGTCAGCACTTGGCGGGCCGAGCGTGAATCAGCCTCGGCAAATCTGAGGTTGCGTTGGAACCAGCGATGCAGCGGCACCAGGGCGGGATGCCCAGCAGCAGCCGCGGTGGACAGGAGAAGGGCGTTCGGGCGCAATAGGTCGAGCACTGCCTTGCTACGGGAGCGCTCGGCAGTGCCTAGGCGGATGTCGTCGCCTTGGCGGTCGAACAGCAACCTGGCCTTGCCCTTGGGGTACTGGTAGGCCCACTCTTGCACCACCCGGTTGTCGTCCAGCTCCATACCGTATTCGTGGCGCACGCCATTCAGCACGATGTCGATCTCGAAGCGCGACGGCTGCTCGGCCGATGGCTCGTCGAGCCGGAATGGGTCGCGGATGATGCCGCCGCCGGGGATGCCGGACCGAAAGGAGCCGAGGACGTGCCGCCGCATGTCGGCCATGACCTTGAGCAGATTGCTCTTGCCTGAAGCGTTGGCTCCGAAGACACCGGCACCGGGGAGCACGCTCACTGGCGTTCCTCCCTCGCGCCACGGAATGTCGAAGACGTACTGCTTCTCGGCCATGGCGGTGGCGAGCATTGATAGCTCGATCTCTTCCTTGAACGAGCGGACGTTTTCGGCTCGGAACGCAAGAAGAACCGAGGGCCGTGACTCTGGATCATGCATGTCCATATCACTAATATCGCAGATAGTTTGCGATTTTCCAACTTTAGGTGCCCATCTGGGCTCTCAGAGACGTCCTGCGCTCATCGCACGGACTGCTGGGTTGCAGGCCCGGTCGCCAGGCCGGTTGGCTTGGTTTGGGCCCATATTGAGAGTCGGGCGTCGGCTCGCCTGTCGCGGAGGGCGAAGATCGGACCGGGATGTACATCGTTGTCGGTGGCGAGGCGCTGTGCGGCTGCCGCAAAGGCGCGAGCGGAGTTGTCGGGCGCGTCCGCAGCCGCTTGGAGGGTTAGGGACTCGTAGAGGCGTATCCGCTCGTCGGCTCGGGCTGTGGCGTCCGTGACCGTGGCGTCGTACCACGGCAGGAACTCCTCGGGGAGGGTGGCGCGCAGTCCCTCTACCGGGTCTTCGCCATGGCCGAGCAGCCCGGCGACCGTCTCGGGGGAGAGTCTGAGACGTGCCGCCATGGCCTTGGCTGACACTCCGGCGCGAGCCGCGGCACGCACGGCCGCCGCCTCCCAGATCCGCGCTGGGGTAAGCCCGAAGATCACGCGGTGGGCGGCCACATAGGCGGGAAACTTCAACTTGAAGCGGGTGTGAGGCCGGGACTCGTCGGTCGCGAATCGAGCCACGTAGCCCTCGCGGTCGAACTCGTCGGCCGAGGCCATGTGGTCCATCAGGGATCCGAAGTCGGCAAAGCTCACCGCCTCGGCCCGAGGCCCGGGCCATTCAAGGCAGGCTGTGTCGATGTCGGCACCGGTCTCGATGTCGATCAGGGCGATGAGGACGAGGTCTCGCATGTCCCCGTAGTCGAGTACCACTCGGTTGTCGGGGTAGATGATCTCGAACAGGGGAGTGGTGCCCTCGGGAATGGCGACGCGGCGGTACTTCTCGTGCCAGATGCGGGTCGCCTCGGTGGCTTGGTGGGAAATCATCGATCCCCGTGTCGCCAGGCGGACCTCACCCTCGGGGTGGGTGTAGGCGATTCCAAGCGACCCGTCCAGTTTCGCGGTGATCTCCATCGGTGCTGCCGAAGGGATAGCAGGAGCATCCGGCTCCGATGGCCCGAAGAACTTCGGGAACGGCCGGGCTACTACCCGGCCAGCGTCGTCGAGGATGAGGCCTCGGCACGCAACCATCGCCTCGTTCCAGGCCCTCGAATACGTCGCCTTGGCCGTGTAGTTCAGGATCCTCAGCCGTCCGTCCTTCTGAACCGACACGAGCCTCTCGCCGATGGCCGCGTCGACAAGAGCGGGGTCGCAGACATCCTTCAGTTCAGCCATGATCCAAGTTTAATCAACATCTAAGACATGTTATGATGGCATGTATTGAAAAATAGGCACAATCAAGTTTTAGTCACGACATTGGTTCGAGCGGACAGCGACTGCCACGAGCGGATCGTGGGCGCTGCTGGCCGCGATCACCCAGCCCGTCTGGCTGCTAGCGATACTGCTGCCCGTCAGCGCCGCAGCGGCTTGTACGGTTGCCGCTACGGTGGCGAGGACCGGCCTAACCAGCGACGGCCACGAGAGAACTGTTGAGGACGATGACCCCAGACAGCACCGGCATGTACCGCGAGTTGATGGCCGAGATATGGCGCCGCACTGAGTTCATTAGAGCGTTTGCAGCTAATCCTGGCCGTGGCATGTACAATTGGACCTGGATTGAGTCCATCTGCCTACAAATCAGAATGAGCCTTGAGAACATCGCACTGGCATGCCTCGTTGCCAACGGCGAGCAACTTGATTCGCTGCCAAAGACAATAGAGAAGGAATATCACGCCGAGGTCATCTTGAAGCGCCTGGATAACATTGTCCCTGACTGCTACCCGCAACCGTTGGTACTGGTGCCGGGGGAACTTGACCCGGCAAGCAGAGCGATGGGCCTTCCCCCCGACCAATATCTTGGTGAGTGGGTAACACGCCCAGCAGACGAGTGGCTAAGCCGGGCAGAGTTCAAGGAGGTCTACGGGCGGCTAGGCCGAGTACTTCACGCTCGTAATCCTCTAGGCACGCCCTGCGAAATCGAGTTCTACGAGCGAAATGCTCCTCTGTGGACGAGCAAGATCATTGGTCTGGTAACGCATCACAAGATTGCGATACGAAGCGACAACATGCTGTACATCGCCCAAATCCCTCCGAGCGGCGAGGTGAGCATCACACCGTTCCAGCGGCTTGAAGAAGCGTAGCTGCTCAGCCCGTCTCAGGCAGTTCCAGACGACTTCTGTGCAGCGCCTTCTAACTCCTCAGACCGGAGTTCGACAAATTCCGGCCAGAGGTCGCCGAGTGGTAGAGCCGCCAGTTGGCGATTCCCTTCTCGTGGTCTACGTGAACGCGCGTCTCTGCACGGACCTGCGCTGGATCGGCGATGATTGAGATGAGGGCACAACGTCGGCAGCCCCACTGGCCTCCCTCACTCTGAACTGAAGGACGAAGAGCTCGAATAGCCGTCGTTTGAATGGTTCGGTGGTGCCGGATGTCGGGAGTCCTTCAAAGGCTCGAAGCGCAATACCGTGCGCGGTGGGTAGGTGCCAGCCTTCTTCCTTCCCGATACGCACGAGATAGAGCCCTCAGATTCCAGGTCTTTCAGAACTCGCTTGTATTGGGTTGATGTGTAGCGTGTTTCTTCTACAACAAATTGTTCAAGCCTGTTGACCCCAACAGTTGTTCCGGCGAAGCGATCTAGGATCGCTGTCTTCAATGGACCTAGATTTGGCTGGGGAGGAAAGAGCGACAGTTGGTCACCCTCATCTCCAGAGTATCGACACCCGGATTCGGGATCGACTCTCCACATCGCTCCCTTCATCCTGTCGAATCCTGTAGGGCTTCGCGTGCCAAAAACCAAGAAATAGGCAGTTCTTCCCCGGTTCTGATTGATCACCTCGAAGGGTGTTACGAAGCGAAAGCCGCCAACAGTGCGAAGTTGATCAACGTAGAGGTCGCGCAAGAAAGTCTTGCGGTCCTCTGTCGCCCGGTCTGATGCTAGGTGATGATGCTCCATCCCTTCCGTGCCGAAGAGTTCTGCGAAATGGTGGGCGACGCTGGGAGTCTCATCCGCAACAAATCGGTTCACGCTATCGTACATGAAGTTGAAGATTACTTCACACTTACGGGTAGATAGTAGATCGCGTATAGTGGCCATCGGTACGCCCGACCAACCGAAGGGGTCGATGAAGGCGAGCGTCGGTGCGAGGCGGCCTTGCGTGGCCGTCACCGTCTGTTCTGCGACGTTTCTAAATTCATTGTTGATGGGATGAATGAAGACGTTGTTCGGTTTACCGCCAAAGTCGCTCCAGTAGTCTCTGAGTTGGCCTTTGAGACTCTTGAAGCAGTAGGAATCTCTTTCTATGAGAATGAACGTGAACTTCGTCTGCGACATTCTCGAGAAATGAGAATGACTCATCAGAGTGTTCAAGGCTACGATGGGGGACCCTGGTTCTCCCTCGGCATAGATTCCAGGCCCAGCGAACCCGTCCAAGAAGATCACATGCGGGTTGTTTCTGGATGACAGTATCGGGAACCAAGCGTCAAGATAGAATCGCAACAGGTTGTGTTTGGCTTGAGTGTGAGGTTCTATTGGCCACGTAGCTCGGCTAGTCAAGTCTAGGACCCTCCATAAGGCTCAGGCTGAGATGGATGTAGGCATCTCATCGTGGAATGAGCCGTTCAGTTCCCGGCCGCCAGCCTTGGGGGTGCGGCCTCCCCATTGCTTGAAGAAGAAGGCGACATCGGCGGCTGCGCATTGATCCCGGAGGTCCAGGACCCACTCTTCGTCCATGGGGCGGGCGTTGTGGCCGCTCTCGCCTCCTGCGATTAGCCAGTGGATGGAGGAGAGGTCCAGGTCTGGGAGGGGGCCGAGGAGGGGTTCGGCGCTGATGAAGCGGACTGCTGCCGGCACGGAGCGGAGGTGGTCGATGCGGAAGGCGTAGCGCTTGGACTCGACGCTGACGCCCATCCAGACGTTGGGGGGCCAGTCCAGTTGGTCGGCCAGCGAGGCCAGACGCTTCGAGCGCTTCGTGAGGATCTGGTAGGTGTGGCGAGGCGTGTCGGAAATGACACTGAAGACGCGCTGGATGAAGTCGAGTGGGACACTAGGGTGGAAGAGATCGCTCATCGAGTTCACGAAGACCACGCGGGGTGCTCGCCACCGGTGGGGGAGTTGCAGCAGATCCTCGTGCAAGGTGAGGCCGAAGCCGGGACCACTGTGCTTGGGGTCGCCATCGTTCTGATACCGGGGGTTGCCCATGGCCTTGAGGCGCTTGGCAAGGGTGAGCGCGTAGCAGTTGTCGCAGCCGTGCGAGGTGCGGTCGCAACCGGTGCTGGGGTTCCAAGTTGTCTCGGTCCACTCGATTCCGGTTCGGTCGGCCACGGCCACCTCCCCTCTCGGCCAGTTATCCACAGGCTACTCACGGGTCCGCAGACTACGGACGGGCTACGACATGCCTCAGTGCTAGGGGTCGCTGTCGGCGGTACCAGTCAGCGCTTCGGTGAGGGCTTGGATTTCGGCTAGGGCGGATTGGAGGTCCTCGGCGATCTCGGCGGCTAGAACGGCTGGGGGCGGGAGGTTGTCGACGTCCTCTAGGCTCTCGTCGCGGAGCCAGAAGAGGTCGAGGCTGACCTTGTCGCGGACCATGAGTTCGTCGTACGTGTAGCGCTTGAAGCGCTCGGACTCTTGGCGCTGGTGGTGGTCGGAGCGGTTGTAGCAGGCCACGAAGTCGTCGAGGTCTGCGCGGGTGAGCGGGTTCTGCTTGAGGGTGAAGTGCTTGTTGGTGCGCAGGTCGTAGACCCACAGCTCCCTGGTCCAGGCCTGCTCCGCTCCCTCGCGGCGGCGGAAGAACAGCACGTTGGCCTTGACGCCCTGGGCGTAGAAGATGCCTGTGGGGAGGCGCAGCAGGGTGTGGACCTCGCAGTCGTGCAGTAGTCGGCGACGTATGGTCTCGCCCGCTCCGGCCTCGAAGAGCACGTTGTCCGGCACCACGACGGCCGCTGTTCCGCCGACCTTGAGCAGACCGACGACGTGCTGCACGAAGTTGAGTTGTTTGTTGCGGGTGGTGGCCCAGAAGCCGTCGCGCTCGTAGCTGTCCGACGAGGACCGGCCGAACGGCGGGTTGGTCAGCACCATGTCGAAACGCTCACTGGGATCGGCGCGCAAGGCGTCGTCCACATGGACTGGCGAGTCGGACTCGGGGTTCTCGATGCCGTGCAGTAGCAGGTTCATGGCGCACAGCCGCGCCGGCAGGTCGGCGATCTCCCAGCCGGTGAAGGCGCCAGAGCGCAGGTGGGCCGCGTGGTCGGGCTCCAAGGGCGTGAACCGGTCGATGATCGACCGGTATGCACCCAGGAAGAAGCCGCCGGTGCCGCAGGCTGGGTCGCAGATGCGATCGCCGGGCTCGGGCTGCATCACGTCGACGATGGCGGAGATCAGCGACCGGGGCGTGAAGTACTGGCCCGCTCCCCGGGCGCCCTCCTGGGCGGTCTTCTCGATCAGGCCTTCGTAGGCGGCGCCCTTAAGGTCGGCGTCGTAGCTGAGCCACTCGTGCTTGTCGATGAAGTCCTTGATGAGCTGCTCCAGCTTGGCTGGAGTCTGGATCCGGTTACGGGCCTTGTGGAAGACCACGCCGAGCATGTCTTCGCCCGAGCCCAACTCAGAGAGGATTTTGCTGTAGTGGGCTTCAAGCTCGGCACCCGACCGGCTTAGCAGCGACTGCCAGTCGTGCTCGATGGGCACCACTCGTTCGCCTCCCAGCAACTCGTGCTGCTCGTCGGCCATCTTCAGGAACAGCAGGTACGTGAGCTGCTCCAGGTAGTCGCCGTAGGACAGCCCGTCGTCGCGCAGCACATCGCAGAAGTCCCACAACCTCTGCACGAGCGCCTGCGGGTTCGTAGTCACCCGATCTTCAACGAAGGGACATCACTTGCGGCGAACAAGCAACTGATTCGGATGATCCAGCAGCAGACCAAGCGTCACGTGTCGGCATGTTCCTACTGCTTGCCCTTCCGCTGGGCTTGACGGCGCTGCTGCCTATTGAGCTTGGGCTGGTCTGTCGGTCCAGGCTGGCCAAGTTGCGCCGGCCCTTGACCAACGATCACCTGTCCTTGCATTTCCAAGTATGCGCGACCATGATGATTCTCGATCAACTTGGTGGTCCCGGTATCATTGAACGTATGGCGCACAGCGTGGTGGACAGAGAGGACAAGATCCTGAAGTTCTTGATCATCCTCAAGTCGAGCTACTGCTAGCCCTTGGTCTACAACATCATCGATAGTCACGGGCCGACTGTGTGACTTGAACCGAGTGAAGTCTGCGAACCAAGCAGCTACCGCGGCTGCCTTCTCGGTATCGTCGCTTAGCATGTGGGAGGCGAGTTGCTCTTCAACGAAGCGCTCAGCTTGTTGTCTAGAATGAATACACTGGGCGATGAGACCCGGTAGTAGAGAACGGAGAAGCGGCAGCCAAGCACCGATATTTCGAGGATCTTGACATTCGTTCTTCGCCATTTCAAACTGATCAAGGATGGCTTGACCTGGTGAAGATCGAGGACCTTCAGGAGTTAGAACAGTTAGCTGAGGGTCTATGGGTCCCAGTTGTGAATGCGTGCCCATTAGGATTTCATCGCAAGCCAAGGCCATCATAGTCGCTGCCGACATTGCAGCGACCGGCACGACAGCACGAATGTGGTCGAATCTTGATCTGAGATAGTTCATTATCGATTCTGCGGCCTCAGGACTGCCACCTGGACTTGTGAGAATCAGATCGAGTTGGCGTTCCGATATGTTTGAGACTGCCTCCATGAAACCCTGCTTGTCACCAAGGGTTACGGAAAGTGGATCGCCACCTAGACCCGGCTTGTTCTCCAGCCAGCACGTTCCGTAGAAGATGACAGCGCGACCAGTGTGCTCATGTAGCTTCTTGAGATACCGCCGCCTGAGAATGTCGTTTGGAGAGGGTGCTCCCGGTGGCGGTGGATTCGCTACAGCATCTTCCTTGAGTGCTCGTAGCTCCTTTAGCTGTTCACCCCAAGTCGGCATCCGCGACTCGAGACGTGGAGTTCGAGGCGATCGTCTGCTCGGCATAGGGAGCTGACGCATGGACGGCGGCGAAATACTGTCGCTCAGCGAGTTCGTACGCGGCAATCAGATCGGACACTCCGGCCTCGTGCTCCTCCAACTGCCTCAGCAGCTGATTGTTGGGGTCGGTCATGCCGCTGCTCCTTCGGGCCCACGCGTCGTGGTGCTTCGTAAGCTACCAGGTTGCACGCTCCACGCGCATCTTGAGTGCTGGCCACCATCAAGCCTCGGCCCTCGTTCTTCGATCCGCTGTGCAGGTCCGGTTGTGCGCTCCATACCAAGGGCCATCAGCCGAAGCGAATTCTCAGTCGTGCAGCAGGCCAAGGCCGATGGCAGGTCGTCCGAAGCGGTTCGGTGATGCCGCGAGATGCCCCCAGGGTGAGTAGCCCTGGGCCGACGGCCCCCGACTGGATGGAAACGGCTCGGCACAGCGGCCTCGGACCAGCGGTCAGGCGCCGACGGCCTGTCGTCTCGGTTTGGCCGCCCGCGAAGCGGCGATGCGCTCCAGCAGTACGGATGCGGGCTCGTCGCTCGGATCCTGGGGCACCAGCCGCCCGGAGAACGCCCGTGAGAGGATCGAACGTCGCAGCGTTATGGAACGGCGCTCTGCCCGGTCAAGGTCGGATTGTAGACGATCCTCGTTTCTCATGATCGCCTGAAGTTCAGCTACGAGCGCTTGTTGCTCGCTCAGAGGCGGGGCTGGGACTGGGAACGACTTGAGCGTCGTCAGGCTGAGCGAGGCGAGGTTGGTGGTTTGCTTACCGTGAGCCTCGAACCATCGCTGGCCCCACGTGTTGGCGTGCATGGAGATGAAGTAAGGATCGAAGCCGCCGTTGGTCAGGCGGGCGCGGAACACGTGATTCTGGTGGATGCAGTTTTCAATCTGACCCTCCCACACCCAGCCCCGGCCGAGCTTGTCGCGGTCGCCGCCCTCGTTGAAGAGGATGTCGCCGGTCTGGAGCACGAGTTTCGTTGCCTTGTGAGGATCAGCTCGAATGGCGGTTACTTCTGAGAGATCGAGGAAACCTCGCTGGACATTGGCGACCCGCAGGTACGGGAACTCAATGAAGTCTGGATCGCCCTCACGCTTCGAGTCCTTGGTGATGCCCCCTTTCAGCTCGGCGATCTCGCCAAGCGTCGTCCATGTCCATTCCGGGCGATCAAACAACTCTGCTGCTGCTGAGCGTTGGAGGGCATCGAGCCTTCTCCGTGCGGCGTTGAGAGCGCCTTCCGCGGCGTCGAGGCGGGAGAAATGTTCTTCGATGGCAGCGACGATCCGCTCCTGTTCGGCTTGCGGTGCGACCGGGATGGGTTGCTGCAGAATCGGACCTGACTTTGCTCGCGTGTGCGAGCCGGTTGCGCCTTCGACTGACAGCTTGATCCAGTCTCGGAACTTGGGTGAGGACAGGTACTGCCGAATGAAACTGGACATTCGCGGTTCATGCGGTCGAAGCACCAAGTACTCGGTCGAGGCAATCTGTGCATGCCCCGCAGCCTCGCCGACGACCCAGACACGGTTGATGCGTGGATTGATCTTGCAGATCAGCACGTCATCCGCTTGGACGCCGCGCTTGCCGCTCTTGACTTGTGCTCCGTCGATCCTCTCAGGGCGCCCCGTGGGAAACGTGGGGACGCTATAGAGGTCGTACGTCGTCCCAGGTTCTGGCGTCAGTTGCCCACGGATCTCGACTCCAAGGTCACCTAGCTTTGCCCATTCCCAGCCTCGCGGGAGGTCGTTGGTCATGCGGCTAGGACGAGGGTCAGTTCGTCGAGCAGTGGGTTGAGGTCGTTGCCGAAGAGTTGGCGTGCCTTGCCTAGGCCGCCGTGGGTGCTGAAGGGTGGGTTCTGCAGGTCTGCGGGCACGACCTTGAGGCTTCCGGCTACGTGCTCTTTGATCAGGCGGAGGTAGGCGGTCTGTTCCTCGGTGAAGTGGCGGCCGAGTGTTTGCTGCTGGTGTAGCCAAGCTTCGAAGCGTTCGTCAACCAGGTCGGGGTACGCGACCAACTCCTCCGTGTGGCCCAGTGCGTGGCGGACGAGGCTTACTAGGTCGGTGCTGACACGGTGGCCTGAGCCCTTGACCTTGGAGGCATCGAGAGTCTCGTAGGCCTGCCACAGCGCCTCGGGTGTCCAGCGGTGGGGCGGGCGGCCTATGGCTTGGGCGAGTTCCTTGATGTCGGTGTAGGTGAGCCCGCCTGAGTAGGGCTGGCTGTAGAGGATCTGCAGAGCGGTGATCTCGTCCTTGTGGTCTTCGATGAACTGGCGGAACGACTCGGTCTGGGCGCGGGCCCGGTCGGCGGCGTCCTTCGAGTATTCGCCGGAGATCACGTTGTCCTTCGACGCCTCGTCGATGACCTGTTCGTAGCTGCGGCGGACGTCGATCAGCTTCTCGCGCAACTCGGGGTTGCCGGCGATCGGTTGCACCGCTTCGGCGATCAGACGCGTGCTGGTTGCCTTGACCTGTTCGGGGGTGGGGTCATCCGTGCTGTGCTCGGCGGCGGCCTCTTCGTGCTGACGGTCGGGGTTCAGTGCGTCGGTGATCTGACGGACTAGGTCATCCAGCGCGACCCCGGCCACCGTCTCCACGGCCGCCCGATCCTCGGCGGTGATGCGTCGACTCAGGCGAGCCAGGCGCGACGCCACCGATGACACCACCGCCTCGTCGGTTGAGCCCAGTCCGACCTGGTTCAGTAGCCGGTCGAAGCTCACGCCCTTCTTGCGCTCCAGCGGCACGGTGTCGTGCAGGCCGGTGTCGGTGACGCCGACCGCGTCCACGATCACGAAACGGTCCTTGACCCTGGCGTCGGGGGTCACCGCCCGCAGGTCGTTCTCGTCGATCACCCGCACGCCGCGGCCCTTCATCTGCTCGAAGAAGTTGCGGCTCCGAACCATGCGCATGAACACCACGCACTCGATTGGTTTCACGTCGGTACCGGTGGCGATCATGTCAACCGTCACCGCGATGCGGGTCGGGTAGTTGGTGCGGAACTGCTGGAGCAGATCCTCGGGCTTGTTGCCGGAGTCGCCGGAGCGGTAGGTGATCTTCACCGCGCCCTCGTTGCTGAGACCGAACTCCTGGCGCACGACCTGCACGATGTCATCGGCGTGGCTGTCGTCCTTGGCGAAGATCAGCGTCTTGGGGACATGCCTCAGGAGGTCGTCCGGCCGGCGCTCCCGGTCGTCGAAGATCACGGGCAGCGAGTCCCGCAGGGTTCGCACAACGGTTCGGATCTGGTCGGGGGCTACCACCTTGCGGTCCAACTCGGCCGCGCTGTAGTCGATGTCCTCGTCGACCTTCTCCAACCGCAGCTGGCGGGTCTCGCGATCGCGGAACTCGGTCACGAAATCGGCCGGGACCGTGCCCCCGGACTCGGTGATCTCGGTGCGGATGCGGAACACGTCGAAGTCCACGTTCACCCGATCGGCCACCGCCTGCTCGTGGCCGTACTCCATCACCATGTTCTGCTCGAAGAAGGCGAAGGTCTGGATGCCCGGCGTGGCCGTGAGCCCCACCAGGAACGCGTCGAAGTACTCCAGCACCTGACGCCACACTCCGTAGATCGAGCGGTGACACTCGTCGACGATGATCAGGTCGTAGGACTCGATCGGGACCTTCGGGTTGTAGGACACCTCCACCGGCTGGTCGGGCGCCATCTCGAAGCCAGTGCTCTCGTCGAGGCTCTCGTCGAACTCCTCGTCGCCCCGCAGGATCGAATACAGCCGCTGGATGGTGCTCACATGCACCTTGGTGGCGGCTTCGGCGGCCATGTTGAGCTGCGACGATGCGAGCCGGCGGACGTTGTACAGCTCGGTGAACTTGCGAGGGTCGTCGGGCACGGTGAAGCCCTCGAACTCCCGCACTGCTTGGCGGCCCAGGTTGGCCCGGTCCACCAGGAACAGGATCCGGCGAGCACCGGCGTGGCGCACCAGCCGATAGCAGACGTTGGCGGCAGTGAACGTCTTGCCTGCCCCGGTGGCCATCTGGATCAGCGCCCGGGGGCGGTTCTCCCTCAGCGACTCTTCCAGGTTGCGGATGGCCTCGGCTTGCGCTGGCCACAGCCCGGGCGCGTCGGGCTCCAGTTCAGGCAGCAGCTGCAGGCCGGCTCGCAGCGTGGCGTACCCGCCCAAGCGCAGATGCTCGTCGACCCAGTGGGCCAGCATCTCGGGCCGGTGGAAAGTGAACACCCTCCGGCTGGCCGGGATCGGGTCGAGCCCGCAGGTGAAGCGGGTCTCCGTTCCTGTGGACTCGTAGCCGAATGGCAGTGCTCCGTCCACCTGAAACGCGGGCAACCAGTCAGGAGAGGAGACCTGGTACTTGCGAGTCTGGGGCTCGACTCCGGTCAGAGTGGTGCCCGCCTTCTTGGCCTCGATCACCCCCACCGCCTGGCGATCAACGAACAGCACGTAGTCGGCCGGTCCGGCGTCAGTGGGGACTTCCCGAACCGCCACTCCCTGTGCTGCGGCCACCGCCGCGTGCTTGTAGTCCTGCACCGCCCACCCGCACGCGGCCAGCTGCTCGTCAATCTCCATCCGAGCCCGCTGCTCGGGATCGAGATACTTCGATGACGAATCGGAGGAGTCGGCGGGAGTCACCGGCGGGCATCGTAGGCGGTGGGAACAAGCTGCGATCACTCGCAGCGAATACAGCGTCAGTTGCGAGCGGCAGCGGCTCGGGTTCTCGATTCGGTTGAAAGTTGATAATGATTGAGTATTGTTCTCTCTTGACAATGTATTATCTGTTATGGAACGCAGGATGCGAGGAGTAGAAGGAGACGTGATGACTGGGAAGGCTGCGACCGGAGTCGCTCAGGTCCGCCACGCGGGATCGGACTATGCTCCCGCCGTGAGCAGTGATGTCGACCCCCGCTCAGTTGACAGCAGTTCTGATGAAGTCGACAGCAACGCTCCAGGCGAGTTGTCGTGGGTGGATGTCATGCCCGAGTGCGACAGGAGGCTGTTCGCTGAGGAGATGTCCCGGCTGATGGCTGAGGCGGCCGAGACCGACGATCTCGGGCCTGTCGAGCAGGCGCTGCGGGAGTGGCGGGTGACGGCGGAGATCCATTTGGATCCCGAGCTCGCGAGGCGGCTCACTGGGCCACGGTCGGCACACGGCGAGCGCGTACCGAGACCTGTTGTCTAGACCCGATGCCGCGTCGGCGCGATCGGGTCGCTCCTCCGCCGCGTCGCGGCGAATGGGACATCCGTTTCGAGGACAATGTGTCCGCGAAGGGGTGGGAGCAAGTCTGTCGCGAGTCGCCCTCAAGCGCGCGGGCGGCGTGGGAGGTGCTTGCGGCTGAGCCGCGTCGACGCAGCGGCAGGCAGCATCGGCTGAAGGGTCCGCTTCGTGTGGGCCACATCAATGGTGTGGAGATGGAGCAGTGGCAATACGAGGTCACCGGATCGGGCCGGATCTGGTACTGCATCGATGATGAGAAGATGACGGTCTGGCTCACCTGGGTGAGTCCGGGCCATCGTTGAGACGGCGTCGAGCCGGCTAGTCCGTGTCGCGTCGACGGTCGCGGTAGGCGGCTACTACCGGCTCTAGTTCTTGTGGGGTGGCGCCGTGCATGATGACGGCGTCGCAGCCGAGGTCGAGTTGGTGCTGCACCGCCTGGGCGCACTGCTCGGGCGTGCCGGTGGCGGCCGGGGCGAGCCACTCGGTGGGGATGACCTCGGCCAGCTGCTCGAGTTCTTCCGTAGTGGCTCCGGCGTCGATCGCTCCTCGGCGCGTCGCCACCGCCGGATGTTCCCGGAATCGCTGGAGTGCGGCGAGGTCCCACCGGTTGGTGTTCACCAGCAGCTCCCCGTAGCCCTGCAGGTAGGTGGCCAGCCGCCCCACCGTCTTCATCATCCGGGCCTCGTAGGGCAGGTGGTCGCCGATGGTGGCGAAGCACGACCACACCCGGACCGCCGCGGGATCCCTGCCCGCACGCTCGGCCGCGGACCGCACCGTCTCCACGCAGCGCGCCACCGTCTCGTCGGTGAAGTAGGTGTGCAGGATCACCTCGTCGAAGCAGCGGCCCGCAAGCTTGAGCGTGTTCTCGCCGAAGGCGGCGAGGCTCATGGGCAGGTGCTCGTCGAGCGAAGTATCGAGACGCAGGAACGGGTAGCGCCCGGCCGGTCCGTCGTGGTTCACCACTGACTCGCCCCGGAACAGCCGGCGCATCAGCCCGGCGAAGTCCTCCATCTCGGCCGTCGTGATGTGGTTGATGCCCATCACGGTTTGCAGCAGCGGGACACCGCGCCCGATGCCCAGCACGAAGCGTCCGCCCGTGAGGCTCTGCATCGTGCGGGCGAACGCGGCGGTCACCAGCGGATGGCGGGTGTTGCTGTTGGTGACGCCGGTCGAGATGGTGATCGTTTCGGAGACGGCGGCCGCCGCCCCGCACTGCGCGGCCACCTCCTTCTTGTTGTAGCGCTCGGATATGAACACGGTTCCCAGCCCCAGCGCCTCGCCGTCACGCACCTCCTGAAGCAGGTCCCGCGAACTGCCGGGCTCGCCCGCCAGTGCATAGAAGCCCAGTTCAGGAAACTCGCTCATCGCCGTTCGCCTCCCAGGTGCTGCGACCTGCCGATGCTAATCGCGGTCATAATCGTGCCCATGGGTGGCGGCTCGAACCAGCACCGGCCAGGACCGGGCCTCTGGGGCGGCTGGAAGGCTTGGCGGAGCGACCGGGTGCTGGGCTCCGTGCTGGTGTTCGTCGCTCTCGCCGGTGCGGCCGCGGCCGTGGGGTTGGTGCTGCTGTGGCCGACGGGAGCGGGCCGGGACGCCGCCCAGGAGCGGGCCGACGAGATAGGGCTCGCGTACCAGCGCTTGGCCGCCACCGTCACCGCGGTCACCGACCGGGTGTGCAGCTACTCGGCTCCCGACGATCCCCAGGCGTGCAGGACCATCACCACCCGTGTCGACGAGGGCCCCGCTGAAGGTACGAAGGTCGCCCTGCCGGAGTTCAACCTGGAGTACGACCGCGTCTCCATACGAATCTCACCGGGGGACAAGGTGATCGTCGGCTACGAGGCCTCCAACGACTACTACTTCTTCGTCGACCGCGATCGGCGCACGCCGCTGGTGTGGCTCGCCGGGCTGTTCGCCCTGGTGGTGGTGGCCCTCGGGCGCCTGCGCGGCGCCCTGGCCCTCGTCGGGATGGCGGCCACGCTGGTGGTGCTGATCGCCTTCGTCGCCCCCTCCGTGCTCGACGGCAACGATCCGGTGCTGGTGGCGGTGGTGGCCGCCGCGGTGATCGCGTTCGTGAGCCTGTACCTCACCCACGGCCTCAACCCGCGCACCACCGTGGCCCTCGCCGGCACCCTCGCGTCCCTGGGGCTGACCCTGGGGTTGTCGTGGATCTTCTTCGGACTCGCTGAGTTCACCGGTCTGGCCACCGAGGAGGGTCTGACCCTGCCATTGATCGCCGGCGACGTCGACCTGGCCTCGCTCCTGCTGGGCGGGGCCATCATCGGCGCGCTGGGCGCACTCGACGACGTGACGGTCACCCAGGTCGCAGCTGTGGCGGAGTTGCGCTACCACAGCCCCCACCTACCAAGGCGGGAAATCATCGCGTCGGGCATCAGGGTCGGGCGGGAGCACATCGCGGCCACCGTCAACACGCTGCTGCTCGCCTACGCGGGCGCGGGCCTTCCTCTGGTGCTGCTGTTCGCGGTGTCGGACCAGTCGCTGGCCATGGTGGCCAACTCCGAGCTGATCGCGGTGGAGATCGTCCGGACGCTGTGCGGCTCGCTGGGCCTGGTCGCGGCCGTGCCGGTCACGACCGTGCTGGCGGCGCTGGTGAACGCCGGTGCCAGCACCCCGGAATCAGCCGAGTCGGCCGATGGGACTCGACCGGAGGGGCAAGCCGCGGCCGGGTCCGCCGATCCTGCACCGGCGCCCCGATGGGCGGACTTCGCTCCCGACCAGGACGAGCCCGAATGGTGAAGCGACCACCATCGGCTCCGGAGTCGGGGCCGACAGCGCGATAGGGGGGGCGCAGCGCCCGGGTGCTCAGCCTCCGGGCTGCCAGATCATCAGTATCAGCTGGACCGTGAACCCGATCGACAGCAGGGCCGACCCCACCTCCAGGCGCTTGTCCGTCGCCGGAGACGCCCCCTCGATGCCCTGGGCCTTGAGCGCGGGCCGGATCATGCCGTGAAGGACGCCGTTCATCACCACCCAGATCACGATGGCGGCGATCACCCAGCCCTCCGTCAGCGAGATCGCGTCCTCCGACATCTCGACCATGGCGATGCCGAGCAGGCCGGCCACGATCAGCGCCGGCCCGTACAGGCGCCGTGCGTTGGACGCCATGGCCACGACCAGCTGCTGGTGCGCGGAGCCGCCCGCCGACTGCATCTGCTTGCGCAGCAGCGGATGGACGAACACCGGGGCGAGCGCCACCAGCACCGTTAGAACGTGGAACAACTCGACGATGTTGTAGGCGGTAGTGCCCGCAGCGAAGACCATGGGCCGACTCTATCCCGATGACCGATGACCGGCCGGGCGGACTCCTGCGGTCCGCTCCGGGCCGAGACTCGTAGCATGGTGGGCGTGCCGGACAGCGCCGCCGGGGCTGAAGCCGATCAAGCCGGTCTCCTGCTCGACCGGGCGGAGCTCGCCGAACGGGCCGACGTTCCCGCCTTCGTCGTCGACCTCGTGATAGACGCCGGTCTGCTGGCGCCTCTGGACAACGGCTCTGAAGGCGAGCTCTTCGGCTCCGACGACGTCGCCGTGCTGGCCGCAGCCCGAACCCTGGTCGGCGAGGGCGTGGCCATCGAGGAGCTGGCCGCCCTGGCCATGCGCCACGTCACCAACGTCGAGAACCTGATCGACGACGCCATCGACCTGCTCAAGCGCCACATCAAGCGGGACAGCCCGGACCGGGCCGCGCTGGTTGCCAGCGTGAACCGGCTCGTCCCGGTGGCCACCAAGCTCGTGGTCGGCCACTTCGAGAGGACCCTGTGGGCCAGGGCCATGGCCCGGGTAGCGGACGATCCTGCCATCGCGGCCGGTGCCATCCTCGTCAGGACACGACGCCTCCACAGGCGCGTCGACCCGCTCGCGGTCTATGCCTCGGCCGGCGCCGACCGCCTGCGCACCGTGTGGCTGCGACCGGACCAAGGTGTGGGCGTGGCGGCCATCGGCGAAGTCGAGGCCATCGAGCCGACGGGCAACGACCGGTTCTCGGCCGCTTCGGCGGCTCGGGCCGTGCTGGCAGCCCGGATCCGGCGCGACGAGCAGTCAGAGGGCCCGGCCCCGGTGCTGGTA
This sequence comes from Acidimicrobiia bacterium, assembly GCA_022828135.1. GTDB lineage: Bacteria > Actinomycetota > Acidimicrobiia > Acidimicrobiales > Aldehydirespiratoraceae > Aldehydirespirator. Next base: position 57,601 of record JAJEJB010000015.1, on the reverse strand, counting down.
GGCGGGTTCTCGTTCACCGCGAACAGGGAAGCCGCCGGCAACGACTCACAGCCACGCAGCAACAACGACAGCGGGAGTCCGCACCGGGGCCCGTCCTGGCGAGGGTTCGGAGACTGCCGGATGGTGCTGCCCGAGCTGACCGTGATCGATCGTGAAGACGGCACCTGGGTGCTGGCCGCAACCCGGGTCGGCCCCGACGGCGACGAAGCAGCCGCCGAAGCCGCGCTGGAGCGGCAGCTGGCAGCCTTCGAGGTGGAGCCGCTGCCGGCTACTGCCGACTGGGCTGCGGCTTCGGTGGAGTGCGACCGTGACGACTACTACGAGGCTCTCGTCTCCGAAGCCGTCGCCGCCATCGGCCGGCGTGCCTTCCAAAAGGTGGTGCTGGCCCGAACGCTGACGCTCGATCGGGGCCTTGATGTGGTCGCGGTGCTCGACCGGCTCCGGCAGCGCAACCCGGCTTGCGCGACCTTCGCGTTCTCAGTCGGCGAGACGACCTTCCTGGGGGCTACCCCCGAGGAACTCGTCACGCTCGACGGCTCACGGCTGCACACCACTGCTCTGGCCGGCACCGCCCCCCGGGGTGACACCCCCGAAGCGGACGAGCGTCTTGCTGCCGGGCTGCTGGCCTCGGCCAAGAACCGTTCCGAGCACCGCTTCGTGGTGGACGGCATCACCGAGGCGCTGACCGGTCTGGGTCTGGTGGACCCGGCGCCGGCCGAGCCGGGACTGATGCGTCTCAATCGTGTCCAGCACCTGCACACGCCCATCACCGCGGAGGTGCAGCGCCGGCGGACCGGAGCGAGCGACATGGATGTGCTGCGGGCCGCGGGCGTGCTGCATCCCACTGCAGCCGTCGGGGGCGCCCCAACCGGCGCCTCCCTGGAGTTCATCGCCCGCCATGAGGGCTTCGACCGGGGCTGGTATGCGGCCCCGGTGGGATGGTGCGACCTCGACGGCAACGGCGAGATGGGAGTCGCCCTGCGTTGCGCGCTGACCGGGCCGGAAGGAGCTTGCCTGTTCGCCGGGGCCGGGGTGGTGGCCGACTCGCGGCCGGCGGAGGAGCTCACCGAGACGGCGTACAAACTCCGAGCCCTCCTGGACGTAATCGACGAGGGCTGACTCGTGCCCGCCGTCGCCCGACCAGCGGCCCAGCCATGACCGACGCCGTTTACCGCACGGTCGCGGCCTTCGCGGCCCGGCTGGCGGCTCTGGGGGTAACCGACGCCGTGATCAGCCCCGGATCGCGCTCGACTCCGTTGACTCTCTGCTTCGACGCCCAGCCCGGGATCCGCACCTGGATCCAGCTCGACGAACGCTCCGCAGGATTCTTCGCCCTCGGAATGGGCCGGGCCTCGGGCCGGCCCGCGGTGCTGGTGTGCACCTCGGGCACCGCGGCCGCCAACTACCTCCCCGCGGTGGTGGAGGCCTCCCACGCGGGCATTCCCATGATCGTGTGCACCGCCGACCGCCCCCCGGAGCTGCGGGGCTGGGGATCGCCCCAGACCATCGACCAGGTGGGCCTGTACGGGACCGCGGTGCGCTTGAGCATCGACCTGCCGGTGCCCGACGAGGCCGGTCCCGGTGCCGCCGCCGGATGGGCCGAGGCGGCCGTGGCGTCGGCTTCGGGCCGCGACCCCGGGCCGGTCCATCTCAACTGGCCCCTGCGGGAGCCACTGGAACCGGTGTCGACGGTGCCGGTGCAAGGGGAGTCCCCGGCGGAGGTCGATGCGGGGCGCACGGCCGGCGACGAAGATCTGGACCCGGCCAAGGAGTTGTCCGACCTGGCTGGAATCGCCGCGGAGTGCGAGCGGGGAGTCGTTGTGGTCGGGCCATGGCCGGGTGGGGGGTTGGACCGGGAACCGGAGTGGGCCGCGCAAGCGAGGCGGTTCGCGTCCTGGGCCGGCTGGCCTCTCATCGGTGAGCCCATCTCCCACATTCGGTGCGGCTCCGGCACGGCCGGCAGTGCCGGAGGGCCAGGGTACGTGGTCGCTACCGCCGACCACCTGCTGGCCGACGAGGCCCTCGCCGAGGCCCTGCGACCCGACGTGGCGGTGCTGGTGGGACGCACGGTCACCACCAAGCCGGTCCGGCTCTGGCTGGAGCGCACCCGCCCGCGCCACGTGGTGCTCATCGACCCCGAGGATCGCTGGGAGCAGGCCGTGTTCCGGCTCACCGGCCACGTCCCGGCCGCCGCGGAGGCACTGAGTTCGATCACGGCCGGTGCTGCCCCGCCCGGTCGCGACGCTCCCGGCGAATGGCTCGACACCTGGTCGAGACTCGACGCAGCTGCCCGTGAAGCGGTCGGAGCCGCCGTCGACGACGGTCCGTTGCTGTCGGCCCGCACCGCTCGGGTCCTCGCCGGCGGGTTGCCCGACGGCGCCGTGCTGGTTGCGACCAACTCGATGCCCGTCAGGGATCTCGACTCCTTCGTGTTCGACACCGGATCGGTCGTCTGCTCGGCCAACCGGGGCGCGGCCGGCATCGACGGCAGCGCCTCCACCGCCCTGGGCATCGCGGCGGCCCACCCGTCCAGGACCGTCGCTCTATACACCGGGGATCTGGCGTTGCTCCACGACCTAAGCGGCCTTGCCGCCGCGGCCCGCCTCGGACTGCATCTGGTCGCAGTGTGCGTGGACAACGACGGCGGCGAGATCTTCTCGCTGCTGCCCGTGGCCGACCGCATTGCGGCCCGGGACTTCGAGCGCCTGTTCCGCACGTCGCACGGCCTCGACCTGTGCCGTCTCGACGGGTTCGGCGGCATCCGGGCTCATCGAGTATCCACGGCCGGCCAGTTGGGGAACGCGGTGGGCGCTGCGGCCGCGGCCCGAACTCCGGGCGTCGACCTGCTGGTCGTCGACATCGACCGTGACGACGATGTGGCCCAGCGCCGTGCCCTGACCGCCGTGGCCCAGCAAGCGGCCCGACGAGCCCTGGTCGCCGATCGGGGTGCTGATGGCCCTTGACCATTCTGTGCGCGGTTATCCGTCCATAGGGCCTAGAACCTCGAATAGAACGCGTGTCGAGGCCGGGGGCGTGGAACTGGCCGTGCAATGGACCGGTCCGGCTGACGGCGTGCCTGTCCTGGTGCTGCACGGGTTCACCGGCTCTGCCCGAGCGATGGCTCCACTGATCGAGCGCCTGGCGGAAGGTGACCCGTCCCGCCCGGCGCTGCGAGTGGTGGCCCCGGACCTGGTGGGGCACGGAGACTCCGACGCGCCCGACGATCTCGACCTCTACCGGGTCGAGGCCATGGCCGGGCAGGTGCTCGCCGTCGCCGATGCGCTCGATTGCGGGACGTTCCATCTGGTCGGCTACTCGATGGGTGGCCGGGTTGGTTTGACGCTCGGATGCGCGGCATCGCCGCGGCTGCGGTCGCTGACCCTGATCGGAGCCTCAGCCGGAATCGCAGACCCGGCCGAGCGTCGGCTGCGGGCCGAGGCCGACGAGGCCCGTGCCCGGTACGTCGCTGCGGACCTCGAAGTCTTCGTGGACGAGTGGATGGCCGACCCCCTGTTCGCGGGACAGGCCGCGCTGGGCGATGCCCATCTGCGAGCCGTCCGAGCCCAGCGCCTGGCGTCCGACCCCCGAGGCCTGGCCCGCAGCCTGCTGGCCGGGGGCACCGGAGCCATGGAACCGCTGCACGAACGTCTGGGGGACTGCGACACGCCCACCCGGCTGCTGGTCGGTGCTCACGACGCCAAGTTCTGTGCCATCGCGGACCAGCTCGCAGCCGGGTTGCCCCGGTCCGGTGTCGCCCGCATCGCTGGCGCTGGACACGCTGCGCACATAGAGCAGCCCGACGCGGCTGCAGCGGCGGTAGCAGACTTCATTAACGGGGTCGAGGCAGGCAGGGCCGGAGAAGGAGGCGACTCGTGACCGGGTTGCGGGTCGAACTCCACCCCTTCCGGCTGGCCCTGAATGCTCCGCTCGTGACCGGCGGGGTCTCGATCCGGTTCCGGGCCGGGTTCCTGGTCTCGCTCACCGCGGACGGAGTCACCGGTTGGGGCGAGGCCAGCCCGCTGCCGGGATGGTCGCGCACCAGCCTGCTCGACACTGAGACCGCGCTGCGAAGCGTCTCCAACGATGTTGTTCGCGGCGGCGAGGCCGCACTGGACACCCTCCTAACCGCGATGCATGACACGCCGCACGCGAGGGCGGGCGTGGTGAGCGCATGGGCTGACCTCCAGGCCCGTCGCGCCGAACAGCCGCTGGTCGAGCGCCTGGTGGCCAGCCCGACCTTCGCTCCCGCCTCCGAGGTGGCTGTCAACGCTCTCATATCCGCGCCCGAGCCGTCCGAGGTCGAGCAGGCCGCGCACGATGCAGTCGAGGCCGGCTTCAAGGCGGTCAAGCTCAAGGTGGGCGCGGTCGATCCGAAGGTCGACGCTGACCGGACCCGAGCCGCACGCGCCGGGCTGGGCCCAGATGCCGAACTGCGTCTCGATGCCAACGGCGCCTGGGACGAGCCCACCGCCCTCAGCGTTCTGGGCCGAGTGCATGACTGCGGAATCGCCTACTGCGAGGAGCCGGTCGCCGGGATCGACGCCATCGCGGTGTTGAGCCGGCGCAGCCCGATCCCAGTCGCGGTCGACGAGTCGATCTGCAGCGAGTCCGACGCCGTACGAGCGCTGGACGCTGGGGTCGGCACCCTGATCGTCAAGCCGCAGGCCCTCGGTGGCCCCGACGTGGCCCTGTCCATTGCGGCGCGGGCCCACGAGGCCGGGGCATCCGTGACGGTGACCTCGTTCCTCGACTCGGCCGTGGGCATCGCCCACGCCCTGCACGTCGCCGCAGCCGTGGACGCCGCCGCCCCGGCCGGCCGGGCCCACGGCCTGGCCACCGCAGGCCTGCTCTCGGAGGACGTTGCCGGCCTGCCTCCTGTCGTCGCCGGGGTCATGAGCCTTCCGCCGGGCTACGGCATCGGCGTGGCGCCAGCGCTCTGATCGTCCGCGCTGGAATTGGCAGCGTAGAGCGCCCGTTTGGGTGTTCTGGGTTGCCAATTCGGTGTGCCGGTCTGGGGACGGCGCGAGCCGGCCCTGAGCGATGCGGCACGGATTGAGCGAGGACCGTCCCCGGTAGCCTCCGGCCCGTGGAGTTGCTCGTTATCCGCCACGCCCGTCCCGTGCGCGACGAGGCTCCCGAGGGCGGGTCGGCTGATCCAGTGCTGGCCGAGATGGGCCATCTCCAGGCCGAGGCCACCGCCGCGTACCTCGCCGCTGAGGGCGTCGACCACATCGTGTCGTCCAGCATGAAACGAGCGCTCCAGACGGCTGAACCGCTCGCCGACCGCCTCGGGCTCTCCATCGAGATGCTCGACGATCTCCGGGAGTCCGACCACCGGTCCCAGATCTACGTGCCCGCGGAGGAGATGGACCGCGACGACCCGTCGGTCGCCCACTACTTCGACCCCGACGCCGACATGAACGAGACCATCTTCTCGGACGGGTACGAGGAGTTCAGGGCCCGGGTGGAGCGCGGTTTCGAGCACGTGATCCGCACCAACCGCTCCCGCACGGTGGCCGTGTTCTGCCACGGCATGGTGACCGGCGTCTACCTGCAGATCCTGCTCGGCATCGACGACCCGCTGTCGCTGCTCGTCGACTACTGCGGCATCACCCGGGTGGCGGCGTCCAGCACCGGTCTGCGCACCGTCCGCTCCGTGAACGAGACCCACCACGTGCGTCACCTGCTGGAGCGCTGAGAGGCATGTTCACGCTGGTGGTGATGGCCGCCGGCATCGGTCGGCGCTTCGGCGGCGACAAGCAGCTCGTCGAGGTCGGACCCGACCGTGAGGCCTTCCTCGACTACGCGATCTCGGCGGCGGCCGGCGCGGGCGCCTCGAAGGTCGTGCTCGTGGTGCGCACGGAGATCGAGTCGGTCCTGCGCACCCATGTAGACGCCCGGCACGGCGACCTGCAGCGCGCCGGCGTCGCTTTCGCCTATGTACGCCAGGACGAGCACGGCGCGCCCCGGTCCAAGCCGTGGGGCACGGCTCATGCCGTCCTGGTGGCCGCGGCCGAGGTCGAAGGCCCCTTCGTGGTGTGCAACGCCGACGACTACTACGGCCCGGAGGCGATGTCGGCTCTGGCCGCCTCGGCTGCCGATCTCGCTGACGACGAGGCCTGCCTGTGCGGATACGGCCTCGCCCAGACACTCTCGGCCACCGGCAGCGTCAGCCGTGGCGTGTGCCAGGTCTCCGGGGACCGCCTCGCGGGCATCGTCGAGCACCACGGAGTGGCCCGCCGGGCCGACGGCACGATCACCTCATCCGAACCCGCCGCCGAACTCACCGACGAGACCGTCGTGTCGATGAACCTGTGGGCCTTCCCTCGGGCCGCGTTCGACTGGATCGGCGACGGCTTCGAGCGCTTCATGACCGCCCACGGACACCACGCCGACTCGGAGTGCCTGCTGCCGACGGTCGTGGCTGAACGCATGGCTCAAGGAGCGCTTTCGGTGCGGATGGTGTCCACCGGCGAGAAGTGGATAGGCGTGACCAACCCGGACGATCTGGAGGCTGCCCGTGCCGCGCTCGCAGGCTTGCCCGCCCCCGACCCCGGCGGCCGCCCCTAGCCGGTCAGGCAGCATTCACGCGTAGTTCACTCGAGTCCCTAGACAGCGGCGCAAATCCGCGACAGGATGACGGGCCCCAACCGGTCAACACGTAGGAGTTGCGCATGACAGCTGTGACCCTGACCGTCAACGGCACTGAACGGAGCCTCGAAGTGGAGCCTCGCACCCTGCTGGTGCACGCGCTGCGCGACGACCTCGGGCTCACTGGCACGAACGTCGGCTGCGACTCCAGCAGCTGCGGGGCGTGCACGGTGCTGGTGGACGGCCAATCCGCCAAGTCCTGCACCATGTTCGCGGTGCAGGCCAACGACGCCGACATCACCACCATCGAGGGTGTCGCCGACGCCGACGGAACGCTGCACCCCATGCAGCAGGCGTTCCACGAGCACCACGCCCTGCAGTGCGGCTACTGCACGCCGGGCATGGTGATGGCCGCCATCTCGCTGGTGGAGGAGTACCCGGGCCTCGACGAGGGCGGCGTGCGCCACGGTCTGGAGGGCAACCTCTGCCGCTGCACCGGCTACCAGAACATCGTCGACGCCGTGCTCGCCGCGGCGGGCTCGGGAGGTGACTGACATGACCATCACCGAAGACGCTCCCGGCCACGTCGGCTCCCGCCGGCTCCGCAAGGAGGACCCGGCCCTGCTCACCGGCGAGGCCAAGTTCATCGACGACCTCGCCCTGCCCGGCGCGATCTGGGTGGGCATGGTTCGCTCCACCGAGGCCCACGCCAACATCGTCGGCATCGACGGCTCGGCCGCCCTCGCGATCGACGGCGTGAACGAGGTGCTGTCCGGCGAGGACCTGGCCCCGCTGTGGGGCGAGGGCGCCCTGCCGTGCGCCTGGCCGGTCACCCCCGACATGAAGAACCCGGCGCACTTGCCGGTGGCCCGGGGCACCGCCAAGTACGTGGGCGACGCGGTGGCGGTGGTCCTGGCCGACTCCCGCTACGCCGCCGCCGACGGCGCGGCCGCGGTTGTCGTCGACTACGAGCCGCTGCCCGCAGTGGTCGAGATCGAGGACGCGGTGGCCGACGGTGCGCCGCTGGTCCATGCCGACCTCGACAGCAACGAGTGCTACACGTGGGGCCTCTGGGGCGACAACGCCCCCGCCATCGACGCCGCCTTCGCGGAGGCCGCCCATGTGGTGAGCGAGCGCTACCTGCAGCAGCGCCTCATCCCGGCGCCGATGGAGCCCCGGGGCTGCGCGGCGGTGCCGTCGCCGGCCGGCGGCGAACTCACGCTGTACTCCGCCACCCAGATCCCGCACATCCTCAAGGTGATGACCGCAGTCGTGCTCGGCATCCCCGAGAACAAGCTGCGGGTGGTGGCCCCGTCGGTGGGCGGCGGTTTCGGCTGCAAGCTCAACGTCTACGCCGAGGAGATCCTCTGCAGCGCCCTGGCCATGCAGCGGGGTGCGCCCGTGCGCTGGACCGAGGGCCGGGCCGAGGCAGCGGTGTCCACCATCCAGGGCCGCGGCCAGGTCCAGCACATCGAGCTGGCTGCCGACGCCGACGGCAAGGTGACCGCGGTGCGGGTGAAGCTGCTGGCCGACATGGGCGCCTACCTGCAGCTGGTCACGCCAGGCGTGCCGCTGCTGGGCGGCTTCCTGTACCACGGCTGCTACGACATCCCGAACTACATGTTCGAGTGCACCTCGGTGTTCACCAACCGGACCCCGACCGACGCCTACCGGGGCGCGGGCCGGCCCGAGGCCACCTACGCGGTGGAGCGGGCCATGGACTCGCTGGCCGTGTCGGTGGGGGTGTCGCCCGAGGAGATCAGGGCCCGCAACTTCATCGGTGCCGACGCCTTCCCGTACACGTCGGCCGCCGGTCTGATCTTCGACAGCGGCGACTACCAGACCGTGCTCGACAAGGCGGTCGCGCTGGCCGATGTCGACGGGCGCCGGTCCGATCAGGCTCAGCGACGGGCGTCCGGCTCGTCGAAGCGCATCGGCGTGGGCTTCTCCAGCTACGTGGAGATGTGCGGCTTGGCGCCCAGCCGGGTGCTGGCGTCGCTCGACTACGGCGCAGGCGGCTGGGAGGCGGCCACGGTGCGGATCTCGCCCACCTGCAAGGTGCAGGTGGTGACCGGGTCCACGCCCCACGGGCAGGGCCATGAGACGTGCTGGTCGATGATCGTGGCCGATCAGCTCGGCGTCGATCCCGATGACGTGGAGGTCCTGCACTCCGACACCGCCGTCAGCCCCACCGGCCTGGACACCTACGGGTCCCGGTCGCTGGCGGTCGGCGGCACGGCGGTCTACATGGCCACCGAGAAGGTGATCGACAAGGCCCGGGCCATCGCCGCCCACCAGCTGGAGGCCAGCGAGGACGACCTGGAGTTCTCCGGGGGCGTCTTCCGGGTGAGGGGCACGCCCGAGGCCGAGGTTCCGTTGGCAGGGATCGCCTTCGCGGCGTTCACTGCCCACGACCTGCCCGACGGCATGGAGCCCAACCTGGAGGCCCACGTCACCTACGACCCACCCAACTTCACGTTCCCCAACGGCACCCACATCGCCGTGGTGGAGGTCGACACCGACACCGGGGACGTGGACCTCATCGACTACGTGGCGGTGGACGACTGCGGTGTGCAGATCAACCCGCTGGTGGTCGAGGGCCAGGTGCACGGGGGCATCCTTCAGGGTGCGGCCCAGGCGCTGTACGAGGACGCCGTCTACAACTCCGACGGCCAGCTCGTGTCGGCCAACCTGGGCGACTACCTGGTGCCGTCGGCGGCGGAGGCGCCCCGCTTCCGGCTCGACAGCCACGTCACACCCAGCCCCACCAACCCGATGGGGGTGAAGGGCGTCGGCGAGGCCGGGACCATCGCGGCTGCGCCCGCGGTGATCAACGCCGTGGTGGACGCCCTGCGCGACCTGGGCGTGACCGATGTTGACATGCCGGCGTCGCCCCAGACCGTTTGGAGAGCCATCGCCGATGCCCAAGGAGGTGCGTCGTGATTCCCGCCGCTTTCGACTACGAAGTCGCCGAGTCCGCCGACCACGCGATCTCGCTGCTGGGCGAGCACGGCGACGACGCCAAGCTGCTGGCCGGGGGTCACAGCCTCATCCCGATGATGCGCTACCGGCTGGCCACGCCCAGCGTCCTGGTCGACGTGGGCCGTCTCGACGACCTGCGGTACATCCGGACCGGCAACGGCACGGTGTCCATCGGGGCGCTCACCCGCCACAGCGAGCTTGAGCACTCGGCCGCGCTGGCCGAGGCATGCCCGATGCTGGCGTCGGTGGCCGCGCTGGTGGGCGACCCCGCAGTGCGCCACCGGGGCACGCTGGGCGGCACCATCGCCCACGCCGATCCGGCGTCGGATCTGCCCGCAGCGGTGCTGGCGCTGGGCGGCACGATCGTGGCCCAGGGTCCCGGCGGGTCGCGTGAGATCGCGGCCACGGACTTCTTCACCGGGTACTTCGAGTCGGTGCTGGCCGACGACGAGATGATCACCGAGGTGAGGGTGCCGGCCGGCAGCGGCGGCTGGAACTACCAGAAGTTCAACCGCAGGGCCCAGGACTGGGCCATCGTCGGTGTGGCTGTCGCCGGTGGCGGCTCCGGTGTGAGCCTGGTCAACATGGGCTCGACGCCCATCCGGGCTTCGGGCGTGGAGGCCGCGCTGGCCGGCGGCGCTTCGGCCGCCGAGGCAGCCGCGGCTGCCGCCGACGGGCTCGATCCCCCCGACGACCTCAACGCCGACGCCGAGTACCGCAGCCATCTGGCCAGGGTGCTCACCGAGCGGGCCCTCAACGCCGCCGGAGTCGCCTAAGCGCTGACTCAAGCTGAATTCCCGGGAGTTGTGGGCAAGAGTTCCCCACAACTCCCGGAATCTGGCGCGCCCGGCGCACTGGCTTTGTGGTCCGGCTAGTTGCGGGCAACACTGGCGGCATGTCTCGACTTCCTTCTGCCGTGACCCGCACCTCGGTGTCGGGGATGGTCTCGACCGTCGACCATCTGGCCACCGGCGTCGGGGTGGACCTGCTGAGACGCGGGGGATCGGCCGCGGATGCGGCCGTGGGTGCCAACGCGGTGCTGGCGGTGACCTCGCCCCACATGTGCGGACCCGGCGGGGACGTGTGGGCGCTGGTGCACGACGGAGGCAGCGGCCCGCCTGCTGCGCTCGACGCGGCCGGGTTCGCTGGTTCGGGGGCCGACCCTGACCGGCTGCGGGCGCAGAGTCACGACGAGATGCCATTGCACGGCGATGTGGCCTCGGTCACCGTGCCCGGCGCGGTGGACGGCTGGCTGGCCCTGCACGCCCGATACGGGCGGCTGCCCCTGGCCGACGTGCTGGCCGAAGCCATCCGTGTGGCCGACAACGGGTTTGCGGCTTCGCCGCTGCTGGCCGAGCGGGCCGGTGAGGTGGCCGGGGTGGAGGGCAACACCGACATCCCGGCCGGTCTGCGGGCCGGCGCGGTGCTGCGGCGGCCGGGAACTGCCCGGGCGTTCAGGGCCATCGTCGAGCACGGCCGTGACGGCTACTACGGCGACGAGTTCGGAGAGGGGCTGCTGGCGCTGGGCGCGGGGGAGTACAGCGAGGACGACCTGGCTCGGCCGATCGCCCGCTGGGTGGAGCCGGTGCGGGCCGAGGCGTTCGGTCATGTGCTGTGGACGGTGCCGCCCACGTCGCAGGGTTACCTGACCCTGGCCGGAGCGTGGATCGCCGATGGACTCGACCTCGGTGACGTCGACGACGCGCGTTGGGCCCACCTCCTGATCGAAGCCGCCTCCCAGGCCGCTCACGACCGGGTTCGGGTGCTCTACGACGGCGCCGACGGCCAGGCGCTGGTCGATCCGGCCCGGCTCGGACCCCGGCGCGACGCCATCGATCCCGAACGGGCCGGCAACGTGGCCGCCACGGCGGCGATGGGGGACACCACCTACCTGTGCGCGGTGGACGGTGACGGTATGGGCGTGTCGCTCATCAACTCCAACGCCAACGGGTTCGGCTCCCTGCTGGTGGCGGGCAGCACCGGAATCTTCCTGCACGACCGGGGCTTGGGCTTCAACCTTGTCCCCGGACACCCGGCCGAGTACGGGCCGGGCCGCCGACCGCCCCACACCCTGTCTCCGGCGCTGGTCACCAACACCGACGGCTCCCTACGCCAGGTCGTGGGCACCATGGGAGGCGACTCCCAGCCCCAGATCCTGCTGCAGCTATTGGCCCGCACTCTGGGCCTCGGCAAGTCCCCGGGTGCAGCCATCCGGGCGCCCCGCTGGGTGCTCGGCCCCGACGACCATGACGCCGGCTTCGCCACCTGGGTCCCCGGTCAAGGCCGCCGCGTGCTGATCGAGGACGCCGCCACCGGCTGGCACGAGTCCCTGGCTGCCCGCGGCCACACCACGGCCCTGCGCGACGACGCACCACACACCTACGGCCACGCCCACCTAATCGAGGTCACCGACCAAGGCACTCTCGCCGGCGCGGCCGACCCCAGAGCAGCAATAGGAGTAGCCGCCGGCCTCTAGCCGTCCCACTCCGAGCCCCGACGAGCCGGGTTAGGGTGGCCAGCGTCAGGGACACGAGCAGGCGGGAGGGGCGTGCTGTGTTTGAGAGGTTCACCGACAGGGCTCGCCGAGTTGTGGTTCTGGCCCAGGAAGAGGCGCGCCTTCTCAACCACAACTACATCGGCACCGAGCACATCCTGCTGGGGCTCATCCATGAGGGCGAAGGGGTGGCGGCCCAGGCGCTGGAGTCGCTGAAGATCAGCCTCGATTCGGTACGGAAAGAGGTGGAATCCATCATCGGCCAGGGCGGCAGCACGCCCAGCGGCCACATCCCCTTCACGCCCAGGGCCAAGAAGATCCTGGAGCTGAGCCTGCGCGAGGCGCTGAAACTCAAGCACAACTACATCGGCACCGAGCACATCCTGCTGGGCCTGTTGCGCGAGGGCGAGGGGGTGGCCGCGCAAGTGCTCGTGAAGCTGGGAGCAGGCCTGCCCCGGGTGCGGGAGCAAGTCATCCAGTTGCTGGAGGCCTCCGGCGAGGCGACACCGGCGGCATGGGTCCCCGAGCCGGAGCCGGCTGTTGTCGAGCTGTCGGACCGGGTCAACGTCTCCAGTCGTGGGCCTCTGGAGGCGACGGTGGGCTACTCCCGGGCGGTCCGCGTCGGTTCGCACATGGTCGTAGCCGGTACGACCACGCTCGGACCGGACGGGATCGAGCATCCTGGCGACTGCTACGCACAGGCGAAGCTCGTGCTGCAGTACATCGAGGATGCCCTGCACCGGGCGGGGGCATCCCTCCACGATGTGGTGCGTACCCGGGCCTTCCTCACCGACATCTCGATGGCCGGCGACTACGGGCGGGCCCACGGCGAGGTGTTCGCCGACATCCGTCCGGTGGCCACCCTGGTAGAGGTCTCGGCACTGGTGCATCCCGACCTCGTCGTCGAAATAGAGGTCGACGCCATCATCTCGTCGTACCGGGCCTGACAGCCGGCCTCGGGGAGTGGCGGGTCGGGCGCCGGTAGGGTTCCGACGATGCGCGGCGTGATCTCGGCAGCGGGTTACGTGCCGTACCACCGACTCGACCGGTCCGAGATCGCTGCATTCTTCGGCTCGGGAGGTGGCACGGGTACCCGGGCGGTGGCGTCCTACGACGAGGACACCACGACCATGGGTCAGGCCGTCGCCGATCTGGCCCTGCGGCCCACCGCTGTCGAACCGGAGGCCCTTTGGTTCGCGACTTCAGCCCCTGCCTACCTCGAGAAGACCAACGCGGCCGCCATCCACGCTGCCCTGCGGCTCGATCCGGCAGTGTCAGCTCTCGACTTCGGGGGTGCGGTCCGCTCCGGGATCGGCGCGCTGCGCGCTGCTTTGGCTGGGAGCGGCCGGACGCTGGTGGTCGCCGCCGACACCCGAGACGGCCTGCCCACCGGCTCCGACGAGGCCTCCGCCGGCGACGGCGCCGCCGCGCTGCTGGTTGGTGACGACTCCGATGGGCCGGTGCTGGCCGAGTACCTCGGGGGCGCCTGCCGCACGCTGGAGATCACAGAACGCTGGCGCACACCAGGTGGGGACCGCTCCCGCACCTGGGAGGAGCGCTTCGGCGCCCATGTGCTGGGCCCGGCTGCGCTGGAGGCCTGGCAGGTCGCGCTGAATGACAGCGGGCTGAACTCCACCGCCGACATTGATCGCCTGGCCGTCACCGGTCTCAACAGCCGGGCCGTGGCCTCGGCGCTCAAGGCCATGGGCGCCGAGCCGGGCAGCCTCGTCGATCCGCTGATCGCCACGGTGGGCAACACAGCCACCGCTCACCCCGCGCTGCTGCTGTCCTCGGCTTTGGAGCATGCTGGCCCGGGCGAGACCATCGCGGTGGTGGCGCTGGCCGACGGCGTGGAGGCGATCGTCTTGCGGGTCACCGAGGCCATAGCTGACCACCGTCCGGCCGCACCGATTGCGGGACAGATCGGGCAGGGCGGATCCCTCTCCTACGGCCGCTTCCTGGCTTGGCGCAACATAGTGACGGTCGAGCCCCCGAACCGGCCCGCCCCGGCCCGACCGTCGTCGTCGGCCGCCAACCGCCGCACCGACTGGAAGTACGGGTTCACCGGTTCCCGGGACCGGTCCAGCGAGATGGTGCACCTTCCCCCGGCCCGGGTGTCGGAGAAGGGCGGCGCAGCCGACGACATGGAGCCGGCTCCCATGGCCCACACCTCCGGCACCGTCGCCAGCTTCACCGTGGACCGGCTGGCCTACTCGCCCAGCCCGCCCACCGTGTTCGCGGTGGTCGACTTCGACGGTGACGGCCGGGTCCCCCTGGAGCTGACCGACGTAAACGCTGACGAAGTGCACATCGGCATGCGGGTCGTGCCCACGTTCCGGCGGCTCTACACCGCCGACGACATCCACAACTACTTCTGGAAGGCCCGCCCGCGGCGCGACGGCACCCCCGGCGGCCCACCTCCCGGAGACAGCCTGTGAGCTCGCACGGGATCACCGACCGGGTGGCCGTCATCGGAATGGGCTGCACCCCCTTCGCTGAGCACTGGGACGCCTCCCTCGACGACCTGATCATCGACGCGGCCCATGCCGCCTACCGCTCGGGCGGCATCGCCCAGGACGACATCGACGCCTTCTGGTTCGGCACGTCGCAGTCGGCCGCCTCCGGGCTGGGTATGGCCGGACCCCTCAAGATCCAAGGCAAACCCGTCACCCGGGTAGAGAACTACTGCGCCACCGGCTCCGAGGCCCTGCGCCAGGCCTGCTACGCGGTGGCCTCCGGGGCCTACGACACCGCCATGGCCCTCGGGGCCGAAAAGGTCAAGGACGGCGGCTACCAGGGCCTCAACGCCTTCCCCATCCCCGCCGACGGCACCCAACGCACCCTGACCGCCGCGGCCATGTTCAGCCTGATGCTGCCCGCCTACGCTGACCGCTACGGAGTCGACCGCGACGAGCTGCGCTACGTCGCGGCGCGAATCGCCTCCAAGAACCACCACAACGGGGCTCGCAACCCCTTGGCCCAGTTCCGCCGGGAGATGCCGGCCGAGCGGATCTGTGAGATGCCCGCGGTAGCCGGGATGCTGTCGGTGTTCGACTGCGCAGGGGTGGCCGACGGAGCCGCGGCCGCCATTGTGTGCCGGGCCTCCGACGCCCACCGCTGGTGCGCCGACCCGCTCTACGTCAAGGGGCTGTCGGTGGTCACCGGCACCGGAGCAGGGTCACTCGACCCTGACTACGACTACACCACCATGCCGGAGTGCGCTCAGGCCGCAGCCGATGCCTACGCCCAGGCCGGCGTGACCGATCCCCGATCGCAGCTGGCCCTGGCCGAGGTGCACGACTGCTTCACGCCCACCGAGCTCGTGCTCATGGAGGACCTGGGGTTCTCGCCGAGGGGGACCGCCTGGCGCGACGCGCTCGACGGGGTGTTCGACCTCGACGGCGAATTGCCCGTCAACACCGACGGCGGGCTCAAGTCGTTCGGCCATCCGGTGGGGGCCAGCGGCCTGCGGATGCTGTACGAGGTGTGGCTGCAGCTGCGGGGCGAGGCTCCCGGCGACCGCCGCATCCCCGAGACGGACCGGACTCTGGGCCTCACCCACAATCTGGGCGGCTATCCCGGCGAGATCGTGAGCTTCGTCGGAGTGTTCGGTACGAAAAAGGAGCGCTGACATGCCTGTTCGACCCCTCACCGGTATTCGGGTCATCGATCTCGCTGTGGACAGGGGCGAGCTGTGCGGCCGGCTTCTCAGCGACCTGGGTGCCGATGTCATCAAGGTTGAGCCGCCCGAGGGATCGCCCAGCCGCAGCTTCCCGCCCCTCGACCCGCTCACCCCGGAGCACTCGCTGTTCTTCACCATGCGCAACTGTGGCAAGCGCAGCGTCGTGATCGACCCCGGCGACGCGGCCAGCATGGCGAGCTTCGAAGCCCTGCTCGCCTCCGCCGATGTGCTGATCGGCTCGGCCGAGCCCGGCGCGGCCGCAGACGCGGGCGCCCCCGAGCTCGAGGCGGAGGCGATCGCGGCCCGCCACCCGCACCTGGTGGTCGCCTCGATCACCGCTTACGGGCGCAGCGGCCCCTACTCGGGACGCGACGTGCCGGGCTCGGTGATCGACGCCACCTCGGGCATGTGCTGGAAGGCGGGCCTGCCCGAGCGCGAGCCGCTAATGCCGCCCGGCAACATTTCCGGCGACATCGCCGGCCTGACGGCCGCCTTCGCCATCGTCTGCGCCCTCATCCAGCGACTCGGCCACGGGGCGGGGCAGTTGATCGACCTGTCGGCCAACGAGGCGGCGGCACAGATCACCGACTGGTCGCTGTCCAACTCGTCGAAGGCCATGATCGAGGGCGTCGAGCCGATGGAGATCAGGGCCGGCCCCGGCCCGGTGTACACCATCCTGGCTGCGGCCGACGGCTTCGTGCGCCTGGTGGTGCTCAGTCCCCGCCAGTGGCAGGCCATGAGGGCCTGGCTGGGCGAGCCCGACTACCTGCAGGATCCCGAGTACGACGGGTTCATTGCCCGGTTCATGATCGCCGACGCGGTACTCAACCCGCTCTACGAGGAGCTGTTCTCCACCATGACCATGGAGGAGGTGGCCGAGGAAGCCCAGCGGCGCGGCATCGTCGCCACTCCCATCCTCAGGCCCGGTGAGGTGATCACAAACGAGCATTTCGAGGCCCGAAGCACCTTCGACCGGGTACCGCTGTCTACCGGGGGGTTGATGAGCCTGCCGTCGGGGTGGATGGAGACCGACGGCGAGCGGGTAGGCCCCACCGGGCGCCCCCCGCACCTCGGCGAGCACACCGGCGAGGTGCTGGCCGAATTGGATGCCGGTGCGGGACTCCAGGCAAACGGGTCTCCCGGCTGGCCGTCCCCGCCGGAATCGGCACCCGAGCCGACCCTGCCGCTGGCCGGGATCCGCGTCGCCGACTTCGGGCACGGCGGGGTCGGTGTGGAGATCAGCCGGATGCTGGCCGAGTACGGCGCCGACGTCATCAAGATCGAGAGCCGCACCTACCCCGACTTCATACGAGTGATCCTGGGCGGGGAGATGTCGCCCTCATTCGCCTCTTCGTCGCGCTCGAAGAGGAGTCTGGGCGTCGACGCCAAGACAGACGAGGGTCGCCAGCTTCTGCTGGATCTGGCCGCGGGCGCCGGGGGCGCGGCCCGCGTCGATGTGGTGGTTGAGAACGGCTCGACCGGGGTCATGGACGACCTCGGGCTGGGATACCGGCACTTCGCGGCAGCGAACCCCGACGTGATCATGGTCTCCAGCCAGCTCATGGGATCGTCGGGTCCCTGGTCCGCCTGGCGCGGCTACGGGCCCAACACCCAGGTCACCGGGGGTATGACCCACCTCTGGGACTATCCCGACGTGGAACGTCCTTCCGGTTCGCAGTCGATCTTTCCGGACCACTGGGCCGGCCGCATGGGAGCGCTGGCCGCAGTGGCCGGCGTGCTGGGCCGCCGGCGGAACGTGATGGCGCGCGGATGCCACAGCGAGGTGTGCCAGGTCGAGCAGGTGGTGGGGGTCATCGGGGACCTGCTGGCCCGGGAGTCGCTGCAGGCCGGCTCGGTGAGGCCGCAGGGCAACCGCCGCGATCAGGGTTCGCCGTGGGGACTGTTCCCCTGCGAGGGTGAGGACCAGTGGGTGGCGATCTGCTGTCGCAACGACTCCGAGTGGGCCGCGTTGGCCGAACTGGCCGGACTGGACGACCCGACGCTGGAGACCGTCGAAGCTCGCCGCGGGCGGGAGGACGAGGTGGAGGAGGCCGTGTCGGCCTGGACCCGGACGCTGTCCAAGCACGCGGTCACCGACGTATGTCTGGCTGCCGGTGTGCCTGCCGGCCCGATGCTCACCTCCTCACAGCAGCTCCAGGACCCGCATCTGGCGGCTCGGGGCTACCTAGTGGAGCTGGACCAGCCGCCCATCGGGGTGATGACCTTCGAGGGCCCGGCCTTCGTCGCCACCGGCATGACCGACGCCGACATCCGGCCCGCCCCCGGACTGGGCCAGCACACCCGGGAGGTCGTGGCTGAGCTGGGCCTTGACGAGGCTGGCATGGACGATCTCATCACCCGCGGGATCCTCGAGATCGACGTTCTTGCGGCCGAGTCCTGATCGGAGCCTTCAGCCGGCTTCGCTGTGGGTGACGGGCTCTTCGCCCATCCACTCCCGCAGGGTGTTCTTCAGCTTGGTCTGCTGGATGAACAGGTCGTGCTCCACGTCGGCTTCCCCTGAGGGGTGGGGCGCCTTGAAGTAGAAGCTCAGCCACTCCTGCACGCCGGATTCGCCCGCCCGGGCGGCCAGGTCCATGAACAGGGCCAGGTCGAGCACGATGGGCGCGGCGAGGATCGAGTCCCGGCACAGGAAGTCGACCTTGATCTGCATGGGGTAGCCGAGCCATCCGAAGATGTCGATGTTGTCCCAGCCTTCTTTGTTGTCGCCCCGGGGCGGGTAGTAGTTGATCCGCACCACGTGGTGGATCTCGTCGTACAGGTCGGGGTACAGCTCGGGCTGGAGGATCGTGCCCAGCACGCCCAGCTTGGAGACCTCCTTGGTCTTGAAGTTCTCGGGGGCGTCGAGCACTTCGCCGTCGCGGTTGCCCAGGATGTTGGTGGAGTACCAGCCCTGCAGGCCCAGCATCCGGGCCTTCAGACCGGGCGCGATCAGCGTCTTCATCAGGGTCTGGCCGGTCTTGAAGTCCTTGCCCGCGATGGGAACGCCTCGGATGCGGGACAGGTCCTCCATGCACGGCAGGTCCACGGTGAGGTTGGGAGCGCCGTTGGCGAAGGGCACATCGCTCTGCAACGCCGCGTAGGCGTAGATCTGGCTGGGAGCGATGGCGTCGTCGTCGGCCTTCAGCCCTGCTTCGAAGGACTCCACCGAGGTGTGCACCTCGGTCGGCTCCGAGAACGCCTCGGTCGATCCGCACCACACCATCACCAGCCGGTCGCAGTCGTGGGTGCTGCGGAAGTTCTCGATGTCGTCCATCAGCGCCTGGGCCTGATCCCACTTGGACATTGCCGGCTTGACCCGCACGCCGTCCAGGCGGCTGACCCAGCGCCGGTCGAATACTGCGTCCATGGCCACCACGCCCTCCAGTTCGGCTGAGATGCTCCCCAGATCGCCTTCTTCCAGCACGCCGCAGGTGCGGGCCGCCTCCAGCACGTTGGCCGACAGGGGGTCCCAGCCGCCGAACACAAGGTCGTCCAGCCCCGCCAGCGGCACGAACTCCCTGATGGGGGGATTGCGGTTCTCGGTCTTGGTTCCGAGACGGATGTGGGCCATCTGGCTGATCGAGCCGATGGGCGGCGTCAGGCCCCGCCGGGCTGCGATCACGCCAGCGACGAAGGTGGACGCCACTGCCCCCATTCCCGGTGTGAGCACGCCGAGATTGCCGGCTGCGGGGGCGATTTGTCGGGCTACAGTAACACTCATGGCCAATAGAGTAAGGATTCATTCACATATTTGTCTAATAATGAAGTAAGACTGAACTATTCTGCTTGCATGCCCCAATTTCTACCCGATCTCTCCATACGCCAACTCGAATATCTGGTGGCCGTGGCCGACTCGGACACGTTCGCGCTGGCTGCCGAGCAGGTCGGAGTGAGTCCGTCGGCCCTTTCCCAGGGCTTGGCCGAACTCGAACGCCGCGTCGGCGTGTCCCTGTTCGACCGGGAGGGCCGTCGCCGGGTGCTGCGAGCCGACACTGAGCCGGTCCTCGATCACGCCCGCCAAGTGGTGGCCCTGACCGCCGACCTCGCTGACTGGGCTCGTCGCACCCGCTCCGGCGACCATGGACGGCTGCGCCTCGGCATGATCGATGCGTCCGCGGTCCAGCATCACGGCGAGGCGATGCGACAATTCCGCGCCGAGCATCCCGAGTTGCGAATCCATCTGCGGGTGGGGCCCTCGGGTGACCTGCTGCGGGCCCTGGTGGACGGATCCATCGACCTAGCCGTGTGCGTGGAGCCCGCCGAGCCGCCCCGGGGTGTGGGCACCGAAGTGTTGCTGGCCGAGGACCTCGCCATATACGCGCCCGACGGGCGCCGCAATCCCGGCCCCAGCGCAGGCTGGGGGCCCTGGGTGCTGTTCCCCCGCAACGCTCACACCCGCTCCGGGATCGAGGCAGCCCTCCGGCGGCGGGGCGCGCCCGTGGAGGTCGTGGCCGAGTCCCACCAGCCCGAGGTGCTGTGCGAGATGGTAAGGCTCGGCCTGGGGTGGTCGGTCCTGCCCGTCGTTCAGGCCGAGTGGGGCGAGCAGCCCCTTGTCCGGTGCGAGATCCTGGCCCGGCGCCGGCTGGTTGTCGCCCGCCGTGCCGGAGCGGCCCCTCATCCCGCCGGCTTACTGCTCGAACAGGCTCTGCGGGGCGGATCGACCGCTGGTTCTTGATGTAGTTGACCGCCTCATAGCGGCACAACTACATCAAGTCCGAGCAGATGGGGCTGTCGGCGCCATTGGGGACGGGAGTGGGGCGGTAGCTTGGCGCGGTCCACCCCCGGCCACGAGAGGGGAGCCGTATGAGCAGCGCAGAGGCCGCGTACCCAGTCTTGAAGGCCCAAGAGGGCGACGAGCGAGGGCACGGAGACTGGTTCGAGATCACCCAGGAGCAGATCAGCGCCTTCGCCGATTGCACCGTTGACCACCAGTTCATCCACATCGACGAGGAGCGGGCCAAGGCCGAGACGCCGTTCGGCGGCACCATCGCCCACGGTTTCCTCACCCTGTCGATGCTCACGCACCTGATGCAGTCGGTTCCCTCGGACATGCCGCGACTCGACGGGGTGGTCATGGGAATCAACTACGGCCTCGACCGGGTGCGGTTCATCAGCCCCGTCAGCCGGGGCAAGCGGGTGCGGGCCCACGCGGTGGTCAAGTCGGTGGAGTTGAAGCCGGCCTCCATTCAGACAGTCACGACGATCACCATCGAGATCGAGGGCGGATCGAAGCCGGCCCTGGTGGCCGACTGGGTCACCCGGACGGTGTTCGACTCATGAACACGTACCCGGTGAGGGTCGGCAGCTGCCTGTTCACGATGGTCGACCCCGAGCGCGGCCACGAGGTGGACTACAACCGCTGGTACGAGCGCGACCACTTTTACGCGGGGTGCCTCATCGGTCCGTGGCTGTTCGCCGGGCGGCGCTGGGTGGCTACCCGAGACCTGAAGGACCTGCGGTTCCCTGAGGATTCCCCGCTGGCCGTGCCCACCGATGCGGGCTCGTACCTGGCGATCTACTGGGTCCACGAGGGCCGTCACCGCGAGCACTTCGCGTGGGCCATCGACCAGGTGGTGGAGCTCTACAAGGACGGGCGCGGGTTCAACAACCGGATCCATGCCCACACGGTGCTGCTCCACGAGCCGTGGTCGCACTACCGCGACAACGACCCGGTGCCCATCGAGCTGGCCCTCGACCATCCCTACCAGGGTCTGGTCGTGGTGGCGGTGGACCCTGCTGAGGGCACCGACATCGACGGGCTTGAGGCCCACCTGCGGG
Source organism: Acidimicrobiia bacterium (assembly GCA_022828135.1). Taxonomy (GTDB): domain Bacteria; phylum Actinomycetota; class Acidimicrobiia; order Acidimicrobiales; family Aldehydirespiratoraceae; genus Aldehydirespirator. The sequence goes on along the minus strand of JAJEJB010000015.1, from coordinate 36,074 downwards.
CCGACGCGCTGCCTGCGCTGATGGACGGCTCGAGCGTGGCTTCGATGGTGTCGTGGCGCTACATAGACCCGGTCGGCGGCGAGACGGAGCGGGCACCCATGGACCTGGGCACCCCGGCCGGCCCGGCCGAGCGCCAGGTCCAGATGTTCTTCCTGGACGGCCATCCCGCCGACTCTTGGGACCGGTTCCGGGCCTACGCAGCCGCGCTGGCCGACGCGGGCGCGGGCAAGGTCGTGTTCGCGGCGCCGTTCCTGCCCACGATCGTCGGCACCGACACCTACACCGACCAGCTCTGGTAGGTCGCGCTACGGTGTGCAACGATCCTGACCGGACGCCCGGCTCGTGCCGTGCAGCAGGACGCAGAATTCGTGTCTGAGGTCAAGAACAAGAGTTCAGAGGTCGTGAACAAGACATTGACCGCCGTGGCGGCGCTAGTGGTGACAGCCGTGGTGGCGGTCGCCTGTTCGAGTACGTCCAGCCCGCCCAGCCCACCCACGCACACTGAAGTGGGGGGCGCATACGACCTCGTTGAGATCAGCTACCCCGACTCGTCCGAGCACGTCAGCGGCGAACCCGGCGACGTTGTCGAACAGGACTGCCCCGTGCACATGGCCGGAGCGGGCCTCCGGTGCATCTGGGTGATCGTCCCGATTGATCGTGCCGACCCGGCCGCGGGCATCACGGGCGTGAGTGCGATCATCCGTCCCGGAACCGGCGACGAGTCGCTTCAACCGCTTGCTGTGCTACAGGGAGGCCCCGGCGGGGCCAGCAGCGATCTGGCCCTGGTGTTGGCGAGCCGTCCGTACGCTCAGGTTCTCATCGACCAGCGGGGTGTCGGATTCGGCAGCTTCAACTCCTGGTGCCCCGAACTGCTCAGGTCGCTGGTGGCCATGGTTGAGGCGACCAGCGAGAGGGCAGAAGCCATCGCTTCGGGGGCAGCCGGCCAGTGCTCCCACCGCTTGAAGGAAGACCCGGTCTTCGCCAGCATCACCACCGCGGCCCACGCAGCCGATGTCATCGATGTCATGGCGGCGCTGGGCCATGATCGGTGGCTCCTCTATGGCGTGAGCTATGGGACGACGATCGGCCTGGAAGTGCTGAGGGACGCCCCGGCCGGGCTGGCCGGTGCGGTGCTCGATGGCGTGTACCCCGCGAACCTCGACGTTGACGGCGCAATCGCCGAGGGTGCTGAGCGGGTGGTCCGCGAGCTCGACATCGAGTGCAGCGGCGACCCGGTCTGTTCGGCCATCCTGGCCGACGCCACCGACGGGCAGATCGCCACCATGGCGGGCCTGCTCGCGAAATTGATCTATCGCTTCAACGCGGACCCGGTGGTGGTGAACCTGGCCGGGGACGAGACAACAATGATGGAGCCGATTGACGCGTTGATCAACGGCGACGCCGTCGCCGGGGCCGTGTTCCAGATGCTCTACAACGAGTTCACCGCGACCCTCGTCCCCGGACTGCTGGCGGGGCTGGAGCGACCGCCCGATCCTGATCGGGTGGAGGAATTCGACCTTGTCACTGCGCCCAAGCTGGTGGCCCTGATAGGCGTCGAGTCGGCCTCCACGCAGTTCCACTCCGGCGCTCCGTCGACGTTCGCATCGGTGGCATGTGCCGAGCAACTACCGCATGCCTCGGGACCGCCCGCCGCGATGACCGCTTTCGCCGCGGCAGTAGTGGGGGAGGGCCTGTCCAAGCAGTGCGAGCCGTGGGGAATCGCAGCGTCGCCGTTGCCGTCGGAACCCGTGCAGAGCGATCTGCCGGTGCTGTTGATCTCTGGGTGGTTCGACCCGATCACGCCTCCGAGGCTCGCCGAGCAAGCCGCGGAGCATCTTCCCAACAGCACGCGCATAGTGAGCCGCACCCGGGGCCACGGCATCTGGGCCTGGGGCTACGACAGCTGCGTCGACCGGATCGTCGCCGACTTCCTGGTCGAACCGGGCGCCGAACTCGACGCCGCCTGCGCCTTGGAGGACCGCCCGCTTCGCTGGCAGCCGCTTCCCGCCTAGACGCTGATCCCGCCGGCTTCGTTGGCAGCGGCTCGATAGCGGTAGAGACTGGAGCCATGATCCTCGAAGGACGAACCGTAATGGTGGTGGGTGTCGGCCCCGGGCTCGGCGCCAGTTGCGCCCGACTGGCCCTCCGCGACGGCGCCAACGTGGCGGTGATGGCCCGCAACGCCGAGCGCTTGGCCGAGGCCGCGGCCGAGCTTGATCCCACCGGCGAGCGGGTGGTGGCCTGCGCGGGTGACGTGACCAGCCAGGAGGACTGCACCGCCGCGGCCGACGCCGCCGCCGAGCGGTTCGGGGCGCTGCACGCAGTGGTAAATGTGGCCGCCCTCGACACCCAGAAGGGCGCGTGGCACCGGACCACGGACGAGGACTGGGAACTCAATCTCACCGTCAACGTGCTCGGCGCGGTTCACGTGGTGCGAGCGGTCGAGCCCCACTTCGTAGCGGCCGGTGGGGGGTCGGTGGTGCTGATCGGATCACAGGCCTCGATGAGGCCGGTGGCGGAGTTCCCCCAGAGCCCGTACGGGGCGGCCAAGTCGGCGCTGCTGTCGCTGGCACGCGACCTGTCGGCGGAGCTCGGTCCTTCGGGGATCAGGGTCAACACGGTGGTTCCGAGCTGGATGTGGGGGCCCAACGTCAAGCTCTACTGCGAGTGGCAGGCCGGCACGAGGGGCATCACCGTCGAGGAGGTCAAGCACGAGATCGCCCAGGGAATGGCCCTGCGGGAGATGCCCACCGACTCCGACGTGGCCGAAGCGGTGGTGTTCATGGCGTCGGAGCGGGCTCGCATGATCACCGGCCAGACGCTCGTGGTCAACGCCGGGCACTTCTACCCGGTCGCCTAGCTGGGCGACGACGAGCCTGACCCGCTCGGCCTCTTACGCTGGGGGGATGGCTCAGGTCCCGAAGCGCACCTTCAGTCGCCGGACGACATCGTGACCGCCGTTCGTCTGCGCGATGCGGTCGTGCTGCTGGGGAGCTTTCCGGCGCTGGCCGGGGTCGACCTGGAGGTCGAGCGCGGGGAGGTGGTCCTCGTGCGGGGCCCCAACGGCGCGGGCAAGTCCACCCTGCTGCACCTGTGCGCCGGCCTGTTGCGACTGTCGGAGGGGCACGGCGACGTGCTGGGCTGCGACTTGGGTGACGACCGGGCCGCGGTGCGCCGCCGGGTGGGTCTGCTCGGCCATGACACCGCCCTCTACGGCGAGTTGACCGCAGCCGAGAACCTGCAGGTGTGGGCTCGGGCGTCCAGGGTCGACGAGGCCGACGTGCCGGGCGCGCTCGAGCGTCTCGGGCTGCCCACGCGGCTGCGTGACGTCCCCACCGATCGGCTGTCGGCGGGGCAGCGCCGTCGTGTGGCGCTGGCCGCGATCGTGGTGCGCCGCCCGGAGCTGTGGCTGCTCGACGAGCCCCACGCCGGACTCGACTCCGAAGGCCGCGAGATCGTGGACGGTGTCGTTTCGGCTGCGGCCGCAGCCGGTGCCGCCGTCGTATTGGCTTCCCACGAAACCGGACCGGCCGGCGATCTCGCTACTCGCACGGTGACGATGGCGGGCGGCACGCTGGCGGAGGGGCTTGAGCCGTGACCGCCTGGCGCGGGTTGAGCCTGTTCGCGGGCGACGCCGTCCTCGTGGCGTCCAAGGACCTGCGCATCGAGTGGCGGGCCCGCACCGCGCTGGGCCAGGTGCTGCCGTTCGCGGTGCTCGTGCTGGTGCTGTTCGGGTTTGCTCTCGACGCCAACCGGCCCACGCTGCGGCTGGCCACGCCGGGGCTGCTGTGGATGACGGTGCTGTTCGCCACCGTGGTGGCCGTGCAGCGGTCGGTGGCCGTGGAGTCCACCGACGGGGCCCGCCGGATGCTGCTCCTCAGCGGGATGGCCCCGGCCGCCGCGTTCGCGGGCAAGGCCGCGGCGGTGGCCGTGCAGTTGCTGATCGTGGAGGTGCTGCTGGTGCCGGGCGTGGTGCTGCTGTACGACGCGGAAATCGAGTCGCTCCCGTTGGTGGTGGCAACCTGCGTCGCTGCGACGGTGGGCCTGGCCACCGCCGGTAGCCTTCTCGGTGCTGTGGTAGCCGGAGTGCGAGCCCATCAGACGGTCCTGCCGATCCTGCTGCTTCCAGTGTCGGCGCCCGTGCTGATCGCGGCGACCCGGGCCTTCGCCGACGGGTTCGGCACCGTCGCGGTGGACGGCTGGTCCTGGGTCGGCCTGCTGGCCGGCTTCGCGGCGGTGAACGCGGTGCTGGGCGCGGTCGTCTACGGCCTGCTGCTGGAGGACACATGACGTCCCCGGAGCCTGAGAGCGCGCCGTCCGAGCCGCTGATCGCCTCCTATCTCGGCGGTCCCGCTCGCACTGGATCGCGCTTCACGTTCTGGCTGGGGCTGGTCACCCTGATCGGCCTGGCCGGCGTGGCCGTTCTGGGCCTTCTGGCTGCGCCGGCCGACGATGTGCAGGGCGACTCGGTGCGCATCATCTTCGTGCACGTGCCGTCGGCTCTCGGCGCCTACACCGCCCTCGGCGTTACCGCGTTGGGCTCGGTGATGTGGCTGTGGCGCCGGTCGGTGTGGTGGGACATCACCGCCCACGCGGGTGCCGAGGTCGGGGTCCTGCTCTGCGGTCTGATGCTGGTCACGGGAATGCTCTGGGGCCGCCCCACCTGGGGGACCTACTGGGAGTGGGGCGACGTGCGTCTCGTCACCGCCCTGATCCTGTTCCTGGTCATGGTCGGCTACCTGTCGGTTCGGGCCCTCGGCGGCGATGCGGACTCGGTGGCCACCCGGGCCGCGGTGGTCGGGCTGGTCGGCGGGGTCAACATTCCCATCGTGAACCGGTCGGTGAACTGGTGGGCCAACCGCACCCTTCACCAGCAGTCCTCCCTGACAGACGGCAAGCTCGAGGACCTCACCCTGTTCACTCTGTTCCTGGCCTTCGTCGTGGCCGCGATGGCGATTCTCTGGATGATGATGCACCGTTTCCGCATCGGCTGGCTGGAGCGGCAGCTTCGGGCCCGCGACCTCGACGATGCGCTAGCGGCTCGGCGCGCCGAGGCCGGCCGGTGAGCCAGGCCGGCTACGTGCTCGGCGCCTGGGGCGTCACGCTGGCCGCGGTCGGCATCTACGCGGCCAGCCTGATGGTGCGCGGCCGGCGGCTGCTGCGGCGGGCTCGCGCCCGGACCGGCGACAAAGGCGAGTGACCGGCCATGGATGAGACGTCGGCAGGCGCCGCCGAGGCAGAACTCGCGCCCTTAGCCCCGCGGCCCGTTCAACGCTCCACGCGGACTAGACGCTGGATCGCGGCGCTGGTGATCGTGGCCGTGGTCGGGGGAGTGGCGCTGCTCGTGTCGAACCTGCTCGGCGACGCCGCGCTGTTCTTCTACAACGCCGACGAGGCGGTGGAGCGGCGCGACGAGTTGGCTTCGCAGCGCTTCCGCCTTCAGGGAACACCGTTGGACCATGCGGTGCATGCCTTCTGGGACGACCGGCCGGTGCTGGCCTTCCCCGTCGGCTTCGACGGGGCGGTGGTGGACGTCGTCCACACCGGCGACCCGCCTGAGCTTTTCCAGCCCGGCGTGCCGGTGGTGCTCGAAGGGGCCTGGCGGCAAGGTCCCAGCCCGGGCCCGCGGGCGGCCACGGACGGCTGGCACTTCGCTTCGGACCGGATGCTGGTGAAGCACGACAACGACTACCGCAACCGCGACGACTACGACGAGCGCATCACCGAGGCCGACGAGGGCGTCGGTCGTTCCCCGCTCTGGGAGCCATCGGAACCGTGAGCAACGTGGCGCTCGGCTCGGCGGCCGTCGCCGCGGGGCTGGGCGCGGCCCTGATGGGCCTGGTCGTCACCGGGCTTGGCCTCACCGGGCACCTGCGGTCCTGGGGCCGCTACGCCCGCCAGCTCACCTTCGGTATGGCGGCCGCGGCGGTGGTCGCGGTGGTGGTGATGGAGCGGGCCCTCATCACCCGGGACTTCACGGTGAAGTTCGTGGCCGACAACGGCTCGTCCACCACGCCCCCGGTGTTCAACGTGGCCACCCTGTGGTCGGCGCTGGAGGGGTCGATCCTGCTGTGGGCGCTGGTGCTGTGCGGCTACGCGGTGGCAGTGGCGTTGAAGTTCCGCGCCCGGGGCGACGATCCGATGCTGGCGTGGGCGACGCTGGTGATGTTCGCGGTCAGCGCCTTCTTCTTCGCGCTCATGGTCGGGCCGGCCGATCCCTTCATCTCGGTCGACGTCCCAGCCGGCTACGACGGCCCCGGACCCAACCCGCTGCTGCAGAACCACATCCTCATGGCGTTCCACCCGCCGATCCTGTACCTCGGCTACGTGGGCTTCACCGTGCCCTTCGCCTTCGCGGTGGCCGCGCTGGCCACCGGACGGCTCGGGGAGGGATGGTTGGCCGCCACCCGGCGCTGGACCGTGGCCGCCTGGGGCTTCCTGACCTTCGGCATCGTGCTCGGCGCCTGGTGGAGCTACGAGACCCTGGGCTGGGGCGGGTACTGGGCCTGGGATCCGGTGGAGAACGCCTCGTTCCTGCCGTGGCTGACCGGCACCGCGTACCTGCACTCGGTGATGGTGCAGGAGCGGCGGGGCATGCTGCGGGTCTGGAACCTGTCGCTGGTGATCGCCACCTTCTCGCTGACGATTCTGGGTACCTTCCTCACCCGCTCGGGTGTGCTGGCTTCGGTGCACTCCTTCACCGAGTCGGGCATCGGCCCGGCGATCCTCGTGTTCTTCGCGGTCATCGTGGCCGTGTCGCTGGCGCTCATCGCCTGGCGGGGCGACCAGCTGCGCACGCCGGGCCGGATCGCCGCACCGATGTCGCGTGAGGGGGCGTTCCTGGCCAACAACGCCCTGTTCGCCGCCTTCGCGTTCGTGGTGCTGCTCGGCACCGTGTTCCCGCTGCTGGTGGAGGCCTTCGACGGTCGCACCATCTCGGTGGGCAACCCGTACTTCGACCGGATGACCCGTCCCGTCGGTTTCGCGCTGCTGCTGTTGATGGCGGTGGCGCCCATGCTGCCGTGGGGCTCCGAGTCGGGCCGTCCGCCGACGGGACTGCTGGCCCGGCGGCTGGTAGTGCCCATGTGGATCGCGGCTGGCGCGCTGGTGTTCTCGGTGGTGGCCGGGGCCCGGGGATGGGCGCCGCTGCTGGCCTTCGGCCTGGGCGGCTTCGCCGGCGGCGCCGCGCTGCGCCAGATCCTCCTGGCCGTGCGCCGCCACCGGTGGCGGGGCCTGGTCGGACGGACCAACGGCGGCATGATCGTGCACTTGGGTGTAGTGCTGGTGGCGGTGGCCTTCGCGGCCAGCCAGTCCTATGTGCGCCAGGCCGAGTTCGATCTGGAGGCCGGCCAGCCGGCCGCGTTCGCGGGACACGAGATCGTCTACGTGGGCTCGGCGGTCGTCGCCCACGAGAACCGCACCGAGCGGGTCGCCTTCGTGCGGGTCGACGACGCCAAGACGTACGGGCCGGCCATCGCCACCTACCCGTTCGCGTCCCAGACGATCGGGATCCCGTCGGTGCGGTCCACGCTGCGCGACGACGTGGCCCTGTCGGTGCTGCAGTTCCCCGAAGAGGCCGGCGCGGACCGGGTGATCCTGCGGGTCACGGTGCAGCCGCTGGTGGTGTGGCTGTGGCTGGGCGGGATCGTGATGGCTCTCGGGACGGCCTTGTCGTTGCTGCCCTCCCGACCAGGGCGCCGACAGCCCGTAGAGGCAGCCGCATCGGAGGCGCCGGCATGAACAGCGGTGGCCGGCGCCGGCGGTCGCTCTGGATCGCGCTGCCGGTGGCGGCCGCGGCCGCGCTGCTGGTCGTGGTGCTGGCCACCCGGGACTCTGCGTTCGAGCGCAAGGCGTCCAGCCCCATCCTGGGAGGCTTGGCGCCCGCGGTGGTCGGGACGACGGTGGCGGGTGAGCCCTTCGATCTCGACGACTGGCGTGGCCGGTGGGTTGTCGTCAACTTCTTCCAGAGCACCTGCGTGCCCTGCATCATGGAGCATCCCGAACTCGTCGACTTCGACGAGCGTCACTCGGCAGCCGGCGACGCCCGGATCGTGTCGGTGGTGTTCGACGACAGCGTCGAGAACGTGCGGGAGTTCTTCGCGGCCCATGGCGGTGACTGGCCCGTGGTGGCCACCGGCGCGAGACAGGCGGCCGTGGCCTACGGCGTGACCGGCGTGCCCGAGTCCTACCTCGTGGCTCCGTCGGGAGTGGTGGTCTGGAAGCAGTTGGGCGGGGTCACCGCCGACGGCATCGATGACGTGATCGATCAGCTCTCGGCGCCGTCATGAGCTGGCGAACCGCGAGCTGGATCGCGGCCGTCGTGATCGCCGCGGGGGCGTTCGTGTACGGCGCGCTGGACGAGGGACCTCCCAGGACCAACGCCGACCGGGTCCGAGCTCTGGCCGAGGACTTCGCCTGTCCCGTGTGTGCGGGCCAGTCGGTGGCCGAGAGCGACGTGCCGGTGGCCCGCGAGATCCGGCGACAGGTCGCGGTGTGGGTGGACGAGGGCCGCAGCGACGCCTACATCCGGGATCAGCTGGTGGCCGCCTACGACGTCGACATCGACTACAACCCCTCGGGGTCGGGCATCACCAGCCTGGTGTGGATCCTTCCTGTCCTCGCCGGCGGCGGCATCGCGGCCGTGGTGGTGGGGATGCTGCGATCAGACCGGCGTCCGGCCCACGACACGCCCCAGCCGCCGACGGCGGTGCGGCGGCGGCGTTGGCGCAACGCGGCGGTGTGGACGGTCGCCGTCGTGGTCGTGGCGGGTGCGGCGGGCCTGCTCGTGGCCCGTTCGTCGGGCAGCCGCAGCACCGAGGGCTCCATCACCGGCGAGATACGTGTCACTACCCGCGAGCTGATCTTCGAGGCCCAGCGGCGGTTGGGCGAAGGCGACATGGAGGGAGCCATCGCCGCTTACGACGAAGCTCTCGAGCTCCAGCCCTCCAATGCGGAGGCCCTCACCTACCGGGGCTGGCTCACCTCCCGCCGCGGCGATCTGGACACCGCGGTGGAGTATCTCGACGACGCCATTGCGGTGGACCCCGCCTACCCCGACGCCCGGCTGTTCCGGGCCATCGTGGCTCTGGACCAGGGGGACGGATCCGGCGCGGCGTCGGAACTGGCCGTGTTCGACTCTCTGGACCCGCCCCCCTATGCCGAGGAACTGCTGGCCCAGCTACAAGTACGCGAGAGGGTGGCGGCGGCCCGAGACGAGACCGCGCTGCAGGCGGTGTCGGGCCTGGGTCCCGCAGAGGACCGCCCCGCCTTTGCCGAGACGGCCCTCACGGTGGCCGAGGCGCTGGCCGCGGCCGAGGCTCTGGCGACCCGGGGCGAACTGCTCGAAGCGGTGCAACTCGTTGATTGGGTGCTGGCCTCGCAGCCCGGCGAGCCCGAGGCTCTGGCCGGCCGGGGCTGGCTGCTGGTCCGAAGCGGCGACGCCCAACTGGCCGAACTGGGTGTCGGCTACCTCGACGAGGCTCTCGCGGCCGACCCGGCCAACGCCGGGGCTCTGGTGTACCGGGCTCTGGCCCGCTGGCAGCAGGGCGACGCCGCCGCGGCCCGCGCCGACTTGGACGCTTTCGACGCCCTACAGCACCAACCCCCCGATCTGGTGCGCCTCATCGAGGCCCAGGGTCTGCGAGCCGCGATCAGCGGCTGAGCCGGGCGTAGCCGTCTCTGAGGAAATCGACCGCGGCGCCGTGATGGTCCTCGGCGGCGCACAGCGCGCCGTAGGACAGTGACGCGCCGTTGAAGTCCTCCTCGTTCCAGAACGGGTCGGACCGGTCGACGTCGCCCCAGGCGGCCACGTAGATGTAGGGCTCATCGTGGGAATGGTCGCCCGGGGAGAAGCCATAGGTGGCCCGGCGGCCCGACTCCGCGTCACCGGCGGCGATGGCGGGATCGAAGTGCCCGGGCCACAGCTGCACCCGCTCGGGATCGATCACCCCGGGCGTGAAGCGGAGTTCCTCGAGCGCGGCGGTGGCCAGTCCGAACCAGGCCCCCAGGAACTCGCCGACGTCGGCCCGCGCGTCGAGAGGACGGTCGATGTCGCCCAGTTCGGGGCTGTCGTGCTCTCGAGCGGTGGTGCCCGGTGCCACGCCCACGAACTCTCCGGCCTCGCGCAGCGTGGTGATGGCCGCCGTGCGGGCCTGCCCGGCCTCCTGGACCACCAGGCGGTCGCCGGCCACCCTCACCTGAACGTCGTCGTCGAAGAACGGGGTGCCGAAGCCACCCCGCGCGTACCGCAGCCCGAACTTGCTGTTGCACCGGTACCGGGCCTCAGCCACCACCGAATAGGCCAGCCGGTGGAAGTCGAACAGCGCCGACGGGTAGTCCGGGGGTCGGACTGGGAGCTGGCGCCGAGCCCCCAGCCAGCGGTCGGCCGCGAAGTCGGCCAGATCCGAACGGGCGGCGATGAGCTCGTCCCAGGTGAGGTCGGCGCCCGAGTGAGGCGCAACCACGGGATCGGCGCCCCGGCTGCTGGGATGGGCGGGGTCGTCGGCCCAGAACGGGCCCTCGGCGACCGCCGGCGGGCTGGGCTCCAGCACCCGCACGTCGTATCCGTCGCCGACGACGGCCGCCGCCTCGGTGGCGGGATCGTGAGCGGCGGCGTGATCGGTCATGGTCGGCCTCCCGTAAGAGGAGAGTGAGTGCGACGTTAGGTTTGCCCCGATATGACCTGCAAGATGCGCGTTGTTTCAGCCAGAGCCCTGACCGTGTTGGCGGCCGCAGCTCTCGTCATTGCGGTCCTCGGCTGCTCTGAATCCCCTTCCGGGGACGGCGACGCGCCAGTCGCGGGTGCCCAGCCCCCGCCCGCCACCGAGGAAGCCGTCGCTGAGCAGACCGAATCCGCTGAGTCCGACGAGAACGCAGCATCCGCGCCGGCAGACAGTGCGGACGAACAGTCCGAGCCGGCCCCAGAGACGACCACTGCGGCGTCCAGCACTGGGGCCGACCCGTCGCCGGTGGTTATCGACTTCGAGCCGATCGCGTCCACACCTCGGGAGGATGTGCCCAGCGCGCTGCGCGACCGCCGTCACCCCGACCATCCTGAGCCGCTCGTCGACCTCGGGCAGATCATCTCCGGGGGACCGCCGCCCGACGGGATCCCGCCCCTCGAGAACCCTGCCTTCGAACCGGCCGGCGAGGTGGACTGGCTGCCAGCGGTCGAGCCGGTGCTCGCGCTGGAGATCAACGGCGACGCCCGGGCCTACCCCCTGCGAATCATGACCTGGCACGAGCTCGTGAACGGCACCGTCGGCGGGATCCCGGTCACGGTGTCGTACTGCCCGCTGTGCAACTCCGCGGTCGCCTACGACCGGCGGGTGGGTGATCGCATCCTCGACTTCGGCACGTCGGGGGAGCTGTTCAACTCCGCGCTGGTGATGTACGACCGCCAGACCGAGAGCCTGTGGTCTCACTACACCGGCCAGGCCGTGGCCGGCCATCTCACCGGCACCGAACTCGACTTCATCCCGGTGCAGACGGTGTCGTTCGAGGACTTCCTGTCGACGCACCCGCAGGGCCACGTGTTGGGCCTCTCGACCGGCTACGCCCGCAGCTACGGGCAGAACCCCTACGAGTTCTACGACTCCAGCAGCCAGCCCTTCCTGTTCCGCGGCTCCTATGACGATCGGCTCGACCCGATGACCAGGGTCGTGGCGCTGCGAGACGGGAGCGAGGGGGCCGTCATTCCCTATGACGTGCTGGCCGAGCGCGGGGTCGTGCCGTTCACCTTCGCCGGCCGCGAACTGGTGGCACTGTATGAATCGGGCACGGCCAGCGCCCTCGATAGCGGCGTCATCGCCGAGGGGCGTGACGTCGGGGCCACCGGGGTGTTCATCCGCTCGGTTGACGGGCCGCCGCTGGATCTCTCGGTGAACGCGGGGGGCGGGTTCGTGGACGCGTCCACCGCCGCGGTCTACGACATCCTGGGTCGACCATCGGACCCTGACGGTGCCGCGCTGGAGCCGGTGGAGCATCTCGACACGTTCTGGTTCGCGGCCGCCGCCTTCTATCCCGACGCAGAGATCATCGGCTAGTAGATTGCGGCGTGACTCCGCGGCGCCGGCCGCGGGGGAGGAGGGGAGCCGCATGTCCGACACGCTCGCCGACACCTTCACAGTGGGCTGGACGGCTATGGCCGACGGCACTCGCGAGGACTACGAACAGCTCGCCACGATCTTCGCGGACCACGCCCGCGAGACGCTCGTGCCGCACCTGCTCTCAGTGATGAGGCTGCTCGAGGGTCCCACCCTCGGGTACCAGATCGACCGGGCCCGCCACTGCCGCCAGTCGGCCACCCGGGCGCTTCGCAACGGCGAGTCCGACGAGTTCGTGGTGGCCGCGCTGTTGCACGACATCGGCGACGTGCTCGCTCCCGACAACCACAGCGGGGTGGCGGCCGCCATCCTCGCCCCCTACGTGAGCGAGGAGACCGAGTGGGTCGTCCGCCACCACGGGCTGTTCCAGGGCTACTACTACTTCCATCACCTCGGCGGTGACCGCCACGCCCGGGAGCGCTACGCGGAGTCGCCCCACTACGACCGTTGCGTCGACTTCTGCGCCTCATACGACGAGAACTGCTTCGACCCCGACTACGACGACCTGCCCATGGAGGAGTTCGTGCCCCTGCTCCACGAGGTCTTCTCCCAACCGCCGCAGTACACGGCCTGAGAAGGCCCTCGGCCTGCGGGGATCAGGCGCCGAAGGTGCGCGGGTGCCGGTAGGCGGCGCCCACGATTCGACCGTCGCTCACCTCCAGCTCCCAGATCGACCCCTTCTTGCACCTTCCCAGATCAGGGATGTCCAGCCCGTACTGGGCCAGCACCCACAGCAGCCCGGGAATGACGTCGCCGTGGCCGCACAGTACCGAGTCACCCTCGGCTGAAGCCAGCGATCGCAGCAGATCGAAGGCATCGCCGACGAATGAGCCTTCGGCGAGTTCGTCGCATGTCTCCACGGGCAGCCCCAGCGCCCGACCCAGTGGCACGACGGTGTCCACGCAGCGCACGTACGGGCTCGACAGGATGCGACCCACCGGCCGGGAGGCCAGGGCCGCACCGATGGCGTCGGCCTGCATCCGTCCGTGATCGTCCAGCGGTCGCTCGAAGTCGTTGCCGACCCAGGCCATCCGGCTTCCCGCGTCGGCATGGCGCACGAGGTGCAGCATCGACCCTCTCCCTACAGGTCCGCGACGGTGCGCGCCGCCCCGTCGCAGTCCGGTGCCTTGCTGAGGTCCGTTCTGGACACTCCGTTAGCCTAAGCCCGTGGCCGTCACGGAAGCGGAGGTGATCGAGGCCCTCCGACCGGTGGAGGACCCTGAGCTGCACCGCAGCATCGTCGATCTCGGCATGTACAGGGGGTTCACCATCGACGGGGGTCATGCCGATGTGCGCATCGCGCTCACGGTGGCGGGCTGCCCGCTGCGAAGCGAGATCCAGCGCCGGGTGACCGACGCGCTGCTCGAACTCGACGGCGTGGCCGCCGTCACCCTGGACTTCACCGTGATGAGCGACGCCGAGCGGGCCGAGTTGCGCACGAAGCTGCACGGCAACCCGGCCGCCACCGCCGGGTCCGCGCCCGCACACGGCCACGCCGAGGGTCGGGCCATCCCGTTCGCAGAGCCCGGCAATGCCACCCGCACGCTGCTGATCGCCTCGGGCAAGGGCGGGGTGGGCAAGTCGTCGGTCACCGCCAACTTGGCCATCGCCCTCGCGGCACGGGGCCGCTCCACTGCGGTCGTGGACGCCGATGTGTGGGGCTTCTCGATACCGAGGATGCTGGGAGTGGACCGGGCCCCGGTGGTGATCGACGACATGATCGTTCCGCCCGAGGTGCACGGCGTGCGCTGCATCTCGATGGGATTCTTCGCCCAGGAGGACCAGCCGGTGATCTGGCGGGGCCCGATGCTGCACAAGGCTCTCGAGCAGTTCCTCACCGACGTGTTCTGGGACGACCCCGACTTCCTGCTGGTCGACCTCCCGCCCGGCACCGGTGACATCTCGCTGTCGCTGGCGCAGTTCCTGCCCCGGGCCGAGGCCTACGTGGTGACCACGCCCAACCCCGCGGCCCAGAAGGTGGCCCAGCGCTCGGCGTTCATGTTCTCCAAGGTGAACATCGCCGTACGGGGCGTGATCGAGAACATGGCGTGGTTCACCGGCGACGACGGCAAGCGCTACCAGCTCTTCGGCTCGGGCGGCGGAGCGGAACTGGCCCGCATACTCGACGTGGAGCTGATAGGCCAGGTTCCCATGACCATCCCGCTGCGCGAGGGCAGCGATCACGGTCGGCCCATAATGGCGGTGGATCCCGGTTCTGAAGCGTCGTCGGTCTTCGCCGCGATGGCGTCGTGGATCGAAGCCCACGGTCCCACCAAACGAACCCATCCCGAGTTGAAGATCGTCTGAAGGAGAACAGAGTGGAGCTTCGCATCGGCATCGCCGACAACCCCCAACCCATCACCGTGAACCTCCCCGACGACACCGACCGCGAGAACATCAAGGCGTCCGTCGAGGCTGCTCTGAATGGCAAGGTTCCGGTGCTGTGGCTGACCGACGACAAGGGCCGGGAGATTGCGGTGGCCGCGTCGCGCGTCACCCATGTGGAGATGGGGCCGCCCGGCTCCCACCCCATCGGCTTCGGATAGCGGAGAACCGAGGCGGTGGTCGGTCTCGCGGAGCTGGCCCGGGCCGGCACCGCGCTCGACGAGCGCTCCATCGATCATCTGCACCGGCTGGTGGGCTCGTGGGCGCCGCTGGCCGACCTCTCCTTCGGGGATCTGCTGCTGTACGCCCCCTGCGTCGCCGGATTCGATCCGGCGGCGGTAGCGGGCGCCTCAGATCTGGCGGCCAACGAGGCCGTCAGCGCCGACGGTGACTTCGTGGTGCTGGCCCACGCCCGGGCCAACACCGGGCCCACCGTTCATGTGGTCGACCCGGTGGGCACCATCGTCCGGGGGCCCGCCTTGGCGTGGCTGCAGGCCGCGATGGATACCGGCGAGGCCGGCGAGGCGGAGGTGGCCGAAGCCGGTTCGGGGCCTGTCGTGGGCGATGACACAGTCGTCGAGGAGGTCGACAGCCTGCCGCTACGCGACCGCCGCCGCGTCGTGGACTATGTGCCCGTCCGTTGCGACGATGTGCCGGTGGCGGTGCTCTCGCGCGAGGCGGCACCGGCCCCCATCCGCCACGAGAACCCGCTGGAGACCGTCTACCGCGCTCTGTACAACCGCTTTGCGCGGATGATCGCCGAGGGCGTGTTCCCCTACGAGCGCATGGAGCGGGTTGGCGAGTTCCGCGAGCCGCGTGTCGGCGATGGGGTGCTGGTGCTGGACCGGCAGGGCCGGATCAGCTACGCCTCGCCCAACGCCCGCAGCGCCCTGCACCGCTTGGGCGTGACGCGCTCGGTGCCGGGCAGCAGTCTCAGCGACCTCGGACTGGACGACACGGTGATACGCCGCTCGTTCTGGCGCCGGCGTTCCACGGTGGCCGAGTTCACGGCCGGATCGATGATCGTGGTCGTGCTGCGGGCCTACCCCATGGTGGCCGAGGACCGGATCACCGGGGCGGTGGCGATGCTCCGAGACGTGTCCGAGTTGCGCCACCACGACCGCCTGCTCCTGTCCAAGGATGCGACGATCCGCGAGATCCACCATCGGGTCAAGAACAACCTGCAAACGGTGAGTTCTCTGCTGCAGATCCAGGCTCGCCGCCTGGGCAGCGCGGAGGCGAAGAAGGCCGTCGAGTCCTCGGTCCGGCGGGTCTCGTCGATCGCCATGGTGCATGAGCATCTGGCGCTCGACACCACCTCCGACCTCGACTTCGATGAGATCGTGGGCCCGCTTGTGCGCTTGGTGGAGGATGGTCTCGCCCCGGCGGAGCGGCCCCTCAAGATTCAGGTGGAGGGGGCCGTGGGCGAGATAGACGGCGAGACGGCGATGCCGCTGGCGGTGGTGCTGGTGGAGCTGGTGCAGAACGCCTTCCAGCACGCCGCACCTCCCGCCGGCGCGGGGGAGCTCGTCGAGGTGCGCCTGGCCCGCACCGCCAGCACGTTGACCATGCGCATCACCGATGACGGGCCGGGCGTGCCTGAGGGCTTCTCGCTGGACCGCGACGCCGGGCTCGGCCTCACCATCGTGCGCACCTTCGTGGTTCACGACCTCGGCGGCTCGATCACTATCAAGGCCGTTTCGGCGGACCCACCCCGCGGCACCGTGATCGAGGTGACCGTCCCCCGCCGATCAGTCCCGTCGCCGGTCGGCTAGCAGTCCGACGTATATTGAGAGTATGGCTGAAATCACATAAAGGGTTGCACAGTGCCGGAAAACGAGTAAGCTGTGCCAGCAGTTGGGGCGGCCCCGGTTTGGCAGAGCGCACTTGCGTGGCACCGGAGCCGCCCCACCGGCACTCTACTGAGTTTTGCTGAGTTTCAGTGGTTTTCAAATATTCTAGAATTCGACGGCGCTAGGCGCTCTGGACTTGGGCGGCCGCGTCGAGGCGGAGTTCCTCGATGGACTGCTCGCGCATCTTGAACTTCTGGACCTTGCCGGTGATGGTCATGGGGAAGGTGTCGGTGAGCTTGATGTAGCGGGGGACCTTGTAGTGGGCGATGGTGCCCCTGCAGAAGTCCTTGATGTCGTCGGTAGTGGTGCCGGCACCGTCGCGCAGCTGGACCCAGGCCATGATCTCCTCGCCGTAGCGGACGTCGGGCACGCCGATGACCTGCACGTCGACGATGTCTGGGTGGGTGTAGAGGAACTCCTCGATCTCGCGGGGGTACACGTTCTCGCCGCCGCGGATGATCATGTCCTTGATGCGCCCGACGATGTTCACGTAGCCCTCGTCGTCCATGACCGCGAGGTCGCCGGTGTGCATCCAGCCGTCGGCGTCGATGGCCTCGGCGGTGCGCTCGGGGTCGTTCCAGTAGCCCAGCATCACCGAGTAGCCCCGGGTTTGGAACTCGCCGCTGGTGCCGCGAGGCACAACCACACTGGTGGCGGGGTCGACGATGCGGATCTCGACGTGGGGATGGACTCGCCCCACCGTGGTGACCCGCTTCTCAAGGGGGTCGTCGGCGGATGTCTGGGTGGACACCGGGGAGGTCTCGGTCATGCCGTAGGCGATGGTGACCTCGCTCATGTTCATCTGGTCCACCACCTGGCGCATGACCTCGATGGGGCACGGCGAGCCGGCCATGATCCCGGTGCGCAGCGATGACAGGTCATAGTCGGCCAGATCGGGCTCCCCCAGCTCGGCGATGAACATCGTCGGCACCCCGTACAGGCTCGTGCAGCGCTCGACGGCGACCGCCTGGAGGGTTGAACCGGCGTTGAATCCGGCGGCGGGGATCACCATGGCGGAGCCGTGGGTGGTGCAGGCCAGGTTGCCCAGCACCATCCCGAAGCAGTGGTAGAACGGCACCGGGATGCACACCCGGTCCTCGGCGGTGTACTGGCACGCCTCGCCGATGAACAGCCCATTGTTCAAGATGTTGCGATGGCTCAGCGTGGCGCCCTTGGGGAAGCCGGTCGTGCCGCTGGTGTACTGGATGTTGATGGCGTCATCGGGTTCGAGTTGCGCGCTGCGCTCTTCGAGCTGGTCCGCCGACACCGTTTCGGCAGCCTCCAGCAGCGTCTCCCAATCCGAAGTGTGCAGGTAGATGACCCGCTCGGCCGGCACCCGGTCCCACACCGCGGTGATCATCGAGCGGTAGTCGCTGGTCAGGAACGACTCCACCGCCACCAGCACGGAGATCTGTGACTGGTTCAGCACGTACTCGAGTTCCGAGGACCGGTAGGCCGGGTTGATAGTCACCAAGATCGCGCCGATGCGGGCCGTGGCGTACTGCACCAGCACCCACTCGGCGTAGTTCGGGCTCCAGATCCCGACGCGGTCGCCCTTGGCCACACCGATCCCCATGAGCCCCCGGGCCACCCGGTCGACCTCGTCGGCGAACTCGGTGTACGTGTAGCGCAGACCCTGCTCCACCGACACCAACGCATCGCGCTCGGGGTGCTCGGCGACCGTTCTGGCCAGATTCTGCGGGATCGTCTCATCCAGCAACGGAACCGAGGTCGGCCCTTCGGCGGTTGACAACGTCATTGCAGGGCCTCCTTAGCGATGGCGCACCCTTCAGCGCTCACGCTAACCCCAGCACACTCGCTGACCGGGCAGCGGGGCGGCCTCGCCGCCGTTGAGGAACCTCAACCTGGCGGCATCGACTCCGCCGAGCGTCTCCGCGACCGAGGACCAGGACGACTGGCTGGGAGGCTCGACGCACTCGACGCCATCGGTGGCCCGTTCCGCGGGCGGACCGCTGGTGAGCGCCGAGTTGATGTGGCGGGCGATCATCTCCACGAGCCTCATCCCGGCCGACTCGCTTGGATTGTTGTCCGTCATCACTGTCATGGCGTAGGCGCCGCCGTCCGGGTCGCGTACCACCCCCGTGGTGCCCAGCCGCCACCCGGCACCGGACATCGGGAAGAAGCCGTTCTTCAGCGCAGCCTCGTATCCGGCCGGGAGGCCGGCGGTGACCCCCCAGCTCTGCGCCGCGCTCACGCCGGACATCCACTCCCATGCCGCCCGCACCGACTCCTCGTCGAGAGGCCCTCCGCCGATGAGCAGTTGCTCCACGAGTCGCGTCCGGTCCTCTGCCGTGGACAGCGTCCGGCCGTACCACGCGGTGTGGCTCGTGCCGACGATCCCGAAGCGCTCGTCCAGCGCTTCCATGCCGGCCGCGCCGCCGAGCTGCAAGTACAGCCTGGAGGTGGGCGGGCGGTTGTGGCTGTAGTGCATCATCAACTCGATGTCGGCGGCCTCGCGCGGGCTGAGTTGGCGGCCTGCTTCCTGGGCGGCGAGCAGTACGCCGGCCAAAACCTGGGCCTTGATGACGCTCGCAGTGGTGATCTCCAGGTCGCCGTTGAGCGTGTACCGGCAACCAGTGCGGTGGTCATGGACGGCGGCCGTGAACCGGGCGCCGGGGTGAGCTTCCTCCATCTCGTCGATGAAGGAATTTGAGAACAGCCAACCGCAAGGACCGAAGGGCATGTAGTGAGGCTGCACGAAGTTGCCGATCTTGGGCCGGTCGGACTCGTCTGCGGACTCGGGGCTGCCGTCGGGCGCGGCGCGAGCGCCCGACGGGTCGAGCGCGAGCGTCCAGATCAACGTCAGCGCGATCACGACCGCGCCGATCGCCCGCAGCGTCGGAATCCACCTCGCGTCGGACTCTTGAGAGGCACCGGGAATGTTCATCGCAGGGCGGGCTCGCACGGTAGTAGACCTCAACAACCCGTGCCTGTCGGGTTCCTGCGCACAGCAAGTCTGTGCGAGACTGCCGGGGTGGCAGCGGTGATCGCGCATCGGGGCGCCAGCCAGGCCGCGCCCGAGAACACGCTGGAGGCCTTCCGGCTGGCCCGGGAATTCGGCGCCGACTGGGTCGAACTCGACGTGCGCCGCACCACTGACGGCGTGGCCGTGGTCCATCATGACGCCCACCTGGCCGACGGGCGGCGGATCGGCCACCTGCACGCCGACGCACTGCCCGACTACGTGCCCAGCCTGGCCGAGGCCCTGGAGGCTTGTGAGGGCATGGGAGTGCACCTCGAGATCAAGAACCTGCCCGACGATCCCGACTACGACAGCGAGAACCTCGTCGCCGACGCCGTGGCCGGCCTCATTGCGGCCTATCTCGGTCCGGAGCGGGCTGTGGTTTCTTCGTTCAACGTCGATGCGGCGGATGCGGTGCGGGCTGTCGATCCGACCATCCGCACCGCGCTGATCTGCGGGATCGTGGCGCCCGCGCAGGCCGTGGCCCGGGCCAGCGCCCACAGCATGGTGGCTGTGCACGCCTTCGACGCCATGTGCGACGCGGCATTCGTGCGCCGGGCCCACGACGCCGGGCTGGCCGTCAACGTGTGGACCATCAACGTCCCGGAGCGCATGTCGGAGTTGCTGGCGATGGGCGTGGACGGCCTTATAACCGACGTGCCCGACGTGGCCCGGGCCCTAGTCGACGCAGCCTGAGCCAGAGGCCTCGAGGGAGGGAGCCGCTCAGGGCAGGACCAGCCGCAGTGCTTCGGGTGCCCAGCGGATCCTCAGGCGGGGCGCAGCGCCGAGGTGGTCGCCGTCGGCCTGGTATGGAACGGGCGGCTCCGCGTTCACGGTCAGGTCCCTCAGGTCCTCGTGAACCGTCGCTCCGGGCAGGCGTCGCACGTCACCTGAGCGCAGGGCCTTCAAGGCCACCGGCAGCATCCGGTGCAGCGAGAGGCTGGGCAGGGTCACGCTGACCAGGGGCTCGTCCAGGCCGAGGCCCGGCACCAGGTCGAAGCTGCGGCTGCCCAGGTAGGTGTAGGGGTTCAGGTTGAGCACGATCGTCAACAGGCCCTCGGCCAGCGTGTCTCCGTCGGCATCGAGCACCCGCATGGGGGGACGTCGCCGGTTGGCCCGCTGCAGCCAGGTGGTCACCGACGCGTAGATGAACAGGGGGTGCCCGGCCCAGCGTTTCAGCGGGCCGCGGCTCTCGACCAGCTCCACCACGGCCGCGTCGAACCCGATGCCGCAGTGGAACAGGAAGTACCGCCCGTCAACGACCCCGAGCCCGATCCTGGCGACGGCGCCCCGGTCGAGGGCGTCGAGGAGCTGGCCGGCGGCTTCGATGGGGTCGTCGGGCAGACCGATGATGCGGGCGAACACGTTGGTGCTTCCTCCCGGCAGCGCGGCCAGGGCGGTGTCGGTGCCGGCCAGGCCGTTGGCGGCCTCGTTGAGCGTGCCGTCCCCGCCCAGAACCACCACCACATCGATGCCGTCGGAGGCGGCCGACCGGGCCAGCCGGGTGGCATGGCCGCGCCGGACGGTCTCGGACAGGGTCACCTCATGGTCGGCCGACAGCGCCTTCTGGATCACCACCCGGCGCCGTCCGGTCACCGAGGAGGCGGCCGAGTTCACCAGCAGCAGCACCCTCATTCACCCAGTCTGTCCGCTCGCGAGCCAAGCGCGCTGAAGAGCAAGCGGGCAGGCGAGCAAGAGGTCACGATTTTGTCCCTCGGGCGAGGTTCGTTTCTGGCTGTGGGCTGGCACACTTGGCGCCCATGAAGGTTGTTGTCTGCGTGAAGCAGATCCCCGATCCCGCCGATCCCGGCGCGCTGGACCCTGAAACCAAGACGCTGCGGCGCAACGTGAAGCTCATCCTCGACGAGTCCGACTCGTACGGGGTGGAGATGGCCCTGCAGCTGGTGGACGCCGCCGGCGAGGGCTCCGTGCACCTGGTCTCGATGGTGCCCAACGACGAGGTGAGCGGCCTGCGCACCGCCCTGGCCATGGGCGCCGACTCGGCCACGCTCATCAGTGATGAGGCGCTGGCCGGCTCCGACGCGCTGGGCACGTCCCGCGTGCTCGCCGCGGCCATCGAGCGGGCCGAGCCCGACCTGGTGCTGGCCGCCACCGAGTCCAGCGACGGCTACACCGGCGTCGTGCCTGCCCAGGTGGCCGAACTGCTCGGCCTGCCCTCGGTGACGTTCGCCAAGGAGATCGCGGTCGAGGGCTCCACCGCCACCGTGCGCCGCCAGACCGAGGCCGGCGCCGACCTGGTCGAGTGCCCGCTGCCCGCGGTGGTGTCGGTGACGGCCGGAGTGGTCGAGCCCCGATACCCGTCTTTCCGGGGGATCATGCAAGCCAAGAACAAGCCGGTCGACCAGTTGAAGATCGCTGATCTCGGTATCGCCGCCGAGCGCGTCGGCTGGGCCGGTGCGGGCCAGGAGATCACCGACGTCGCCGAGGCTCCCGAGCGGGCCGCGGGCGAGGTCGTGGTGGACGAGGGCGATGCCCACGAACGCATCGTGGCCTTCCTCGACGAACTCAAAGTGATATAGGAGGCCCGCCATGACACTGGACAAGATCTGGGTGTTCTGTGAGGCCGGCGACGACGGTGTGGCCACCATCACGCTGGAGATGCTGGCCAAGGCCCGGGAGGTGGCCGGCACCGTCGAGGTGTTCTGCGGGGGAGACGGCGCGGCGTGCGCGGCCGAGCTCGGCGACCACGGGGTCGCCACGGTCCACGCCACCGGCGATCTCGACGGTCGCATGAAGGGCGTGTCGGTCGCCTCGGCGGTGGCCGCAGCCATCTCCGACGGCAGCGTGGCCGCGCCCGACGCCTTCCTGCTGGGCACCACCTACGACGGCCGCGACGTGGCCGCCCGGCTGTCGGTGAAGCTGGACGTCAGCGTGCTGTCCAATGTGGTCGACCTGCGCCTCGACGGGGACCGTCTGGTGGGGGTCGAGCCGGTGTTCGGCGGCACGCTCAACGTGACCTCCCGGTTCACTGACGGCGGCCCCGACATCTGGCTGGTCCGCCCGAAGTCCTTCGAGCCCGCGGCGGTCGGCGGCCCGCCCGCGGAGGTCGTGGACCTTCCCGTTCCCGACCTCGGCACCACCGGCGGCGCGGTGGTCCGGGACCGCTTCACCGAGGAGTCCGAGGGCCCCAAGCTCGACGAGGCCGCCATCGTGGTCTCCGGCGGGCGGGGACTGGGCGCCGCGGAGGCGTACTCGATGATCGAGGGCCTGGCCAAGCAGCTGGGCGCCGCGCCGGGCGCCAGCCGGGCCATCGTGGACGCGGGCTGGGTGCCCTACAGCTACCAGGTCGGCCAGACCGGCAAGGTGGTCAAGCCGACGGTGTACATCGCCTGCGGCATCTCGGGCGCCACCCAGCACCTGGTGGGCATGAAGGGCTCCAAGAACATCATCGCCATCAACAAGGACTCCGAGGCCCCCATCTTCGCGGTGGCCGACCTCGGCATCGTCGGCGACGTCCACAAGGTGCTCCCCAAGCTCACCGAAGCGCTCGAGGGTCGCTAAACCGCAAGTCCGAGCACCTGAGACCTCCTGCGTCGAGTTGTGCCTTCGCCCCGACGAGGTGACCGGCGCTCAGGCCGTGGCTACGGAAGGAACGAGCTGTCTCTCATAGGGGTCGACTGCAAGGCGTAGGCCCTCCAGTGTGTAGGCGCCGAGTAGGGAAGGGCCGTCGTCCTCGCCGAAGAAGACCCACGTGGGAGTGCTGCGACCGTTGACGGTGGCTTGAGCCTGCCCGAGGTCATAGGTCACCTGCCTGCCGTCGGCGAGGGTCACGCGGTGTCTGTCGGTCGGCTCGACCCCCAATCGCCGCAGGATGGCAGACGGCACGATGCTGTAGCTCGCGCCGGTGTCGACGAGCGCGTCGATCTCCACGCTCCGCTCGCCGTCCAGGCTGCCGAATCGAACCATGCAGTTGAATGTCCCCATCCGTGCCTCCGCCCGTGCGCCTCGTCGGTGTCCGTCCTAATCTATATGCTGTTTGCTGTTATTTCAACTGCCGTCCTCTAGACCAGCGGCCAGGGCCAGCGGTGGCCGTGGCCGTCGGACGGGAACCGGCCCGCAGCCAGCAGGGCCTCGGTGCGGGCCAGGGTGGCGTCCTGCTCCTGCGCCGTGAGCGCCGCGGCCAGCGGCTCGGGGAGGCCGGCGTCCAGCAGAGAGCGCAGGTCCCGCCTCACGTCGCCGGGCAGGGGCTCACCGGCGAAGTCCCAGATCACGGTGCGCAGCTTGAACTGCGAGTGGAACGACAGACCGTTGTCGATGGCCCAGATGGTGCCGTCGGTTCCGAGCAGGCAATGGCCCGACTTGCGGTCGGTGTTGTTGATCACGATGTCGAGCGCGCAGATGCGCTCCAGCTCGGGCTTGAGCCGCTCCTGCTCCACCAGTGTGAAGTAGTGCTCCTCGAAATTGGCGGGCATGAACAGCTGAAGCGACCCCTCGTCGAAGGGCAGGTCGTCGCGCACCACGGTGGGGGGCACCACGTCCCAGCGGAGCGCGGCGTCCATCCAGAACGCGCCTGCCTCGCGGTGGGCCAGGCCGGAAGGGAAGTCCCACAGCGGCCGCTCGCCCCGCACCGGCTTGTAGATGGCCTGAGCGTCGAGTCCCTCATGGGTCACGTCCACCAGGAAGGTCGCGTTGGAGCTGTAGGGCATTCTTCCCCGCAGTTCCACTTCGCCGCTTGACAGCAGGGCCAGGGCACGGGCCGTCTCGATCGGGGGCCGGTCCCGGATGGGGGACTGGCCCGCGGCGTCCTCGGTACCGTCCGCCATGATCAGCGGCCCCGTCCATCGGGAATTGGCAGCGCTCGAGTCCGTTTCGGGCGTTCTGGGCTGCCAATTCCGGCGGAGGCTGGTGTCGCGCTCAGTTGTGGCACGGGCACCAGTCTCGGTTGGACGGTTCCAGGGGCCGCAGGCAGAACGGGCACGGTGGCCGGCCGGCGGCAACCACGGCCCGGGCCCGGGTCACCAGCGCCCTGACCTGGGGGCGGGTCAGGGTGAATCGAGCCGACGCTCCGGTGTCGTCGTCGTCCTCGACCAGCTCCTCGGCGACGAGGATCACCCGGCCCTCCTCCTGGTCGTAGGCGATTCCCAGAGCGCCGATCGTCCATGCCTCCACCACCGGTTCGCGCATGTCGAGGTCGTCGGGCGGGTCTGCTTCCTCGGCTTCGGGCAGCTCGCCCAGCACCCGTTCCAGGTACTCGGCCAGGGCGGCCGCCTGGCGCTTCTCGAACTTGAGCGACACCAGTTCGCCCTCGGCGAGGCACTGCAGGTAGAAGACCCGCTCGCCCTTGGGCCCGAGCGTGCCCACGGTGAGCATGTCGACCGCCTCGAAGTGGAACGACTCGCTCATGGCTGTGGATGTCGGGCGCTCACGACGGGCGCAGCGACGCCAGGTCGTCGCCGGTGTTGTTCACCGTCAGGAGGATCGGACCGGAGGGGTGGTAGGCGATGGCGGTGACCGAGCACGGCGAGATCACGATCCGCTGGAACAGGTCCAGCGGTGTGCCGGCCGCGGCCGCGGCCACCGCCTTGATCACATCGGCGTGGGACACGGCCACCACGGTCTCGCTGGCGTGGCGGGCACAGATGGCGGCCACCGCGTCGAGGGCCCGGGCTTGCATCTCGGCGAACGACTCCCCACCGGGGAAGCGGAACCCGCTCGGGTGGCGCTGCACAGTGGTCCAGTCCTTGCGCCTGCGCAGACTCTGAAGCTTGCGTCCCGTCCATCGGCCGAAGTCGCACTCGATCAGCCCCGGGCTCCGCCGCACCCGCAGCTTGCAGGCCCGGGCTATAGGCGCCGCAGTCTCGACCGTGCGCTCCATGGGCGAGGCATATACCGCCTTGATCCGGTCCAACCCGGCCAGTCGCTCGGCCACCCCGCGGGCCTGCTCCACACCCTCGGGTGACAGATGGAGACCCGGTGCCCGGCCCGGCAGAACCGATCCCGTGGTGGGCGTCTGCCCGTGGCGCACGAACAGCACGACGGCCGCGGCTTCAGCACCGGCCTTGGAAGCGGGCTTGGCCGATGTGCGGGCAGAACTCGTGGCCATGACGGGTGTCAACGTAGCCTGATCGTCCGTGGAGTCCCCCGGCTAGGCAAGTTCTTCGTTGGTCACGTGGCGCCTCGGGACCGATTCACGCCTGGCGACGGACCTCGAGTCCTCCACCCGAGTGAGTACGGTTACAATTCGTCAGCCCACTGACAGCGGAGAGGTAGGATGAGCGGCAACGACGTGATCGCCGATGCACTGCAGCTCGCGTCAGGGGCTCGTTTCGTGCGTTGTGCGCTGCAGGTGAATCCCCACCACTACAGCGGCACGTTCCGTGGCGAACAGCACGCCGATGGCCCTGAGGCGTACACGAGAGCGATCATTGACGCCGCGCGCGAGCTCGCTATATCTGTTCTAGCCGTGACCGATCACAACAGCGTCTCTGATATCTCAGCGTTTCGCTCGGCCGCTACAGGAACGGATGTAACGGTAATGCCTGGGTTCGAACTCGAGTCAACTGACGGCATTCATGTTCTGTGTATCTATTCACCTGACACCGCCGTAGATCAGATGGAGAGGTTTCTTGGTGAGTTTGGAGTGCGTGATACTGAGCCCTCATCCTCGCAATGCGAGTATGACTTTGCTGGCATCCTCAGCAAGGTAAAGGAACAGAGTGGCATCACGATCGCAGCTCATTCAACTGGCGAAAAGGGCCTCTTGCGTGCGTTGCACGGCCAGGCTCGCTCAAGGGCCTGGCATCGTGAGGACCTGCTGGCGGTGCAGATTCCAGGATCAATGGACGACCTATCCGATGATGTTCGCCAGATTATCCGGAATAAGGATCCAGAATATAGACGTGACCATCGCATTGCGTTCCTGAACGCCAGAGATGTAGCCACGCCGGAAGATCTCAGTGATGGATCTGCAACATGTTGGATCAAGATGTCAGAGGTCGCAAACTGTGAATCGTTGAGACAGGCGTTTCTTGATCCAGCCTCAAGGATTCGCCTCAACACTGATCGGATTCCGGAAGGCCACTCTGAGTTGGTAGCACTTGCGTGGGAAGGCGGAGGATTCTTGGATGGTGCTGCGATTCACTTCAATCAGAATCTAAATGTCCTTATTGGCGGGCGAGGTACTGGCAAGTCAACTGTCATTGAGAGTTTGAGGTACGTGCTGGGCCTTGAGCCTCGACTACAGAGCGCTCTCAGAACTCATCAGGAGATTGTGCGCCATGTTATCAAACCTGGAACGAAGCTATCGTTGCTAGTGAGATCGCATCGTCCGGCAGAGGCGGAGTATAGGATTGAACGTACGGTACCTAACCCGCCCGTTGTCAAGAATGAAACTGGCGAAGTCCTGAAGCTCCTACCCAAGGACATTCTTCCGAGCATCGAGGTTTTTGGCCAACATGAGATTTCGGAAATGACTAGTAGTAGAGAGAGACTTACATCGCTGCTGCAACGTTTTGTCCAGTCGGATGCCTCTCTGAACCAAGGTAAGGCAGAGGTAAAGCAAGCACTCGCGAAGACTAGGCAATCGATCATACAAGCTCGCTCTGAACTCTTGGACATTGAAGATCGCCTCGGGGAGCTTCCACGACTGGAACAGACACTTCAACGGTTCCAGGAGGCAGGCCTTGAAGACCGGTTGCGCGATCAAAGCCTCCTAGTTCGCGAAGAGCGTATTCTGCGATCGATTCCAGAGCGCACACAGGTGTTTCGAGAGACGTTGGAGACGCTCCATCAGGAGTTGCCGATCGATACGACGCTCTTGTCCAAGGAAGCAGTTGCAGACTTGCCAGGAGGCGACATTCTTGTTGATGCCGCGGGTGTGCTGCAGCAATTGAGTACCGATATTGAGGCTATTTCACAACGACTTGGCGAAGCCCTCGAGCGATCAGAGCAGGGTATCGAGGCAGTTCGACGGCGCTGGCTCCATCGCAAGGGCGAGGTAGACGCGGAGTATCAGCGAATCCTACGCGAACTACAGAAATCCGCCGTAGACGGGGAGGAATTCATCCGTCTGCGCCGTGATATCGAAAACTTGAAGCCCTTGGCAGATCGTCGGGAACTCTTGGACCGGCTATTGGAGGAGCATTCTCAGCGCCGCCGACAGCTTCTCGCTGAGTGGGAGGATCTGAAAGCCAGAGAGTTTCGAGGTCTCAACCGCGCTGCTAGCAAGGTTAGTTCGGCATTGCGGAATCGGGTGAAGGTGGAAGTGTTCAACGCTGATAATCGACAGCCTCTCCGCGATCTTCTTGTCGAGACGATCGGTGGACGACTATCACAGACGCTCGATACGCTAGACCAAGCCGAGGATTTTTCGTTGCCGGAGCTTGTCGAAGCATGTCGGCGAGGCTCGGAGAATGTGAGACAGAAGTACGGCCTGACACCTAGGCAGGCTGAACGTCTGGCGGAGGCTCCCGAGAGCACGCTAATGCAGATTGAAGAGTTGGACCTTCCGTCGACGACTGACCTTAAGCTCAACATCGCTTCCCAAGGCGAGCAACCAAAGTGGAGTTCTCTCGAACAACTGTCAAAAGGCCAAAAGGCGACAGCTGTCTTGTTGTTACTGCTGCTGGAGTCGGATGCCCCCCTCGTTATCGACCAGCCTGAGGACGACCTTGATAACCGCTTCATTACCGAAGGTGTCGTGCCCCGGATCCGAGAGGAAAAACGCCGACGGCAGTTCGTTTTCTCAACACATAACGCGAATATTCCGGTCTTGGGTGATGCCGAGCTTATTCTCGGGCTGGATGCGTCAGGTGAAGCTCTGGAAGGTCGTGCGTTCATTGCCCGCGAACACATGGGTTCCATCGATTCTCGGCCGGTGAGGGCATTGGTAGAGGAAGTGCTAGAGGGAGGCAAGAGTGCCTTTGAGATCCGTAGGCGCAAGTACGGATTCTAGTACTACCAGTGATTCTGCTAGCTTGTGAGGTGTAGCTGTCGATGAATCACACTGACCTGGTTGCGGCGATCGTCGGAGGTGAAGACTCGCGTGTTGAGTTCAAGCGTGATGACATCAAGCCGACTGACCTCGCCGAGCGCATGGCGGGACTGCTGAATCTTGAGGGCGGTCACGTTCTACTGGGTGTCGAGGACGACGGTACGGTTTCGGGTCTCGCTCGCAGCCCGGCCAGGGCTGAAGAGTGGGTGATGCAGGCTGCCAGGGACAACTTGCAGCCGGCCGCAATACCCCTCTGGCAGGAGTTGGAGTGGGCGCCAGGGACGCGGGTCGGGGTGGTGACCCTTCCGCCGAATGCCCCCGACAAGCCCTACAAGGTCAGGAAGGGGAGCCACTGGGTAACCAAGGTGCGGGTCGGCACCATCACCCGGGACGCCACTCGAGAGGAGGAGCAGCGGCTCTATCAGCAGTCCGGAGGCCTCCGCTACGGCCTCAAGCCGGTCACGGGATCTGGGCTCGACGACTTGGACCATCGTCGCCTGCGGGACTACTTCGTCCGCATCCGAGGGGACGCCAGCGTGCCGTCGCCTGGTTCGGACGAGTGGGTGCAACTGCTCTGCAACCTGGAGCTAGCTATCGACGCTGCTGGACATGCATCGGCCACCATCGACGGAATGCTCCTGTTCGGCGCCAACGCTGGCAGGTTCATACCGCAGTCGGGTATCCGGGCAATCTGCTACCAGGGACTGGAGCCGGACTACGGGGCACACTCCGACGAGGACATCAAGGGGCCGCTGGTTCCGCTCGGCACACCGGACGGCTCGGTCGTAGAGACCGGGGTCGTGGACAGGGCAGTCGACTTTGTGCGCCGCAATTCTGCCGTATCGTCACGGCTGGAGGGTGCTCGGAGGATCGACCGTCGCGACTACCCTGAGGATGCCATTCGTGAGGTCGTTGTCAACGCGCTCGCCCATCGCGATTACAGCATTGAGGGTGCCGACGCCGTGCTGTCCATCTTCTCGGACCGTCTTGAGATCCAAAGCCCGGGCAGGCTGCCCAACACGATCACAGTGGACGGCTTACGATCGGGTGCTCGCTACGCCAGGAACCAGACGCTGGTGAACATCATGCGCGACTACGGCTACGTGGACGCCCGCGGCATGGGGATCCGCAACAAGGTCATACCGAGCATGCTGGCTCACAACGGTACGGAACCGGACTTCATCGAGGACGACTACCGCTTCACGGTCCGCCTCTGGAAGTAGCCCGTGGAGTCCCCCGGCTCGCGCCGTGTCCTTGTCGAGGTGGCCTCGGAGGTGACCGCGTGCCGGGTGTGCCCCCGGCTGGTGGAGTGGCGGGAGCGGGTCGGGCGAGAGAAGCGGGCCGCCTACCGCGACGACGAGTACTGGGCCCGCGGCGTGCCCGGGTTCGGCGACCCCGACGCCCGCCTGCTGGTGGTCGGCCTGGCGCCAGCGGCCCACGGTGCCAACCGCACCGGCCGGATGTTCACCGGCGACCGCTCCGGGGACTGGCTGTACCGGGCCCTGTACCGCGCCGGCTACGCCAACCAGCCCCAGTCGACCCATCTCGGTGACGGTCTGGCCCTCACCGGAGCATGGATCACTGCGCCGGTGAAGTGCGCGCCGCCCGACAACAAGCCCACCCCCGCCGAACGCGACGCCTGCATGCCGTTCATGAGGCGCGAGCTGGCCGCGCTCGGCTCGCTGAGGGTGGTGATCGTGCTGGGCGGATTCGCCCACCAGGTGGTGTGGCGCGAACTCGGGTCGGGTCCGCGGCCTCGCTTCGGCCATGGCGCCGAGGCGCCGCTCCCGGACGGCCGCATCCTTTTGTGCAGCTACCACCCCAGCCAGCAGAACACCTTCACCGGCCGCCTCACCGAGCCCATGCTCGACGCCGTGTTCACCAGAGCGCGGGAACTGAGTGGCTGACCTCACCCGGTAGCCTCGGACCCGCTATGCGCGCACGCCTTCGTCCTGTCTGGGTTCTTGCCGCGGCTGTCGTGCTGGTGGTGGCAGGCTGCGGCAACAGCGCCGACCCGGAGACTTGGGACGAGGCCGAGCAGGACGACCGCTTCGTGGACGAGGAGTTCGGGGCCGAGTCCGCGGTGGAGCACAACTTCATGGCCTCCTGCATGGAGGCCAACACCGGGAACCTCACCGAAGCCGAGGCCAGAGTGCTGTGCGGATGCTCCTTCGACGGACTGCGCCAGCGGCTGACGCTGGAGGAGTTCCGTTCCCTCGACGGGGCCCTGCGCTCCACCCCCAACCCGAGCGACCTGGATGGCGAGACCGAGGACCTGTGGGACGACATCGCGGAAGATATCTTCAGGTCATGCGCCCGCAGGGTCGACGCCTGAGAACGTGCGCGGGTAGGTCGCCAAGCCGGAGGCCCAGGCAGTGACACCCACTCCCGCCATCGAGGAGCTGCCGCTCATCATCTCCGTCGACGACCACGTCATGGAGCCCAAGGACCTGTGGCAGCAGCAGCTGCCGCCGTCCATGCGCGACCGGGGCCCCCGCGTCGTCCAGGAGAAGGTGAGGCTGCACTTCACGGGCGGCCATTACGGCTTCGAGCGCAACGACCCCGACGGCCATTGGTGCGACGTGTGGCTGTTCGAGGACAGCGTCACCCCCACTGGTCTGCTGCACGGCCCCGCGGGCATGCCCCGGGAGGAGCAGCGCAATGTGGCCGCCCGCTACGAGGACCTGCGTCCCGGCACCTACGAGCAGACCGCCCGGCTGGCCGACATGGACCTCAACCATGTGGAGGCGGCCATCAACTTCCCCAACATCTTCCCCCGCTTCTGCGGCCAGGGCTTCCTCGAGCGCGACGACAAGGAGCTCGCGGCCGAGTGCCTGCGCATCTACAACGACTGGATGATCGACGACTGGGGCGGGGGCGCGGGACGGGGCCGGCTGATCCCGCTTGCCCTGCTGCCGCTGTGGGACACCGAGATGGCTGCAGCCGAGGTGCGGCGCTGCGCGGCCAAGGGCTGCTTCGCGGCAGCCTTCTCCGAGAACCCGTCCAAGCTGGGCCTGCCCTCGATGTACACCGGCGAGTGGGATCCGGTGTGGCAGGCCTGCGAGGAGTCCGACACCACGGTGTCGATGCACATCGGCTCGTCGTCGTCGATGCCGTCCACCTCGGCCGACGCGCCGCTGGCCACGTCGATGTCGCTGTACGCCCAGAACGCCGAGGGGTCGATGGTCGACTGGGTGTTCTCGGGCACGTTGCAGCGGTTCTCCGAGATCAAGATCACCTACGCCGAGAGCCAGGTCGGCTGGATGCCCTTCCAGGTGGAGCGGATGGACTCGGTGTTCTCCGAGGGCCGGGGCGGCGTGGGCGGCGACGGCCCGCTGCCCAGCGAGATCGTGCAGGGCCGGGTGTTCGGCTGCATCTTCGACGACCTGGTGGGGCTGAAGCAGCGCCACGATGTGGGCATCGACCAGATCCTGTTCGAGACCGACTATCCCCATTCCGACGGCACCTTCCCGCACTCCCGCAAGGTGGCCCACTCGATGTTCGCGGCGGTCGGCATGGACGCGGAGGAGTGCTACAAGGTGCTCCGGGGCAACGCCATCAACGCCTACGGCCTGCACCGATTCGGCATCCACGACTAGCGGCCGCCCCGCCGCGATACTGCCGGAGAGTCCCGCACACGCACGATCAGCGGACGAGGCGCGGCTCGCGAAGAGATCGGGGGTGACGAATGGCGCAGCGACACAGGGTGCTGGTGGCCGAGGCGCGGCTCGCGAAGAGATCGGGGGTGACCGATGGCTGAGAGCAAGCACAGGGTGCTGGTGGCTGAGCCGCTGGGCGCGGCCGGAGCGGACCGCCTGCGCGCCGATCCCGATATCGACGCGGTGTTCGCGGCGGGGCCGGACCGAGCCGAGCTGCTGGAGTCGATTCGGGACGCTGATGCCCTGATCGTGCGCAGCGGCAGCCGGGTGGACGCCGAGCTGGTCGCGGCCGGGCCGGGCCTGCGGGTGATCGGCCGCGCCGGCGTGGGCGTCGACAACATCGATCTGGAGGCCGCGGCCGAGCGGGGCATCGCAGTGGTCAACACCCCGGAGGCCAACACCCTGGCTGCGGCCGAGCACGCCTTCGCCTTGATTCTGGCCACGGCCCGCCGGATCACCGCCGCCCACCACGCGCTGGCCGAGGGGAAGTGGGACCGCAAGCATTATCTCGGCGTGCAGCTGGCCGGCGCCACGCTCGGCCTGGTCGGCTTCGGCCGCATCGGCCGGGCGGTCGGTCACCGGGCGCTGGCCTTCGAGATGGCGGTGCTGGCGGCCGACCCCTACATCGGCGCCGAGGTGGCTGCCGAGCACGGGGCCAGGATGGTCGAGCTGCCCGAACTGCTGGCGGCGTCGGACTTTGTGAGCCTGCACGCCGTGGCGCAGCCCGACGGCTCGGCGCTGCTGGACGAGGCTGCTCTCTCCGCCATCAAGCCGGGGGCCATCGTGGTGAACGCGGCCCGGGGCAGTCTCATAGACCCGGCCGCGGCCCGGACCGCGCTCGACGACGGACGCCTAGGAGGCCTGGGCCTCGACGTGTACGACACCGAGCCCCCGGGCGCCGACCATCCGCTGATCGGCCACCCGAGAGTGGTTCACACTCCCCATCTCGGCGCCAGCACCGGCGCAGCCCAGCGCGACGTCTCAGTCCAGGTGGTGGCCAAGGTCCTGGCTGCGCTAAGAGGTGAACCGGTGGAGACCGTCCAGCCCGACCACTGACGACGGTTGCGGGCCGCTCGGCGAAGCCGCTGACCAGGTAGTGACTGGCACCGGGGACGGGATCCCAACTCAAGTAGTAAGCAGCCCATTCCGTGCCCGATCTGTCGGCGACTCTGATCTGTGCGACTCGCGAACCTCGGCGACCCGGGAGGCAGGCTGTAGCAATTATGCTACGATTGTCACATGAGTGAAGTAGCCTCCAGGGACTTGCGGAATCAGACTCGGGCGCTCCTCGATCGTGTGGCCGACGGGGAGCGCATCACCGTCACCGTGAACGGGCGCCCGGTGGCGGAACTGGCTCCCGTGGCTGAGCGGCCGCGGTGGATGAGCAGAAGCCGCTTCGTCCACGATGTGCTCGCTCATCAGGCCGATGCCGGGCTCACCGCGGACCTGGCGTCGCTGGCCGGCGACACGACCGACGACCTGCTGTGGCGTTGAGCCGGGGACTCGCCGACACCTCCGTATTCATCGCGCGGGAGACGGGAAGGTCGATCTTGGCAGAGTCCCTCCCCGAGGAGCTCGCTGTATCGGTGATCACCATCGGCGAGTTGCGGGCCGGGGTGCTCGCCGCAACCGACACGCCCACCCGCGACCGGCGGCTCTCCACGCTGGCGGCTGCGCTCTCGCTCCAGCCGGTGCTGGTGGATGAGGGCGTCGCCTCGGCATGGGCCAGGCTTCGCCTGATCCTGCGCGACGAGAAGTTGAACATGCCGGTCAACGACTCCTGGATCGCCGCCACCGCGATGGCGCTCGGGG
Organism: Acidimicrobiia bacterium; assembly: GCA_022828135.1. Classification (GTDB taxonomy): domain Bacteria; phylum Actinomycetota; class Acidimicrobiia; order Acidimicrobiales; family Aldehydirespiratoraceae; genus Aldehydirespirator. The sequence goes on along the minus strand of JAJEJB010000015.1, from coordinate 2,325 downwards.
TGCCGGTCGTAACCCAGGACCGAGACTTCCCGCACGTCGAAGCACTCAATGTGGTCCGAGTCTGAACGCAGCGCTGAGTTCTGGTTCGGACGGCTCATACGAGTCACAGCGGTACTGGCGCTGGTCATCACAGCCGCCTGCGGATCGATTGATGGCCGCGGCTCAACCGAGGACCCGGCGCCGCCACTCACCACCCCCGAGGACGAGTCCACCCCGTCCACGAGTGCAACGTCTGTGCCGGAGGTGTCTGCGCCGTCCGGTTCTGTGCCTGAGGTGTATGTGCCCGAGGTCTCGGTTCCAGCTGCCTCTGCACCTGAGGTCTCCGCGCCCTCGGTCTCGGTGCCGTCGATATCGGCGCCGACGGCAACAGTTGCAGGGTCAGAAGGTACGGAGTCCGTGCCGGAGGTGTCTGTGCCGACGACATCGGTGCCGACGACGTCCATCCCTTCGATCTCGCTGCCGGTGGCGGTCGAGTATGACGCTGGCTACGACCGAGACGACTGGGGCCCCCACAACAGCGGTCTGTGCAGGGGAGCGGTCGGTTCGCCTGACCCCTACACCGGTACTCCCATAGACACCTGCAACGTCGACCATGTGGTCGCACTGCACGAGGCGCACCAGTCGGGTGGCTGGGCCTGGCCGGCGGATCAGAAGCAGCGGTTCAGCCAGGCGCCCGGCAACCACGTGGCGTCGCGTGCCTGCGTGAACCAGTCCAAGGGCGGAGACGACATCTCCGAGTGGTCCGACGCCGACATCGCCTCGTCGTCGGCGTGCGGTGGCGGGTACAGGGTCACACGGGCGGGCCGCTGCCTGCTCGCTCAGGTCACGGTGGCTGTCAAGTCGGCTTGGGAGCTCTCCGTCGACCAGTCCGAGGCCGATGCCCTCAGCCAGACGCTGGCCGGGTGCGGCGATCAGGCACCCGGTTTCTCGGTCGAGACCCCGGCCGCGACGACGGCTCCGGCCGCGGCGACCGCCGCCACCGCCGACGAGTGCGCCATTGCAGGCATGACAGCAGCACAGTACGACGCGGTGTCCGGTATCGGCGAGGCGCTGTCAGCCCGACTGGTCGACGCTCAGCCCTTCGCCAGCCGCTCAGACCTCGAAGCGGTCAGAGGCATCGGCCCAGTAAAGGCCGAAGCCGTCTGGACCCATTTCTGCGGTCGCTAGTCATAGCTGGTCCCGCAGGCCGACCGTGGGGCCATATCCGAGAGTGCGCCAAATCGACATCCAATGATGAGCTAAGAGCGTCCGCAAATGGGGAGCGGCCCGCCTCGCCCGTTCGGAGGGCACCGCCATCAGACACCCTTTCTGACCTGCTCCTATACGAATCGTCTCCGGCGGTGGCCGTCCTCACAAAGCCGCAGGTCAGCGCCTATTTGCGCGCGCCCTAAAGCGTCTGGCCCGCGGGCCGAAGCGGTTTGTGGCCGACACCGGCCTGTGGGGCTCGGCCGTCGGTGCCGACCTGCGTCTGGTCATGGGCGACGGCGACCTCCTCGGTCGTCTGATCGACACGTTCGTAACGAACCAGCTGCGCGCTGAGATCATTGTGGACCCGCTACGGCCGAGGCTGTACCACCTGCGCGACCGCGATGGCCGCCACGGGGTGGACTTGATCGCCGACCTGGGTGCACGAGGCCCTATTGGCATCGAGATCAAGGCCCATAGCGCGCCCACGCTCACCCATGCCCGCCACCTGTTGTGGCTGCGTGATCGGCTTGGAGACAGATTCAAGGCCGGTGCGGTGCTTCACACTTCCGTCTGGGCCGGACTCGCTCGCCTGCCCGCTCGGCCTCTGAATCGTGTTCAGTCGTTGTCGGTGATGGTGCCCTGTGCCTGGTCGTCGGCGAGCGTGGCGTGGGCGGTGTCGGACAGGACCAGCTTGAGCACGAATGTCTCGTCTCCTTCGCCGGGGGTGCGGTCGTCGATGAGGGAGACCTGCACGGTCTTCGAGGTGTCGCCCGCAGCGAAGGTGACCTGGCCCCACTCGGGCCGGTAGTCGGCGTAGGGCATAGCGGTGCCTTGGTTGGTGAAGTAGTACACAGCCACGGCGGAGCTGCTGGCTGCGCTGAGCTTCACGGTGAACTCGACTGCGCCGTCGCCCTCGCCGGCGGTCGCGTCATCCACAGAGATCGACGGCTTCGACGACGACGGCGGGGGCGGATTGTCGTCGTCGGCTATTGCGATGGTGGCTGTGCCGGCGGCCGCGGAGATGGTGTAGCCGCTGTCGTCGCCGATGGTGGCGGTGATCGACCCGTCGGGTTCGTCTGTGCTGTCGTTGGTTGTGGCGACGGTGAGGGTGACGGCGCCCGAAGTGGGGACGGTCAC
>JAJEJB010000017.1 GCA_022828135.1 Acidimicrobiia bacterium | reverse complement strand
TAAGGTTCTTCGCGTTGCCTCGAATTAAGCAACATGCTCCGCCGCTTGTGCGGGCCCCCGTCAATTCCTTTGAGTTTTAGCCTTGCGGCCGTACTCCCCAGGCGGGGCACTTAATGCGTTAGCTACGGCACGGAACCCGTTAAGGAGGCCCCACACCTAGTGCCCAACGTTTACGGCGTGGACTACCAGGGTATCTAATCCTGTTCGCTACCCACGCTTTCGCTCCTCAGCGTCAGTACCGGCCCAGAGCACCGCCTTCGCCACTGGTGTTCCTCCTGATATCTGCGCATTTCACCGCTACACCAGGAATTCCATGCTCCTCTACCGGACTCTAGTCAGCGCAGTATCGGATGGCGTCTCCGGGTTGAGCCCTGAGTTTTCACATCCGACTTACGCAACCGCCTACGAGCTCTTTACGCCCAATAAATCCGGACAACGCTTGCCCCCTACGTGTTACCGCGGCTGCTGGCACGTAGTTGGCCGGGGCTTCTTCTGCAGGTACCGTCATTTTCGTCCCTGCTGAAAGGGGTTTACAACCCGAAGGCCGTCATCCCCCACGCGGCGTTGCTGCGTCAGGCTTTCGCCCATTGCGCAATATTCCCCACTGCTGCCTCCCGTAGGAGTCTGGGCCGTGTCTCAGTCCCAGTGTGGCTGATCGTCCTCTCAGACCAGCTACCCGTCGATGCCTTGGTAGGCCATTACCCCACCAACAAGCTGATAGGCCGCGAGGCCCTCCCGGAGCACCGGAGCGTTTCCTCGGTTGGCCATGCGACCATCCGGGGGCATCCGGTATTAGCCAGAGTTTCCCCTGGTTATCCCGGTCTCCGGGGCAGGTTCCTCACGTGTTACTCACCCGTTCGCCACTCGACAACGGCCCGAAGGCCGCTGCCTCGTTCGACTTGCATGTGTTAAGCACGCCGCCAGCGTTCGTCCTGAGCCAGGATCAAACTCTCCGTCGAGATCTCCGGCACGGCCGAAGCCGGGCCATCGATCGGTTTGCTCGGCTGCTCCCCGCCTAGGCGGGTGCGTGAGCAGCCTTGCGGCCAGAGAGCCGGCCTCGCCGCTCGAGGCGGAGAGACCTTGGCTCACCCGGCGCCGAAGCGCCGGGCGGTCCGGCAGGCATGCCGGACCATGTTTTGACGGACATCGCCTCAAGCCACGCAGCCCGAGCCGACGCCCGCACTCGCTATGCGTCCGTCTCTTCCGTTTTCAAGAAGCAATCTCCTGCCGGCGACCGTTGCGATCCCGGCAAGAACCGGTCCGATGGCACCGAAGGCACTGCAACCCCGACCGCGCTCACAGAGCCCCGCCGGGGTGGCCGGTCACCCTACCGCCCCGGAGCGACTACATCAACCTGATTCAGGCCCTCAATAACCTGCGAGGGTAGGTGCGAGACCATCGCGTCGGGGCGGGGTGTTTCCCGCTCTTGTTCGCTTCGCTCACGGGCCGCTCGGCCTCTCAATCCACCACCAGAAGGTGACGCTGCCGGCGGCCCCGCTGCACCAGCGCGTAGCGGCCGTCCACCAGGTCGACCTGCTCCTCCGGTGACCCCACCCGCCGGCCGTTCACCCGGATGCCGCCGCCGGTGATCGTGCGGCGGGCATCGGACCGCGAGGCGCACACCCCGGCCACCACCAGGGCATCGACCATGGGCTCGTCCCCGCCGAGGTCCGAGCCGCCCACCACCGTCTCGGGCACGATGCCGCGCACCGCCTCCAGCCGGTCCGCCGACAGGACCGGCTCCCCGAACAGGACCTCGGCCGCGAGACGGGCCCGATCGGTGGCGGCCTCGCCGTGCACGAGGGTGCAGACTGCGTCCGCGAGGGCGCGCTGAGCCCGCCGCTCGTGCGGGGCGGCCGCGTGAGCCGACATGATCTCGCCCACCTCGGCCACCGGCAGCAGCGTGAGTTGCAGCAGCAGCCGCTCGGCATCGCGGTCGTCGGTGTTCACGAAGTACTGGTGCAGCTCGAAGGGCAGCGTGCGCCCGGCATCGAGCCACACCGTGCCCTCGGCGGTCTTGCCGAATTTCTGGCCGTCGGCCCGGGTCATCAGAGGCCATGTCAGACCGTGGACGGTGGCACCGCTGCGACGCCGGACCAGATCGATGCCGGCGGTGATGTTGCCCCACTGGTCCGAGCCGCCCACCTGGAGGCGGCAGTCGTAGTTCTCGAACTGCCACCAGTAGTCGAAGGCCTGCAGCAGCATGTAACTGAACTCGGTGAACGAGATCCCGTGATCGCTCGCCATGCGGCTGCGCACCGAATCCTTGGCCACCATCTGGTTGACGGTCATGTGCTTGCCGACGTCGCGCAGGAAGTCGAGCAGGCTCACGTCGCGGGTCCAGTCGTAGTTGTTGACCAGTCGGGCCGCGCTGTCGCCGGAGAAGTCGAACAGTGACTCGAGCTGGGCGCGGATGCCGGCAGTGTTCGCGTCGAGGGTGGCCGCGTCCAGCAAGGTGCGCTCGTCGGAGCGGCCGCTGGGGTCGCCGACCATCCCCGTGGCCCCGCCCACCAGCGCCAGCGGGCGGTGGCCGGCCTCCTGGAAGCGGCGCAGCACCAGCACAGCCACGAGATGGCCGACGTGCAGGCTGTCGGCACTGGGATCGATGCCGCAGTAGAGCGTGGCGGGGCCCGACTCGAGCAGTTCTCGCAACCCGGTCTCGTCGGTGTGGTCATGGACCAGCCCGCGGGCGCGCAGGTCGTCGAGCAGGTCAACCATCGCGGTTCAGCCTACCGACCGGGCGCGAGTGGCCCGTGAGCGAAGCGAGCCGACGATCCCGAGAGTTCATCAAGGCGGCGCAGTTGTTCATCGAGGCGACGCCATCGTTCTCCGGTAGTTGGTCTCGATCCGACCCCGGCGTCACCTCTCGGTGCGTACAGTGCACACGTTGCGGCTGGAAGGAGCGCCCCGGCCGCGACGAGGCAACAGCACGACAGAAGGGAACCATGGTGGCTTCAAGATCGCAGCAGGTGGGCAGAAGGCTCTTCGCCGTGCTGCCCGGCAGGCAAGACTCCGCGACGGCCGCAGACGGCGCGATTCCGCGCAAGTGCGAGTTCAAGTGCGACGCGGCCTGCTTCCATGAAGCGCCCAACGAGCGCCGCGCCACCACGGACGGCCGCGCCTTCGCGGATGTCGCGGAGCGGCGTCTGGCCCGCCGGACTCTGCTCATGGGTGCGGCCGTGGCGCCGCCACTGCTGCTCGCCTCCGCCAGTCCCGCGGCAGCTTCTCTCATCGGAGGAACCTCGAGCGGATCCCCGGACGCCCCAGGAGGCGCCGGCCCCACGCTGCAGGCCGGCACCGGAGCGGCCGCTGCCGCGAGCCCCGTACCGACGGGCGCCTCGCTCGGGTTCACTCCCATCACGCTGGGCGACATCGACGATGTCATCGTGCCCGGCGGCTACGAGGCCAAGGTGCTGATGCGCTGGGGCGACCCGATCCACTCGGGCATCGAACGCATGACCGCAGCCAACGTGTCTCTATACCAGCAGGTGAGGACCTTCGGCTGGAATGCCGATCTGAACGCGTACTTCCCGCTCAGCGAGCACTGCTCGGGACGGGCCGCGAGCGGGCTGCTCTGCGTCAACCACGAGTACACCGAGGGCGACCGCATGTTCTCCGACTACGACGCGGACAATCCCACTCGGCAACAGGTCGACGTGGAGATCGCCGCGCACGGTATGAGCGTCATCGCCCTGGAGAGCACCACGGACGGCGAATGGTCGGTGGACCTGACAAGCCGGTACAACCGCCGCATCACCGGCTTCACCCCGATGGAGATCACGGGACCCCTGGCCAGCCACGAGCTGCTCGAGACCTCCAGGGACCCGTCTGGCCGGCACGTTCTGGGAATGCTCAACAACTGCGCCGGAGGAAAGACTCCGTGGGGCACGGTGCTCACCGCCGAGGAGAACTTCCATCAGTACTTCGCGAACAACGACCTGAACGCGGACTCCCGCCTGAAGGAGATCAACGAACGCTACGGCGTGCCCGCGGGGGCGTCGCGCCGGCAGTGGGAGCGATACCACCGCCGCTTCGACCTGTCCAAGGAGCCGAACGAGATCAACCGGTTCGGCTACATCGTGGAGATCGACCCCCACGACCGGTCGTCCGTGCCGAAGAAGCGCACCGCGCTGGGGCGCTTCAAGCACGAGGCCGCTACCACTGCGATGGCCGACAGCGGGCAGGTGGTGCTGTACTCGGGCGACGACGAGCGCTTCGACTACCTGTACAAGTTCGTGACCAGGGGCTTGTACGACCCCGACGACAGGCAGGCCAACCTCTCGCTGCTCGACTCCGGCACGCTGTACGTGGCGAGGTTCCACGACGACGGCACCGGCGAATGGCTGCCGCTGGTCGGCGGCCAGGCGGGCCCGCTGGCGGACCTGACTCAGGCGGAAGTGCTGCTGAACACCCGAGGTGCGGCCGACCTGTTGGAGGCCACCCCCATGGACAGGCCGGAGGACGTGGAGGTCAACCCCCGCAACAACCGGGTCTACGTCTGCCTCACCAACAACACTCGCCGGGCCCCGGGCGACGAGAACGCCGTGAACCCGCGAGTTGGGAACCAGCACGGCCATGTGCTCGAGATCACCGAGGACGGCGGCGACCTGGCGTCGGTGACCTTCACTTGGGAGTTCTTCCTGATCTGCGGCGAGCCCACCGACCCGAGCACCTTCTTCGCGGGCTTCGACAAGTCGAGCGTGAGCCCGATCGCGGCTCCTGACAACCTGGCATTCGACCAGCGCGGCAATGTTTGGATCGCCACCGACGGCCAGCCCCGAACGTTGGGTCTCAACGACACGCTGTTCGCGGTGCCGTCGTCAGGTGCGCAACGGGGCAATGTCCAGCCGTTCCTGAGCGTTCCCAGGGGTGCCGAGGTGTGCGGTCCCGAGTTCACTCCGGACTTCGAGACGCTGTTCGTGAACGTGCAGCACCCCGGAGAGCGCAGCGCCGGGCCCGAGGATCCTCAGAGTCTCTGGCCCGACGGGGTGTGGCCGCCGCTGCCGAGCCTGGTGGTGGTCACCAAGACCGGCGGTGGTCGTATCGGCTCCTGACAGGCCGGCCCCACCGTGGGCCGGCTCCAGTCGTGGTTGCTGGCCGTCCGCGAGCGTAAGAGTGGCTTGGCTTCCCCGGTGCAGCACACTGGAGGCCGTGAGTCGGCGCCCAGCGACGATCGTTGCCATTGCAGCCCTGCTTTCGGCGTTGGCGGCAGGCTGCTCCTACGAGTTGCGCGATGTGACCTTCGATGTGGAGGAACTCACCACCGCGCAGTCCTCGCGGGTGTACGACCGCAACGGTGTGCTGATCACCGAGCTGCGGGGCGAGCAGCGCCGCACCGATGTGACCGACATAGCGCTCGTTCCCGAAGTGGTGCGCAACGCGGTCGTCGCCATCGAGGACGAGCGCTTCTACGAGCACGACGGGGCCGACCTCAAGGCGATCCTGCGGGCGGCCCGCAGCAACGTGGCCGCAGGCGGGATCAGCCAGGGCGGCTCCACCATCACCCAGCAGTACGTCGGCAACGTGTTCCTCGACCGCTCCGAGACGACCTTGACCCGCAAGGTCGAGGAGTTCTTCATGGCCCGGCGCTTCGAGCAGTTCTTCACCAAGGACTTCATCCTGCTGCGCTACCTGAACTGGGTGTACTTCGGCAACGGCGCCTACGGAATCGAGGCCGCGGCCAGGCAGTACTTCGGCGCCCCCGCCTGCGAACTGGCCACCACCGCGGCCGAGCGCGGCAGCGAAGTGTGCCTGAAGGTGACCGAACTCACCCTGGAGCAGGCCGCGCTGCTGGCCGGACTGATCCAGCGCCCCAGCGCCTTCGATCCCTACCGCAACCCCCAGGACGCCAGGCGGCGCCGCAACCTGGTGCTGGAGCGGATGCTGGTCAACGGCTTCATCACCAACGACGAGTACGACCGGGCTTACAACGAGCCGATCGTGCTGATCGAGGACATCCCGATCTTCGAGGAGCGCTACCCGGCTGCTCACTTCGTGGAGGACGTCAAGCAGTGGTTCCTCGACAACGACGCCTTCGGGCCGACCCGCGAGTACCGCACCCAGCTGCTGTTCGAGGGGGGCCTGGACATCCACACGACAATCGACCTGGGCCTGCAGGCCCGGGCCGAGGCGACGGTGGAGGCGATACTGCCCGACAACGGCATCAACCCCGATGCGGCCGCGACGGTGCTGGGGGTGGGCGGCGCCGAGGACGGCCACGTACTGGCCATGGTCGGCGGCCGTGACTTCTTCGGCGACGACACCGACGCCAAGTTCAACCTGGCCAGCGGCAAGGGCCGGCAGGCCGGGTCGGCCATGAAGCCCATCGCGCTGGCCACTGCCCTGACTCGCGGCTTCACGGTGACCAAGAGCTACGACGCCCCCGACGAGCTGGAGATCGACCGGCCCGACGTCTGCGGACCGCTCTGGACCATCAGGGGCGGGCTCGGCTCGGAGCCCGAGACGCCGGTGGAGGCCAACCTGATAGCGGCCACCCAACGCTCGATCAACACCGTCTACGCCCAGCTGATGGTGGACATCCGGCCGGCCAACTTCGTGACCATGGCCGAGCGGCTCGGCCTGGAAGCCAGCCGCATCGCACCGGTATGCGCCGGCGTGCTGGGCACCGAGGACGTCAACACCGTCGAGTTGGCCACGATGTTCTCCACATTCGCCCGCTCGGGCCGGCGGACCGAGCCGGTGCTCGTGACCAGCGTCATCGAGTCCGACGGCACCGCGCTGTACCGCCATGTCAGTGACGACCGGCCCGTGCTCGATTCCGCCATCGCCAACCAGATCACCTGGGTGCTTCAGGGATCGATCACCCAGGGCACCGGACACCGGGCGGCCATCGACCGCCCGGCCGCCGGCAAGACGGGCACGGCCCAGAACTACGCCGACGCGACCTTCGTGGGATACACGCCGCAGCGGGCTGCGGCGGTGTGGGTCGGCTTCCCCGACGCACAGATCCCGATGGTTCCCCCCACCACCGACATCAGGGTGTCGGGTGGCACGTACCCGGCCCAGATCTGGCGCGAGATCATGATCGCGGCTCACGAGGGCATCCCCGCCGTCAACCTGCCCGCTCCGCCGGTCAGCGCGCCCTCGCCCGCCACCGCCCCGCCACCGCTTGACTCGGTCGAGATCCCCGACCTCGTGGGCCGGGCCTGGGACCCGGCGTCGGTGGCGGCTGAGTTGGGGGAGCTGACCCTCGGGGTGGCCGCGGTCGACGTCGTGACCGACGAGTACGCGGAGGGAACGATCATCGGGCAGGCCCCCGCCGCGAGGTCGCTGCAGCGGGGCGGGATCACCGTGACGGTGGAGGTCGCGGTGGCTCCCGACCTGCCGACGTTCATCGAGATGCCCAGCGTGGTAGGCCTGAGCGAGGCCGAGGCCCGAGGGGTCCTGGCCGCGGCCGGGTTGGGCGTGGAGGTCTTCGTCGAGCCGTTCTTCGACGAGGAGGCGGAACGGTTCGGCGGCGATCCCGGCGTGGTGTGGCAGCAGTCGCCGGCTGCCGGCACCACCGTTGAGTCAGGCAGCTCCGTCCAGATCTGGGTGAACACCGAGCGGTGACCACCGAGAGACCCGACGCGGCAGCCGCGTCCGGGGCGGAGGACGCCGGCGCGACACCGGTCCGCAGGCGATTGCGGCTGGTAGGCCGGTGGCTGGCCGGCCTGTTCGTGGTCGGCAGCTTCGTGTTCTGGGCGTGGGCCTTCTCGCCGTGGGCCCGCACCGAGAACCCGGCCCGCCTCGACGACCGCCAATTCGCCCAGTGGGCCGACCAGCGCTGCGCCCAGGCCCAGGCAGCCATCTCGGCGCTGCCCACCGCCCGCCAGGCAGGGTCCCGGGAGGAACGCGCCGAGCAGGTGGACCGGGGAACCGACGAGGTCGAATCTCTCGTGGACGATCTGCGCACGCGCGCCCAGGCCTCCCTGTCGGTCTCGACCGACGGCGAAGGTCCGCCCGATGCGGCTCTGGTCGGCGACTGGCTCGCCGACTGGGACGTCTACGTCTCGGACCGTCGCAGCCACTCGGACCGACTCCGCACCGCCGACGAGGACACGCCGGACCGGGAGTTGCGCTTCCTCCTGGTCGACATGACCGAGGGCAGCACCTACACCGAGCGGATGGACGGCTTCTCCCGCCTCAACAACATGGACAACTGCCAAGTCCCCGGCGACGTCTGATTCCGCCGATCAGCCGGGCGCGGCACAGCGGATCACAGTCCCGACAAGAATGCCTTGACGGGCTCCAGGGACTCATGATCAAGGTCCCAGACGCCGGTTGCTCTCACGGAATGCCCGACGGAACGCGCCGGATTGGACGACGCCGCGATGCGTGCATGAGCGCGGGCCTTGTCGAGTCGCCCCCCGGATAGATCGAATCCGGCCTGCCGCCGGAGGCAGCCGAAGAACTCGTCGATGCAGCTGCCGATCGAGTCGTCTGCCTTGGTCCTGTTGAGCATGGTCTCCAGATTGCCCGGGTCTGCGTTGTCCGGGACGATGAACACGGCTGTCGACGGATTGCCCGCGCCCCGCGCGCCCGGCTGCGATGGCAGCCCCGCCAATGGCGGACACCCGGCCAGCGCTGTCCGTACCGATCGGAACGCGTTCTGCGCGTTGTCGTCGGCGTCGCGTGCTATGCCCAGGGTTCGCAGATGCCGAAAGCCGGGATCCCTCACGAGCACGTTCAACCGGGCGCGCAGATTCCTGACTCCCTCCATCTCCATGATCTGGATGCCCTCGAAGCCCCAGTGGCCACAGAGATTCTCGAACACTGCGAGGTCTTCTCGGCCTTCCACCAGCAGGAGTTTGGGCTTGTGGATGCTCTGTCGATGCGACGAAGTGCTCGGAGCGGACGCCGCCTCGCCGGCCGCCATCAGCGCACTTCCATCCCTGCCGCGACCGCGTCTGCCAGCACATCGGGCGGATAGCTCGTCACTTGGCCGTCTTGGAGTCTGTAGAAGTGGGGCTCGCCGTCTCCCAGGGCCTCATCGGCGGCGCGGACGCATTCGTAGTTGTGGGTGGTGGCGAACACCTGCACGTCCCTGTCGACGGCTATCGCATGCAACGCCCTCCAGACGTCTCCGAGTTTGCTGTAGTGCAACCCGGCATCGAACTCGTCGATCAGCAGGAGCCCTCCCGCGGCAGCCGCCGCACTCGTGGCGAGGGTTGCGATCCTCTGAGGTCCGGCGCCTAATGTCTGCAAGGGAAGCCTGTCCGAGAGGCCGACGTCCGCGAGGATCACCGTACGGTTGGCCATAATGCCGATCTCGATGCTCTCGACGGAGGCATCCACCATCTGGATCGCCTCGAGGACGCTGTCGTCTGCCTTCTCCTTCTTGAGCCTCGTGAGGCGCTCGACGTCGATGGCGATGTTGTACATGCCCTCGAAGACTGCCTGAAGGGGAATCTCGACCTCTCCGGTACTCTCGACATCGTACTGTGTGCCTTGGGTCTTGATCCGGATGAGGCACAGTTCGCCGTCTCCCTTGCGTCCGTACCGGAAAAGCAAGTCATCAGGATGGTCGTCATTCGTGTCGGCGTTGGGAGACAGGACCACAGACCTGGATCGTTCCGTTGAGATCGTGAGCCCCAGCGCACCCAAGGACTCATGCTCGCCGACGATCTCGATTGGAGTATCGGTTGCGAGCGCATGGAACATCGGCTGCCATGCCGTGCTCCACATGTAGCCGGCAGATGGCATAGCAGCTTGCATCAGGTTCGGGACGGCCCCTGGCAGCAGCGCCCTTTCGACCGGAACGTCTACACGCACAACAATCGGGTTGAACGCGAGCTGCGGGTTGCCGGCAGCGGACCACAAGAACAGCGCCTCCAGTAGCGTGGTCTTGCCGGAATTGTTCATCCCGCCGAAGATGTTGACGCGTCCAAGGTTGCTCAACTTCAGCTTCTTGAAGCCGCGGTAGTTGCTGATGCGAATGCTGCTTAGCATCTTCTTCTCCTCGTCTGGGTCGGATTCCGACGATCACCGGCACGAGCGTTCTGTTGCATCCTTTGGCTCACAGCTGGATCACATTGACGCCGGTGCCTGCTTCTCTGGCTAGGTCTTCGAGCGTGTCGGCGTCGTCCTGCTCGCCTGCGATCGTGACTTGGGTGGTTTGGTTGATGTGTGCGATCTTGCCTTCCTCCAGGCGGTTCGCCAGTTCTTGCAGAAGGTAGACGAGGTCGGCATCGGGATCTTCGGCGTTGACGGCAGTGTTGATGTTGAGCGTGAGCTGCCAATGCCTGACCGTCACCCCAGGAGGTCCATCGCCTTCGTTCGGCTCACCCGCCGGGCCTTGTTCCTCTCCGGTGCCTTCGGGTTCGGGGACGCCGTCCGCGGGCGCCTTGCCGCCGATGGGGTGACCCTCGCGGTCGCCTGCGGGTTGGCCGCAGGTCGGGTGCGTCGCTCGGCGGATGCGAATTTTGTCGGCTGCGAGGTTGATGTCGTTGCGTGCGTGGACTGGGTACACGACACCCTCGGGGCTGACCAGCTCGATGTCGCCGCCGGCGATGGCGTTGTAGAGCGCATCACGCAGTTCCGCCGCTACGGTGGGCAGCAGCGGCTTGTGGGGGTTGGACCAGAAGCCGTCGCGTATCTCTGAGATCGGGCACCCGTAGTCGTTGTCGCGTAGGTTGTGGAGCAGGGCGCTGCTGCTGAACTCGCCGGGGTTGAACGCCTTGCTGCGATCACGTAGTTCCTGCCACACGTCTGAGCCGTTGAGGGCGCTCTGGGTGTCCTTGGGGAGCCTCAGGAACTCGACGCTGCGCTCGTAGTCGCCTTTGGGGGCGAGGTAGATGATGTGCTTGTAGCACTGCCGCACCATGCCGTCGAGACGTTTCTTGGCTTCTCGGGCTTCCTCTTGGGCCTGCTTGTGCATGTCCGAGTCGGCCTTCACGGCGGGATGCTCAGCGACCCGCTTGCGGGCGATCCACTCAGAGGCGAGGCCGCGGGCTTGGGCGCGTACGGCTGTGTTGGCGCAGGCGAACACCGCCGACGATGCCCACTGGACGCTCATCGGGTTCGGGCCGACGCCCATCGCTGCGGTGGTTGCTTCGCGGGTGGCGGTGTCGTCGCCGTTGAACAGCGAGAACCAGCGCGAGTCCAGGATGACGAGCCTCGTCTGGTGCTTGTGGTCGATGCCTGCCTGTGAGAGCACGTCTACACATTCCGGTGCTGTGCCTCCCTGTTCGGGAGCGTCTCCGCCGTCGGCTTGCACGATGCGGTCGAACGGGCCGGAGGATGCGAGATCGAAGGCGCGCTCGGTGATGGCACTGTCACGGTCTCGGTCACTGACGGTCTTCTTCTCGGCCCGAGTCAGCATCGCCAACGTCTTGCGGGTCTCGAAGACCCACCGCTTCGGAGCGCCACCCCGCCCCGGCAGCGAATCCACCGACGCTGCTCCTTCTTCGGTCTCTAGAAGTTCGGCTGCCACTGTCTCGGCATCTCCGGTTCCGTAGGCGCCGCCGGGAACGAACGACGCTGCGAACAGCTCCGCTTCGGTCGCTCCACGAGCACCGCCAGCGCGCGGGCACAACGACCGGACGAACAAGGCTGTCGCCATGCGCTCGGCTGCACGAGGGTTGTGCTTCGCCCAACCCTCCTCACGAGCCGCGTCGAGACGGTGCGCCGCTCCCCGTTCGCGGTTGTGCTGATCGACAATATCGACGCTGGCGACCTCACGGAGGTTGGCCTGGGTCTTCTCATCAGCCACGAGGCCGGAACTGAGCAGAGACTCCCGCAGTTGGTTGAACTGCAGCGGCAAGTCGCCGCTGTCGATCAACTCGGGTGCCCACTCTCCTGCCGCAGCCCGTCGAGCCTGCTCATGGGCTGCTGACGCGAACACCCTGATGATGGACCGCACCCGCTGGAAACCGGCATGTTGCGCCCACTCGTCCTCAGCCAGCGCGATCAGGTCCGGATGGAACGGGTAGCACCGCCCCACCTGGCTGCGGAACTCCGCCTTCGACCGGCCGCCCAGCTTCTTGAAGACTTTCGTCTCCCACGCGCCTCGCATCTCATCAAGGAACCGATCCGCCGTCGCATCGGTGATCTCCTCGGAAGGCCGCTCACTGAACAGGCGGCGCTGGATGATCTCAGCGAAGTCGCCGCCACCGGTAACAGCCGTGGTGCGAGCGTTGCGGGTGAGCAAGTCCTCCATCTCGACACGATGAGCGGCCCCGGTAGCGCTCATCACCATGTTGTCCTTGTCCGAGGCGATCATCACCACCACCGCGGCGCAGTTCGGCACGTCGTTGACCACATCGAGCAGCACCCGCAGGAACGCCATGTCCAGCACTGAGCCGTCAGGATCGGAGGCAGCGACCGCTCGGAGGTAGTCCATGATCTCGTCAATGAGGATCAGCACGGGCCGACCGACGCTGCCGAGCGCCTCCGCTACCTTCGCCTTGTTGGTGATGTGATCCTTGAAGGCGTCGTAGCGGTGGCCGTCCTTGTCGAAGAGCCTCCACAGGAACCTCTCTCCGAGGCGGCTCGCAGGGCCGAAATCCTCTGTATCAGCCGTCGTGTTGTCACAGTCCAAGACCACACAGATCGGGTTGCCCAGGTCGGCACGCACGGCTCCCGGCCCGGCGATGCTCGCCGCGGCTGCCATGACCTCCCCGCCGAGGTCGGTTGCGGCGAGTTCCTGGGGATGCGCTGCCAGGTGCCACAGCCCGATCAGCCCGTGCGACTTGCCGCCGCCCATGGCTTGATCGAGCCGCCACATCGCGCTCGTCTGGGTCGATTCCGGCACCCCGAGCCGCACCGCGACGCGTGCCATCAACTCAACGAGGTTGCCGGTCGGATGGGTGATCCCCCCGAAGTAGGCGGCATCCGAGTACGGGGTCCGGCCAGCGCCCACGCCCTCCTTGCCGAACACGGCGTTGTGCAGCGACATCTGAACATCGTCAATAGCACCGCCGCTGCTCGTCACCTCATCTCGCAGGGAGATGACTTCCCACCAAGGTGCAGCCGTGTCAGGCATGATGTGCTCCCGTTCGCTCTGCCTAGAACAGTTTGGTCTGGCTGTCCTGCGCGGCCATGTCTGCGAGTTCCTTCTGATGCTCCGTGCGCGCCCGCTGTGCCTGACCACAGATCAGGTGGCGGTTCCGCACCGCCCATGCCCAAGTCTGCCCGTCACGGTCGCTCTCACCGACGAGTCGGGCCAGTTCGTTCATCGCCGCCCACAGCATCTCGTCGTTCTCCCGGTCAAGCAGGTGCAGAGCGTCGGCTATGTCCGACAGGGAGCGTCCCTCAGCAGCAACAGCCACCGCGATGTCGATGATGGCGCTTGACGCGTGCAGGCTCAGATGGGGTGCGGACTCGTCGCCGTAGGCCAGCCGCGACCCGCCCTTCGCCTTGACGAGGATGCCTTCCACATCGCTGTCGGACATGTCGTATGACAAGCGCTGCCATCTGGCCTCCGACGCCGCGGCCACCCTTCTGCCGTGCTGCCGCGCCCACGAGATGGCGAAACGAGTTCGTTCATCGAAGTCCGTCAGTCGGAACTTGTCGATCCGCACGTTCGCGGCCTCTTCAACGGCCTTGTGAGCCAGCCCCAGAAAGTGCTGGATCGGGACGGGGACGCCCGTGAAGTCGCGAACCTCGCTGTAGCGGCCCACGACTTCCATCGCTGGGGCAATCGCCGCCATCCTCTGATCCGAGTCAGCAAGCCCATCCGCAGTCCACTCCGGCACACGCCGAGCGATCTCCGCACGCACCTCATCATCGACCCGACGCACATCCCCCACGGGGCGGTTCGGAGCAGCGGCCCGACAGGCCATCATGATCGTGTTATCGATGTACTCACCCTCTTGCCGTCCGCCCTTCTCGGTACTAGCTGGCCATGAGCCGGTGAGTACCAGCCCAGCATCGGAAACCGCGGTTAGGACGCGTGCCCAGGCGTCCGGGTCACCGTGACCGAACACAATGCTGACCACTCCCCTGGGCCGAGTCTTGAGCCGGGCCTGGTCGAACGCCTTGGTGATGAGCGACTTGTAGTGCGCTTCGGTGCGATGATCCCTTGAGTCCCTCAGAGGCTTCTTCTTGATGACCGCCTCAAGAGTCTTCTCCTGCAGCCCGTCGGGATCGGTCGTCACACCGAACCAAGGGTGGGATGTGGCCAAAGCCCGCTTGAGCCACACATAGAGCAGATCCGAAGAATCGCAGTAGTTGATCATCGAGTCATAGGGTGGATCGGTCACGGTCGCGTCCAGGCAACCGTCAGGCAGAGGCACCACTGTGGCAGACCCGCGCTGCACCAACACCGGACATCCACTCACCCGATCGAGTTGCTTGCGAAGACTTCTGAGCGTGTGCACCGACAGCGACCCCCAGGTACCGGGGCCGGCACCACAGCCGGTCTCGAAGTAGTCGAAACTGTGAGCGAGGCTTGATTCGTTGGCATAGATATCGCGCACATGCTGCTTGTCGACATGTACGGAGACGCTCCTTGTACTGAATCTCAGCCGACGTACAAGATTCGAAGCCGCGTAGCCAGTCAACGCGGCGGCGTAGGCAGGACTGGCTCCGCCGGTGAGCAGTGCGTGGCACAGGTCGTCAATGATGCGGGCGAGGCGCACAATACCGAGGGTCTGACGCGGGTTGCACAACCCACCCCAACTGCTGTAGCCGTAGCCGACAGGCGCGATGTAGCGGGACAGCCCCGGATCTATGCACTCAGCTGGCACTGCCGGCAACAGCCCGAAAGGAGCCTCGCCCGCCAGTGCCGCGTCGACCCCAGCCAGGCCGTCAAGATCTGCGACGGACGGCGTGCGGTATCGCTTGCCGACATCTTCGTCAATGTCCGCGACTGCCAGCAGCGCCTCGTTCCGCAGCCCGTCGCGCATCATCCGCCTCAGCGTCCCCAGCTGGTGCATATGCCCGCAGAACGAGCAGACTCCGCTCTTGCCCTGCCGTCCCGGCACCTTGACCAAAGTCGCCTGGGTGGTCGGCATTCCGTCGTGGACTTCAGTTACGAAGGTGCCCGCAGTGTTATCGGTGACGATGCGGTAGGACTGTCCCAGGTCGTTCCTGATGTCGTTGGAGTTCCTGAGAGCAAGGCTGCCGGTGAGCGGAAACCGATTGCCGCAGTTGGAGCATGGCAGCGTGACCGCCCACACGTATCCCCATGGACGCTTGCCCCGCACAACCGGATAGAACTCCCCCATCGCCTCGCTGTAACGCTGGTTCACCAGATCGAGCACGAATCGTACGTCGCGTAGTAGTCGTGGCTCGGTGAAATGCTCAGTCTTGTGCTGCTGGTAGCCATCGAAGGGTAGGTCCGGCTCGTTGTCCCAGTTGCGGAGCGGGTAGTCGGCCAGGAGCTTGCCCGCGAGGGTCGCCACCGGTGAATAGTCGATGCCCCAGGCCTGTATGCCGAGTCTGGCAGCTTCCAGCGGAATCATCGCTCGTCCCGAGAACGGGTCGCACATCTTGGCCCCGCTGGGGTAGTGCTTCGCCAACTCCTTGCGGATTGCGCTGTTCTCGGCGTCATAGTCCGTCATCGCATCGCGGACCAGCTTCTTGAGGCGCTCCTGCTCGTGTTCATCGTCCGGCCAGGGCAGCAATGAGCAGATGACGGCTGCTTTCGCTTGGGCGAGCGGTCGGGAAGCGAACCAGGTAAACAGGCTCTTCTCAGCGAATCCGGTTCCCCAGCCCTTCGCTGAGTGTTCGGACACTTCGGCGCAGGGGAACCATCGTTCGATCATCCGGGTGGCCATAAGGCTCCTATGCCTGGGGCCCGGCCCTGCCTACCGCGCGGCGATCGATTCGACTGCCGTCCGGCCCGCGGCGTCCGCGCCGTCATGTTCGGCGGCTGGGATGACCTGCAACGCAAGACCTTCGTGGCGCAGGATGCAGGCCAGCACCTCCAACAGGTCGCCCGCGTGAGGGGCGCGCTCCGAGTCGAGCACCCGGCGCAAATCCTCCGGCGACCTGCCCGTCAGGGCACCGAGCTGCTCGAAGCCGACGGTGGCGATGGCGCAGTCGCGCAGAACGATCCTGGCGACGTCGACCTCGCCTCGGAGCAGGCACCTGACGGCCTCCTTCAGGATGCATGCCCGGTACTCGGGATCACGACGGGCCCGGTCCTGCACGATCTCATGGAAATCCTCGGTGAGAACCACGTTAGATCTCCTCGCGTCTGCGGCGCCTGTGCTCTCGCCAGAGTGCACGGGCTGTCTCGATGTCCTTCTGCTGACGGGCCTTCGTGCCCCCTGCAAGCAGGATAACCAACGAGTTCCCCTCCCGGCCGAGGTAGATCCTGTAGCCGGGCCCGAAGTGTAGTCGAAGCTCCAACAGCCCGCCGCCGAGGCCCTTGAGGTCCGACAGGTTCCCGGCCTCGATGCGGTCAAGGGCGGTGCCAACACGGGAGGCTGCGACAGGATCCAGGCCTTCGTGCCATCGGCGGAACGGACAGCGACCCCGGCTGTCGACGTACACGCGGATCTCGACCACGCCGCCATGTTAAGGCGTTATCTTGTGAGCTGGCATTCTACATGGATTTCGATTATAGATCACTGTAGATCTTGCCGGTGGAGCGCGGCCTTGAGATCGCTGCCCGGCAGGCGCACAACGGGCACGTCGGTGAAGCTGTCACGGAACGTCTCCGCCGGGTTCTGCCAGGCGGCGAAGAGGCGGCCCTCGCCGTCGACGCAATTCTCCACCACGTACAGCCAGTACTCGTCGCCCAGCTGCGCGGCCTTGGCCAACTCGCCGCCGGTGAGCCTGACCCCGGCGCTCGACGCGCTGCCGGCGAGGCCCTTGACCTCCACGCAGCGATGCTCGGCGCCCCGTTCGGCGTACAGGTCGTAGCCGCTGCCCTCGGTATGCACGTCTGCGACCCTCCACCCTCGGGCTTTGAGAAGGTTGGTGACGTGATGCATCGCAACGGCCTCGCTCTCAGGGTCGGTGTCGTCCGTTTCGTCGTCGTCCTGTCGGACAACGGCGACGTGCACCCATCCGACCCTGCGCGGCTTGCCGCAGGTCACCTGTGCGGCACGCTCGGCTTCCTCGAGGCGTGCTTCGATGGTCGCTCTGATCTTGTTCCGCTGTGCCAGTTTCGTCTCCCTGTCGGGGATCGGGTCGGTCAAGGCGTTCGGCAGCCGGCGCAGTTCCTTACTCAGTTGCTTGACCCATGAGGCGAGCCGCTGCGCTCGCCGGGAGCGTTCCCTCTCGGCTGCTTCGACAGCTTGCCGGCGCGCGGCTTCTGCTTGCTCCGATGAGAGAGGAACGGGAACGAGGTCGTGGGCCGGCGTCAAGTTGGGCAGGGCGTCCCATGCCACGGTACGAGCCTCACCGGAGGCTGAGACACGGACCAGCCATGAGAGGGTGCCCTCGCGCAGGCGGTGCTTGGGGTTGCGGCCCGGTGAGCCTTCGGTGATGTCGCACTCGTAGACGAACAGCGTGTAGTCCTCGCGTGCTGACCTGTCGCTGAGCACTGCTCCTTGCCACATCTCCGGCTCGACCCGCTCCCGCAGTGCCTTGACCAGCGTCGTGAGCGCCGGATCGCTCGGCCCGAGCATGATCGTGTCAGCGGCGCGGTCAACGCCGTCATCAATCGCCTTCTGGCGGGCATCGGCTCGAGTGGCCACGACCGTGGTTCCGTTCGCCGACCGCAGCGACACAGGCAGCTGCCAGCCGGGGACGGCAGTGGAGGCGGACAGGTAGAAGAACCCGTCGTCGCCCAAAGGTGCCGGTTCGCATCCCAGCAGCTTGCCCTTCGCGATGCGGGTGAGGTACCGCTCAACGATGATCGGGTTGATGCGGGCGAGATGGTCGTCGTGGCGTGCGGCATTCGCCGCAGCCGGGTCCACGTCGCTGCTCAATGCCCGCAGTTCCGCGAAGTACTCGTCACGAGCGCGCCGGATCTCCTCCAGCGACGGCCAGTCGCCTCCAGAGGACGTGCTCGGGCTGGAGTCATAGAACAGTCTCAGCAGGCTCTTGGGGTCAGCTCCAGTCGGGCCGGACTCGACTCGCTCCATGATCGCGTTGAGGCTGTCGAACATCCTGCCGCCGAGTTCGTTGGCCGCATCGACGAGCCTGTCCAGCAGCCGCTGGTGGGCGTCTCCCTCGCGGGTTCCCAGAGCGACCATGTTGTAGAGCATCACCTTGTGCTCCTGGCCGATGCGATGGATGCGGCCCATCCGCTGCTCCAGCCTGACCAGCGACCACGGGATGTCCCAGTTGACCAGCACGTTCGCCACTTGCAGGTCGATGCCCTCGTTGCCCGCGTCGGTGGAGACGATGACCTCGAACTCACAGTCCATGAAACGCTTCTGGATCGCGGCCCGTTCGACGTGATTGTCCGCACCGGAATAGCGCTCCGCGGTGAAACCGGCATCGTTGAACGCTCGGATGAGCCAGTCGGCGGTGTCGGCGTACTCGGTGAACACCACAAACTGCCTGCCTGAGCCGGGGCTGATCCCGTTCTCGGTCAGACGCTCGATCATCGGCTCCCACTTGGACACGTTCAACTCGTCCAACGCGAGCCGGTCAGGATCAAGCAGCGGCTCCAACTCGGCCAGCACCTCGCTGATCGCCTGCTGCTCAGCCTTGGCGTCGAGCGATGACGCACCAACGACATGTTCCTCGTCAACGTCGTCGTCATCGTCAGGGTCGCCACCCGGCTCGGCTGCCGAAGCGTCCCCCGTGCCCATCTTGTCGGAGCGACGGCGCAGAGTCTCGGCCAGCGCATACAGCGACGATGCGGTCCTCTTGCCGTACACCATCGCCGCGAGCGCACGACCGCGAACGGGGAAGTACGTCCCAACCAACCCCAGTGCCTTCTCGTAGAAGCGCTGCTCCGTCGGGTTCATCCGCACCTTTACGTTGACCGCCTCACGCTCCTTGAACAGCAGGCTCTCGGTGTCGTAATCGACCAGTTCCTCCTTCATCCGCCGCAAGAAGTGCAGCGGCCCCGGCGTGAGCGGGGTGGTGCGCTTGGCTTCCTGCTGGTCAGAGCGCCTGAGCTTGGGCAGGCCGCTGCCAGGGTCGCCGCTGGTCGGGAACACGTCAGGGTCAACCAGATGCAGCAACTCCCGGAAGTACCACTCGTCGCCCCGGTGCGGCGTTGCGGTCAAGAACACCGCGTGAGGCACACTGGCCGACAGTTCCTTCCCCACCCTGTGGAACGTCTCTGCCGTGGGCGTCATCCGGTGAGCCTCATCGAAGATGACCGCGTCCCATCCGGCCTCGTCGGGATGGAGCGCCTTGCGGACCGCAGGGTTCACCGACGCCAGATTCAACGACGCCACCCACAAGTCGTCGTCTGATCCAGCCAGAGCCCGCTGGCGGATCGTCTCGGCGGTCACCTCGCGCAACTCCTGCCCGAAGAACCGCTTGAAGTCGGCCCTCCATTTGATCACCAGATGCGCCGGGCACACGATCAGCACACGCTCCACCAGACCCAGCCGCTGAGCCTCGCGCAGCCACAGCCCCGACATGATCGTCTTGCCCGTGCCCGGCTCATCAGCCAGCAGGAACCGCAGCAGCGGCTGGGGCAGCATGTGGCCGTAGACGGCATCCATCTGATGCGGATACGGCCTCAGCGTCGTGGAAGCCAGCACCGTTGAGCGAGCCGACCGCACCGCTCCCAGCATCCACTCGTTCCACAACCCGGCCAGCACCACCTCCGGGCTGGCAGCGCCATCCTCTCTGACCACCTTGACCCGAGTCGCCTGCTCACGGGTGAGCTGCACCACAATGGCCTCGCTGGAGTCGGCATCATAGGCAACGACGAGTTCCAGGCCGTCAGGCCGCGACTCGACCCCCCGCACCACCATGATTCCAGTCTCAGCGATCCCAGTCCCCGCCGGCAATCGAACCCTCTGCCCTCTCGATAGAGCGTCAGATGCCTCTTGCGGCTGAACCGCCGTCATATCACGCCCGGCAACTCGTCGAAGACGGAATAGGATTGTATGAGTTGACTATGCCTGAAAATATATTGCGAGTCATTCTCATCGCCGTCCGTTAGCTCTGCTAGGAGTGTACAAGGCCCGTTGAAGCAGCCCGGAGGGTGGAACATCTGGATGCGCTCGGTGGCCTCCTGCTGATCCCTTGGATCAGGGTCGAGCGGGGTCAACGGCGAGAGACGTCGGGGGTGCCTCCTACGTAGAAGCGCCAGGGCAGGTCGGCGCCGTTGGTGAGGCCGATCCTGGTGGTGACGGCTGGGGCTGCCGGAGGCGGCTGGCCTTCGTTGACGATGGTCAGGCCCCGGTCGCCGCTGACCAGGTCGGCGCCATCGAGGCCGCCGTCGATTCCCAGGGCTTGGGTGAGCTTGGCGGGCCCGCTGCACAGGTCGCGGTCGCGCCGGGCGGCTGGACCACGGGCGGCGTACATGGCTTCGAGGCCCTCCAAGGGTGTGAGCGCCCGCAGCAGCACCGCCGCGGCCACGCCGTCGGTCTCGGCCACAACGTTGGCGCACCAGTGCATGCCGTAGGTGAAGTACACGTACAGATGGCCCGGCGGACCGAACATGGTGGCGTTGCGCTTGGTCATGCCTCGGAAGCCGTGGCTGCCGGGGTCGTCCGCGCCGCGGTAGGCCTCGACTTCCACGATCCGGCCGGTACGGCCGTCCGGCGCCACCAGCACCTTGTTGAGCAACTCGGGCGCGACCTCCAGCGCGTGTCGCGCGTAGAAGTCCCTATCGAGGCGCTCTCTGTTCACCCGAGGCGGGCCGCGTCGGTCTCGATCCGCTGCCGGAAGCTCTCCGTCTGGGCGGCCACCGCCTCCGGGCCGCCGGCGCCGGGCGTGTTGCGCCGGGCTGCCGATGCCCCCGGCTCGAGCAGCGCGGCGGCCTCCGGCCCGAGCCGGTCGTCGGCGGCTGCCAGCTCGGCCAGCGATCCCTCACCGGCCAGCGAGCGCCGAACTAGGTCAGCGACGGCGGCGTGAGCCTCGCGGAACGACGTGCCCCGCCCCACCATCCACTCGGCCAGGTCGGTGGCCGAGGAGTAGGGCGACGACGCCGCGTCGACCATGCGGTCGGTGTCGAAGCGGGCCGTCGCCAGCAGCCCGTCCAGGGCGGCCAGCGTGAGCAGGGTCGTGTCGACCGCGTCGAACAGGGGCTCCTTGTCCTCCTGGAGGTCCTTGGCGTAGGCCAGGGGCAGGCCCTTGAGGGTGGCCAGCAGACCGGTCAGATGCCCGATTAGGCGGCCGGCCTTGGCCCGGGCCAGCTCGGCCACGTCGGGATTCTTCTTCTGGGGCATCATCGACGAGCCGGTCGCGTAGGCGTCGTCGAGCTCGACGAAGCCGAACTCCGACGACGACCAGACCACCAGCTCCTCGCCGATCCGGCTCAGGTGCACGCCCAGCACGGCCAGCGCGTAGAGCGCGTCGACGACGAAGTCGCGGTCGGCGACCGCGTCGAGGCTGTTGTCGAACACGGACGCGAATCCGAGTTCGGCGGCGGTCCGCGACGGGTCCAGCGGCAGCGACGACCCGGCCAGCGCGCCCGCCCCCAGCGGTGAGACATCGGCCCGGCGACGAGCCTCGGCCAGCCGCTCGGTGTCGCGGGCCAGCGCCCAGCCGTGGGCCAGCAGATGGTGGGCCAACAGCACCGGCTGGGCCTGCTGGAGATGGGTGTAGCCGGGCAGCAGCGTCCCGCCCGCGTCCTCGGCCCGGTTCAGCAGCGTCCGCTGCAGCCCGAGCACGCCCCGGGCGACGTCGCCCAGCGCGGCGCGGGTCCAGAGCCTCAGGTCGGCCGCCACCTGGTCGTTGCGGCTCCGACCGGTGTGGAGCTTGGACCCGGCCGGCGTGAGCTCGGTGACCCGCCGCTCCACCGCGGTGTGGATGTCCTCGTCGCCGGGCGCGACGACGAAACGATCTTCAGCCATCTCGGCCTCGACGGTGTCGAGGGCCTCACAGATGGCGTCGCGCTCGTCGCCGGTGATCAGCCCGACCGCGGCGAGCATCGTCGCATGGGCGCGCGACCCCGCTATGTCCTCGCGGAACATGCGCCGGTCGAAGGGCAGGCTGTCGTTGAGGGCCCGGAGCGCCTCAGCGGGGTCGCCCTCGAAGCGCCCGTGCCAGAGGGTCGCTGAGTCGTCCACGGCTAGCCCCCTCTCTCGGCTTGCTTGAGGGCGAGGTTGCGCAGCCGCAGGGCGTTCAACGCGATGAACCCGGTGGCGTCGGCCTGGTTGTAGGCCCCCTCGTCCTCCTCGAAGGTGACCACCTTGTAGTCGAACAGCGAGTCGTCCGAGCGCCGCCCTGCGATGTCCACGTTGCCCTTGTAGAGCCGCACCCGGACCTCGCCGTTGACGCTGGCCTGGCTGTAGTCGATGGCGGTCTGCAGCATCCTGCGCTCCGGGCTCCACCAGTAGCCGTTGTAGATCAGCTCCGCGTAGCGGGGCATCAACTCATCCTTGAGATGGGCCATCTCCCGGTCGAGGGTGATCGACTCGATGGCCCGGTGGGCCCGCAGCATGATGGTGCCGCCCGGCGTCTCGTAGGCGCCCCTGCTCTTCATGCCCACGTAGCGGTTCTCCACGATGTCGATCCGCCCGACGCCGTTGGCCGCGCCGAGCTCGTTGAGGGTGGCCAGCACCTGGCCCGGGGTCATGGTCCGGCCGTCCACGGCAACGATGTCGCCGCCTGCGAAGGCGAGGTCCACGTAGGTCGGCTCGTTGGGGGCGTGCTGGGGGCTCACCGACCAGAGCCACATCTCCGCGGGAGGCTCGTACCAGGGATCCTCCAGCGGACCGCCCTCGTATGAGATGTGGAGCATGTTGGCGTCCATCGAGAAGGGCGACTCGGTGCCCCGCTTGCGCTCGATGGGGATGCCGTGGGTGGCCGCATAGGCCATGAGCGACTCCCGCGAGCCGAGGTCCCACTCCCGCCAGGGCGCGATCACCTGTATGTCGGGCTTGAGCGCGTAGGCGCCGAGCTCGAAGCGGACCTGGTCGTTGCCCTTGCCGGTGGCGCCGTGGCTGATGGCGTCCGCGCCGGTAATCGCCGCGATCTCAACCAGCCGCTTGGCGATCAGCGGCCGGGCGATGGACGTGCCCAGCAGGTACTCGCCCTCGTAGATCGCGTTGGCCCGGAACATGGGGAACACGAAGTCGCGGGCGAACTCCTCGCGCAGGTCCTCGATGAAGATGTCTTCGGGCGCGACGCCCATGGCCAGGGCCTTGGCCCGGGCCGGCTCCAGCTCGTCGCCCTGACCTATGTCCGCGGTGAAGGTGACGACCTTGCAGCCGTGGGTCTCCCTCAGCCAGTGCAGGATTATCGAGGTGTCGAGCCCGCCCGAGTAGGCCAGCACCACCTTGGAGGGGGATGTCGCGTTGGTTGTGCTCACTCTGCTGTCCCTTGCCGTTTCACTTCTGGGTCTTGATGTCGTGATGCCTTGACTACGGGGCCAGGCCGGCCAGGTCCCGCAGGCGGTCGGCCAGCTCCGAGCCCGGCGTCCCGTCGGTGGCCACCACGATCAGCGAGTCGTCGCCCGCCACCGTTCCCAGCACCTCTTCAAGACCGGCCCGGTCTAGGGCGGACGCCACCACGTGGGCCGAGCCGGGCGGCGTGCGCACCACCGCGAGGTTGCCCGAGGCACCGATGTCGGCCACCCAGTCGCCCATCACCTTCCGGAGATGCTCCTCCGGCGCGATGCGGTCGATGGGATGCTCGGGAATGGCGTAGACGGTTCCTCCTCCCGGAACCCGGACCTTCACCGCCCCGAGAACGTCGAGATCGCGCGACACCGTCGCCCGCGTCGCGGTCACGCCTGCGGACGCCAGCAGATCGACCAGCTGCTGCTGGCTGGCCACGGCATGCTCACCGAGCAGCCGGACGATGAGGTGCTGGCGGCTGGTCTTGCTCATGGCCGGCTCTCTAGGTGGCCTGTTCCATCAGCCACAGCAGCAGTCCCCTGGCCGCGTGCATCCGGTTGGCCGCCTGCTGCCATACCAGGCTGCTAGGACCGTCGATCACGGTGGAAGCCACCTCCTCGCCCCGGTGGGCGGGCAGGCAGTGCAGGAACACGGCGCCCGCTGAGGCGCGGGCCATCATCCGCCTGTCCACCCTGAAGCCGGAGAAGTCCTTGCGGCGCTGCTCGGCCTCCTCCTCCTGGCCCATCGAGGTCCACACATCGGTGTAGACCACATCAGCGCCGTTCACCGCCTCGGCCGGCCTCTGCACCTGGACCGGCTCGCAGCCGCGGCGGCGCATCCGCCGCAGGTCGGCCTCGCTGAACTCGTAGCCAACGGGACTGGCGATACGCACTGCCATGCCCGACAGGCCGGCGGCGTACGCCAGCGAGTGGGCCACGTTGTTGGCGTCGCCGACGTAGGCCAGGACGCGGCCCTCGAGATGGCCGCGAGCGGCCCGGATCGTCAGCAGGTCGGCCACCGCCTGGGTGGGGTGGGCGGCGTCGCTGAGCAGGTTGATGACCGGCACGGCGCTCACAGCCGCCATGCGCTTCACCGTGCGGTGGTCGAAGACCCTCGCCCCGATCACCGCGTTGTAGCACGCCAGGGTGCGGGTCACGTCCTCCACGCTCTCGCGCTCGTCCAGGCCGACCTCGGCCGCGCCGATGTAGGTGGGGTGGCCCCCCAACTGCACCACGGCCATCTCGGTGGCGCTGCGGGTGCGGGCCGAGGGCTTCTCGAACAGCAGGGACGCGCCCTTGCCGGCCAGCACCTGCGGCGGGTTCGGGGTGGTCGCCAGGTTCAGGATCCGGGCGAGCTCGCTGGGCTGCAAGTCGTCGATATCTAGGAAGTGGCGCATGTGAACTCCTTCATCGAGTGAGAATCATTATCGCGGACGTGTCGGGCGTCAGCCGTGCTCCAGGACGCCGGCCAGGATGGAGCACCCTTCGGCGAGCTGCTCGGTGGAGACCACGAACGGCGGGGCGAGCCGCAGGGCCGTCGGGGTCACCCCGTTCACGACCAGCCCCTGGTCGAGGCAGGCCGAGGCGATGTCCTTCGCCGTGCGGCCTGCTCTGGCCTCCTCCGACAGTTCTGCGGCCAGGAGCAGGCCCCGGCCCCGCACACTGTCCACGCCGTCGATCTGCAGCAGCTGGCCCCGCAGGGCGCCGCCGAGACGGGCTGCGGCTGCGGGCGCGTCCATGGCCTGCATCTGTGCGAGGACGGCCCGCACTGCGGCCAGGGCCAGGGGCTGGCCTGCGAACGTCGAGCCGTGGTCGCCGGGAACGAAGGCGGCCGCAACGCCGGGCCTGGCCCAGACCGCTCCGACGGGCACGCCGTTGCCGAGCGCCTTGGCCATGGTCACGATGTCGGGCTGCACACCGGCGTGCTGGTAGCCGAACCACCGTCCGGTGCGAGCGAGACCGGTCTGGATCTCGTCGAGCACCAGCAGGATGCCGCGCTCGTCGCACACCCGCCGCACGGCCTGCAGGTACTCGTCGCCGGCCGGCACCACGCCGCCCTCGCCCTGGACAGACTCGAGCACCACCGCCCCGACGGAGGGATCGAGCGCCGCCTCCAGCGCGCCGTAGTCGTCGAAGGGCACATGGCGGAAGCCCTCCGGCATCGGCTGGAAGGGCTCGTGCTTCTCTGGCTGCCCGGTAGCGGCCAGCGCGGCCAGCGTGCGGCCGTGGAACGACCCGTAGGCGCTCACCACCCCGTGGCGACCCCGTCCCTGGTGCTTGCGCGCCAGCTTGAGGGCGGCCTCGACCGCCTCGGCGCCGGAGTTCTGGAAGAGGATCCGGCCGGGCTCGGTGTCGCCGCCGGGACCGGAGCGGATCAGCCTGTCGAGCGTCTCCACCACCTCGGCGGTCGGCTCGTTGGCGAAGAGGTTCGACGTGTGTATGAGCGTCCCCGCCTGGGCCGCGACGGCCTCGGTCACCGCCGGGTGGGCGTGCCCCAGCCCGGTCACCGCCAGCCCGCACAGGAAGTCGAGGTAGCGGCGGCCGCGGTCGTCCCAGAGCTCGGTGCCGTCGCCCCGCACGAAGGTCACCGGCGGGGTGCCGTAGTTGTTCATCAGCACGGCTCTACTCATTGCTGGTCCTCGGTGTTCTGGGTGATCATCGTGCCTATTCCGGCGTCGGTGAACAGCTCGAGAAGCACGGCATGGGGTATCCGACCGTCGAGCATGTGCGCGGAGCCGGCGCCTTGGCACACCGCGTCTACGCAGGCCTGAGCCTTGGGGATCATCCCTCCGCTCACAGCGCCCGAGTCGATCATGGCCTCCACCTCACCAACGGTGGCCCGGCTCACCAGCGACGACAGGTCCGCCGGGTCGGCAAGCAGACCGGGCACGTCGGTGAGGTACACGACCTTGGCCGCGCCGAGCGCGCCGGCCAGGGCGGCCGCCATGGTGTCGGCGTTGATGTTGTAGGCCTGGCCCCCGGCGTCCGCTCCGATCGAGGAGACCACCGGGATGATCTGTTCAGCCGCCAGCCGCTCGATGACACTGGGATTGACCGAAGCGATGTCGCCCACGAACCCGAGAGCCGGATCCTTGGGCACGGCCGTCACGAGGCGCCCGTCCTCACCGGAGAGTCCCAGCGCCGCTCCCCCGCTGGCGTTGATGGCGCTCACGATGTCCCGGCCTACCTTGCCGACCAACACCATCCGGGCCACTTCGAGGGTCTCGGCGTCGGTGACCCGCAGGCCGTCGCGGAACTCGCTCTCCTTGCCCAGCCTCCGCAGGTGCTCGCCGATCTGGGGCGCTCCGCCGTGGACCACCACCGGGTGCAGCCCGACGGCCCGCACCAGCACGATGTCGCGTGCGAATGAAGAGGCCAGCTCAGGGTCGATCATGGCGTGGCCGCCGTACTTGACGACCACCACCGCGCCCCGGAAGCGCCGGATGTAGGGCAGTGCCTCCACCAGCGCCCGGGCCCTCCGCTCGGGCTCGAAGCCGTGCGTTCCGGCGACAGGATCCTGCGAGTGGCTCGTGTCCGCGCTCATGTCCTGTACCCCGCGTTGATGTCGATGTAGCCGTGGGTCAGATCGCAGGTCCAGATCGTGGCCTCCCCGTCGCCCACGCCCACGTCGACCCGAAGCTCGATGTCGTCGCCCAGCAGGTGCTTGGTGGCCATCTCCTCGCTGTAGCCGGGGTGGGGCATGCCACCCTCGGCGCATTGCTCGTCGCCGATCCAGATCGACAGCCGGTCCCGATCGGCCCGCTGGCCAGCCTTGCCCACCGCGGCCACGATGCGGCCCCAGTTGGCGTCGGAAGCGGCCAGGGCGGTCTTCACCAGAGGGGAGTCGGCCACCGCCCGTGCTATGGCTTCCGCGGCGGCATCGTCGGCCGCCCCGGTGACGGTGACGGCCACGAACTTGGTGGCCCCCTCGCCGTCCCGCACTATCTGGTGGGCCAGATCCAGCATCACCGCGTCGAGCGCGTCGCGGAAGGCCGCTGCGTGCCGGTAGGCGCCATGACCCGACGCGCCGGTCGCGGCCAGCAGCACGGTGTCGCTGGTGGAGGTGTCGGAGTCCACGGTGATGCGGTTGAAGCTCTCCTCCACCGATCCGGCCAGGCACTCATGAGCGGTCCGAGCGTCCACGGCCATGTCGGTGAACACGAACGCGAGCATGGTCGCCATGTCGGGGGCGATCATGCCGCTGCCCTTGGCGATGCCGGCCACGTGGGCGCTCGTGCCTGCCACTGGTGCCGAAGCGGCCTTGGGGAACGTGTCGGTCGTGCCGATGGCGACCGCGGCGGCCTCCCAGGACCGGGGATCCGGTTCGGAGAGGCCGGCGACGAGCGAAGGAAGCGCGGCGTCGATGCGCTCGACGGGCAGGTCCTCGGCGATCACCCCGGTGGAGGCGACCAGCACCTCGTGAGCCTGCGCACCCAGCGCTCCGGCCACGGACCGGGCGGTGTGCTCGGCGACGCGGTACCCGGCCGCGCCGGTGAACGCATTGGCGTTGCCCGAGTTGACGATGATGGCCCGTCCGTGCCCGGCGCTCGCCACCAGGGCGTCCCGGCACCAGTCGACGGGCGCGGCCGTGCACAGCGACCGCGTGAACGTTCCTGCCACGGTGCTGCCCGGGGCCAGCTCGGCCAGCATCACGTCGTCGCGGCCCGAATAGCGGATCCCGGCCGCGGCCACCGCCAGCCGCACACCGGCGATGGCGGGCACAGCAGGGAAGGCCGCGGGAGCGAGCGGGGAGACTTCGGTCCCAGACACTGCTCGGCCTCTAGGGGTAGATCCCCGCCGAAGCCAGTCCGGCGGTCTCGTCGATGCCCAGTGCGAGGTTGGCGCACTGCACGGCCTGGCCCGACGCTCCCTTGACCAGGTTGTCGAGCGCGGCGATGGCCATCACCCACCCGGTGCGGGCGTCGGCCCTGGCCGTGATGTGGACACTGTTGGATCCCAGCGTGGCCTTGGTGGAGGGCGACCGGTCGCTCACCACCACGAAGGGCTCGTCGCTATACGCGTCGCTCAGCAGGCTGAGGACTTCGTCCGTGCTCGTCGCTCCGGTGGGCCTGGCGTAGCAGGTGGCGAGGATGCCCCGGTTCATGGGGGCCAGATGGGGCGTGAACAGCACCTGCACATCGGTGCCGGAGTGGCGGGACACCGCCATCTCGATCTCAGGCGTGTGCCGGTGGGTCAGCAGGCCGTAAGCGGTGAAGTCCTCGTCCACCGCGCAGAACGCGGTGTTGGCCTTTGGCGGCCGGCCCGCGCCGGACACCCCGCTGGCCGCGTCGACGATGATCCCGTGCGGCTCCACCGCGCCCGCCGCGACGAGAGGGGCCAGAGCCAGCGTGGCCGTGGTCACGTAGCAGCCGGGGGCGGCCACCAGTTCGGCGTGGAGGATGTCGTCGCGGAACAGCTCGGGGAGGCCGAACACGAACTCGTCGAGCAGTTCCGGCGCGGTGTGCTCGGTGCCGTACCACGCCGGGTACAGGCCGGGATCGTCGAGCCTGAAGTCTGCAGCCAGATCGACGACATGCTTCACGCCGTTGCGCAGCTCCGGAACCACTGACTGCGAGGCGCCGTGGGGCAGCGCGCAGAAGGCCAGGTCGCATCCGGAGGCGACGCCCGGCTCGTAGGGCACGAACTGGGCGTCGCCGTAGGCGGGGGCCAGGCTCGGGTACAGGTCGGCCACGGCCCGGCCGGCCATGGAATCGCCGGTGGCTACCACGGCCTCCAGGCCGGGATGGGACGCGCAGATCCGCAGCAGTTCGGCGCCGGTGAAACCCGACGCCCCGATCACGGCGACCTTGTGCATCCCACCAAGCTATTCCCTCGCCACGGCTATTGCAACTATGTGCAGCAATAAGATATTAGTTGCACAGTCAGGTTCGAAGGGTGGCACCGGTACGGCGGGAGGTCTCGTCTATGCAGCGCTGGCGGATGTCCGCCACCTCGGCATCGGTGAGGGTGCGGTCCGGTGCCTGGAACCGCAGCCGATAGGCCAGACTGCGGGAGCCCTCGGGCACGCCGGACCCGCGGTACGAGTCGAACAGCTCGACACGGGCCAGCAGCGATCCGGCCGAGGCTCGCAGCGCCCGCTCGACCTGGACCGCAGCCACCCCGTCGGGCACGACGAAGGCCAGGTCCACATCGCTGGGCGGGTACTTGCTGACAGGGCGGTAACGGCGCCTGGTCCGGGGGCCCTCTAGCACCTGTTGCAGATCGAGCTGCAGCCATGCCACCCGACCGGACACCCCGCAGGCCTCCAGCACCTCGGGGTCGACCTCCCCGACCGCGCCGCGCTCCCGCCCGGCCACCACCACTTCAGCGGATCGTGTGGGGTGCATACCCGGAAGTTCGGCGGCACGCAGTTCGACCGCAGGCAGCGCCAGCGCCTCGGCCAGCAGGTCGAGTACTGCCACCGCGGCCGGGGCCTCCTCGCCCGACAGCGCCACGGCCAGGAACTCCCGCTCGTCGGGGAGAAGCTGACCCTCCGGTGACGGCAGGTAGACGTGGCCGATCTCGAACAGCCGCACGTCCCCGTTGAAGTGGCGCTGGTTGTACGCCACCGCCCCCAGCTGGCCGGGCAGCAGAGAGGTTCTCAGCACCGACTCGCTGTCGTCGACCGGGTTGGACAGGGTGATGCCGTCCTCGGCTAGGCCCACCGCAGCCAGCGCACCCGGTGCCACGAACGGCATGGGCTGGGCCTCACAGCAGCCCGCGCCAACGAGCACCTCTCGCACCAGGCGGCGATCCTTCTGGTATGGCGACAGCCCGCCGGCCTCGTTGGCCGTCGGGACGGTGCGCTCGATGTTCTCGTAGCCGTGGAGGCGGGCCACCTCCTCAGAGACGCCGGTCTCGGTCTCGGTATCCCAGCGCCATGTCGGGATGGTCACGTCCAAGTCGGCGTCACCTGCGGAGTCCACCCCGAAGCCGATGGACCGCAGATGGTCCGCCATCTGCTCCGCGCTCAGGCCGGTGCCGAGCAGGCTGTTCACCCTCGACGTGCGGACCCGCAGCGGGCCGCGGTCCGGCAGGTTGCCGCGCTCGTCGATCGTGCCCGGCGCCACCTCGGCCCCCTGTTCGACGGCCAGCTGCACGAATCGGTTCATGCAGCGCTCGACGTTGTAGCCCCAGTCGGCGCCCCGCCGGAAGCGGGTGGCGGCCTCGCTGGAGAGGTTCAGGCGCTTGGCCGTACGGGAGATGGACGGCGGGTCCCACCAGGCCATCTCGACCAGCACGTCGGTGGTGCCGGCGTCGATCTCGGTGGACGCCCCGCCCATGACCCCGGCGATGCCGATCACCCCGTCGTCACCATCGGCGATCACCCCGTCACCAGCGGACAGGCTGCGCTGCTGGCCGTCGAGAGTGATGACCGTCTCGCCGTCGCGGGCCCGGCGCACCCGGATCCGGGCACCGCTCACACGGCCCAGGTCGAAGGTGTGGCTGGGCTGGCCCAACTCGAGCATCACGTAGTTGGAGATGTCGACGATGCTGTTGATGGGTCGCTGGCCCAGAGCGGTGAGTCGGTTGGCCATCCACGGCGGCGACGAACCGGCGGGAGCGTTGCGCAGCACGCGGCCGACGAACCGGCCGCACAGCGTGGGGTCGACGATCTCCACGTCGGCGGCATCCGAGATGTCGGGGCCCGAGGCGGGGGTCGACCAGTCGGGCGGTTCGAAGGCCACACCCAGGCCGGCCGCGAGGTCGCGGGCCACGCCCATGACCGACAGCGCGTCGGGCCGGTTGGCGCCGACTTCGAGGTCCCACAGCACGTCAGGCTCCAAGCCGAGGGCCTCGGCCAGCGGCGTTCCCGGCTCGGCGCCGGGCGCGACCCGGTCGTTGAGGATCATGATGCCCTCGGCGTCGGCGCCCATGTCGAGTTCGATCTCCGAGCAGCACATGCCCTCGGAGGTCTGGCCTCTGAGCTTGCGACGGGCGATCTCCAGCCCGCTGGGCATCGCCGTCCCCACCCGGGCCAGCGGCACCAGGTCGCCGACCGCCATGTTGAACGCCCCGCAGCACACCTGCAGGGTCGAGCCGGACCCGTCGTCCACGTCGACGAGCTGGATCCGGTCGGCGTCGGGGTGGGGGCGCAGGTCCAGCACCCTGCCCAGCACCACGCCGCCGGGCATCGCACCGGTGACGGTCATCTCCTCCACCGTCAGCCCCAGCGCGCTCAGCACGTCGCTGAGCGCGCCAGGATCGCCGTCGATGCCGGGCGCGAACTCCCTGAGCCACGAGAGCAGGACCTTCATCGCAGGTCCCCGTGCATGACTTGGGCACCCATCAGAACTGGCTCAGGAAGCGGACGTCGTTGTTGACGAATTCGCGGATGTCGTCGATCTCGTGGCGCATCACCGCCAACCGGTCGATGCCGAAGCCGAAGGCGAAGCCCTGCCACTCCTCGGGATCGATCCCGCAGTTGCTCAGCACGTTGGGATGGACCATCCCGCAGCCGCCCAACTCCAGCCAGGAGCCGTCGGGCCGGGAGATGTCGAACTCCGCGGACGGCTCGGTGAACGGGAAGTACGACGGGCGGAGCCGGCTCTTGACCTCGCCTCCGAAGAAGGCCCTGACGAACTCGTCGATGGTGCCGGCGAGGTCTCCCATCGTGATGTTGCGGTCCACGGCCAACCCTTCGATCTGGTTGAAGGCCGGCAGGTGGGTGGCATCCGCGGTGTCGGCCCGGAAGGTCCGGCCCGGCGCCACGATGTAGATGGGCGGCTTGCGGTTCTCCATGACCCGGATCTGCACCGGCGAGGTGTGGGACCGCAGCATCACCTCCTCGGACTCACCGAGGTTGACGAAGATGGTGTCGAAGCTGCCCCGGGCCGGATGCCAGTCGGGGATGTTGAGAGCCTCGAAGTTGTACCAGGCGCTCTCCACCTCGGGACCCTCGGCGACCGTGTAGCCCATCCCCACGAACACGTCCTCGAGACGATCGCGGGCCTGGGTGACGGGGTGGAAGTGGCCCCTGCGCAGCACCGTTGTGCGAGGCAGGCGCTCGGTGAGGTCGAGCCGCTCGGCGGCGTAGCGGTCGGCCCGCCCTGATGCCGACAGCCGGGCCCGGGCGGCGGCCACGGATGCCTCGACACGCTCACGGGCGGCATTGAGTCGCCGACCGGCAGCCGCCCGCTCTCCCGGGTCGAGGTCACCGAGCCGTCGTTTGGCCTCCGTGAAGGTGGAGCGGCGGCCCAGCATCTCCCGCTCGACATCGGCCACGGCGTCGAGGTCGGCAGCCGAGGCGAGGCGCTCGGCGGCGTCGGCGGCCGCCTGCTCGTAGCCCTCCATCATCCGAGCAAGGCTAGGGCGCAGCGACGCCTGCCTGACGGAATGTCAGGGTCGACGGCGGTATTCGAAGGCGAGGATGGTGGCGGCCATGGCCACGTTCAGGGATTCGGTGTCGCCCGCCATGCCGATCCTTACCCGGATGTCGGCAGGCGCGAGGATCGAGTTGTCGAGGCCGTGAGACTCGGATCCCAGCACTAGGGCCACCGGACCCTGCCCGACGAGCACACCGGAGTCATGGGCCTCGCCCTCACGCGAGTCGGCGGCCACTATCGACGCTCCGGCCTCCCGGAGAGCCGTCAGCGCGGCACCGGCATCCTCTGCCCCCACAACCGGCACCCGTAGAACCGAGCCGGCCGAAGCCCTGACGGCCTTGGGCGCCCACGGGTCGGCGCCGCCCGCCACGACCACGCAGCAAGCTGCGCAGGCCTCTGCGGTTCGGATGATGGTCCCAGTGTTGCCCGGATCAGAGACCCCTACCAGCACGAGCGCGAGATCGTCTCGCGCCATCGATACGGGCACGACGGCCTGCGGCTTGTCGGTCAGCGCCAGCATTGGCTGGGGACTCACTGCGGGTGCCACCGATTGGAAGGCCTGATCGGTCAGCACCATCACCTCTACACCCGGAGTGAGCCGGCCTAGGACATCCCGGACCGGTAGTGAGCCCAAAGCCGACTCGGCCGTGACCACGACCGAAGGCTCGATGCCGGCTGCCAGCGCCTCCGACAGGGTGCGCGGCCCCTCCAGAATCACCGTGGCGTCGGTTCGCGCGCGCCGGCGCACGAGGCGGCGCAGCTCGGCTACCCGCTGATTGCGCGGTCCGAGCGCGCTAGGTCCGGTCAGCTCGCCTGGGCCTGGGCCGCCGAGGCTGCGGAGGCCGCCTCGACCAGAGCGGTGAAGGCGTCGGGGTCGTTGACGGCCAGGTCGGCCAGGATCTTGCGGTCGACCTCGATGCCGGCCGCCTTCAGCCCGGCGATGAAGCGGCTGTAGGACACGCCTCGCTGGCGGCAGGCGGCGTTGATCCGCTGGATCCAGAGCCGGCGGAAGTCGTTCTTGCGGGCCCTGCGGTCGCGGAACGCGTAGTTGCCCGAGTGCATGAGCTGCTCGTTGGCTGCACGCCACGACCGGGACTTGTTGCCGTAGTAGCCCTTGGCCCGCGCCAGCCGTGCCCGGCGGCGGCGCCTGGACTGGGCGGGTCGCGTCACTCTGGCCATCGAATCGTCGCTTTCTTCTTCGTGTTGCCTGCAGTTGGGCTATATGCCCAGGTCCCGCAGCATCCTCTCATCCGACGAGGACACCTCGGCCGGGGCCCGCAACTGGCGCTTGCGCTTGGGGGACTTCTTCTCGAGGATGTGGTTCTTGTTGATCCGGCGGCGCCGCAGCTTGCCGGTGCCGGTGCGCCGGAAGCGCTTGGCTGCGCCCCGGTGTGTCTTCATCTTTGGCATGGTTGATCTTCTCTGGTTCGACTGCTCGCCTCAGTGTGAGGGCGAAAGGGCCGGTGACGTTCTACTCGGCGGTGCCGGGCTGGGGCGTCTCGGTGGCCATAGCGGCCTCGGCCTCGAGTCTACGGCGGTGCCGGGCCTGTGCCTGCTTGTCGGGAGCGAGCACCATCACCATGTTGCGGCCGTCCTGACGGGGCTGGAACTCCACCTTGCCCACATGCTCGACGGTCTCGGCCACGTCGTCGAGGATCTTCCTGCCGAGTTCCGGATGCTGGACCTCGCGTCCCCGGAACATGATCGTGACCTTGACCTTGTTGCCCTCGCCCAGGAACTTCTCGACTCTGCGAGTCTTGGTGTCGAAGTCGCCCCGGCCGATCTTGGGGCGGTACTTCATCTCCTTGACCATGACGTTGGACGACTTGCGCCGGGATTCCTTGGCCCGCTGGGCCGCCTCGTACTTGAACTTGCCGTAGTCCATGATCCGGCAGACGGGCGGGTTGGCCGCCTCCGCCACCTCGACGAGGTCGCGTCCCGCGGCCCGGGCCAGATTCAGCGCCTCCTGAAGCGTCCTAATGCCGATCTGCTGACCATCCTCCCCCACGAGGCGCACCTCGGGGGCACGGATCTGGTCATTGATGTTGGGCTCTTCGCCTGGCGGTGCTATCGCCTTTCACTCCTCGTGAGCACGGAACCTCCGTATTCGGGCGGAACGCCCCGGCCGCGGCCGGGGCGCATGTCCGCTGGATTGACCCCGGTAGGGTAGCAGCCGGTCGCGGCATGCGGCCAAGAGCAAGCGCGGATAGCTTCAACGCATGTCGTGTCGCGGCATTGTCACTCCCGCTCTTGTTCGCTGCGCTCACGGGCCGCTCGGGCCCCGGGCCCATCTGCGAGCCTGAGCCGGAGGTGTTCGGATGAGCACGCTGTGGACCCCCGGAGGCGAGGTACCCGTCGGCGACCGCCGGTCGGAAGCCGGTCCTGCGAGCCACGACACCCCGGCGGCCGACGCTGGAGCCGCCGCGCACGAGGAGTTCGACCTCGACAGCCTGTCGCCGGAGGAGCGCGAGCAGGCCGAGCAGTACATCCGGGAGCTGGCCGAATCCCGCGAGCGGCTGAAGGCGGTGCCCGCCTCGGTGGTGGTCGCCAACCACGCCATGGGCCTGTACGAGCTGGCCGCCCTGCATCTCTCCAGCCAGCCGGCGAACTTTGCGGAGGGGGCGGTGGCGATCGACGCCCTGGGCGCGCTGCTGGACGGGATGAAGGGCCGTCTCGGCGAGGCGGAGCCCACGCTGCAGGACGCCCTGTCCCAGATCCGGATGGCCTTCGTCCAGCTCAAGAACCGCCCTGAAGACGGAGACGCCGGAGAATCCGGCGACGGCGGCTCGGAGGACGATCCCGCCGCCTAGACGGGCCGGCCGGTCAGCAGGCTGAGCGCTTGCTTGCCCTTCTGGAGATCCACAATCCAACCACGACGCCTATGGCCGCGCCGACGGCCGCGCCCACGCCCGGGTCCCCGAAGATGGCACCCACGCCCGCGCCGCCGCCTGCGCCCACGCCGATCGCCGGCCCGACCCCGTACTTCATCCATCCACGCTTCATGGCGAACCTCTAGGGGACGATCTTGGAGATGGGCATCTCCACTATGTCGGTGGCGCCCAGGTCGCGCAGGGCTGGGATGAGGATGTTGATCTCGCTACGGGGCACCACCGTCTCCACCGCGTAGCCGGCGCCCTGGAACAGTTCGTTGACGGTGGGGGCCTTCATGGCCGGCAGGATCTCGATCACGTCGTCGAGCGCATCCGCGCCGACGTTGAGTTTCACCAGCACCTTGCCCCGGGCCTCTAGCACACCCTGGAGCAAGGTGTAGATCTGGCCCATGGCGTGGCGCTTCTTGGGGTCGGCTGCGGCTGCGGGGTTGGCGATCAGCTCGGTGTAGGAGGTCAGCAGGGTGTCGATGATCCGCAGGCCGGCCGCTCGCAGGGCCCGACCCGTCTCGGTGATCTCCACCACCGCGTCCACGATGTCGGGCACCTTGGCCTCGGTGGCGCCGTAGCTCAGCGCGATCTGGGCCTCGATGCCGGCGTCGGTGAAGAATCGCCGGGTCAACTCCGGGTACTCCGTCGACACCCGAACTCCCTGAGGCAGGTCGGCGACGCTCTGGTAGGGCGCGTCGCCACCCACGGCCAACACCACCCTGATCGGCAACGACGTCGCCTTGGAGTACTGCAACTCTCCCAGCGAGACCACGTCGCTGCCGGTCTCCTCCACCCAGTCCCGGCCGGTGATGCCGATGTCGAAGAGACCGTCGGCGATGTAGATCGGAATCTCCTGGGGCCGCAGGATCCTGACGTCGCTGATGCGCGGGTCTGCCACCGAGGCCTTGTAGGCCACGTCGGAGGACCGCTGAACCGGCAGGTCGGCGGCCTCGAACAGCTCGAGAGTGGACTTCTCGAGCGATCCCTTGGGGAGAACGAGCTTCAACATCTGGTGGTCCTAGTGTCCTGTATGGGGAATTCGTTGTAGATATGAGGACATGGTCTCGAATATCTGGTCGGCGGTCTTGTGCCACACGAAGGGGCGGGGGTTCTGGTTCCAGTTGTCGGTCCAGGCGTTGATGGATGCCTTGAGGTCGCG
>JAJEJB010000056.1 GCA_022828135.1 Acidimicrobiia bacterium | reverse complement strand
TCCGCTCTGCTCGGTGGGTGCGGGGGCGGTGCGTGGGTGGTGTTTGGTTGTGTCTCTCTCTCTCTCTCTCTCTCTCTCTCTCTCTCTCTCTCTCTCTCTCTCTCTCTCTCTCTCTCTCTCTCTGCATTTCTGCAAGATCGTCGTGCAGAGCGAACTCAGCGGCGGCGTCAGCGAGTCGCGACGATCTCCATGCAACGGCGCTCCAGTCGCCAGCCTGTATGCGTTCGG
This sequence comes from Acidimicrobiia bacterium, assembly GCA_022828135.1. Taxonomy (GTDB): domain Bacteria; phylum Actinomycetota; class Acidimicrobiia; order Acidimicrobiales; family Aldehydirespiratoraceae; genus Aldehydirespirator. The sequence goes on along the minus strand of JAJEJB010000056.1, from coordinate 186,518 downwards.
TGGGCCAGGCGGAGGCTTCGCCCCAGCCGTCCGCGAGCGGGCCGGACGCGTCGGCGTTCAGCGCGTCGAACAGCCGGTCGGTGTCGGTCTCGTCGCGGGGGAATCGGTCCAGCGAGACGATACGCGTCGCGGGGGGGGGGGGTGTTGCAGCGCCGCATCACGACGATGCTCTCGTTCATCTCGCGGTGTGTTCCCTGGCTGAGGTTCACGTCTGCTGTGCCCAGGTGGGTGAGGATCGTGTGGATGTGGAACCGTCTGGCGAGTTCGAGGCGCTCGGGCAGCCCCGACATAGCGGTGAGCGCTGTCGTGGGCAGGACTGTCGAGAACACGCCTTCCTCACGGTCGAGGCAGAGGTCGGCTAGGGCCGTGAATCGCGGCCTTAGCGAGTTCGGGTCCAGGAACTCGCGGAGGGGTCGGTCGGCGGTCTCCAGGAACCCTTCGAGGGTGTCCATCCTGCTGCGGAGTGACTGTTGGGTGTCCTTGTCGAACTTCTCGCCCATTTTGGTGCGGTTCGTGAACGGCGGGTTCATTATGACGATGCGGGCACCGCGGGCTGCTGTGGTGGCGTCGTCCATCTCGGGGCCTTCCAGCGTGCCGCTGGTGTGTTCGGCGCCTGTCTTGACGGTGGTTGAGGCTGCGGCGTCGTCGAACAGGCGGCCGGCGTTCACGATGTCTTGGCGTCCGAACAGTTCGGGCGAGCCGGCTGCGGCGGTGCCGTCGGGTTGGGGGCCGTAGGGCATCAGGTGCAGCCCCATCTTGCGGTACTTGATGTCGGTGTTTCCGGCCATGAGTTGTGTGGCTGCCAGCTGGAGCGACACGGGGTTGATGTCGAGCCCTTTCAACGTCTCTTCGACGGCGACCTTCTGCAACGCCGCCAGCTGGTCTCGGTCTGCGCCGTGGTGAGCGGCTCGGCGCTTCATTTCGGTCATGACCGCCGTGAGCAGTGTCCCGGACCCGCACGCCAGATCGACGGTCTTGTGGTGTCGCCACACGTCGGGATTTGACCAGTTGAGCGTGTTGTCGGGGTCTATGGCCTCCAATGTGAGCCTCGCGGCGATGTCTGCCGCGACGGGGCGAGTGAAGAATGCCCCGTCGGAGGACTGGTCGCCCATGACCTTGTTGAAGAGGGCGCCGGCGTGGTCGGTGCCCATGTCGGCGTAGGTCTCGGCGATCTGCTCTGCCTCGGCAGCGAGATGCCGCAGCGCGCGTCGCAGCCCGCCGAGCCGTCCTGTTGAGGTTGCCGCGTCGAGTGCTTCCACAGCCGGGTCGATCACAGGCAGGAAGTCCTGCCGGGTGATGGCGTTCCAGGACCGGGAGAACATTCGTTCCGGCTCGGGCGACGACTTGATATTGGCGAGCGGGTCTATCCCTCTGCGCCCGAGCCAGCCCCCTGCATGGATTCGCTGATGCAGCATCGCCGCGTTCATCCACAGCAGCGCCGCGACCGTGGCTCCGTCGGCTCGGGGCTTGCCCTGCTTGGGCGCCGCGAGGTTGTCGTTGCCGAAGTGGGCGTCCAGTTCGGCGGCGAGACCCGTCTCGTCGTGGACATGCCGCGCTGCTTCGCTGACAGCGTCTTCGAGCAGGTTGAGGTCGCGTTGGACCTTGTTGCCTGTCAGCCCGGACTTCTCCAGCAGGTTCATGGCTATGGTCCCGCCCATCTGCTCTGACAGGTCCACGAGCACCCCTTGGATGTGGGCCTCAAACTCGGCCGTCTTCTGGGCTTGTCGCTCTCTGCGTTTCCGCTCGCGCTCGGCGGGGTCGGGCAGCTGCTTGCCGCGCTCGCCGTTCGCGACCTTGCCTGCACGCCGCTTGGTCTGCTTCTCGTTGACGTCCCCTCGTTCCTGGTTGGGTTTCGGTTTGTGGCGGACCACCGTGTCTTCGCGTGTCTCTGTGCTGCCGTCGGGACGCTTGACGTGGACGATCATCGAGGTCGGCTGGTCCTTGAGCTCCGACCACAGGGTCTGGTCAAACTTCACGGTGTTGTCGAAGTCCAGCAGCGGGCGGCCCTGTTTCACGGCGGCACGGGCAGCGTCTTCGGCGTCGTCTCGGCTGCCAACCACGACCGCGTACTCAAGGTTCTTTTGCTCGGGCCTGCCCACCGCGACAACGGTCCTCAACTCGAGCAGCGGCGGCTGCTCTGAGGGCAGTTGGATCGTCAACACCTCGGGAAGGGCGTCCTCGATGCGTTTGTCGTGGGCGCGCAGCGCTTGGAGGATGTCACCGAGCTCCCGCCAGCCTTCATGCTTGTCGCTGATAGCGAGATGCCGCTCAGCGTCCACGCCTGGGGGAATGACGACCGGGACAACGATGTAGCCGAGGTCTTTGCCCTGAGCGCGTCGCATCGCCCGCCCGACTGCTTGCACCACGTCGATGGGCGATCTGCGCGGTTCCAAGAACGCGACCGCGGACAACGACGGCGAATCTGTGCCCTCCCCGAAGATGCCGACGTTCAAGATGCCGTGCGGCTCGTCGGTGTCCGCTACGGCGAGGCGGCGTTTGGCCTCGTCACGTTTGGCGACAGGCGAGGAAGCGTCGAGGTGTTCGAGCCCGTAGCCGGATGAGGAGCCTCCCGTCTGCTCAGCGATCCAGTTCCGCACCGCGTCGGATTGCAAGACGGCGGTCATCGTCTTGCTGCGGGCGATGGTGTTCAGGAATCCGATGCACGACTTGAGGGGGACGTTGCTGCCGTCCCTTGCGAGTGCGCCGCCTCCCATCGCGAGAGCGAACGCCATGCCCTTGAGGTAGTCGCCTGTCGTGGGCAGTCTCTCGCCGCGCTTGGAGCGAGACTTGGGGCTCTTGCCCCGTTCGGCTGCCTCGGCTTCAAGTGCCGCCTTTTCGTCGGCATCGCGGACCAGAAGGTTGGCGAGGTCGACTGCGGCTTGGTCGCCTACGCCCATGGCGATGATCCGGTAGTCCGACAGCCAGCCGTTGTGCACCGCGTCGGCGTATGAGCGGCGGTACAGCTCCACTCCGAACGTGGCTTGGTCGTCCATCTGGCGAACCACGAAATCGGCACGGTCGGCGCGGCCCGCCGCGTCCGCGAGGGCGCTGTCGCCGTAGATGCGCGGCGTGGCAGTCTGGTAGACGCGGTACGTCGCCGGGAATGCGTCGCGGTCGTGGCACAGCGTGAACTCGCGCAGCCGCTCCTCGGCGGCGGTGCTACGCTTGCGGCGGCGCACTCCAGCGGTGCGGTGCGCCTCGTCGCAGACCAGCACCTTGAATGCGTCCCCGGCTTCGGCCTGTTTGATGCCCTCCGCTACGCGCTGCGCCGACTGGTAGGTGCCGAAGATCAGACTCACCGCGTCGCCGAACGTGGCGTCGCGGCGCTGCCGTATCCAGTCGGCTATCTCCCCGGGGTCGGTGGTGACGGGGCATCCCTTGATCTCCTCGGTGGTCGCCAATCCCCTGTCGAGGGTGGCGTCATCGTCGTTGGCGACCTTCTCCTCGTCGTCGGCGGCCACGCCCTTGTCGGAGCAGACCGCCATCACTCTCAGCGGGACGTTGGCGTGCTGTAGGAACTCGCGTCGTATCTGCGCGACCAGTGCGATCGACGGGCACAGCACCACCGACAGTTCGCCGGGGTAGGTCAGCTCCTCCGTGATCCGCAAAGCGATGCGTGTCTTCCCGGTGCCGCAGGGCAGCACGATGCGGCCACGGGCCTCGCCGCGCGGGATGTTCTCCTCATCGGCCTGTTCGTTCGCTCGCAGGCGTTCCACAGCCGTCTTGACCGCCTCTCGCTGCATAGCTGAGCGCGTCTGGTCGGGGGGCTCATCGCCTATCGGCGCGCCGCCGCTGTCATCGTCGTCGGCGGCAGCCAGCGCGGCGCGCTGCGACTCGACAGCCTGGGCGACGTTCACCACCTTCACCGGAGCGCCCGACATCGCGACCTTGCCAGGAGTAAGCCCGCCCAGCGGGACAGCGCCGTTGACCGCCAGCCAGCGCTCAGCCCATATGTTGCGGTCCGCTGCGGCGGCCAGGAACTTGTTCATCTCGTCGGAGGTGACCCGCTCGCCCTCACCTGCCAGATTGAGTCTGCGGGACTTGACCTGAATGGCGATCCACCCTCTGTCGTCGCGGCGGCGAGCCACCAGGTCGATCCCTGCATCCACGGAGGGAGTGCCCTCGGGCATCACTTCGTCGCGGTCGGGCCAGTCCTCCCACCGCCAACAGCGGTCCACATTCCAATCACGAACATGCGGTGCCACATCCGCCGTCACATCTTCCAGCCAGATGCCGTCAGTCTGCTGATGGGCGTGCTCCTCGAGCCTGGCCAGCGCACCGTCAATAACAGCAGCGACTTCATTGGCAATGCCGGTGGCGGCGGCTTCAGGCAGGAACTTCCTGCTTCTGCGATTGCGATTGCGAACAACAGTTTACGGCAGAGGCCCACTCAGAACCGGAGAAGCGCAATGGTGGTCCACGGCCTCCCGTCCCTGCCCTCGAAGGCAGAAGTGAAGCAAACGGGTGCTTCTGGCCGGTTCCAAGGGTGTGCGTCACATGATCTGCTCAATGGGCCTAGTTGGCTGACCGCAAGGTGGTTCTCAATGATCCTCTGCCCGAGTTCCGGGATCGGGAGTTGTCGATGGGCGGCCTGTGCTGTCGGGGACACGGTCGCCACGCCAGCGATGCTGCCGGCAGGCCCGGAGCCGCCGCCGGGGTGCCCGCTACTCCTCCTCGCCCCCGCTCGCGGCCGTCTCCGCCGGCGGGGGGTCGGGCGCCGGGGACGCCTCAGCAGCCGTGGCCCGCGCAGCGCGCTGGGCCAGCCAGCTTGAGATGAACGCTTGCGCGGTGGCGGCGGCAGGCAGAGCCAGGAAGGCACCCACTATGCCTAGAAGCGCGGTGCCCGCGATCACCGACCCGAACGCCAAGGCGACGTGGATCTCCATGGTGTGGGCCGTGATGCGGGGAGACAGGAGGTAGTTCTCCAGCTGCTGGTAGGCGACGATCACCAGCAGCACGAACAGGCCGGTGCGCGGATCGTGAAGCAGCGCCACCAGCACCGGCAGCACCCCGGCGATGTAGGCGCCGATGGCGGGGATGAACTGCGACACCACGCCCACCCATATGGCCAGCGCAACCGGCGAGGGAACGTCGAGCAGCACGAAGCCGGTCCAGTGCACCACCGCTGAGATCAGGGCCAGGATCGAGCGCGAGTACATGTAGCCGCCGGTCTTGTTCATGGCCAGATCCCAGATCTCGGTCACGACCTCGGCCGGCCGCTCGCTCAGCTGCGACGAGATCATCCTGCGGAGCTTGGGACCCTCGGCTACGAGGTAGAACGTGAACAGGGCCACTGTGAACAGCTGGAACAGCAGGCCCAGCAGCGTGGCGCCGGCGTTGAGCACGTCGTCGGCGAACCGGCTGGCCAGATCCTGGGCCCCGCCGCCGGTTAGGAACTCTTCTCGCAGCGTGTCGAACTCCACCGTGACGTCGAAGGTGTCGTCGAGCCAGTCCTCCACGTCGGCGATGTAGCTGGGCGCGGTGTCGATCAGGTAGGTGGTCTCGGTGGCCAGCGCAGAGCCGACCAGCGCCGAGAAGCCGGCGACCAGCAGCGCCACCACCGCGAACGTGATGGCCGTGGCGACGCCCCGGCGGATGCCCCGCCTCGCCATGATGTTCACGGCCGGCTCGAGAGCGAAGGCGAGGAACAACGACACGACCAGCACCACCAGCAGCGTCCCCAGGGCCCGTATCACGCCCACGAGATAGAAGGTCGCCAGCCCGCCGAGCCAGAACCAGACGATGGACCGCTTCACCCAAGCCGGCATCGTCGTAGCGCCGTCATCCATCAGCGTGACCCTACCCGGCGAGGCCGAGCGCGTGGGTGAGCGAGTCCGACTCATGCGGGCGAGGCGATAGTTCACTCAGCCTCGTCGAGGGTTGGGGGGCTGGGTATGCCTCGTTACACTCTGGGCTTCGCCTCGGGGCTTCCGGGGCGAGCACGAATCGACGTCCGCACAGGCCCTTGCGGGATCGCGGGACACCGTGGGATCGCGGGGGAACCGTGCGGCACAACCGAGTAGCCGCTCCGCCGGGCAAGCCCGAGCGGAGCGTTCGCGTGAGCGGCGCTTGCGCCCAGATGTCAGGACGAGGCCATGGCCACAAAGGCGATCGTCGGCACCAAGGTCGGCATGACCCAGGTGTGGGACGACAACAACCAGGTCGTCGGCGTCACCGTCCTGCGGGTCTCGCCGTGCCGTGTCGTGCAGGTGAAGACCAATGAGAACGACGGCTACAGCGCGATACAGGTCACCTACGGCATGGTCGACCCGACCCGGCTCACCCAGCCCGAGGCCGGGCACTTCCAGAGGGCGGGCGTGGATCCGGGCCGTTCCGTCCTGGAACTGCGCCTCGACGACGTGAGCGAGTACGCCGTCGGCCAGGAGATCGGGGTCGACCTGCTCGATTCCGGTGAGAAGGTCGACGTGACCGCGGTGTCCAAGGGCAAGGGGTTCACCGGTGTGATGAAGCGCCACGGCTTCAAGGGACAGCCTGCCGGTCATGGCGCTCACAAGGTGCACCGCAAGCCCGGAGCGGTCGGCCAGTGCGCCACACCCTCCAGGGTGTTCAAGGGCAAGAAGCTGCCCGGGCGGGCCGGAGCTACCCGGGTCACAACGCTCAATCTCGAAGTCGTGAAGGCCGACGCCGATGCCGAGGTACTGCTGGTCAAGGGGGCTGTACCCGGGCCGAAGGGCGGAACCGTAGTCGTGCGTAACGCGGTGAAGGACGGCTGAGGCGATGGAGCCGGTGAAGGTGGTTTCAGCGAAGGGCCGCAAGGTCGGTGAGGTCGTTCTCGACGACTCGATCTTCGGCGTGGAGCCCAACATCGGCGTCATGCACCAGGTGGTGACCGCGCAGCTCGCGGCCCGCCGGGCCGGTACCCACAGCACCAAGGGCCGAGCCGAGGTGGCCGGCGGCGGCTCCAAGCCCTGGCGCCAGAAGGGCACCGGCCGGGCCCGCCACGGCTCGATCCGGTCCCCGCAGTGGCGGGGCGGCGGTGCGGCCCACGGTCCCAAGCCCCGGGACTACCGCCAGCGCACTCCCAAGAAGATGAAGCGCCTGGCCCTCGCCTCGGCGCTGTCGGATCGAGCTCGTTCCGGCAGCGTGATCGTGGTGGACCGCTGGCGTTTCGACGGGCCCCGCACCCGCGACGCCGCGGAGGCCCTCGATGCCATCGGAGCGGCGGGCAAGGTCCTGGTTGTGCTGGGGGACGACGACTCCGACGCCCGGAAGAGCTTCCGGAATCTTCCGCCGGTGCACTGCCTGCACTACCGCGAGCTGAACACCTACGACGTGCTCAACAGCGATGTGGTCGTGTTCACGTCGGACACCCTGCCCGGCGGCCGAGGCGCCGGCGACCAGGGCCCGGACAGCGCGGAGAGCAACGGTGACTCCGATGCGTGATCACCGCGACGTGATCCTGCGCCCCGTCGTGTCGGAGAAGAGCTACGCGCTGCTCGCCGACAACGTCTACACCTTCGTCGTCGCCCCGCAGGCCACGAAGCCGGAGATCCGGGCTGCGGTGGAGGCGATCTTCGAAGTGGAGGTGGTGAAGGTGAACACGCTGCGCCGCAAGGGCAAGCGGCGCCACAACCGCCGCAACAACACTTGGGGTCGGCGTCCCGACACCAAACGGGCCCTGGTCACACTGGCTGCGGGCGATTCGATCGATCTCTTCGAGGCCTGACCATGGCGATTCGCAAGCGCAAGCCGACCAGTCCGGGCCGCCGGTTCCAGACCGCGTCGGACTTCTCCGAGATCACCCGCTCGCAGCCTGAGCGCAGCCTCCTTGTGAAGCAGTCGGGCACCGGCGGCCGCAACAACCATGGCCGCAAGACGTCCCGTCACCGCGGCGGCGGCCACAAACAGCGCTACCGCAAGATCGATTTCATCCGGACCAAGGACAACGTTCCGGCCACGGTGGCCGCCGTCGAGTACGACCCGAACCGCACCTGCCGCATCGCGCTGCTCCACTATCACGATGGGGAGAAGCGTTACATCCTTGCGCCCAAGGGCTTGGAGGTGGGCGACCGGATCATGTCGGGCTCCCGGTCGGAGGTCCGTCCGGGCAACGCCATGGCCCTTCGCTACATCCCGGTGGGCACGGTCGTGCACAACGTGGAGCTGAAGGCCGGCGGGGGCGGGCGCATAGGCCGCAGCGCCGGAGCCAGCGTGCAACTGGTGGCCAAGGAGGGCAGGTTCGCCACTCTTCGCCTACCCAGCACGGAGATGAGGCGGGTGCCGATCGACTGCCGGGCCACGATCGGTGAGGTCGGCAACTCCGAGCACGAGCTCACCAAGATCGGGAAGGCGGGCCGCAACCGCTGGAAGGGCGTGCGGCCCCAGACGCGGGGCGTGGCCATGAACCCGGTCGACCACCCCCTCGGCGGCGGGGAGGGCAAGTCCTCGGGCGGACGCCATCCGGTGTCTCCCTGGGGCAAGCCCGAGGGACGGACCCGCGCCCGCCGCAAGGACTCCGACAAGCTGATCGTTCGACGACGCCGCCGGCGCGGCACCCGGAGGTAGAGCCATGCCTCGCAGCCTCAAGAAGGGTCCCTTCGTGGACGACCATCTGCTGCGCAAGATTGACGAGCTCAACGAGCGCAACGAGAAGAGGGTCGTCAAGACGTGGTCGCGCCGGTCCACCATCATCCCCGACATGGTGGGTCACACGCTGGCGGTGCACGACGGCCGCAAGCACGTGCCGGTCTACATCACCGAGTCGATGGTGGGCCACAAGCTGGGCGAGTTCGCACCCACCCGTACGTTCCGGTTCCACGCCGGCCAGGAGCGGGGGGCTCGTCGCTGATGGTCGGGGTCAAGACCAACGAGCGGCCCGGAACGCGGGCACGAGCCTCCTACGTGCGCAGCTCGGCGTACAAGGCCCGCGAGGTGCTCGACCTCATCCGGGGCAAGAGTTGTGCCGACGCCCAGGACATCCTGGCCTTCTCGGACCGCGACGTTGCCCGGCCCATAGGCAAGGTCCTGGACTCGGCCCTGGCCAATGCCGAGCACAACGACGGTCTCGACGCCGACGAGCTGTACGTGTCGGCCTGCTATGCCGATGAGGGGCCGACTCTCAAGCGCTGGCGGCCCCGGGCCCGGGGTCGGGCCACCCGCATCCGCAAGCGCACGTGCCACATCACGGTGATCGTGAGCCGCTACGACCCCGAGACGCTCGAGAAGGTGCGGGCCAAGCAGTCACAGCGGGGCGTCGCCGCCGCGGAGGCCCGCCGCCGCCGGGTGGCTCGGTCCCGCGCCGCGGACCAGCCGGAGGCCCCGGCATCCGACGAGCAAGCCGAAGAAGAGGAAGTGGAGGCGGAAGCCGACGTGGAGGCCCAGGCCGCTGCCGTGGTCGAGGCCACCGAGGCCGCCATGGCCGGCGACGCAGACGACGTTGAAGAGTCCGACGTTGAAGAGTCTGGCGACGATGAAGAGTCCGACAAGGCTGACGGGAGCGGCTGATGGGTCAGAAGGTCAACCCCTACGGGTTCCGCTTGGGCGTTACCACCGAATGGAAGAGCCGCTGGTTCGCCGACCGCAAGGAGTATGCGGACAACGTCATCGAGGACTGGAAGATCAGGGACTTCTTGATGACCGAGTTGCCTCATGCGGCCATCAGCCGCGTGGAGGTGGAGCGCACCCGCGATCGCCTGCGTGTCGATGTGCACACCGCGCGGCCCGGCATCGTGATCGGCCGGCGCGGCGCTGAAGCCGACCGGCTGCGGGCCGGCCTCACCGAGATCAGCGGCAACCCTCGGGTGCAGCTCAATATCCAGGAGATCAAGCAGCCCGAACTCGACGCCGCTCTGATCGCCCAGGGAGTTGCCGACCAGCTCACTGGCCGCGTGGCTTTCCGTCGGGCGATGAAACGGGCCGTGCAGAACGCCCAGCGGGCCGGTGCTCTGGGAATCCGGGTGCAGTGCTCCGGGCGGCTGGGCGGCTCGGAGATGGCCCGCACCGAGTGGTACCGCGAGGGGCGGGTGCCGCTTCACACCCTTCGGGCCGACGTGGACTACGGATTCCGCGAGGCCCGTACCACCTACGGCCGGATCGGTGTGAAGGTGTGGCTCTACAAGGGCGACATCCTGCCCTACAAGACGCTCTCCGAGGACAAGGCCTCCAAGGAGGCCGCCATGGCCGCGGGGGAGACATCGGGCCCCGGGGCCAGGCCCCGCAAGATCGTCTCGTCCTCGGCAGCCCGGCGTCGCGAGTTCAGCGACGAGATAGTCGACGAGGAGCCGGCGCCGCTCATCGGCGAGGCCGATCCGGAGTTCGAGAAGCTGCTCGACGAGGAGGCCGCCATCGAGGCCTCCACCCGCGAGCACCACGAGACGCCTCACTTCCGCCCAGGCGACGACTGAGAGAGCTGACGACGATGTTGATGCCGCGCAAGGTTCGCCACCGCAAGCACCATCGGGGCCGTACCAAGGGGGTCTCGAAGGGACGCACCGAGGTCGCCCACGGCGACTTCGGCATCCAGGCCCTCGAGCCCGGGTGGCTCACATCCCGCCAGATCGAGGCTGCCCGTGTGGCCATGACCCGTCACATCAAGAGGGGCGGCAAGGTCTGGATCAACGTGTTCCCCGACAAGCCGGTGACCAAGAAGCCGGCCGAGACGCGGATGGGGTCGGGCAAGGGCAACCCCGAGCACTGGGTGGCAGTCGTGCGGCCCGGCCGCGTCCTGTTCGAGCTGTCCTACCACGACGAGGGCATCGCACGGGGCGCCATCGACCGGGCCATTCAAAAGCTGCCCATGAAGGCCCGCTTCATCGCTCGGGAGGAGGGGTTCTAGATGGCCCGCGCCAAGGCCCTGACCGATCTCGGCGACACCGATTTGATCGAGCGCCTGTCGGAGGCGAAGGAGGAGTTGTTCAATCTGCGCTTCCAGCTCGCCACCGGTCAGCTGGACAACCCGGCTCGCCTCAAGCAGGTGCGCCGTGACATCGCTCGCATGCTCACCGAGCTGCGGGCCCGCGAGATCGCGGCCGCGGAGGCCGAGATGGCAGTCGAGGGGAGATGACGATGGCTGAAGACTCAGGAACGCGCCGCGACGGCCGCAAGGTGCGGGAGGGTGTCGTGGTCTCCAACCGCATGGACAAGACGGCGATCGTCGAGGCCACCGAGCGGGTCCGGCACCCGCGCTACGACAAGACGGTTCAGCGCAGGTCCCGCCTCACCGTCCACGATGCCGACAACACCCTGGGTTTGGGCGACCTCGTGCGGGTGGCCGAGACCCGGCCGCTGTCCAAGACCAAGCGCTGGCGCCTGGTGGAGATCTTGGAGCGGGCCAAGTGATCCAGCAGGAGTCCCGGCTGCGCGTCGCCGACAATTCCGGTGCCAAGGAGGTGCTGTGCATCAAGGTGCTCGGCGGCTCCAAGCGCCGCTATGCATCGGTCGGCGACGTGTTCGTGGCCACGGTCAAGGACGCCATCCCAGGCGCGCAGGTCCGCAAGGGCGACCTTGTGCGTTGCGTGGTCGTGCGCACCCGCAAGGAGAAGCGCCGGGGCGATGGCAGCTACATCCGCTTCGACGAGAACGCCGCGGTCCTGATCAACGAGCAGGACCAACCCCGGGGTACCCGCATCTTCGGGCCGGTGGGCCGCGAGCTTCGAGACAAGCAGTTCATGCGCATCGTGTCGCTGGCACCGGAGGTGCTGTAGATGGCCAGAGGCTCCAAGAGCTCTCGCCCGTCCCGGCGCTCCATGAAGATCGTCAAGGGCGACCGGGTCGTCGTGCTGACCGGCAAGGACGCCGGCCTGGAGGGCACGGTCGAACGGGTCATTGCTGCGGAGGGCAAGGTGATCGTCGAAGGTGTCAACGTCGCCATGCGGCATCAGGCACCCACCCGCAACGTGCAGCAGGGCGGCATCATCCAGAAGACGATGCCCATCGACGCGTCCAACGTCGCCCTGGTGAGCCCGACCGACGGCAAGCCCACCCGGGTGGGCTACCGGTTCACGCCCGAGGGCACCAAGGTCCGTATCTGCCGCCGCACGGGGGCCGACCTGTGAGCACCGCAACCGACTACCGGCCCCGGCTGCGCACCGCGTTCGACACCGAGATCAAGCAGGCACTCGTCGAGCAGTTGGAGCTGTCCAACGTGATGATGGTGCCCAAGCTCTCCAAGATCGTGCTCAACATGGGCGTGGGCGATGCCATCACCCAGGCGAAGCTGCTGGAGGGCGCACTGGCCGACCTGGCCGTGATCTCAGGCCAGAAGCCGGTCATCACCCGGGCCAAGCGGTCACTGGCCAGCTTCAAGCTGCGTGCCGGCATGGCCATCGGATGCAAGGTCACCCTGCGTGGTGACCGCATGTACGAGTTCTTCGACCGGCTCATCACGCTGGCCATTCCACGCATCCGAGACTTCCGCGGGCTGCCGCTGCGGTCCTTCGACGGCAGCGGCAACTACACCTTCGGGATCACCGAGCAGCTCATCTTCCCGGAGATCGACTACGACACGGTCGACGCCACCCGGGGGATGGACATCACGATCGTCACGACAGCCGAGTCGGACACTGAGGGCCGGGCGCTCCTGGAGGCGTTCGGGTTTCCGTTCCGCCGAGAGGGGCAATGAGCGATGGCCAAGAAGGCTCTGAAGGAGAAGCAGCAACGCACTCCGAAGTTCAAGGTGCGGGCCTACACGCGGTGCCGTGTTTGTGGCCGGCCCCGTTCCGTGTACAGGAAGTTCAGCCTGTGCCGCATATGCCTGCGCGACCTCGCCCATGCCGGGGAGTTGCCCGGCGTGAAGAAGGCGAGCTGGTGAGGTGACCTGCCGATGACGATGACAGATCCGATCGCAGACATGCTGACCCGCATCCGCAACGCCAATGTGGCTATGCACGACGAGGTTTCCATGCCGTCGTCGAAGCGCAAGCTGGCCTTGGCCGATGTACTGCAGCGGGAGGGCTACATCGCGTCCTACGCCGAGAAGGACAACACGTCTCGGCCGGGCAAGACGCTCACGATCGAGATGAAGTACTCCCCCGAGCGCGACCGCGTCATCCGCGGACTGCGGCGAATCTCCAAGCCGGGGCTGCGCATCTACCGGAAGCGCGACGAGATCCCGCGGGTGCAGGGCGGGCTCGGAGTGGCCGTGGTGTCGACCAACAGGGGTCTGATGAGCGATCGAGAGGCGAGGAGGAACCGCATGGGCGGCGAGATCCTCTGCTACGTGTGGTGATCCCGTAATGAGTCGCGTCGGGAATTCCCCGATCACGGTCCCCAGCGGCGTGGAGATCGATGTCGACGGCCGGAGGGTGGTCGTGACCGGAGCCAAGGGCACGCTGAGCCGGGACCTGCCCGGCGAGATCACGCTGCGCGCCGACGATGGCATCCTGCACGTCGAGCGTCCCGACGACACCGCCCAGAGCAGATCGCTGCACGGCCTGACCCGGAGCCTGGTGCAGAACATGGTCACCGGGGTGACCGAGGGTTTCACCAAGGAACTGCGGATCCAAGGCGTGGGCTACAGGGTCGCGGAGTCCACCCCCACCTCGCTGGAGCTGTCCCTGGGCTTCAGCCACACCGTGAAGATCGCTGCGCCCGAGGGCGTGGAGTTCGAGGTCCCGCAGCGCACCCAGATCCTCGTCAAGGGCATCGACAAACAGCTCGTCGGCCAGGTGGCAGCCGACATCAGGAAGTGGCGCCCGCCCGAGCCCTACAAGGGGAAGGGAATCCGCTACGTCGACGAGCGGGTCAAGCGCAAGGCCGGAAAGGCGGCGAAGTAGTCATGGTCGATCAGGCCAGAAAGCGCCGGGAGGGCCGCATCCGCCGTCACCGTCGCGTCCGCAAGAAGGTGCAGGGCACGGCCGGCCGGCCGCGTCTGTCGGTGTTCCGGTCGAGCCGGCACATCTCCGTACAGCTCATCGACGACATCGAGGGCGTCACCCTGGTGTCGGCGTCCACGCTGGAGGCCGACCTTCGTTCCGCTCCGGGCGGAAATGTGGTCGCGGCCCGCACGGTGGGGACGCGGATCGCGCAGCGCGCATCGGAAGCAGGAATCACGACCGCGGTGTTCGATCGGGGCGGTTACAAGTACCACGGCAGGGTGGCCGAGCTCGCCGACGCGGCTCGCGCGGCAGGATTGGAGTTCTGATGAGCGAGGAGCGCACGGGCGGTCCTCCGCTGCGAGAGTCGCGGGTTATCAACATCAACCGGGTCGCCAAGGTGGTCAAGGGCGGACGCCGCTTCTCCTTCACGGCGCTGGTCGTGATCGGCGACGGTGCCGGCCGGGTCGGCCTGGGCTACGGGAAGGCCAAGGAGGTGCCCCTGGCCATCCAGAAGGGCACTGAGGAAGCCAGGCGGAACGTGTTCGAGGTTCCGATGGCGGGCAGCACGATCATGCATCCCGTGATCGGCACGACCGGAGCCGGCCGGGTGCTGCTGAAGCCGGCCGCTCCCGGAACCGGTGTGATCGCAGGCGGCGCGGCCCGGGCCATCCTCGAAGAGGCGGGCATCGGCGACGTGCTGTGCAAGTCGCTCGGCTCGCCCAACCACATCAATGTGGCCAGGGCCACCATCAGCGGGCTGCAGTCGCTGCGCCGCCCCGACGAGGTTGCCCGCCTGCGGGGCCTGGACCCCACCGACTTCTTGCCCAAGGGCCTGTGGGACGCGTACCAGACCACCCGGATGGACCGGGCCGCGGCGGCCCAGCGCAGCGACGAGGCTGAGGAGGAGTGATGGCTCTTCGGGTGACCCAGGTCCGCTCGGCCATCGGCTCGAAGCCCAAGCAGCGCGGTACGCTTCGAGCCCTCGGCCTGGGACGGATCGGCCGGAGCAACACCCTGCCCGACCGTCCCGAGATCCGCGGCATGATCCAACGGGTTCCCCACTTGGTCTCCGTAGAGGAGGTGGACGGATGACAGAGCAGACGAAGCTGCACGATCTGCGGTCCGCTCCGGGGGCCCGCAAGAGGTCCAAGCGCGTGGCCCGGGGCATCGCAGGGCGCGGCGGCAAGACCGCGGGCCGCGGCATGAAGGGCCAGAAGGCCCGCAGCAAGGTGCCCGTCGGCTTCGAAGGCGGTCAGATGCCGCTGCTTCGCCGCGTCCCCAAGTGGCGGGGATTCACCAACCCGTTCAGGGTCGAGTACCAGCCCGTCAACCTAGACACGATCGAGGCCGCCGGCCTGGACGAGATCTCGCCGGAGATACTGCGCGAGCGGGGCCTCGTCGGCAAGAAGGCGCTCGTGAAGGTGCTGGGCCGGGGCGAGATCAGCCGGGCGGTGCGGGTGAAGGCCCACGCCGTGTCGGCATCTGCGGCGGAGGCCATTGCCGCAGCCGGCGGCAGCGTCGAGATCATCGCCAAGCCCTGGGGTGATCGCCGGCCGCCCCACGGCAGCTACAACCAGCACACCAATCGCTGACGGCTGTGCCATGAGGACCGCTGCGCACCCGACGAGCACCGGGAGGCGGCCGTGCTGAACCGCGTGCTGAACATGTTCCGCATCCCGGATCTGCGCAACAAGATCCTCTTCACGCTGTTCATCATCGCGGTCTACCGTCTCGGCGCCTTCATCCCGGCGCCCTACGTGGACACCGACGCAGTCCAGTTGATGCGGGACCAGGCCAACACGTCGGGTGGGATCCTCGGGTTCGTGCAGCTGTTCTCGGGCGGCGCGCTCACCCAGTTCGCCATCTTCGCTCTGGGGATCATGCCCTACATCACGGCATCGATCATCATGCAGATCCTGGGCGTGGTCATTCCCCGCATCGAGCAGTGGCAGCAGCAGGGTGCGGTGGGCCAGCGCAAGATCACCCAGTGGACGCGGTACCTCACCGTCGGCATCGCCCTTCTCCAGTCGACCAGCTTCGCGTTCCTGTTCCACAGCGGCGCCCTGGTGGGCGGGATCGACCTGCTCCCCAACTTCACCGTGTGGGCCGTGTTCGTAGTGGTTCTGACCCTCACCACGGGCACCGCCCTGTTGATGTGGATGGGAGAGCTGATCACCCAGCGCGGCATCGGCAACGGCATGTCGCTGCTCATCTTCACCAGCGTCGTGTCTGCGCTGCCGGCCCAGATCACCGCGGTCAGGGCCAACAACGGAAACGACGCTCTGGTCGGCTTCATCGTGGTGGCGGTGATCCTGATGGTGTGCATCGTGTTCGTGGAGCAGGGCCAGCGCCGCATCCCGGTGCAGTTCGCCAAGCGGGTGGTGGGCCGGCGCATGTATGGCGGTCAGAGCACCTACATCCCGCTGAAGGTCAACCAATCGGGCGTGATACCGATCATCTTCGCCAGCTCGGTCCTGTACCTGCCCACCCTGATCGGCGCGGCCATGCCCGACGGCGGCATCGGCCGCACCATCAAGGACTTCGTCAACGACCACCTCACCTATCCGACCAGCCCGGTGTACATGTTCTTCTACGGTCTGATGATCATCGGATTCGCGTACTTCTACACGGCCATCACCTTCGACCCGGTGAAGCAGGCTGACACCATCCGCAAGCAGGGTGGGTTCATCCCGGGGATCCGGCCCGGAGTCCAGACCGAGCGCTACCTGGCCAAGATCCTCTCGCGCATCACCCTGCCCGGAGCCCTTTTCATCGCCTCGGTGGCGCTGGTTCCCTCGATCCTGGTGGCGGTGACCATCGGCACCGACGTGGACGCGGGTTCGGGCGGCGGCGCCTTCAACTTCGCTTTCGGAGGGATCTCACTGCTCATCGCGGTCGGCGTGGCGCTCGAGACGATGAAGCAGATCGACAGCCAGTTGATGATGAGGAACTACGAAGGCTTCCTGAAGTAGCTCCGGATGGCTCCTCTGCGCATGGTGATCCTGGGCCGGCAGGGTTCGGGCAAGGGCACGCAATCCGAGCGCCTGACAGACAGGTTCGGATGCGTGCATCTGTCCACGGGCGACGCCCTGCGGGCCGCGGTGGCGGCCGGCACCGAACTGGGTCGGCAGGCCAAGGCCATCATGGACGAGGGCGGGCTGGTAGGCGACGACATCATGAACGGGATCGTGCGCGACCGGCTGGCCCGCGACGACGTTGCGGAGGCCGGGGTGCTGCTCGACGGCTACCCGCGTACCGCCGATCAGGCCGACGCCCTGGAGGCCGTCCTGGACGAGGGGGGCCACCGTCTCGACGTGGCCCTGAACATCGACGTGCCCATCGCCGAGGTCACGGCCCGGATGCTGGACCGGGGCCGCTCCGACGACACTCTCGAGGCGATACAGCGCCGTCTGGAGTTGTATGAGGAGCAGACCGCTCCGCTGCGCGACTGGTTCGAGGCCCGCGGGCTGCTCGCCACCGTCGACGGTGTCGGCACGCCCGACGAAGTGTTCGAACGGGTGGTGTCAGCCGTCGAACGAAGCCGCGGTTGATCCGGGCCCCTCGACGCCGATGGTTGTGGTCTCCCGCTCTTGTTCGCTGCGCTCACGGGCCGCTCGGGCCACGGCTTCGCTTCGCTCAGCCTCTGGGGGTTGGATGGCCGGCCGGTCACAGATAGCGTTGCACTTCGGCCTTGGGCCGGCGCTGGCGCGCGCCGACCGGGGCTCATCCCGCAGGAGGACAGACACTGCCGAAGCCGAAAGAGGACGCGATCGTATTGGAGGGAACCGTCACGGAATCCCTTCCCAACGCAATGTTCCGCGTCGAACTCGAGAATGGCCACTACGTGCTGGCCCACATCTCGGGCAAGATGCGGATGCACTACATCCGGATACTGCCCGGGGACCGCGTCCAAGTCGAGGTGACGCCGTACGACCTCCAGCGGGGCCGAATCACCTACCGCTACAAGTGAGTATCAACCAGCCATGAAGGTCCGACCCAGCGTCAAGAAGATTTGCGACCGGTGCAAGGTCATCCGCCGGCGCGGGCGCGTCATGGTGATCTGCGACAACGCTCGCCACAAGCAGAGGCAGGGCTGAGATGGCGCGCATCTCCGGAGTGGACATCCCGCGCGAGAAGCGGGTGGAGATCTCCCTCACCTACATCTACGGGATCGGCCGAAGCACCGCGCAGCAGGTCTGCGAGGCCGCCGAGATCAACCCCGACACCAGGGTGCGCAACCTCACCGACGACGAGGTGGCGAAGCTCCGGGGCTTCATCGACGCCAACCTGCGGGTGGAGGGCGACCTGCGGCGGGCCGTCTCCCAGGACATCAAGCGGAAGATGGAGATCGGCTGCTACCAGGGTCTTCGTCACCGTCGCGGTCTTCCCGTGCGGGGTCAGCGGACCCATACCAATGCCCGCACCCGGAAGGGTCCGAAGCGGACCGTGGCCGGCAAGAAGAAGGTCAAGAAGTAGGCGCAATGGCGAAACCATCGTCGGACAGAAGGCGCACTCGCAAGCGTGAACGCAAGAACGTGACCCACGGCGTGGCTCACATCAAGAGTTCGTTCAACAACACCGTCATCACCATCACCGACCTTCAGGGCAACGTGATCTCGTGGGCGTCTGCGGGCAACGTCGGCTTCAAGGGCTCGCGCAAGTCGACGCCCTTCGCGGCGCAGATGGCCGCTGAGCAGGCCGCTCGCAAGGCGATGGAGCACGGCCTGCGCAAGGTCGATGTTCAGGTCAAGGGCCCGGGATCGGGCCGCGAGACCGCCATCCGGTCGCTTCAGAACATCGGCATCGACGTGACCGGCATAACCGACGTCACTCCGGTGCCCCACAACGGCTGCCGCCAGCCCAAGCGCAGAAGGGTCTGACGTGTCGCGCTATACCGGACCCAAAGCGCGCGTGTCGCGCCGCCTCAACACCAACATCTGGGGCACCAAGGGCGAGGCGATCGCCCTCGACCGGCGGCCTTACCCGCCGGGGGAGCGGGGTCGATCCCGGCGGCGCAGCACCGCCTCGGAGTTCCTGGTGCAGATGCAGGAGAAGCAGAAGGCTCGCCACACCTACGGGCTGACCGAGCGCCAGTTCCGCAATCTGTTCGCCGAGGCCAGCCGCCGCCAGGGCGTCACCGGCGAGAACATGCTGCGGTTCCTGGAGTTGCGCCTCGACAACTTCGTCTACCGCATGGGCTGGGGTGCCACCCGTCTCCAGGCCCGCCAGCTGGTCAACCACGGCCACCTCAACGTGAACGGATCCCGGGTGACGATCCCCAGCTACCGGCTGCGCAAGGGCGATGCCGTCGAGTTGCGGGCCAAGATCCGCGGCTCGGCCACCGTCCAGTGGAACGTGGACGTGCTCGATCGCACCCCGCCCGCATGGATCGACCGCGGTGAGGACAACTTCACCGCCACGGTGCGCGAGCTACCCATCCGGGAACAGATCGACGTACCGATCCGGGAGCAGCTCATCGTCGAGCTGTACTCGAAGTAACCCTTACTCGGACTGACGCACGAGAGGCGAGGATTCCCATGCTTGTAATGCAGCGCCCGACCGTAGAAGTCCTCGAGTCGGCCGACGGCGATCGACAGAGGTTCGCGATCGGCCCCCTCGAGCCCGGCTTCGGCCATACGCTCGGCAACTCGCTGAGGCGCACGCTGCTGTCGTCGATCCCGGGGGCCGCGGTGACCCAGGTCCGCTTCGACAGTGCCCTGCACGAGTTCGCCACCATCTCCGGGGTGGCCGAGGACGTCACCGACATCATCTTGAACTTGAAGGACTTGGTGCTGGTGGTGCTGTGCGAGGAGCCCGTGACGCTGAGGCTCGACGTGCGCGGCCCGGCCGACGTCACCGCGGGCGACATCCAGCGTCACCCGGACGTCGAGATCCTCAACCCCGAGGCTCCGATCGCCACGCTCAACCACTCCGGCCGCCTGGCGGTCGACATCACCGTGGCCCGGGGTCGCGGCTACGTGTCGGCCGAGGAGAACAAGGAGCTGACGGCAGCCATCGGGGTGATTCCCGTCGACTCGATCTATTCCCCCGTGCGGCGGGTCTCGTTCAACGTGGACGCCACCCGGGTCGAGCAGTCCACCGACTACGACCTGCTGGTGCTCGAAGTCGAGACTGACGGGTCGATCTCCCCGGCAGACGCGATGGCTTCTGCCGGTGCCACACTGCGAAGCCTCATCCAGCTGGTCGAGGAGATGAGCGACGACCCGCGGGGCTTGGAACTGGGCGAGATCGTGTCGCCGACCCAGCCCGACGCCGAGGCAGAGCTGATGGTGGACGACCTCGAGCTGACCGAGCGCCCCCGCAACTGTCTGAAGCGGGCCCAGATCAACACGCTGAACGAGCTGCTGGAACGGACCCCCGACGACCTGCTGGCCATCACGAACTTCGGGGAGAAGAGCCTCGACGAGGTCGTGGCCAAGCTCGACGAGCGCGGCTTGTCGCTGCGAGGCGGGCTCTGAAGTGCCGGCCCGTCCCCGCAAGGGCCGCCGCTTCGGCGGCAGCAGCCGCCATCAGAAGCTGATGATGGCGAACCTGGTGGCGTCGCTGATCGCGGCGGAGGGCATCACCACCACCGAGGCCAAGGCCAAGGCCGTGCGCCCCATCGCCGAGAAGATGATCACCAAGGCCCGCCGCGGCGGTGTGCACAATCATCGGCAGGTGGTGAAGTTCCTGGGTGACCGGGAGATGGCGTCCAAGCTCTTCGACGACATCGGTCCTCGTTACCTCGATCGTCCCGGGGGTTACACACGCATCGTCAAGCTCGGGCCTCGCCACGGCGACAACGCTCCCATGGCGCGCATCGAACTGGTCTGAGAGCGCGACACGGAGCCTTCAGTTGACTGAGGGCCCAGATCCGGTCGGGGTCGTCCGCATGCGGATGACCGTGGCGTACGACGGCTCCAACTTCCACGGATTCGCTCGGAATGAGGGCGTACCCACCGTTGCCGGGACCCTCGGTGACGCTCTGAGCAGCGTGTTGGGCCATCCCGTCGATCTCGTATGCGCAGGACGGACCGACCGCGGCGTGCATGCCCGGGCCCAGGTTGTGTCCTTCGACGCCGACGCGGAGCGGGCTGATCCGGTCCGGCTGGTGCGGTCCATCAACCGCATGTGCGGTCCATCCATCGCCGTGTCGAGGGCCAGCGTGGTCTCTGGCGGCTTCGATGCTCGGCACTCGTGCACCGGCCGGGTCTACCGCTACCGGGTGCTCAACTCGCCCGTACCCAACCCGCTGGTGGGCGGCCTGTGCTGGCACGTTGAGCACCCCCTGGACCTGCGGGCCATGCGCACCGCCGCCGACCGGCTGTTGGGCGACCACGACTTCAGCTCCTTCTGCCGCCGCAATCCCTCGCATCCCGACCAGTCGATGGTGCGCACGGTGCGGCGGGCCGTTTGGTGGCTCGAGGGCGACGTCGCGGTGTTCGAGATCGAGGCCAGCTCGTTCTGCCACCAGATGGTGCGTTCGCTGGTAGCGCTGCTGGTGTCGGTGGGCCTCGGCCGGCACAAGCCCTCCGACGTCGGCACGATCATCGCGGCCCGCGACCGAGCTGCGGCGCCCTCCCCGGCCCCTCCCGGTGGCCTCGTGCTCTGGGCCGCCCTCTACGACCGCCAAATACAGGGACCCGAGCGTTCCTAGAGGCCGAGCGAATAGGTGCGCGAGTCCGGCCCATACGGGCGAGGCCGTGGCCCGAGCGGCCCGTGAGCGCAGCGAACAAGAGCGGGAATGACAGCGCTTCAGAGATTGTCGTTTGCCGGGCTCGGTCCTAGCCTGAGATGCCGGTCTGTGCGACGGCCCGAACTGACGGCGCGGGCCCCAGCCGAACGACTAACCGACGGGAGCGAACGTGGCGACCTACAGCCCCAAAGCCTCTGAGATCGAGCGCAGCTGGCACCTCGTCGACGCCGAGGGCATGGTCCTCGGCCGGCTCGCCACCGAGGTGGCGACCCTGCTGCGGGGCAAGCACAAGCCCACCTTCGCCCCCCACATCGACACCGGCGACCATGTGGTGATCGTCAACGCCGACAAGGTCGTGCTCACCGCAGGCAAGCGCGACTCGAAACTGGTATATCGCCACTCCGGCTATCCCGGAGGCCTGCGCACGGAGACATACGGCTCCAAGATGGCCCGCCGCGCCGATCAGGCCGTGCGCGACACGATCCGGGGGATGCTGCCCAAGACGAGACTGGGCCGGGCTCAGATCCGCAAGTTGAAGGTGTACGCCGGACCCACCCATCCCCATGCCGCCCAGAAGCCCCAGCCCTTCGCCATCGAGCACGCTCGGGCCCGATGAGGTGATCTGAAGAATGACAGCACCACTCGTGCAAGCAACTGGACGCCGCAAGCGGTCCGTGGCCCGAGTCCGGCTCCGGACCGGGGCCGGGACGATCACGATAAACGGCCGCACGGCCGAGGATTACTTCCCGTCGCGGACCCACCAGATGCTGATCGTCGAACCGTTGACAGCTACCGCTACCGAGGGCCGCTACGACGTGGACGCCACCATTCACGGCGGCGGGTCCAGCGGTCAGGCCGGTGCGCTTCGCCTGGGAATCTCCAGGGGGCTGGTCGAGGTGGAGCCCGAGTTGCGGGACACGCTCAAGAGGGGCGGCTACCTCACACGCGACCCGCGCAAGAAGGAAGCGAAGAAGTACGGCCTCAAGAAGGCACGCAAGGCACCGCAGTACAGCAAGCGCTGAGCGCGGGACGCCACTCCGGCATCCTGCGAGCGCGCCCGGGTCTGCCTATGCCGGTCCGCGACGACCCGGCTAGAGAACGGCCATGACCCTGACCTTCGGCACCGATGGGGTGCGCGGCGACGCTCGCCACGAGTTGACAGCCGGAGCGGTCGAGACGCTGGGCCGGGCCGCGGCGGAGGTGCTGGGGGCCGAGCGGTTCGCCGTGGGGCGCGACACCAGAGTCTCGGGCCCGCCTCTCGCCGACGCGCTACGTAGAGGCGTGCAGCGGGCCGGCGGGTCGGCAGTCGACCTGGGCGTGGTCCCCACCCCGGCGGTGGCCCGCTGGTGCGATGATGAGCAGGTCGCAGGAGCGGTGATCTCGGCGTCGCACAACCCATGGCACGACAACGGCGTGAAGCTGTTCGCCCCTGGAGGCCGCAAGCTGAGCGACGAGGCTCAGAACGACATCGAGCGGCGCCTCGCAGAGGCGGGCGGGCTACCGGTCAGGGCCGCGGCCGAGGTGGGGGCCGAGGTCGCGGTTGCATCCGAAGCAGGTGATCGGGCCCGTCGAAGGCACCTCGAGGCGGTGATCGCCAGCCTGGGTGGTCGGAGCCTGAAGGGGCTGCGAATCGTGGTCGACGCGGCCAACGGCGCCGCCTACCGGTCGGGACCGGAATGCCTGCGCGCTCTCGGAGCGGAGGTGGAGACGATCCACGCCGAGCCCGACGGCTACAACATCAACGATGGTTGCGGATCGCTGCACCCCGAGAGCCTCCAGGGCGCGGTGGTGTCGTCCGGCGCCGATGCTGGTCTCGCCTTCGATGGCGATGCCGACCGGGTACTGGCCGTGGACCACACCGGCGCGCTCATCGACGGGGACCAGATCCTGGCGGTGTGCGCCATCAACCGCGCTCAACGGGGGCGGCTCACCGGGAACGCGGTGGTGGTCACGGTGATGGCCAACCTGGGACTGCGCCGGTCCATGGCTGCGCACGGCATCGGCGTGGTCGAGACCCCCGTCGGCGACCGCTACGTGCTCGAAGCGCTGGAGGAGCGGGGCCTGATACTGGGCGGCGAGCAGTCCGGCCATCTGATCTTCCGAGACCTGGCCACCACCGGCGATGGCCTGCTCACCGCGGTGCAGTTGCTGGACGCAGTCAAGCGCTCCGGAAGCAGCCTGCGCGACCTCGCGGCTGCGGCCATGACCCGCATGCCGCAGGTGCTGGTGGGGGTGCCGCTGCCGGGTGGGGCCCGGTCCGCCGACCTGGACGCCGCTATCGGTCCGATCGCGGCCGACGCCGCGTCGCGCCTCGGAGATCTGGGTCGGGTGCTGGTGCGCCCCTCGGGCACCGAGCCGGTGGTCCGGGTGATGGTGGAGGCGGCCGACCTGGAGACGGCCAGGGGCGAGGCCGAGCTAGTCGCTGCGAGCGTCGCCGAGGCTCTGGCCTGACATGTGCGGGATAGTTGCCATCGTGCGCCGCCCGTCGACGCGGCCGGTCCCCGGCGTGGCCGACGTGACCGGCATGGTCGAGGCGGCCGTGACCGCCCTGTCGGACGGCGCCGCCGTGGCCGAGGGGCGTCTGGGGGACCTCGCGCAACAGTTGGGACCCGCGGCCGAGCGGCTGCATGCCGCCAACCAACTGCTGGGCGGCGTGCCCGGCTTGCGCCTCCTGCTCGAATCGCCAGAGGTGGCCGACATGCTCAGGGACCTCATTGACGGGGCGACCGCTTCGGTGGCCGCCCTGGAGGCCCGACTCGATGCCGACACATCGCTCGATCCCGCCGAACTGGAGCACCTCAATGAACATCTGGTGCGAGTCCGTGACGGCCTGTGGGCTCTCGGACAAGATCGGCTGGGGGCCTCGCACTCAGTATCGAAGTTGCTCGCGGGAGCACGGCTGACTGTCGGTTCGGCGCCGGCCGCTGTCGAGGCATACCTGTCCATCCACCAGGCGCTGACTGCACTGGACCGGCTCGAAGTGCGCGGGCGCGACTCGGCCGGGCTGCACCTCCTGGTCAGCGGCCACGGACTCGGCCGCGACGATCCCGTCGTGACCGCGGCCTTGGAGAGCCGCGGCCAAGACTCGTCGTTCGGGTCGGGCTCGGTGCGCCTCGTCGACGGCGTGCTCAGCATCGTCCACAAGACGGCGGCCGAGATAGGCGAACTGGGTGACAACACTGCGGCCCTGCGGGCCGCGGTGGCCTCCGACCATCTGCTGGCCGCCGCGCTGGCTTCCGTCGATGCCCGCGTGCTCGTGCTGGCCCACACCCGCTGGGCATCCATCGGCATCATCTCGGAGGCGAATGCTCATCCGCTCAACAGCGAGGTGCTCGGCGAGCACGCGCCGTACGTGATCGGGGCCATCAACGGGGACGTGGACAACTACGCCGAGCTGTTCGACGCGGCCGGGGTCCGGGTACCCCCCGCGATCACCACCGACTCCAAGACCGTGCCCGCTCTGATGGGCCGCCGCCTGGCCGAGGGGCTGGCGTCGGGCGAGGCGTTCCGGCGCACCGTGGCCGAGTGCGAGGGCTCGGTGGCTGTGGCCGTCTGCACCGCGGGCTCGCCCGATCGTCTGCAGCTCGCGCTGAGAGGCAGCGGCCAGGCCCTGTACGTCGGGCTCGCCGATGACGCCTTCATCGTGGCCAGCGAGCCCTACGGAGTGGTGGAGGAGACGTCCGAGTATCTCCGCATGGACGGCGAGGCCGTCGCCGCCAGCGCCAACACCAGCACCGGCCGGGGCCAGATCGTCGAGTTGGACGGCAGCCGGGCCGGCCTGATCGAGGGTGTGTCCCGGCATTCCTACGACGGCGCTCCGCTTCCGGTGGAGCCCGGCGAGACATCGACCGCGTCCATAACCACCAGGGACATCGACCGCGGTGATCACCGCCACTACCTGCTGAAGGAGATCGGTGAGGCTCCGGCGTCGTTCCGCAAGACGCTGCGGGGCAGGATCGTCGACACTGCGGACGGTCCGGGCCTGTCGATCGGCCCGGAGACGCTGCCGGAGTCGGTCCGGTCCGGGTTGCGGGACGGGTCGGTGTCCAACGTCCTGGCCATCGGCCAGGGGACCGCGGCAGTGGCGGGGGAGAGCTTCGCCCGATGCCTCCGGACCCTGCTGGCCGATGCCGGGCGCGCCGGGGCCCTCGACGTGACGGCGTTGCCCGCCACGGAGCTGTCGGCCTTCCACCTGCAGGCCGACATGTCCGACACGCTGGTGGTAGCGATCTCGCAGTCGGGCACCACCACCGACACCAACCGCACCGTCGACCTGGTGCGGGCCAGAGGCGGATCGGTGGTGGCCGTCGTCAACCGCCGCAACAGCGACCTGACCGACCGGGCCGACGGCGTTCTCTACACCTCCGACGGCCGCGACGTGGAGATGAGCGTCGCCTCTACCAAGGCGTTCTATTCCCAGGTGGCCGCGGGCTGCCTGCTGGCCGTGGCCGTGGCGGGCGAGGCGGCCGGTGAGGGAGGTTCGGCATCGCGGCGCGGTCTCCTCGAGTCGCTTCGGGCCATGCCCTCAGTGCTGGAGGCAGTCCTGGAGCGGCGGGCTGCCATAGGCGAGGTGGCCCGCCGTCTCGCTCCGGGCCGTCGCCATTGGGCGGTGGTGGGCAACGGGCCCAACCAGGTGGCCGCTCGCGAGGTGCGGATCAAGCTCTCCGAACTGTGCTATATGTCGATCTCGGCCGACGCGACCGAGGACAAGAAGCACATCGACCTGTCGGCCGAGCCCCTGGTGCTGGTGTGCGCCGCCGGCCTGTCGGGCTCGGTGGCCGACGACGTGGCCAAGGAGGTGGCCATCTTCGGTGCCCACCGGGCTGCCCCGGTGGTGGTGGCCGACGACGGCGACACCCGCTTCGAGGGCGCGTCGGCGGTGCTCCCGGTGCCGAAGGTGGACCCTCGGCTGGCCTTCCTGCCCGCCACCATGGTGGGCCACCTCTTCGGCTACGAGGCCGCCCTGGCCATCGACTCTGGAGCCCAGCCCCTGCGGGAGGCCCGAGCGGCCATCGAGGCCGCCGCGGCCCGTCCGGACAGCACCGCGGAGGACGTTCTGAGCCTGGCTCTCCCCACGTTGCGGCCGAGCAGCGCCGCCTTCTCGGCCGGTCTGCAGCGCGGCGACTACAACGGGCACCTGGAGGCGTCCACCGCAGTGCGCATCGTCACGCTGATGCGCTACGCCACCGGGCTTGCGCCGCTGGACGGATACGAACTGGAGTTGGGCCGGGCCGGCACTCCAGCCGCGGTGGTCGATGACCTCGAGGCCGCGCTCACGGTCGGGATCGACGAGTTGACCCGCCCGGTCGACGCCATCCGCCACCAGGCCAAGACCGTCACCGTCGGCATCTCCCGCTCGGACCAGACGCTGCTGGAAGCACCGCTCATCCGGGCCGTGCTGGCCAGGGGCGCGCCGAGGGACAATCTCTCCTACTCCACCATCCGGGCCCTGGCCGACCTCAGCCCTGCGGTGGCCGAGGTGGTGGGCCACACCCGCTACCGGCTGGACGGGCTGGATCAGATTGCCGTCGTAGACCAGGGCGGCGTCGCGACCCGGATCACCTCGCGTACGGCTTCGTTCCCTTCACTGACCGGCAGCAAGCGCCGGGTGGCGGGAGAGCGCCGGGTGCTGGCCGCCCGGGGCCGCCACGACGGGCGCACGGTCGTATTCGTCCCGGAGGTGGCTGCGGGCGCCACTGTGGGCATCACGCTGCTCCACGTCCGCTTCGAGGATTCCCTTCCGGCCCCCGTGGCCCGAAGCGTCCTGCAGGGGTACCGCAATCGCTACTCGGAGCTGCGCGACGCGGTCACCGAGACCGAGCCCGCCTTCGACGAGGACCGTCTGGCCGAGATTCCGGCGGTCGACCTGCTGACAGCCCCAATCGGAGACCTGGCCGACCACTGGCGCTCCTAGCGCCCCGGCTGTATCGTGCTTTCTTGTCCATATGACAGGTTCTCGCGACGAGAGCCAGTCATGAGTTGCCTCCAAGCCGTGTTGGCCCGTGCCAGATAGTGACTTTGACATGGGGTTTCGCAATTCGCTGTGCCGAACCGTGCCTGTGGAGAACACTCCATGCCGCCTCGTCCATTAGAAGGTCTATTAGAAGCCTGGCGGTGGCACGGTAGCGAGGGCCGAACACTCTGAACCCCGAGGCCGAAGCTAGCGGATCACCACTTCGGTGGCTTGGCCGTGGACGGTGATTATTGGGAACACGCCTGCGAGCGGGGCCAGCGCGCCGTCGGTCTCGCATTGGAACCGCACCACCAGCACCCCCATGCCGTCGGTCGTTCCGAAGCCGGCGGAAGTGGCACTGTCGAAGTCCACCCAGTGCTCCTGCACGAACTCTGGGCCGCCGGACCCCTGGTCGGGAGCGGTGGGCCGCACCCCGCCGATGCACAAGAACTCGAGCGAGGGCCGGGCCTCCAGCAGATCCTCCACCATGACCTCGCGGGCGGCTGCGCCGTTGGAGCCGTTCTCACAGCAAAGCGCGGCCGCGGCGGCCGCCTCCCCCGCGGCCAGGTCGGCGACGAGCCTCGCCCGCCCGGCGCGGCCGGCCCAAAGCACGAACACCGTCAGCAGCACCAGCACCGGCACCACCAGCATCAACTCCAGCGACGCCGTACCAGCCTGCCCGCGCCCACGCCAGCGCGCGGGCCTCGTCGAGGAGGACGCACGAATCTCTGCGCCCGAGGTGTCGGCCTGCCCGCGCGGCTCGATGTAGCGCATGTCCGTGTGCTCAGCCCGCCAGCGGGAAGCGCTGCACCGCCTGAACCAGCTCTCTCGAGGATCCGCCCCATTCGTCGTTCTTGGGCCAGACCGGCCGCCCCTGGCTGTCGTGGATGCTGAGCCGCCTGTCGCCGCACGTTTCGAGGTTGGGATCGGGCACAGCAAACTCGCTGATCCGGCCGATCGACTCGGCGGCCATGGGAAGTCCGTCGGACCAGATCTGCGACGAAGCCCAAGTCGCGGCGCGCCAGTCGGCCACCAACACCACGTGCGCGGCGTCGCGCACCTCCATCACGACGCCGGGCCCCGCCCGCTCAGACACCCGGCAGGGAGGCCCCGGGGCCGTGTTGGCGGAGGTGCCCAGATAGGCCGTGGTGAGTGACGCGCTGTAGAAGCCGCTCAGCGAGCCGGCGTCGATGCCGTTGTAGCCCAGGTCGCGTGCCAGCGCCTCGGCCAGCAGATCACATGCGCCGGTCCATTCCTGCAGCCGCTTGTTGAGGTGGTCGAGCTTGCTGATGAGACCGTTCTTGTCGGTGGGCGCCGGGAACGACGACGACGTCATCCGCGGGAAGATGCGGAACAACTCGGTGAACAGGTTGTTGAGGCGGACATCGATATCGACGAACTGCTGGTCGGTGTCCTGGATACTGGCCGGCAGAGCCCCGATGTCTGTCGCCAGATCACTGCGCTCCACGCGCTGTTGTGCGGTTCCGACCGCGCAGTCGGGCGGGAAGATCGGCAGCGCCCGGTCAGACTGGGTGCCGTCGCGCCAGCCCACCGCGAACATGGCAGTGTCGTCGGCCGCGTCCTGCAGGGACGACTCCGCAGTCAGCCGTTGGGGCCCCGCGATGGCCACCACCGCCGCAAAGGCCGACAGCGGGCACATCAGCACCACCCAAAGGCTCACCGCGCCGCCGCGTTCGTCGCGCCGCCGGGTCCGCCGCACCGCCTGCGGGGATGCGGCGGTCACGCTCTGCTCCGGTGGAGGTGGTCGGTGTCGGCTCTGTTCCGGTTCCGTGGCCGGTGCGGCGCACGAAGCCGCGCTCGGCTCCGGTCGCCGCGCTCGGCGCCCGGAGTGGCTGCGGTAGCCTCGCGGTCGTGCTGTGTGGCCGACGGGGTGGGAGCGTCCGCCGTGATAAGGGCGGCCGCCGCGATGAGAGCGGCGAGTCGGTGGTCGTGGTGTTGCTGTGGCCTGTGCTGCTCACCGCCAGCCTGGTGCTGCTGGTGCACGCGCTGATCGTCACCAACGCCCGGGCCGAGGCCGAGTACGCGGCCTCGGCCGGCCTGCGCTCGGCTTGGCGCGCCGCCGCCGACGCGGACTTCCTGGCCGACCCGGCCGACCCGACGATGCTCTATCAGGGCACCGCACCGCATCCTGAGGTGTTGGCCATGGCCGGGGCCGCCAAGGACGCGGTGGCTCGGGAGGCCGCCACCAGCGGAGGCTGGCGCTGGTGGGACCCGGAGGTGGCCCAAGTTCACAGCGACTGGTGTGCAGCGCCCGCGCCACAGCCCGTGCAGCCCGGGTTGTGGAGGCCCGAACCCGGCCAGACCGGCTGGGTGCGGGTGGTGGTGGCGGGCGAGGTGTTCGGGCCCCTGGCCGCGCTGTGGCCCGACCGCTGGGACCGGGTCTACGCCGCAGCCCAGGGACCCGCCGTGCTGGCCACGCCCGACCCGGCGGCGCGCGACAACTCGATCCCCGCCCAACTCCCAGTCTGCTGACCCCCCAGGCCGGTCCAGTCCGCCGGGTGGGCGCCGGAACACCCCCGCTCGGGCACCGCCTTCACTCCCAACGTGTTCACCGTGCTCACGAGAGCCGGGCGAGCGTCCGCCCACCGCCGCCCTGGCGCCGCTAGCGCAGGGCCAGCCTCTACCGGAGGCGGAGCGAACAGGCATTGGTCGCCAACCTCACCTGGCGGTGACGAGATTGCCGGGGGTCACTGTGCATCTTGCGGGTGCCCGATTGCTTGTGCCGCCCGGTGATGCCCAATGCGCCAACTCGACGATGCCACTGTCGACGCCCTTGTCGAAGACGTCTTCGCAGCGGTCTTTCATGTGGGCGTCGTGCTGCGTGTCGTAGGCGGTCGGGTCGTCGTCGTAGAGCTTCTGGGCTTCGTCAGCCACGATGGCCGCGGCTGTTTCGATCTGGGCGATCCGTACCAGAGGGTCTGGGGGCACCTCGGCGGTGTCGTCGAGCACTCTCTGCAGGATCATCAGAGCAGAGCCGGCCAGCGCCGCCACCGCCGACAGCAGCAGCAGCCATTCCAGGGTGACGATGCCGCGCTCGTTGCGCCGCCCCGGCCGCCGCAGGACAGTGCCGCAGCTGCTTTCTCGGCCCGACCGCGCCAGGGCAGCGCCGCCCCTGTCGTCGCGTGGGCCCGGCCGGCGTGGGGTTGCGCTGCTGTCGTTGCGCCGCCCCGGCCGCTGTGGGGTTGCGTCGCTTTGGTCGTTGTGTGGGCCCGGCTGGCGTGGGGCGATGCCGCGGCTGTCTCGGTGCCTCGGCCGCAGGGCTGTGCCGCCGCGGTCGTCACGGCGGCCCGGCCGCGGCGGGGAGACGCCGCCGCGGCCGGTTTGCCGACGTACAGGACCGGTGTCGGCGTTAGGGGGTGCCGCCGACACCGGGTCCTCCTGTCAGCGAGGTGAACGGGGGGTATACGAGGATGCCGGCCAGCGCGAGGGCTACGCCGGTTGCCGGCAGCACGATTAGTTGGGCCCGGCTGGCGGCTCGCTCCCGCTCGCTTGCGATGGTCTCGCGCCACATGTTCTCGGCGGCCACCAGCACCGCCTCTGATATGCGGGTGCCGCGCTCGGCGGCCAGTCCCAGCGCGGACACCACCGGCGCGAGGGTGTGGATGCCGTAGCGCTCGGTGAGTTCGGCGAGGCCCTCATAGGCGGGCCGGCCGTTGTGTTGGGCGGCGAGCAGGAACCGGTGCAGCAGCGCCCAGCTGTTGCGCTTGCCGATCTCGGCGGAGGTGACCATGGCGATGGTGGGGTCGACCCCGGCTGACACCTGCTGGGCCACCAGCGCGATCCAGACTCGGATGACTTGGTCGATCTCGTTGCGGGCCTTCTTGGCGGTGTCGCGCACGCCGAGCATGGGCAGGAACCATCCCCCCGCGCCCAACCCGACGACGATCAGGATCGACCCGATGATGCCTCGTTGCAGCAGCACCGAGCCGACTGCTCCGGCCACGAGCCCGGCGATGAGTCCGCCGAAGCGCTGGGTGGCGTAGGACTCGTCGGTGATTCCCGCGAGGCGCAGGTTCTGCTCCTCGCCCTCCTTGATGGTGGGCAGCAGGTCCCGCAGCGTCGCGCCGAGGCTCTGGGGGGCAGTCTGGGGACGCTGGGGCAGCCCGACGAAGCCGACCGTGGCCAGCACCACCCCGGCGAAGAACACCACCCCCGCGATCACAAACCCGAGGCTCACCGCCGCCCACCCCCACGCCGCGCCCGAGCATCGGAGCACCCGCAGCGCTCCTGGCATCCGCAACACGGCCGCCCGCCTCGATGCCGCTCCGAGGGTCTCATATGGGGTCTTTGGCCCGGTTCTTGCGGCGCGGGGGCACCAGCACGGAGTTCTCCTCGCGCACTACCGAGTGGTACACGAGGAATGCGGTGACTGCGAGCAGCAGCCCCGACAGGCCCACCAGCACGAGCTGGCCGGTGCCCTCGCGGTAGGGCTCGAAGTAGTCGGGGTTGGTGCGGTACATCATCGCCACCACCCCGCCGGCGAGTGACAGCAGCGCGATGGTCTGGGTCCACAGCGCCACCACAGCCTCGGTGCGGGCCCGGTGCAGTTCGACCACGTCGTTGATGCGTCCGCACAAGTCCAGCAACGGGTCGGCGATGCCGCTTCCGGAGGTGGTGGCCATGCGCAGCCCGGCCGCCACCTCGGGTTCCCACACGTTGCCCAATGAGGCGAGCTCGTCGAAGGCCTCCTCGAGTCCGTGAAGCTCGGCGGTCTGGGCGACTCTGGCGATGGTGGGGGCGATCTCTTGGGGGGCGCGTGACACGCTGCCGCGCAGCGAGTCGGTGAGACCCGACCCCGATCGGGCCTGCTCGGCGAGCTGGCGGCTCCACAGCGCCCACGCCAGCGCCTGCTTGGTCTGGCGCCGCCGGCGGCGGGGGGCGGCCATGAACGGCGGCAACAGCGCCCCCATCCCCGCCAGCAGCACCACCATGCCCAATAACCCGGTGGCGACATAGCCCACCAGCGCCCCCAGCGCCGCGGTGCCGACCTGCACCAAAGCGAGCGGTTTGGTGGCCCTCGCCGGTTTGGCTGCGGCGCCGAACTTCTGGGCGTCGCGGCGGCGGTTCCGGGGCGGCAGCTTCACCAGCGCGCCCGACAGCGCCACCAGCGCCACCCCCGCGGCTGCGAGGACCCCGAACGCCGCCGCCGTCAGCATCCACTCACCGCGGCTACGGGCGTGCCGAAGGCTTCCGCTGCCCGCATCCCCACGCCCTCAGGCCGGCCGGCGCCGCCCCGCGGCCGCGGGGATGCCCAAGGCTGCGGCTGTCACCATGTTGAGCGCCGAGCCGGCGGGCTGGGGTGTGTGCTCGTGTTCTGTCTCATTCGCCCTCGGGCCACTCAGAGATGTCGAGGCCGCCCTCTTCGAGGCGTTCGATGAGCTCGGGGTTGCGGGGCCGCCCGAACAGTGTCATTTCTCCGCCGCGCTGGCGGCGCCCGAAGATGTGGTGCATCTCGAAGCGGTCGTCCTTCGAGCCGACCACCTCGGCTATGGTGTTGACGCCGCGGAACCCGATGCGGGGGTCGCCGCGCAGATGCACCACGAGGTGGATGACCTCGGCGGCCTCCTGCACCAGAGCCGACTGCGACGCGGCGGTGTTGGCCGCCAGGCAGTAGCGCACCAGCCGCGACATCGCCTGACGCGGCGAGGAGGCGTGGATGGTGGCCATCGACCCGTCCGATCCGGTGCCGCACGCCGACAGGAACGTGGCCGCCTCCGAGCCGCGCAGCTCGCCCACGATCACCCGGTCCGCTCCTGAGCGCAGCGACCGCTTCGACAGCTCGTCCATGGTGATCTCACCGGAGCCGTCGCTGTTGGCCTCGCGGGTCTCCACCGCGAACGTCAGCGGATGGCTCTGCTCCAAGAACAGCTCGAACGTCTGCTCGAGAGTGCACACGATCTCCTGCGGGCCCACCTCGGCCAGCAGGGCCCGCATCAGGGTGGTCTTGCCCGACCCGAGCGCACCGCACACCAGCACGTTCGCGGGCGCCGGGTGGCTCACCGCGGCCCGCAGGAACTCTCCGGCCTGCTCAGAGACTGATCCGCCCTTGATCAGGTTCTCGATGCGGATCGCTTTCTGGCGGTGGCAGCGGATCGTCAAGAACGGGGTGCCGCACACCGCCATGGCCGCGAAGATCCGCTCGCCGGTCCGCAGCCGCAAATCCAGCATCGGCGCCGACTGGTCGAAGCGCCGCCCCGTCTGGCCGTGGGTGGTGGCCAGATGCGACACATAGCGGATCATGTCTTTGTCGTCGGCGAACACCGGCTCGCGGATGTGCTCCTGGCGGCCGCCGGTGAGCCCGAGCACAGCCCGGTGCGGGCCGAACACATAGATGTTCTCCACGTCGGGCCGGCGCAGGAACCGCTCCATCGGCCCGGCGCCCAGCAGGGCTGCGAGCTGCTCCCACATCCAGTCCAGGTCCCCATCAGCGAGCATCAGGCCCTCAGAGTTGACTGCGGCCACCTCCCCGGCGCGGATCGCCTCCTCGGCCACCTCGTGGCACGCATCAGAAAGATCCGCGTCCTCGACAGTCGTGTTGAGCCGGAAATCCTGCACCTGCGGCAACACATCAGCCCAGATCCTCTCGCGCAGCGCAGTCGCCGAATCCCCGCCGCCCTGCGCCCCGGTCACAGCCAGGCCACCCAGCCCTGCGCCACGGCCACCACCGAATGCATCTGCTCGCTCGGCCCGGCCACCACCGAATCCCCGCTGCCCTGCGCCCCGGTCACGGTCAGGCCACCTGGCCGGCCGCGAGCCGAGCGATACCGCCCCGCAGCGCTTCGGCGGCGGTGGCGGATGCCGCGTCCTCGCCGGGCGCTGTGGCTTTGCCGGGTGCCGCTGCCGGGATCGACGAGTTGAGGCTCAGCCTGGCCGCGGCAAGGTCGGCCAACTCGTCGAGCACCGCGAAGAAGTGCCGCTCGCGGCGGCCGCGCTGGCCGCGCAGCACCTGCTCGTCGCCCAGCAGCGGCAGACGGGCCGCCACCTCCAGCCCCGTCAACGCCTCGATCTCGCCGTCACCGAACGGCGAGTAGCCCGCCACCGCCAACAGCCGGTGCAGGTTCGCCGCCCCGTCCGGGGCGGCGCGGTGGATCCGGGCCCGCAGCATCTCGGCCTGGTGTTGGTGCTCGACCTCGGCCACCACCAGCACTGCCGCCGCCGCCTGAAGCAGAGGCCCCAGACTGTCGGCTTCGCCGTCGAGCGCCGCCGACACCACCACCGTGCGCTCGCGGTGCACCGCAGCCAAGTCGTCGGCCCGCTCGGCCAGCCATTGGACCGCGAACTGTCCCCCCGCCGCGCTGGTGGGCGCGAACAGAGCCCACAGCTGCCCGCCGCCGTCGACGCTGTAGCAGTGGTCGGCCAGCAGCCTCAAAGTCAGCGGCTTGCGGGCCACGATCAGCGACGGCAGCCCCCGCACAGTGGGCGAGAAATCGGCCCCGACGGCCTCGCCCAACCGCTCCGCCAACTGCGCCCCGAAGGGATCGGCGTCCACCAGCAGCACCTCGCTGCCCGCATCGCTGTAGCACCGCGCCAAAGCCATCGCCACCGCCCCCGCATCAAGGTGAGCCCCGCCAGCACCCAAGACCGCTAGCACCGTCGCCGCTCCCGCCCGGCGTTCGGGCCGTGTCGGGCCGCTGTGGTCATGATGCTGCTGCGAGGGCTTCGCGCCAGGCCTCGCGCCACAGCGTGTTGAGCTCTTCGATCATCAAGTCGATGTCGGTTCCCTCGATCACGGGGAGCACCTGCGGGGTGGTGCCGAGCTGCTCGGGCAGCGACTGCCAGTACACCCACTCCTCGGGCGGCACGTAGATCCGCATCTGGCCGTTGCTGTAGTTCTCCAGCACCAGCGTGCTGATCACCGACCGCGGCCGCCCCGGCGCACCAGGGGCCGGCACCGCCCCCGGATCGATCAGCAGCACCGTGTCGCCGTCGGACACCCCGGAGGGCGACAGGCTGGCGTCGAGGGCCACGATCACCTCCAACTCCCCGGGCGCCATCTCCACCACCCCGGCCGCCTCATCGGCGGCCCGCAGCGTCTCCTGTGCCGCGGTGGTCCACTGCGTCAACCACACCGTGTCGAGGCGCCGAGCGGTCTCGGCGGGCTCCGCGCCGACCCCGAGATCGACCACCATCAGCGTGCCGCCCACCTCGTCGAGCAGCGAGTCCCACTCGGCCCACTCCTCTGGCGACACGAACAGCTGCATCTGATTGGCCGATTCGTCGAAGTTGGTCAACTCGAACTCGCGCACCACCCGCCGCGGCCGGCCCTCAGCGCTCTCGGTGGGCTCGACGCCGGGATCGACCAGCAGCACCGTGGTGCCCTCGAACACCGACCCGGTCACCAGGGTCAGATCCAGCGGCACGATCGCCTCGAGCTCCACGCCCACCGGCACCGTCTCCGCCGCGGTGAACATGTCGGCGCGCACCAAAGCGCCCGCCGGGATGGGCTGCAGAGCCACCATCCCCTCGAACTGGTACGCCGAATCAGAAGTCCACGGCAGATGCGGGATCGAACCGATCGCCGCCTCATCGAAACCGAAATCAGTGAACGCAAGGATCTGGCCCGCCTCGATAGGCCCAGCGGCCACCATCACCTGAGTGCGGCTGTCGAACACATCGGAGGTGATGTAGAACCCAAGCACGCTCAACAACAGCACCACGACCCCCAGCGCCACGAACAGGGCCCGCTTGGTGCCCGCCCGCATCCGCCGGCCCCGCCTGTCAGGCGGCGCCGCCGTAGGCCCCTGAGGCGCCGGGATCGGCATGCCCTCCTCGTCGTATGGATCAGCGGAATACGCAACCGACCCCGCCGACACCTCAGCCCCCTGAATATGGCGAATGTTCAACACGGGCGCCTCACCGGACACGGCCGCATCAACGACAGACTCCACCGCGTCGTCGGGCTCAGCCGAGTCGTCAAACTGCTCCGGCTCAGAAGACCGCAAACTCCGCAACGCAACCACGATGAATCAGCGCCCCACCCGGTTCGCAAGGGCCACCCACGGCGGGAGTCCCCAAGCCGAGCCAGCCACCATCAACACGCCTAGCACGCCGTAGCAGGACACCGGAGCGCGTCGCCGCCGGGGCGAGAGAGCCCAAAGGCAACTCTCGCCCCGACGACTATCCCGACGACCACAAGCCTCGTGCCACACAGCCACGAAGATCCCGGCACAACAACCACTCAAGGTCGGGTTCTAGCCAATAATCTCACACTTTGCTTGAGCCTTGGTGGCAGTCGCGGCTGCGGCGTTAGCACCGTTGAGTTCCGCAGCTGAGGGCATATCAGTTGCGGCCTTGTTGGTAGGCCTCGCCCATGCTGAGTCGACGTCAAGGCCGGGGATATCACCGTAGGTGATCTCTATTCTGCGGCATTTCTCGTCGAAGTACCGCACCCAGTTGGCCCACGTATCGTATTGGTCGCCGCCATCATCCAAACCGGCATCTGCCACAATGGACGCAGCGGCTACTTCTGCCGCTGTTGTGCGGGCGCTGGAGCCTTCTATTTGTTCAGAGGTGTCGCTGACTACGTTCTGGACCAGTACAACGGCCAAGGCGGCCAGTCCAGCAACGGCGGCGACGATCAAAAGCCACTCGAGAGTGGTCAGACCGCTTTCGTCACGCTTGCGGGGGGGGGGGGAGGCCCCTAGTGCCGCGCCTCCGGGGGGGGGGGTAGTGGATCGGATCTTGAGCATTGGGGTCTCCCTTGGCTCTATTGGCTGGATGGTTTGTTCCTGTATTGAGGTTTCAATCCGACATTGAGGTTTCAATGTCATCCGGGCATTATACCGCTTCCGTCCCCCACACCGCAAGCCCTGTCAATGGCCAGTGCGCCGCCCACGAAGGCAGGCCTCGCTCCCTCTGCCGGCGTCGCCCCGAGGGCGTGGCACACTGTGCCCCGAGCGGCTCGGAGGCGGAAGAGATGTCCCAAAATGCGCCCACACGCTGGACTCCGGCTGGGCTCTGGCACCCCCGCAGTCCCCCGGACTGCCTCCGGCCGTCCCCGCGCCCACAAGCTGGGCTCTGGCCCCGTCAGCCGTCCGCAGCGTGCCTTCGCTGTGCGTTGCGCGACACTCGCATGGACCCGGCTGGGCTCGCGGACCGCGAGGCGCCCGCCGCGCCCGGACTCAAGGCCGATCCGCAGCTCCACATGATCGACGGCACGCCCAGCGGCCGCCCGAGAGGCTGAGCGGCTAGGTGAGCGCCGCGCTGGTGTGGGCCGCGGTGGCGGTGTGGGCGGTGCTGGCGGTCTACGTCTCATACACCGACTTGCGCCGCGCTGTGATACCGCGCCGTGCCGTGTGGGCCGCCGGCTCGGCGGTGGCTGTCCTGCTGGCCGCCGCGTCGGCGGCGGCCGGCGATCTGGGCCGGTTCGGCTGGGCGGTGGCGGGCGCCGCCTCGGTTATGGCGCTGCTGGAGGTCGTGTACCGGCTGTGGCCAGACAAGATCGGCTTCGGCGATGTGCGCCTCATCGTGGTCAACAGCCTGCTGGCCGGCTGGTGGGGGCTGGCCTGGGCGTGGTGGGCGCTGATGGCCGGCGCCCTGGCCGAGTGGCCGGTGGCGGTGTTCGCCCTGATCCGCCACGGCCGCCACGCCAAAGTCCGCTGGGCGCCGGGCCTAGTAGCCGGCGCCGCCGCAGTACTGGCCCTACAACTATGGACCAAAGGACCCGCCAGCTAGCCGAGCCGCCCCGCAGGTGCTGCCAGCCTCGACTCAACCACGCATCTAGAACTCGACGCGGTAGCGGGGGGTGAAGCTCTCGGATTCGACGCTGACTGCGCGGATGCGGTCGGCACGGTAGCAGCGGAGATGTCCTCTGTCATTGACGACGAAGACCAGCAGTTTCCCTTGTTGCGAGCGGCGCAGGGAGTAGGGCTCGACCGTGCGTGGCCCGATTCGGCCTTCTGCGGGGTGATAGTCGATAGTGACCTTGAGGCGGTTGGCTCCAGCGAATCGCATGAGCTCGATCGGCGAGCGCTGTTGCCATGAGGTCATGTGCCGGGCTGCTCGCCAGTCAGCGACGGGCTCGGTCGGCTGGATCTCTGGTAGCTGCGGCAGCGGCCGGCTTCCGTCGAGCCAGGCGAAGATGGCGTCGAGTTGGGACCAGAAGTCGTCGAAGCTGGGCAGGTGGGGCAGCTGATGGCCGAGCATGTTCGACCACTCGGTCTCGATCTCGTCTCGGAACGGAGTGGAGCGGATCGTGGCGAGCGTCGGCGTGCCGATGCCTGCGTGGCCGCACTTCGCTGCGAGAATCCGAACCACATCGTCGGCCCGGCCGATCAGGTCTGGACGACGATGGGTGTGGACGATGTCGTAGAGGTCGCGGGGCCGGCACCGCTCAGCGAGTGCTCTGATCTTCTCTCCCAGAAGCTCGGGAAGCGAGTAGCAGACCACCCGGGCGAGGTGACCGACGGCAGAACTCGACGGTGCGTCGCTGAATGGGTGCAGCAAAG
Source organism: Acidimicrobiia bacterium (assembly GCA_022828135.1). Taxonomy (GTDB): domain Bacteria; phylum Actinomycetota; class Acidimicrobiia; order Acidimicrobiales; family Aldehydirespiratoraceae; genus Aldehydirespirator. The sequence goes on along the minus strand of JAJEJB010000056.1, from coordinate 147,626 downwards.
GTCTTGCCTCAAGGCGTCGCACGATGACTTCATCGGCTGTGAGGTCGAGCTTGACCTTGGGTGGGGTGGGCATACCAAGCGGTCCGAGGTACCCGAGGCGTCCTTCGATCGTCGGTTTGCCTCTCCTGTTCTGGCGCTGGCGGAACGATCCGTTGTCCAAGGTCAGCCGCAAGCCGCACCTGTCGTCCAGCCACGAGGCGATCTCTGTGAACGTCTCCCCCAACCGCCCAATGTCGAGGTCGGATTCCGCGACTGTGAAGTCGAGGTCCTCGGAGAACCGGTACGTCTCGAACCAGCACTTCCGAAGGCATGTCCCGCCCTTGAACGCCCACGACCGGGTCTGCGGGTGCTCTGCGATGGCAGCGAGGAGCCAGCCGAGGACGTAGTCCTTCTCGACCACCTGGTGGGCTAGCCGCCACTCGCCCGCGAGGTTGGCGATCTCTCGGTTGGTGATCACGCCGACACGTCTGCGTTGATCCTCAGGCCCCATCGGGCCGACCGCTTGCCCCCCGATGGCAGCGACGGGTCCAGCAGAGGAAACCCTGAGGTCAGGGGCCGCACTAGCGCGGCGGTTTCTTGGCCCAGCACCTCCAGCAGATAGCCGAGCCGCTTGATCGCAGCGCCGTTGTCGAGCCTTTCGATGGCATCCACAAGATCCTCAAGCCTCGCCACCGAAAGCAGCGCGTCGAGGACCTCCATCGTGTGGCGGATGCCGCCACCGAGCGTCGGATCCGACAACATTTCGGCGACCGTGCGCTCCCGACTGGACACCTTGACCTTCCGGTCGCCGCGCCACTCGCCAACGAGTCCCCACTCAAGACGGTCGGCGCCAACGTGATGGACCAGATAGCTGGCATCGGCCAGTTCCTGATCGACCCGGCGCACCCGCTGCGCGGTGGCGACGACCGTGGCGCGGAAGATCTGGTCGGTGAACGCCCAGTGACTCGCGGCTGACCACCCGGCGATGTAGCACGGATCCCACACCAGGTCAGCCAGATACCAAGGGTCCTCGCTCCAGGTCGCCGGATCGCGGGCATCCACCGGCACCGCGATGTACAGACCGCGCCGGACCCGCCTCAGCCATCCGTTTGATGCCAAGGCCGACAACCGACGTGCAGCAGACTCGCGACCGACCCCCAACGCTGCGGCAGCATCATCCACCGTGACCGTCCGTTGCCCCGCCCCGAACAGCATGGCAAGATCACGTCGGCGCCGCGCGGACAAACCCCCCGGCTCGATGCCCAAACCCATACTTACATCCTAAGTCCAATACTTCTACGCCAAGCCGAATAACTGGCCTTACGTTAGAACTAGACGGTTAGTTCCAAGGGGTCAGCGGTCGTAGGCGATCAGGGAGCGGGCGGGGCCGGGTTGTTGGGTGGTTGGGTTGCGCCAGATCGCTGCGGTGAGCGCGAGGAGGCGTTGCAGGACGCGCGCGGCGACGCCTGGCCGGGTGCGGCCGTGGTGGCGTTCGAGGCCGAGTTGGGATTTGAGGGTCGACGCCGCCACCGACAGCGCCTTCGCACCGGCCCCGCGGCCCGCGCCGGGCGGGCGCACCACCGCATCGATGAGCGCCGCCAAACCCAGACGGCCCATCACCGTGCCCGCCAACAACAGCCCCGCGTCGGCCACCAGCGAAGCGTCGTCGAACACCGCCTCGATTCCGTCGATCCCACCGGCTACGCTGCTCACAGGAAGTGCCTCCTCACATGGCCAGAATGACGGTTATTCCAAACAGCATTCTCCCATGTCAGGAGGCCTTTCCGGTGGACGCGCCAACCCCACCGGCCACACCGAACCGGTGGATCCAGGCTCAGAGGGCGTGCATAGCTGAGAGCCGGCCGCGTCGCAGCGGGGTCATTCCCGCGTCGGGTCTAGGGCTGGCTCTCGGCTTACACGGCCGCTTCCGTCGGGGTCGCGTGCTCGCCCAGGCCACACTCCCGATCCAGGAAGTCGAACCGGGCCTGCTGATAGAAGCGCATCTCGTCGAAGACGATCCGCAGCACATCCGGGCCCGAGAGCCACGGCAACAGCCTCTCGCCGGAAGAGATCGGGGCGAGCTGCTCGCCCTCTCCCAACAGCGGCAGGTCCGGTGCGGCCACGCCCAGGATCTCCTCAGCGATCTCCTGTAGCTGGCGCATCGGGCTGGCATGGGCCAGCTGCTCGTTGCACCACTCGCGGCTGGCCTGATTGTCTTGCAGCGTCTGCTCGGCTTCTTCGAGAGCGGAGACTGCGGTCGCGGCCTCCTGCGTGGCAGTGTCGAGCAAGTCGCGGAGGCTCGCCAGCTGGGCCTCGGCCTGGTCGGAGTCGCGTCCGGCCGCGGAGATGGCATCGCGCTGGGCCTGCCGGGCAGCTTCGAGATCGGCCTGGAGCTTCTCCACCACCGCGGTGGTGGCCTGCGCGTCGGTCCGCAGGGCGGCCGCTGCGGCGCGGTCAGCCGCTGCGGCCTCCTCGGCTTCGGCCAACCGGCTCTCAGCGACCGCCGCCCGGCTCTCTGCCGCAGCGACGTCCGTGTCCGACGCTGAATCGCCCCCTCGGGTTTGCAACCAGACGACCACCGCCGCGAGGAGGATCACGATCACGCCCGCCCCCGCGAGCAAGTTCCTTCGCTGTGTGGGCATGGCCCCACCCGGTCTCCTCCCGGCAGCGCTGCGAGCAGCCCGGCTGCCCGCGTCGGCGCCGCCCGGTGGCTGCGTTCGTTCATCTCGACTCATGCTTGCCTCCGAGGCTGATCGGGGATATTGCCGCCGGGACTTGCCAATGTATTGCAGGAGCGGGGTCAGTGTGGGGTTGCCGCGCCTCTGAGAGCGCCCCGGAGCCTCCAAGCCATCAACCGCCGACGCCTGCCGTCTGCATCGAAGCACGAGCGGCCCTGCCGAGGGCTTGCGGGTTGGCGGGGACTGGGGGCGTGGCCTGGGGGTGTGCGGACCTACGCCATCCGTACCTTCGGGTGCCAGATGAACGAGCTTGAGCCGCCCCAGGCGCTAGGCGACTACTTCGACACCTATGTCGAGCGTGACGTGCGCCGCATGGGCGGGGTGGGGAACCTCTCCTCGTTCCGACGCTTCGTGGCACTGTGCGCGGGACGAGTGGGCCGCCTGACGAATCTTTCGGCCCTCGCCGACGATGTGGGTGTATCGCACACCACTGTCCGGCAATGGCTGACGCTGCTTGAACGCAGCTATATCGCGTTCATGCTGCCGCCGTATGCGGCCGATATCCGCAAGTGCCTGGTGAAGTCGCCCAAGCTCTACTTCTACGATGTCGGTCTCGCCGCCTACCTGCTCGGGATTGAGAGCGCCGGCCAGGTCATGACCCATCCGCTGCGAGGAGAACTCTTTGAGAATATGGTGGTCGCCGAGGCTGTCAAGCACTGCCACAACCGAGGCCGCGAGCCCCGGCTGTCGTTCTTGCGGGACTCGCGTGGCGAGGGGTGCGACCTCTTCTATGAGACCGAGCGCGGAATCAATGCCGTTGAGCCAAGTCGGGCGCCACCGTGACGTCAAGGTTCCTGCGTCCGCTCGACGGCATCGCGACGCTGCTGCCGAACGTGGCAGCCAAGACGCTCGTTTACGGTGGATCCCCTGCGCAGATGCGGGGCGACTGCGAGATCGTGCCCTTCACGCAGTTCGCCGAGGCGCTGCGGCGGTTCAATGCCGATGTCGCGGTGCGGGTCGTGTGCGGCGGCGAGCCCGTCGAGGGCGTCGCCGTGCTGGCGCTGTTCCCCAACAACACCTGGCAGTCGGCCACAAGCGACAGCGCCGGACTGGCGCGCCTCAAGTTGTACACGTCTGATCTGCCGATGGAGGTGTTCGTTGCCGGAGAGGGGATCAGGGCCACGGTCGCAAGAGGCTGGGTGCCAGCGCAGGGACCGCTCGACGTGAGCGTGGAGACCGTCGCGACTGGAGGATCAGTGATATTCGCCAGCGGGACCGGCCATGTACCGGGAATCGAGGGGAGACTCGAGCCGATACTCGACACGTCGAATAGCACGTACCTCTACGCCCAGAACATTGCCATCGACGGCGGCCAGCACCGCTTCGGCGTCGCCGACCAGCTCGTCGATCAGCCAGGCCCGCTCGACGGGGTCGCCCCAGTCGCAGCGAGGCTTGGCGCGGCCGTCGTAGTCATCCATCAGCTCCAAGCCCGCCGCAGCGGCCACCAGCCGGCGGCAGCGCCGGATCGCCGCCGCGATCATCGTGTAGGTGTCCTGGGCAGCGACCGCGTCATACAGCACCGTGGAGTCAAGCGCCCTGCGGCGGCTCCCCGACAGCGCCCCGCAGCAAGCGGCCAGCTCGCGCACCGCGTCGAAGATCCGCTCCGGGCGGGCGCCGGCGCGCAGCCGCTCCCGCCACAGCGACAACACGCTGTAATGGAACCCCCCATCGTCAACCGACAGACCCGCCGCGGCCTTCCAGCGCAGATCGCACCGCAGCCGCTCCGCGGCCTCACGGTCAGAGCAGCCCTCCAGAGCCTGCAACACCAACACCGTCGCCACCACAGCCCCCGGCACCGACGGCCGGCCCCGCGCACCGAACAGATCCGCGAAAATCTCATCGGGGAACAGCCCGCGCCGGTTCTCGGCCAAGAACCGACACACCGACCCCTCACCCACCAGATGCCCGCACAGCCCCAGCGCGTCCAACAACTCCCGATCCGGTCCCTCAGTGCCCTGCATACCCCCAATTCTCCCACCCCGCCACCACAAACGCGAGCACCCCGACCGGATTATTCAACAGTCTCCTAGTGTCCTGAGTCAGGGATTCGTTGTAGGTATGTGGCCATGGTCTCGAAGATCTGGTCGGCGGTCTTGTGCCACACGAAGGGGCGGGGGTGGTGGTTCCAGTGGTCGATCCAGGATTGGATGGACTCGGTTAGTTCTTTGACCGAGGTGTGGGTGCCGCGGCGGATCTGTTTGGTGGTGAGCTCTGAGAACCAGCGCTCGACGAGGTTCATCCAGCTCGAGTAGGTGGGGGTGAAGTGGAACTCGAAACGCCGGTGGCGCAGGAGCCACCGTTGGATCGTCGCGCTCTTGTGGATCGAGGAGTTGTCCAATATGACGTGCACGGCGAGGTGCTCTGGGACTTGCTTGTCGATCCGGTTGAGGAACTTTCGGAACTCCTCGCTTCGGTGCCGGGCGGTCATCTGGGCGATGACTTTGCCCGTGGCGGCGTCGAGCGCGGCGAACAGGTCGGTGGTGCCGTGACGGCGGTAGTCGTGGGTGCGCCGCTGGGGCGCGCCCGGCAGCAGCGGAAGGACCGGCGCGGAGCGGTCCAGCGCCTGGATCTGGGTCTTCTCGTCGGCGCAGAGCACCACCGCGGCCTCCGGCGGGTTCAGATACAGACCCACGATGTCTCTGACCTTCTCTATGAACTGCGGGTCAGGCGACACCTTGAAGTCCTCCACCAGGTGCGGCTTGAGCCCGAAGGCCCGCCAGATCCGCGACACCGTCGACTGCGACACCCCGACCCGCGCCGCCATCGACCGCGTCGACCAGCGCGTCGCGCCCGCCGGGGCCTCCTCGAGGGTGCGCACGATCACCTCCTCGACCTTGTCGTCGCCCACAGTGCGCGGCGCGCCCGGCCGGGGCTCGTCGCTGAGGCCGTCCAGGCGGCGCACCGCGAACCGCCGCCGCCACCTCGACACCGTCGCCGCCGAACAGCCCAGCGCCGCCGCGACCGACTTGTTCGTCTGCCCCCCGGCGGCGCCCAGAACGATCCGGCACCGCAAAGCAAGCGCCTGCGACGACCCGCGCCGCCTCGCCCACCGCTCGAGCGTCTCACGCTCCACATCTGTGAGCACGACCTCCACAGCACGACGGCCCCTGGCCACGACTGCCTCCAATCACCGCCCGCAGCCGCACCCACCATACCACAACAACAACCCGAACTAATGACTCAGGACACTAGTGTCCTGTTTGGGGAATTCGTTGTAGGTATGTGGCCATGGTCTCGAATATCTCGTCGGCGCTCTTGTGCCACACGAAGGGGCGGGGGTCCTGGTTCCAGTTGTCGGTCCAGGCGTTGATGGATGCCTTGAGGTCGCGCACCGAGGTGTGGGTCCCGCGGCGCAGCCGTTTGGTGGTGAGCTCTGAGAACCAGCGCTCGACGAGGTTCATCCAGGAGCTGTAGGTGGGGGTGAAGTGGAACTTGAAGCGGGGGTGGCGAAGCCGCCAGCGCTGGATCATGGCGGTTTTGTGGGTGGAGACGTTGTCCAGCACGATGCGCACGTCGAGACCGTCGGGGACCTCTTTGTCGATGAGGTCCAGGAACTTGCGGAACTCCTCGGCCCGGTGCGGTGCGGTCATCGATGCGATGACCTTGCCCGAGGCCGTGTCGAGCGCGGCGAACAGGTCGGTGGCGCCGTGCCGGCGGTAGTCGTGGGCGCGCCGCTGGGGCGTGCCGGGCATCAGAGGAAGCACCGGCGCGGCGCGGTCCAGCGCCTGGATGCCGGTCTTCTCGTCCACGCAGAGCACCACCGCGGCCTCAGGCGGGTTCAGGTACAGCCCGACGACGTCTCTGACCTTCTCTATGAACTGCGGGTCCGGCGACACCTTGAACTCCTCTGTGAGGTGCGGCTTGAGCCCGAAGGCGCGCCATATGCGATGCACCGACCACGCCGAGACCCCCGCCGCGGCGGCCATCGACCGCGTCGACCAGTGCGTCGCGCCCCCAAGGCGCCCCCTCGAGGGTGCGCACGATCACCTCCTCGACCACCTCGTCGCCGATCGTGCGCGGCGGCTCCGGCCGCGGCTCGTCGGCCAGCCCGTCCAATCGGCGCTCGGCGAACCGGCGCCGCCACTTCGACACCGTCGCCTCCACGCACCCCAGCTCCGCCGCGATCGACTTGTTCGTCTCCCCCGCGGCGGCGCCCAGAACGATCCGGCACCGCAGAGCCAGAGCCTGCGACGACTTGCGCCGCCGCGCCCAGCGCTCCAACGTCTCGCGCTCCACATCTGTGAGCACGACCTCCACAGCACGACGGCCCCTGGCCACCACCGCCTCCAATCACCGCCCGCAGCCGCACCCACCATACCACAAACAACCCCACGAACTCGCCAATCAGGACACTAGGTATCGTTGTGGGGGTGACCGAGGGCGTCAGGGGCTCGTCCGAAGCCGGGGTGGTAGGGATCGGCACCGATCTGGTCGACGTCGACCGCTTCCGCACCGTGCTGCGGCGGCGGCCGTCGGTGGCCGACCGGCTGTTCACCGCAGGCGAGCGAACCTACGCCCAACGGGCCATCGATCCGGCGGCCCGGCTGGCGGCGCGGTTCGCGGCCAAGGAGGCCGCTCTCAAGGCTCTCGGATACGGGTTGGGCGGGATGCGCATGGCCGAGATCGAGGTGGTCCGCGACGACGACGGCCGTCCGGAGCTCGTGCTCCACGGTGCGGCCCGGTCCACTGCGGCCGGGCACGGCGTCAGCCGTTGGCTCGTCTCCCTGTCGCATGCCGACCATCTCGCCCAGGCGACCGTCGTCGCGCTGGCTCGATGATCCCGGTCGTCACGCCGGGTCGGATGGCTGAGATCGACGCGGCTGCTCCCGAACCAGTCGATGTGCTGATCGAGCGGGCCGGAGCGGCGGTGGCTCGGGCCGCGGTCGAGATGATGGGCGGGCGGTACGGGCGCCGGGTGGTGGTGCTGGCCGGGCCCGGCAACAACGGCGCCGACGGGCGGGCCGCGGCCCGCCGGCTCCGGCGGCGAGGCATGCGGGTCCGGGTGTTCTCCGCCATCGATGCTCCCGAGGCCCTTCCGCCGGCGGACCTGTACATCGACGCGGCCTTCGGAACGGGACTCTCCCGTCCATATGCGCCGCCCGAGCGTGGCCGGCCCGACGCGCCGGTGCTGGCCGTCGACATACCCAGCGGGCTCGACGGGCTCACCGGCGCGGTGCTGGGCGGGCCGGTGTGGCCGGCCCAGCGGACGGTCACCTTCGCGGCTCTCAAGCCGGGCCTGCTGTTCGGCGAGGGATCGGCCGCCTGCGGCACCACGACCGTCGCCGACATCGGCCTTGCCGTCGGCGACGACGATGGCGACGCCTGCGCGCTGTTCACTGACGACGATGTCGAGGCGCTGCCCGCCGGCACGGGTGCAACCCACAAGTGGCATGCCGCCGCGCTGGTCGTGGCCGGCTCGCCCGGCATGGGTGGCGCCGCGTCGCTGGCCTGCTCCGCGACGCTGCGCAGCGGAGCCCGCATGGTCCATCTCAGCGCGCCCGCCGCGGCGGGGGTGGTCTCGCCCATCGAGGTAGTGCGATCCGAGCCGCCCCTGGCCGTTGACGCCGCCCGCTTCCGGGTGTGCGCGGCCGGACCGGGGCTGGGCACCGATCAGCAGGCCGCGACCCGCCTCGCGGACGCACTCGCGCTGGACCTGCCGACGGTGATCGACGCCGACGGCCTGCGCCTGCTGCACGATCCCGCGGTTGCCCCGGTCATGGACCAGCGCAGCCGCAACTCGGTTCTAACCGTTCTGACGCCCCACGACGCCGAGCTCGAAGCGCTGGTGGAGATGCGACCCGGTCCGGACCGCATCGCGGCGGCCCGGGCCGCCGCCGCTCAGCTGGGAACTGTGGTGCTGCTCAAGGGCGGTCCCACCGTGGTGGCCGACCCGACGGGACGGATCAGGATCGTGTCCAGCGGCGACGCGAGGCTGGCCACCGCGGGCACCGGCGACGTCCTCACCGGCATGATCGCGGGTCGCCTGGCCGCGTTCGGGCCCGAGCGTCTGGTCGACCGGGTGGCCGAAGCCGCCCACCTTCACGGACGGGCCGCATCCGCGATCAGCGGCGCCCGCCTCCTGGCCAGTGACCTCCTCGACGCCCTGAGGACCGTCACGCCATGGGCGGGTCGGCGTTGTCACATGAATTCAATTGGCAGTGTTTTTGCACGGTATGCGTGCGTTGTGCTGCCAATTCGGTGCGACGGTTGGTTCGTTGGCGGCCGGTCGTGAGCGTGGCGGCAGTATGAGCGCCTCCGGCCTTACGGCGCGCCTGGTGAGGGTTCGGAGCGCCGCCATCGAGGCGAACGTCCGGCGCCTGGCTGAGCGAGCCGGCCGCGCCGGCCTGTGCGCGGTCGTCAAGGCCGATGGCTACGGGCACGGCGCCGTTGCCGCGGCCCGAGCTGCCCTGGCGGGGGGTGCGTCGTGGCTGGGTGTGGCCACGATCCCCGAGGCGCTGGAGGTGGCCGAAGCCGCCGAGATGGCCGGCAGCGACGCACCCGTTCTGGTGCTGTCCGAGGTCGCCCCCGGGCTCGCGGCCGGTGCGCGCGTCAGCTGCCCGGGACGGGTCCGGTTCACAGTGGCGTCGGCCGCGGGGATCGAGGCGCTGGCCACTGCACCGGGACCGACCCGCGCCGTCCATCTCAAGGTGGACACCGGCATGCACCGGATGGGCGCGCTGCCCACCGAACTCGAAGCGGTATCCGGAGCACTGCGAGCGGCCGGAGAGCGGCTCCGCCTCGAAGGCGTGTGGACGCATCTCGCGATCGCGGACGTCCCCAACGATCCGTTCACGGCAGAGCAGGTGGCCCGTTTCGATGGGGCCCTGGCCGCGTTGCGGCGAGACGGCCTGCCCACCGGCATCGTGCACGCCGCCAACTCGGCGGGGCTGCTGGCCCATCCCGACGCCCGCCGCGACATGGTCCGGACCGGCATCGCCATCTACGGTGTCCCTCCCTCGCCGGAGCTCGAGGGCGCCATCGAACTTGAGCCCGCGCTCGAACTGGTGTCGCGGGTGACCGCGGTGCGGACCGTGGCTGCAGGTGAGACCGTGTCCTACGGACGGCATTGGCGGGCCGACCAGCCCACACGGGTCGCCACCGTCGCCCTCGGATACGCCGACGGCGTGCGCCGTGACAGCGGCTCGGCCGGGGTTGAAGTGCTGGTACGCGGCCGCCGGTGCCCGATCGTGGGCGCGGTGACGATGGACCAGTTGATGGTCGACCTCGATCCGGCCATCGCGGGCGAGGCCACGGTCGGTGACGAGGTCGTTCTCATCGGCCGGCAGGGCCGCGAGGAAGTCACCGCGACCGAGGTGGCCCTGCGCCTCGGCACCATCGCCTACGAGGTCCTGACCTCGATCTCCTCCCGGGTGCCCAGGGCCGTCGTATAGGTTCGCACTTGGTGCAGGTGCGCTAGAGAGCGTGTAGGTTCGCACATGCCGGTCGACCTGCAGATCCCCGGTGTGGAGATCGGTCATTGGACCGATCCGGCGGCCCGCACCGGATGCACCGTGATCGTTCTCCCGACCGGCACGACCGCCTCCGGTGAGGTCCGCGGCGGCGCTCCCGCCACCCGCGACTTCGCACTGCTGGCACCCGAACGGCTCGTCGAGCACGTCGACGCGGTGGTGCTCACCGGCGGTTCGGCCTTCGGGCTGGCCGCGGCCGACGGTGTGATGGAGGTCCTGGAGGCCGAAGGCCGGGGGTTCGACACCCCCCACGGTCCGGTGCCCATCGTGGTGGCCATGGCCCTGTACGACCTGGGCGTGGGGGATGCGGCCGTACGCCCCGACGCAGCCGCCGGTCGGCACGCGGCCACGAACCGGGCCGCCGCATCGGAGACCGGCGCGGTCGGAGCCGGCACCGGGGCCACAGTCTCCAAGTGGCTCGGCGCCGAGAGCGCCGAGCCCGGCGGGCTCGGGATCGCCTCCGCCCGCCGCGACGAACTGGTCGTCAGCGCGGTCGTGGCCCTCAACGCAGCCGGCAGCCCACCGCCGGAATCGCAGCGAATACTGGAGCAGGTCGAGGCCGGCACATTCGAACGGTGGGAGGGCCGGGCCCAACCGTTCGCCAATACAACCCTGTGCGCGGTGGTCACCAACGCCGCTCTGACCAAGCTCGACTGCTTCTGGGTGTCCCAGGGAGGCCACGACGGGCTGGCCCGGACCCTGGTGCCGGCCCACTCCCGCTCCGACGGCGATGCGGTAGTGGTCGCAGCCACGGGGGAAGCAACCGCCGACGCTGACGACGTGCGGCTCCTTGCAGTGGCCGCAGTGGCCAAGGCTGTAGGTAGCGCCGTCGGTACGATTGAAGGGTGAGATCAGCGCGCCGCTCGGCCACTCAAGGCCCGGATGATCGCGTGTAGCACGGCCGCCGTCGACGAGACGAGAGCCCTCGGCGGGGCTGTCGCGGCGGTGGTGGACACCGGAGACGTGGTGGTGCTCGTCGGGGACCTCGGCGCGGGCAAGACCGCCTTCGTGCAGGGTTTCGCGGCCACCCTCGGCGTGACCGCCCCCGTCACCAGCCCCACCTTCACACTGGCCAACCGGTACGAGGGCCGCCTGGTGGTCAACCATCTGGACGTATATCGCTTCGACTGCCCGGAGGAGGTCAACGACCTCGCCCTCCCCGAACTCCTCGACGACGGAGTGACCCTCGTGGAATGGGGTGACACCATCTCGTCGGCACTCGGCGCCGAGCACCTGTCGGTCACGATCCGCTTCGGCGCGGGCGACAACGACCGCAGCTTCGAACTGCGCGGCCACGGCGAGTCATGGCAGCGCCGCACCGATCGGTTGAGCGCCGCCCTCGAACCCTGGGCCTCGCCGTGCTGATACTCGGGATCGAGTCGGCCACCGGCCGTGTCGGCTGCGCCATCGGAGGCCATGAGGGCGTGCGCGCCTCGGTTCAGGCCACCCGCGAGCGCCGCCATGCCGAGTTGCTCGCTCCCCAGATAGAGGCGGCCTGCGCTCACGCCGGCGTCTCGCTGCGAGACCTGGGCGCGGTCGCGGTCGATGTCGGCCCGGGCCTCTACACGGGTCTACGGGTGGGGGTGACCACCGCCATAACCATGGCACACGCCCTGAGGGTGCCCGCGGTCGCGGTCAGCAGCCTCGACCTGGTCGCGTACCCGTTGCGCCATGCGGGCCGCACCATCACGGTGATGATCGACGCCCGCCGCGGCGAGGTATTCCACGCCCGGTACGGCTGCCTTCCCGGAGGGGTCCAGCGACTGAGCGACCCCAAGGTCGCTGCCCCCGACCACGTCGTGTCTCAGATCCTGGCCAGCGACGACGAGACGCTTGTAGTCGGGGACGGGGCGGTGCTCTACGCCTCCATGCTCGAGGGCCTGCGCGGCGTCGAGTTGGCCGACCCGGGCTTCGCCCACCCCTCGGCCGAGTCGCTGGTGCTGCTGGCGCACGCTCTGGCCATGCGGGAGGAGTTCGTGCGACCTGACGAGATCCAGCCCCTCTACCTGCGCCGCCCCGACGCGCAGGTCCCGAGGCCGACCCGATAGGAGGACGATGCAGAACGGAGCGGGCAACGGAGCGAGGCATCGAGGCGATGCGATCCTGGGCATCGAGACCTCCTGCGACGAGACAGCCGCGGCGGTGGTGGCCGGCGGGCAGCAGGTTCTCTCCTCGGTGGTGTCCAGCCAGGTGGACTTGCACGCCCGCTACGGCGGCGTCGTCCCCGAGATCGCCGGACGGGCCCACGTCGAGCGGCTCGTGCCGGTGATGTCGCAGGCGCTGGTGGAGTCGGCGCTGGAGGACTCCGACATAGCGGCGGTGGCGGCCACGGCCGGTCCGGGACTGGTGGGGGCGCTGCTCGTCGGCGTGTCGGCGGCCAAGGCGCTGGCGCTGGTGTGGGACGTGCCCTTCGTGGCCGTCAATCATCTGGAGGCCCATCTCCACGCCGCCTTCCTGGACGAGCCGAGCTTGGAGCTGCCCGTAGTCGTGATACTCGTGTCCGGCGGCCACACCATGCTGGTGCTGATGGAGGACCGTCTGCGCTACCGGGTGCTCGGGGCAACTCTCGATGACGCCGCGGGGGAGGCCTTCGACAAGGTGGCCCGCTACATGGGCCTCGGCTATCCGGGCGGCCCGGTGATCGACCGGCTCAGCGGGCAGGGGGATCGCGACGCCATCGCCTTTCCCCGGGCGATGCTGCACGACGGCTGGAACTTCTCCTTCAGCGGATTGAAGACCGCGGTCATCAACCACCTGAGGCGTCATCCCGACGCCCCGATCGAAGATGTGGCCGCGTCGTTCCAGGAGGCCGTGGTGGATGTGCTGCTGGCCAAGGCCCGCCGGGCCGCGGCCGCCCACAATGCCCGGGGCCTGTGCCTGGCCGGAGGCGTGGCGGCCAACAGCCGGCTGCGTGAGATGACGCTCGACGCCTGCACGGCCGACGGGCTGGCCGCATACCTGCCGAGCCGGGCCATGTGCACCGACAACGCCGCCATGGTGGCGGCGGCGGGCTGGTGGCGACTGCAGGCCGACGGACCCTCTCCGCTCACTGTCGGGGCAGACCCTTCGCTGGGCCTTCCGGAGGACTGAAAGCCCGGCTCCCGCGCGTTGTGGCACCCGTTGGCGGGCCGTATCGTTGGCACTCGTCACGGGAGAGTGCCAACGCCCGTGTTCAGTCCAAGAACACCAGAAACCCGAGTCCGGGAGGACACATGAATCTGCAGCCACTCGACGACCGCATCGTTGTGCGGCCCGGCGACGCCGAGGAGACCACCGCCAGTGGTCTCGTCATCCCCGACACCGCCAAAGAGAAGCCCCAGCAGGGCGAGGTACTGGCGGTCGGCCCCGGTCGCCGGTCCGACGACACCGGTGAGATCATCCCCATGGATGTCGCGGTGGGCGACACCGTCGTCTACTCCAAGTACGGCGGCACCGAGATCACCGTCGACGGCGAGGACCTGCTGATCCTCAACGCCCGCGACGTGCTGGCCAAGGTCGTCTGAGGTCGCCGATGCCCAAGATCCTCAAGTTCGACGAGGAGGCCCGCCGGGGCCTCGAGACGGGTGTCAACAAGCTCGCCGACGCGGTGAAGGTCACCCTCGGCCCCAAGGGCCGCAACGTGGTGCTGGACAAGAAGTTCGGCGCACCGACCATCACCAACGACGGCGTGTCGATCGCCCGCGAGGTGGAGCTCGACGACAAGTTCGAGAACATGGGCGCCCAGCTCGTGAAGGAAGTTGCCACCAAGACCAATGACATAGCCGGCGACGGCACCACCACCGCCACCGTGCTGGCCCAGGCCCTGGTGCGCGAGGGGCTGCGCAACGTCGCCGCCGGCGCCAACCCGATGGGTCTCAAGCGGGGCATGGAGGCGGCCGTGGCCGCGGCTGTGGACTCGCTGGCCGATCAGGCCGTGCCGGTGTCCACCGACAAGGAGAAGGTCCAGTCGGTGGCGTCGATATCCGCGGCCGACACCGAGGTTGGCGAGACGCTGGCGGAGGCGTTCGACAAGGTCGGCAAGGACGGTGTGATCACCGTCGAGGAGAGCAACACGTTCGGCATGGACCTCGACTTCGTTGAGGGCATGCAGTTCGACAAGGGCTACCTGTCGCCGTACTTCGTGACCGACCCCGAGCGCCAGGAAGCGGTGCTCGAGGAGCCCTACGTGCTGCTCAACCAGGGCAAGATCAGCGCAGTGTCGGACCTGCTGCCGGTGCTCGAGAAGGTCATGCAGACGGGCAAGCCGCTGCTGATCATCGCCGAGGACATCGAGGGCGAGGCCCTGGCCACGCTGGTGGTCAACAAGATCCGCGGCACGTTCAACTCCGCCGCGGTGAAGGCCCCCGGCTTCGGCGAGCGCCGCAAGGCGATGCTGCAGGACATGGCCATCCTCACCGGCGGCCAGGTCGTGGCCGAGGAAGTCGGCCTGAAGCTCGACTCGGTGGACCTGTCGCTGATGGGCTCGGCCCGCAAGGTGGTGATCACCAAGGACGACACCACCATCGTGGAAGGCGCCGGCGACACCGCCGACGTAGAGGGCCGGGTCAACCAGATCAAGGCCGAGATCGAGAACACCGACTCGGACTGGGACCGCGAGAAGCTCCAGGAGCGGCTGGCCAAGCTGGCCGGCGGCGTGGCCGTCGTTCAGGTCGGCGCGGCCACCGAGGTGGAGCTCAAGGAGACCAAGCACCGCATCGAGGACGCCATCTCGGCAACCCGGGCCGCCATCGACGAGGGCATCGTCGCCGGCGGCGGTACCGCGCTGCTGCGTTGCCGCGCCGCGGTGGCAGCCGTGGCGGCCGATCTGGAGGGCGACGAGGCCACGGGTGCTCGCATCATCGGCGAGGCCTTGTCGTCGCCGACCCGCTTGATCGCGGAGAACGCCGGCCATGAGGGCGCCATCGTGGTGCGCGAGGTCGAGGCGGCCTCCGGCTCCGACGGCTTCGATGCCGTCGCGGGCCAGATCACCGACCTCATCGGGGCCGGCGTGATCGACCCGGTGAAGGTGACTCGGGCTGCTCTGCAGAACGCGGCGTCCATCGCCGGTCTGATGCTCACCACCGAGGTGCTCGTGGCCGACAAGCCCGAGGAGAAGCCCCCGCCCGGTCCTCCCGGCGGCATGGACGGCATGGGAGGCATGGGTGGCATGGGCGGCATGATGTAGCCGTTCGCCCCCCGCGAACATTCACAGGAGCCCGGGCCCACGCCCGGGCTCCTGCGCGTCCGGAGTCTGACGCTTCAACTAGGAGTTCAGCCGGAACGCAGGACTTGGACTTGGCAGCGCGGGCTGGGGGCTCTGGCTAGACGGGTGTCGGCGGTGAGCAGGGGGCAGTCGAGCGCCTCCGCCAATGCCACGTACACGGCGTCGTAGACGGTTACCGTGGCGCGCAGCTCGTACGCCCGTTGAAGCATCCTCGAAGCCGGATAGCGCTGAAACGGCAGATCCGGCAGAATTGCCAGAGCCCTGGCGAAGCGCTCGTCCGTGAGTTCCTTCGCGATCCAGCGTTTCCGGAGCACTGCCGCTGTCTCGACATCGGCCAAATCCGGTATCGAGACCTCCTCAGCGCGGCTGACGGCGACCCGGGCGAGACGACCGGCGCGCCCGTCCCCTGCGAGAAAGTTCGCCATCACAGAGGCGTCGAGGACAATCAGTGCTGTGGTCCGCTGTCGTCGCGTGCAGCCAACATCTCGAATCTCTCAACCAGGACCTGGTCGCGTTCGGCTCTGATCTCGTCGAGATCGGCGACCGCCGGTGCGAATCCGACGCGGCCGCCGGAGTCCTGCTCGATCCGAGCGATGACCTCATCGATGGTTGGCGTTCGGGCTAGCCGTGCCAGTTCGCTCGACAGGTACTTCTGCAACGAGGTTCCTGCGGCCTCGGCTCGCTTGACCAGTGTCCGGTGAACGTCGGCGGGCAGATCCCGCACCATCACATTCGGCATGCTTACATTATGTAAGCAGTCCGGCTCGGGCGCAACCCGCTGCCAGCCAGGCGAGCGGGCTGATTGACAGGTGCAGGTGGATGAGCATTGAACAACGCCCGGGCCCGACCTGCCAGATACCGTGCAGAACCTGCCTGAGGAGGTCGTGATGTCCGGTTCCTGCCGCACGCGCCGTCGTGTCGCCCGAGGGCGCGTCGTCGGAACAGCCCTAGCCCTCGCTCTCGTGGTTTCGGCCTGCGGCGATGACGACCCGATGGCCCCGCCCGCCACCGAGACGACGACCACTCTGGCGACTGGGGCTGCATCAGCTGACACGCCGCCAACCACCACCGCTGCGAGCACTGCTGAGAGTCCCGGCCCGGAGACATCGAACGGCGCCGAGGAGGCCGCCGCCGACTTTCCCGGCGAGCCCAGTTGGTCTGAGATCCTGGACCGTCTGAGCGCGTCCGAGAAGTCCTGCATCCGTGGCGTGCTCGACGAGGCGGGGCTGGACGAGGCGGGGCGCGAGTCGGCCATGAGCCGGCGTCTCTTCTCCAACGACTTCCCGACGGCCGAGGACGCCTCGATGTTCGCGTGCCTGGCTGCCGGCACGGCCGACGAGATATTCCTCACCTCCATGGTCGCCGCGATCGAGCCGGAGCTGGGAGCGGCGGTCAGCGACGCCGAGAGGGCCTGTATTCGGGACTGGTTGGCCCGCATCGACCTGGTCGCTCTGGTGCAGTCGACGGGCGAGTCCGCCGACGATGCCGCAGCCGGCCTGGCGTTCCTGGGCAGCCTGGCGGCCTGCGTCCCGGATGGACTCATCTCGCTGTTCCTCCAGGAGACGGGGGTGGGCTTCGACGAGCTGGACGAGGACCAGAGGACCTGCGCGCGGGAGTTGCTGGCCGAGGTGGACTGGGACGGGCTGGACGGCTCGGAGGATGACGCGGAAGCAGCCTTTGAGGCGCTCTTCTCGCTCTCCTTCGGCCTGCTCGCCTGCCTGCCCGAGCTAGCCGAAGGCGAGCTGTCGCTGGCCCCAGGGGCGTTCTCACCGGGGGAGTTCTCGATCGAGGGGGCGACGCCGGTAGCGGTCGGCGAGCCGCTCGAGGGCACCCTGGACTCTGCCGACGACACCGAGGTCTTCGTGTTCGAGGCCGCGGGGGGCGAGTTCTACGAGATGAGGGTGTCGCCGGGGACGTTGGATGATCCGACGCTGGCGCTATATGACGCGGACGGCTCAGGTCCGCTCTATGTCGAGGTCGGGGGCTACGGCAGCGGCTCGTACTCCCTGACCGGGGCCATTGCCGATGTTGATGACAATCATGCCGATTCGTTGGCGGGAGCAACTGAGGTCGAGATAGGCGCGGCTGTCGACGGAGTGCTGGATTATGGCGGCGATGTCGACTTCTTTGTGTTCGATGCCGTGGAGGACGAGTTCTACGAGCTGGGCGTGTGGCCGGGGACGTTGGAGGATCCGACGGTCACGCTGTATGACCCGGACGGTTTCCAGCTGGACTATGACGACGACTCTGGGGGCTTGCTGGCGCCTCGCCTGTACTGGCGGGCTGCGAGCACGGGTCCGCTCTATGTGGAGGTCGGGGGCTACGGCACCGGGTCCTACACCTTGATGATCACACGCTAGAGGGGCGGTACCCGGCGGCCTCGGTAGCCTCACTCAGATGGATCGGCCGGCCCCGGACCCGCGCAAGCTGCTGGACCACTGGGAAGAGTGGGAGCGGGGCGAGACGCCGCCCGGCCGGGTGATGAGCGACCTCAAGACCGGAGGGCTGCGGGAGCTTCTCGAGGGCCTGGCCGCGGCCGCAGCCGGCGACGGGGAAGGGTCCTGACCGACTCGACTGCATCGACCGCGGCGGTGTTCGACCCGCCGCCGGCCCCCGCCGGCAGGGGCGGATCCCAGCACATCCCCCGCCCGCCGAACGTCCGCTTGGGCGGGCCGGCACCATGGGCCGAACTCCCGGAGAGCCGACGCCGCCCCGGTCTGGGACGGGTGCTGCAGGCGGTCGACTCGGCTGCGCCCGGGTTCGTCCCCTCGCCGGCGACAGTGCCACCCGGGTCGGCGCCATCAGGCGTGCTGGTGCTGCTCTACGAGCATGAGGGCGAGCCGTGGGTGGTGCTCACCCGGCGCTCCTGGCACCTCCGGCACCACGCCGGTGAAGTCTCCTTTCCCGGCGGCAGGCGGGAGCCGGGCGATGCCGACTTGTGGGCCACCGCGCTGCGGGAGGCGACTGAGGAAATCGGGCTGGACCCCGGCAGTGTGTCTCGGATCGGCCGGCTCGACAGTTTCGTCACCGTCGGATCCCGGTCGCTGGTGTGCCCGTTCGTGGCAACCGCAGCCCGACGCCCCGACCTGGTTCCCGACCCGGTCGAGGTGGAGCAGGTGCTGCACGTCTCTCTGGCCGAGCTGACCGACCCCGAAACCTGGCGGGAGGAGATCTGGTCGCTGGATGCAACCTTCGGAGGCGAGCGCACTATGACGTTCTTCGAACTCCACGGCGACACTGTCTGGGGGGCGACCGCAGCTGTGCTGCGCCGGCTCCTGTCGGTCGCCACCGTGGGAGCCGATGCCGGGTAGGCTCGTCCGGTGCCCGGCTTCCGGCGCCTCTGTTTCTTGGTGCCCAGCCCTACGAGCGAACCCGCACGAAGGTCGCAGTGCCAGGTGGGCTTCGATGGCTGAAGTCGATATAGGACTGGGCAAGTCCGGTCGTCGCGCCTACCGGCTGGACGAGATCGCCATCATCCCCAGCCGGCGCACCCGCGACCTTGAGGACGTGGACATCTCCTGGCAGATCGACGCCTACCGCTTCGACATCCCGGTCCTGTCGGCCTCCACCGACAGCGTGACCAGCCCGGCCACCGCCGTGCGGATGGGAGAACTCGGGGGAGTCGGGGTGCTCGACCTGGAAGGCATCTGGACCCGCTGCGAGGACCCCGCGGCCGATCTGGCCGAGCTGTCCACCGCGCCGTTGGACGCGGCCACAGCCCGCCTGCGCGAGCTGTACGCCCGGCCCGTCCAGCCGGACTTGGTGGCCGCCCGCATCGCCGAGATCGCGGAGGCCGGGGTGCGCACCGCCGGTCGGGTGCGGCCCCAGCGGGCCGAGAAGCTCGCGCCCCACGCCATCGCCGCCGACATCAATCTGCTGGTGATCTCAGGCACGATCGTCTCGGCCGAACACGTCTCGTCGGCGGGCGACCCGCTCAACCTCAAGACGTTCATCCGGCGCATGCAGACACCGGTCATCGTCGGGGGCTGCGTGAGCTACCAGGCAGCCCTGCACCTGATGCGCACCGGCGCGGCCGGCGTGCTGGTGGGGGCGGGCTCGGGACACATGGGAACCACCCGCCACGTGCTCGGCCTAGACGCTCCGCAGGCCACAGCCATCGCCGATGCTCGGGCGGCCCGCATGCGCCACCTCGACGAGACCGGCGTGTACTGCCACGTGATCGCCGACGGCACGATGCGCACCGCGGGCGACATCGCCAAGGCGATCGTGTGCGGCGCCGACGCGGCCATGGTCGGTCTCCCGCTGGCGTCAGCGTCGGACTCGCCGTGCCCGGGCCGGCACTGGGATCTGTCGGCGGGCCATGCGACGCTGCCCCGGGGACGCATCACCGGCGTGGAGCCGCGGGGCACGCTGGCGGAGGTCCTCCACGGCCCCGCTCTCGGCCCCGACGGCACCACCAACCTGATGGGTGGGCTGCGCACCTCCATGGCCAAGTGCGGCTACACCGACGTGAAGGACTTCCAGCGGGCCGCCGTCGCCATAGTCTCGCCGTGATCGGGGCCGCGCCGGGCGCGGGCGGTGCCTTCGACACCGTCTTGGTGGTGGACTTCGGGGCCCAGTACGCGCAGCTCATCGCCCGGCGGGTGCGCGAATGCGAGGTTTACAGCGAGATCGTGCCCGCGGCGGTCACCGCGGCCGAGATCGCGGCCCGCCGGCCCGCCGGCGTGATCCTCAGCGGCGGACCGGCCTCGGTGCACGTCGAGGGCGCACCGACCCTCGACCCCGCCGTCTACGACCTCGGCGTGCCGATCCTCGGCATCTGCTACGGGGCCCAGCTGATAGCCGAGCAGTTGGGCGGCTCGGTCGGCCCCAACGAGCGGGGCGAGTACGGCCGGGCCGCGATGACGGTGGCCGGCGACGGCGGCGTCCTGCTGGCCGGACTGCCCTCACCCCAGCCGGTGTGGATGAGCCACTTCGATGCCATTGCCGAGCCGCCGCCGGGCGCCAAGGTCACCGCGGCCACCGAGGCTTCGCCCGTAGCCGCGTTCGAGAACCCCGA
This sequence comes from Acidimicrobiia bacterium, assembly GCA_022828135.1. Lineage (GTDB taxonomy): Bacteria > Actinomycetota > Acidimicrobiia > Acidimicrobiales > Aldehydirespiratoraceae > Aldehydirespirator. Next base: position 127,217 of record JAJEJB010000056.1, on the reverse strand, counting down.
GCGGGGACTGTTCGGGGTGCAGTTCCATCCCGAGGTCGAGCACACCGCACACGGCCACGACGTGATGGAGCGCTTCCTGCGGCAGGCGTGCGGCGCCGGTCCGAGCTGGTCGATGCACTCGATCATCGACGCCGCATTGACCTCCGTCCAGAACCAGGTCGGCCATGGCCGCGCCATCTGCGGCCTGTCGGGCGGCGTGGACTCCGCGGTGGCGGCCGCGCTGGTGCACAGGGCCATCGGCGCCCGGTTGACGTGCGTGCTGGTCGACACCGGTCTGCTGCGCGAGGGCGAGGCCGACCAGGTGGAGGAGACCTTCGGCCGTCACTTCGGAGTGGATCTCGTCCGCCTCGACGCGGCCACCGAGTTCTTCTCCGCGCTGGAAGGCGTCACCGAGCCCGAGGCCAAGCGAAAGGTCGTCGGCGAGCAGTTCATCCGGGCCTTCGAGCGAGCCCGCAACCGGGTTCCCGACGCTGCATTCCTGGTGCAGGGGACGCTGTATCCCGACGTGATCGAGTCGGGCGCCACCACCCACTCGTCCACCATCAAGAGCCATCACAACGTGGGCGGACTGCCCGACGACCTGGACTTCGAGCTGGTGGAGCCGCTGCGGGCGCTGTTCAAGGACGAGGTGCGGGCCGTGGGAGCCGAGTTGGGTCTGCCCTCCGAGATCGTGCACCGCCAGCCCTTCCCCGGTCCGGGCCTGGCCGTTCGCATCATCGGGGAGGTGACCCCCGAGGCGGCCCACACTCTTCGCCACGCCGACGCCATCGTGCGCTCGGAGTTGCGGGCCGCGGGCCTGGAGCGGGAGATCTGGCAGTCCTTCGCGGTGCTGCCCGACATCCGCACGGTCGGCGTCATGGGCGACGAGCGCACCTACGGCCGGCCGGTGGTGATCCGGGCGGTCACCAGTTCCGATGCCATGACCGCCGACTGGGCCCGCCTGCCTCACGATGTGCTCGAGGCCATGAGCAGCCGGGTCATCGCCGAGGTCCCCGGAGTCAACCGGGTGGTCTACGACATCACTTCCAAGCCGCCCGCCACCATCGAGTGGGAGTGACGCGGGCCTAAGGGCTAGGCCAGAGCCTGGTCGAGGTCGGCGAGAAGGTCGTCGATGGTCTCGATGCCGACGGACAGGCGGATCAGGCCGGGATCGACGGCCAGGGGAGAGTCGGCCACGGATAGGTGGGTCATGGTGGACGGCTGCTCGATGAGCGACTCCACCGCGCCCAGCGACTCGGCCAGTCGAAAGACCCGGGTGGAGCTGACCGTGTCTACGGCCGCATCCTCACCGCCGGTCAGGATGCACGACACCATCCCTCCGAAGCCGTGCATCTGGCGCGCCGCCAAGTCATGGCCCGGATGGTCCGCGAGGCCCGGGTACAGCACGCGGGCGACCTTGGGGTGGTTGGTCAGGTACTCGGCCACCGCCTGTGCGTTGGCGCAGTGGCGGTCCATGCGGACGCCCAGGGTCTTGATGCCCCGCAGCAGCAGGTAGCAGTCGAACGGACTGGGCACCGCACCCGCCGCGTTCTGGACGAAGGCCATCTGTGCGGCCATCTGATCGTCGTTCACGGCGACGAATCCGCCGACCACGTCGGAGTGGCCGCCCAAGTACTTGGTACTGGAGTGGACCACGACACTGGCGCCCAACGCCAGCGGATTCTGCAGGTAGGGAGTGGCGAAGGTGTTGTCCACGATCAACATGGCTCCCGCGGCCCGGGCCGTCTCAGCCACGGCGGCGATGTCGACCACGGCCAGCATGGGGTTGGTCGGCGTCTCGACCCACACCTGCCGGGTCTCGGGCCGCAGCGCGTCGGCCAAGGCCTCGGGGTCGGTGAGGTCCGCCGCAGACCATGTGATGCCCCGCTCGCCGTAGACCCGGGCGATCAGCCGGAACGTTCCCCCGTAGGCGTCGAGACCGAGCACAACGTGATCGCCGGGGCGCAGCAGGCCGACCAGCGCATCCTCGGCGGCCATGCCGCTGGCGAACGCGAAACCGTGGCGGGCCCCCTCCAGGCCGGCCACGCTGCGCTCCAGCGCGGCCCGGGTCGGGTTGGAGGTGCGGGAGTACTCGTAGCCCCGGTGCTGGCCCGGAGCGGGTTGGACGAAAGTGGTGGCCAGATGGATGGGCACGGTGATGGCGCCCGTGGTCTCGTCGGGCTCCTGGCCGACATGGACGGCCCTGGTCTCGAAACCCCAGGCATCCTCGCGGCCGCTCACAGGCGCACCCCGTCAGCGAGAGCGTCGCCCGAGATGGACGACAGGTAGCTGAGCACATCGGTGCTGGAGACCACCGCCCTGGGCCGGCCGCCATCGAGAACGAGCAGCGCCGGCGACCGCTCCAGCTTCGTCACCGCCAGGGCCACCGGCTCACCGATGCCGATCTGCTCCAGGGGCCTGCTCATCACGCTCTCCACCGGCCGGCCGAGCAGGTCCCCGTTGAAGGCCAGAGCCATGAGCTGCAATTCGTGGACCGATCCCATCACCTCGGCCGCGGCCAGCGGCATCTCGCCCTTGGCCACCGGAAGCTGGCTCAGCCCGTTGTCGCGCATGTGGGTTACGGCCAGGCTCACGGGGTCGTCGGGATTGACGTATACCAGCGGCGGCAGCGCACCCTCCTTGGCGTCCAGCACGTCCTTCACGCAGGGGTGCTCGCCGATCAGGAACCCGTGCGACGCCATCCAGTCGTCGTTGAACACCTTAGACAGGTAGCCGCGGCCCGAGTCGGGCAGCAGCATCACCACCACGTCGTCGGGTCCGCAGTCCCGGGCCACCTCGGCGGCCGCGCACACTGCGGTTCCTCCCGAGCCTCCAATGAGGAGGCCCTCGCGGTGGGAGACCAGGCGGGCCATGTCGAAGGAGGCCTGGTCGGACACGGCGATCACACGGTCCACCACTTCGGGGTGGTAGGTCTCGGGCCAGAAGTCCTCGCCGATGCCCTCCACCAGGTAGGGCCGGCCGGACCCGCCGCTGAACACGGAGCCCTCCGGGTCGGCCGCGATGATCTGCACCGACGGGTTCTGCCGCTTGAGGTAGCGGCCTACCCCGCTGATGGTGCCCCCGGTGCCCGGTCCCGCCACGAAATGGGTGATGCGGCCATCAGTCTGGCGCCAGAGTTCGGGTCCGGTCGTCTTCTCGTGCGCGAGGGGGTTCTCCTGGTTGAAGTACTGGTTGGGCTGGTAGGCGCCCGGCGTGGAGGCCATGAGCCGCTCAGCGGTGGAGTAGTAGGAGTCGGGGTCCTCGGGAGCCACCGCCACCGGGCACACCACCACCTCGGCGCCGTAGGCCCGTAGCAGCTGCACCTTCTCGGGGCTCACCTTGTCGGTCATCACGAAGACGCACCGGTAGCCCCGCTGGGCCCCGACCATGGCCAGGCCGACACCGGTGTTGCCCGACGTGGGTTCGATGATCGTTCCGCCCGGCTTGAGCAGCCCGTCGCACTCTGCCCCGTCGATCATCGCGATGGCGATGCGGTCCTTGACGCTGCCGCCGGGGTTGAGCATCTCGAGCTTGGCCAGCACGTCGCAGCCAGCCTCGGGAATCGCCCGCCGCATCCTCACCAGCGGCGTGTTCCCCACGAGGTCGAGGACCGAGTCGGCGACCTCCACGCCCGGCAGGCTACCGGGCCCATGCCCCGTCTCCGGCTAGCGTGTTATTCCAGTCAACTAGCCTTCAGTAGAACAAGCTGTCACTATTGGTGCCGTTATTTGAGCGGCCAAAATACCAGTTCGGGTTCTGGGCGCTTATTTTAGTAATCAGTTATCTGTCAGAATAAGATTTGGACCCTGCTACCGCTATTTGAGCTGTTCAAAGAAGTGCACCACGACTGCACTGTTGTTTTAGTATTCGGCTGTTTATTATAATAATTGTCCGAAATCGGGCTCGATATTTCAGCGAGCGAACAAGGAGGCACAAATGGCCAGCATGCGAGCCGGGCAGTTCCGTCGACAGCTGACCGGATACGAGGCGTTCATGCCGAAGCCGCTGCCTCCCGACCCGCCGCTGCAGTGGGACGCCGGTCTGCTCGGGTTGCTGACGGACGCCGCCGCCGCGGTGGGCCGACTCGACGGGATGGCGGGCACCTTGCCGAACCCCGATCTGTTCGTGGCGTCGTATGTTCGCCGCGAGGCGGTGCTCAGCTCCCAGATTGAGGGCACCCAGTCGAGTCTCGACGATGTGCTGGCCCACGAGGTGGAGGCCAGAGTGGCTACACCGCCTGATGACATCGCCGAGACGGTCAACTACGTGCGGGCTATGCGCCTGGGACTTCGCCTCCTCGATGAGTTGCCGCTGTCGGGCCGCCTGATCCGCAGGGTCCACGGCGAGTTGATGGAGGGTGTGCGGGGCCAGGAGCGCGACCCGGGAGAGTTCCGCAGGACCCAGAATTGGATCGGCTCAGCTGGCTGCACCCTGGAGTCTGCGACGTTCGTACCGCCGGCACCCGAAGACCTTCCCGGCACGATCCGGGACTTCGAGGTCTACCTCAACGCCAGCGACGACCCTCCCCTGGTGCTCGCAGCCCTGGCCCACGCCCAGTTCGAGACCATACATCCGTTCCTAGACGGCAACGGCCGGGTTGGGCGACTCCTCGTCACGTTGCTGCTGGTGCAACGTCGCGTGCTCGCCCGTCCGCTGCTGTACCTGAGCCTCTTCCTGAAGCAGAACCGGAGCGAGTACTACGACCGCCTCGACGGCATCCGCACCCGGGGCGACTGGGAGGCCTGGCTCAGGTTCTTCCTGACCGGCGTGAAGTCCACGGCGAATGACGCGGTGCGGGTGGCGGCCGAGCTGACGGCGCTCACGGATGAGCACCGCCGCATCGCTGCCGACCAGAACCTGGGGCGCTATGGCTGGCCGCTGATCGATCTGCTGGCTCAGCAGCCCGTCGTCACCATCAAGTACGCGACGGCGCGACTGAGTTCGACGCCTGCGACGGTCGGGCGCCTGCTCGACGAACTGGTCTCGCTGGGCATCGTCGACGAGATCACGGGCCTAAGGCGCAATCGCGTCTACCGGTACTCGCCGTTCCTGGACGTGCTCACCAATGACGCCGACTCGGCCTAGAGGCTGACGACCACACCGTCGGTGAGGGGCGTCAGCGGGCGGCAGTAGGGTGGCCGCGATGGCGGAGTCGGCGATTCTGGAGGACCTGAACCCGGCCCAGTACGAGGCGGTCACCCATACCGGCGGACCACTTCTGGTGGTGGCCGGAGCGGGGTCGGGCAAGACCCGCGTGCTCACCCATCGCATCGCCCACCTGATCGACCATCACGGCCTGTCGCCGTTCGAGATCCTGGCCATCACCTTCACCAACAAGGCCGCCGGCGAGATGCGCGACCGCGTCGGCACCCTCGTGGGGCCGGTGGCGGAAAGCATGTGGGTGTCGACGTTCCACGCGGCCTGCGTGCGGATCCTGCGCCGCGACGCCGCCTACATCGACTACCCGAGCCGCTTCACCATCTACGACCAGGGCGATGCGGTGCGCCTGTGCGGCTACGTGCTGCGCGACCTGAACCTCGACCACAAGCGGTTCCCGCCCCGGGCGATCCACGCCACCATCTCCGCGGCCAAGAACGACAACATCGGCGCCGAGCAGTACGCCGAGCGGGCCTCCAACATCTTCGAGCGGCGCATCGCCGAGGTGTTCGGCCACTACCAACGCCGCCTGGCTGCGGCCGCGGCCATGGACTTCGACGATCTGCTGCTGCGCACGGTCGAGCTGTTCCGGAACTGCCCGGAGGTGCTGGAACGCTGGCGGCAGCGGTTCGCCCATGTGCTCGTGGACGAGTACCAGGACACCAACCCGGTGCAGAACGAGCTGGTGATCAGCCTGGGCGCCGAAAGCCGCCAGGTGACCGCGGTGGGCGACGCCGACCAGTCGATCTACGCCTTCCGCGGCGCCGACATCCGCAACATCCTCGAGTTCGAGCGAGCCTTCGACGACGTCCGCATCGTGGTGCTGGAGCAGAACTACCGCAGCACCCAGAACATCCTCGACGCCGCCAATTCGGTGATCGTCAACAACGCCGGCCGCAAGCCCAAGGACCTGTGGACCGACCAGGGGTCGGGGCCCGCCATCGTCCGCTACCACGCCGACGACGAGGAGGACGAGGCCCGATACGTGGTCAGCGAGATCGTGCGCCGCCGCGACACCGAGCAGATGCGTCTGGACGAGACGGCCGTCTTCTACCGCACCAACGCCCAGTCGCGGGCGGTGGAGGAGCAGCTCATCAAGGCCGAGATTCCCTACCGGCTGGTGGGTGGAACGCGCTTCTACGACCGCCGGGAGGTGCGCGACGCCATGGCCTACCTCAAGACGGTCACCAACCCCGGCGACGAGGTGAGCGTGAAGCGGGCGCTGGGCGTGCCCAAGCGGGGTGTGGGCGCTACCTCGGTGGCCAAGATCGACGCCTACGCAGCGGACTCCGGGCTCACCTTCTACAAAGCTCTCAGCCACTGCGCCGAGGCCGGCGTCACCGGACGCTCAGCGGCCGGCATCCGGCAGTTCTGCACGCTGATCGACGGAGCTGTCAGCTTGGAGGCGTCGCCGGCCGCAGTACTCCAGGAGCTGCTGGAGCGCTCCGGATACCTGGACGAGCTGCGTTCCGAGAAGTCGGTCGAGGCTGACGGCCGCCTGGAGAACCTGGCAGAACTCGTGGGGGTGGCGGGCGAGCACGACACCCTCGACGAGTTGCTGGAGGCGGTGGCGCTCGTGGCCGACACCGACGAACTGGCCGACACCGGCTCCGATGAGTCCGCGGTCACGCTCATGACCATGCATTCGGCCAAGGGCCTCGAGTACCCCGACGTCTACATGATCGGTATGGAGGACGGCGTGTTCCCCCACATCAGGGCCCTGGGCGAGCCTCACGAGCTGGAGGAGGAGCGTCGCCTCGCCTACGTCGGCATCACCCGGGCCATGCGCCAACTCACCCTCACCCACGCGTGGAGCCGGCTGCTGTACGGCAACCGGCAGTACAACCCGCCGAGCCGGTTCCTCAAGGAGATCCCCGACGAGCTGCTGCAGACCGTCGACGGGTCGCGCGTGGTGCGCAGCCGCTACTACAGCCGCAGCCGGCGTGAGCGCAGCCTCGACCGGCGGTCGGCCAACCGCGACGAGATCGTGGAGCGAGCCCTCGACGCCGGTCGACGGCCACCGCCCTCCCAGTCAGGTGCCGACCGCCTGGGCCTCGAGGTGGGTGACGACGTGCGCCACGCCCAGTGGGGCGAGGGCGTGATCCTGCACATCGAGGGCGCGGGCGACGACGCGCAGGCGTCCGTGCGGTTCCCCACCGTGGGCGAGAAGCAGCTGCTGCTGTCGTGGGCCCCGCTGGAAAAGATCTAGCGTCCTTGACCCTCAGGCGTCGTGTACCGCGATGCGCAGGCGCTTGTTGGCCTTGCCCTTCGACTCGGTCTTGACCACCTCGAAGCGGCCCACCTCTCCGGTGGAGGGCAGGTGGGTGCCCCCGTCGGCCTGCTTGTCCAGCCCGACGATGTCGACCACCCGGATCTCGGTCACAGACTCCGGTATGAGGTTGACCTTGGTGCGGATCAGGTCCTCGTCGGCCAGGGCCTCGGCCCGGGGCAGGAACGAGATCTCGATCGGACGGTCGGCCGCGATCTCGGCGTTGACCAGCTCGGTGACCTGGGCCGCGAACCCCTCGGGCAACGGGTCGAACTCGAAGTCCATGCGGGCCGACAGCGGGGCCATGTTCCCGCCGGTCACCGACACGCCCCAGGTGTTGTAGATCACCCCGCACAGGATGTGCAGGGCGGTGTGGGTGCGCATCAGGGCATGGCGGCGCTCCCAGTCGAGTTCCCCGCGCACCGGCGTGCCTACGGGCGGGGCCGTGGCGTCGAGGGTGTGCCACACCACGTCGTGGCCCCTCACGTCGGTCACCGTCGCCGTGCCGCCGTGGAAGCTCAGCGTGCCGGTGTCGTGGGGCTGGCCGCCGCTGGTGGCGTAGAAGGCGGTTGCGTCGAGGGCCACCCGGCCGTCGTCGTCGACCGCGACCACGGTGGCGTCGAAGGCCCGGCACTGGGCGTCACGCAGGAATATCCGGTCGGTGGGGTTCACGTCAGCCATAGGGCCTCCAAGTATGGCAAGTCAGCCGCGGTTGGTTCATCCCGGGTTGATGTCGACCCGGACGTCGCCGTCGACGACAGCCACGCTGAAGTGGCGTAGGCCGGTGCCCGCCGCGTCCACGACGTCGTCGGGGTCGCAAGTGTTCACGAATTCAGCCTGCTCGGCCTGCCACTCGAAGAAGCAGTCCCGGCTCTGGCCCGGCCGGCGGGCCTCGAAGGCCAGCCATCCCGACTCCGGGTCGTTCCCGACGTGCTGCAGGATGATGTCGAGCTCGCCGTCGGCCACGTCACCGAACAGGATCGGCCCCCGATCGGCGATCTCAGCGCTGATCCGGCCGGTCTCCATGTCTCGGAAGTCGCGGTCGCCGAGGCGGATCTCCACGTCGGTGCCGCCCCGGCTCAGCAGCAGCACCCCCAGGACCAGGCCCAAGGCCACCGCCACTCCCGCCAAGCCCACCACGACGACGGTGCGAAGGTCGGGACGGGGTCCGCTGGAAACGGGCATCGCGGCCTAGTATCGCCGCTCGTGGATCTGTTCGAGCACCAGGGCAAGGAGCTGTTCGCCCGGTACGGGCTGCCGGTGCCCACGGGCGAAGTGGCGTTCTCGCCCGACGACGCGGTAGCCGCGGCCGAGCGGCTCGGACTGCCCGTCGTGGTGAAGGCCCAAGTCCACACCGGCGGACGGGGCAAGGCCGGGGGCGTGAAGCTGGCCGCGGACCTCGACGCCGTGCGCAGCCATGCCGCCGGCATCCTGGGCCTCGACATCTCGGGCCATATCGTGCGCCGTCTCTGGATAGAGCAGGCGTCCGACATCGCCGAGGAGTACTACGCCAGCTTCACTCTCGACCGCTCCGCCCGCAAGCACCTGGGGATGCTGTCGGCCGAGGGCGGCGTGGACATCGAGACCGTGGCCGCCCGCGACCCCGAAGCCATCGCCCGCATCCACATCGATCCGGTGGACGGCCTGACGCAACCGGTATGCCGCCAGTGGGTGCAGGCTGCCCGCATCGCCGGCTCCGCCGCGGAAGCGGTGGCCGAGGTGCTGGTGACCCTGTACGGCGCCTACGTGGACGCCGACGCCGACCTGGTCGAGGTCAACCCGCTCATCGTGACCTCCGGCGGCGATGTGGTGCTGCTCGACTCCAAGGTCACCCTGGACGCCAACAGCACGTTCCGCCACGACGACTACGCCACCTACGACGCCACCCAGACCCGAGACGAGCGGGAGCAGGCCGCCCACGCCAAGCGGCTCCAGTACGTGGGCCTGGACGGCTCGGTCGGGGTGATTGCCAACGGCGCGGGCTTGGCCATGAGCACCGTGGACGTCGTGAACCAGGTGGGGGGCAGTCCCGCCAACTTCCTCGACATCGGCGGAGGCGCCAACGCGGAGGTCATGGCGGGCGCGCTGGAGGTGATCAACAACGATCCCGCGGTGACGGCGATCCTCATCAACATCTTCGGGGGCATCACCCGCGGCGAGGAGATCGCCAACGGCATCATCGAGGCCACTCGCCGGGTGGACATCGACTCACCCATCGTGATCCGCCTCGACGGCACCAACGCGGCCGAGGGCCGGGAGCTGCTGGAGCCCCATCTGAGTGGTGCCCTGATGATGGAGCCCACCATGCTGGACGCCGCCCGCCGGGCGGTGGCGCTGGCCGGCTCCGGCGATGGGAAGGCGCAGCCGTGAGCATCTTCGTGGACGAGAACACCCGGGTGGTGTACCAGGGGCTCACCGGCTCGCAGGGCCGCTACTACGGCCTGCTCAACCGTGACTACGGCACCCAGGTCGTGGCCGGCACCAACCCCCGCAAGGCGGGTACCGATGTGGACGGCGTGCCCATCTTCGCCACCGTCGCCGACGCCGCGGCGGCCACTGGTGCCACCGCGAGCTGCGTGTTCATCCCCGCGCCGGGAGTGCCCGGCGCGGTGCTCGAGGCGGCCGAGGCCGGCATGGAGCTGGTGGTGGTCATCACCGAGGGAGTGCCCGCCCACGACGAGGCGTTCCTGTTCAACAAGCTGCGGCGCGATCATCCGGACGTGCGGCTGCTCGGGCCCAACTGCCCGGGCATCATCAGCCCCGGCAGGTGCAACATCGGCATCACGGCCGGGCACATCGCTGAGGCTGGAGGGCCGGTGGGGATCGTCAGCCGCTCGGGCACGCTCACCTACCAGGCGCTGTACGAGCTCAAGCAGCAACGGATCGGTGTGACCACCTGCGTGGGCATCGGCGGCGACCCGGTGCCCGGCACGACCTTCGTCGACTGCCTGGCTGCCTTCGAGGCCGATCCCGAGACCCGAGCGGTGATGATGATCGGCGAGATCGGCGGATCGGCCGAGGAGGAGGCGGCCGACTTCATCGCCGATCACATGACTAAACCCGTTGTCGCCTACGTGGCTGGGGTCACCGCGCCGCCGGGCAAGAAGATGGGCCACGCCGGCGCGATCGTGTCGGGCGGCAAGGGCACGGCTGCAGCCAAGATGGAGGCGCTGACCGCCGCCGGGGCCCGGGTGGGCCAGAACCCCACCGAGGCCGGCGAATTGATGGTGGAGATCGTCGCTTCCCTATAGACATGGCCGCGATGGATGCACCGCCGCGGGCACTGATCTCTGTCTACGACAAGACGGGCGTGGTCGAGTTGGCCGCGGGGCTGGTCGAACTGCGCTGGGAACTCTTGGCCAGCGGGGGCACGGCCCGGGTGTTGGAGGACGCGGGACTGCCGGTGGTGGACGTGGCCGATCACACCGGCTCGCCGACCATGCTGGGGCACCGGGTGGTGACTCTGCACCCCCGCATCCACGGCGGGATCCTGGCCGACCGCGACGATCCGGCCCATCAGGCCGATCTGGAGGCCAACGCCATCGATCCGATCGATCTGGTGCTGGTGAACCTGTACCCGTTCGAGGCGTCGCCCGGCATCGAGACGATCGACATAGGCGGCCCGACCATGGTGCGGGCCGCAGCCAAGAACCATGCCCATGTAGGCGTGGTAGTCGACCCGGACGACTACGAGGCTGTTCTGGGGGAACTCCGCTCGGACGGCCACCTGTCGGCGGCCACCCGCCTCCGGCTGGCCGGCAAGGCGTTCGCCCACACTGCTGCGTACGAGGCCGCCATCGCCGGGTGGTTCAACGCCGAGGACGGGCCGGACGAGCCTGGCCTGCCCGAGTTGATCCGCCTGGAACTCGAGCGGGCCGAGGCTTTGCGCTACGGCGAGAACCCCCATCAGCAAGGCGCCCGCTACCGCGCCCGGGGGACGTCCGGGTTCTTCGATGGCGTGGTCCAGCACGGTGGTCCGGCGCCGAGCTACCTGAACCTGATGGACGCCGAAGCGGCGTGGCGCCTGGCCCACGACCTCGGCGACGACCCGACCGCGGTGATCGTCAAGCACGCCAACCCGTGTGGCGTCGCCGTAGCCGAGGATCTGGCGACCGCTTATGCGAGGGCCTTCGACTGCGACCGGCGCAGCGCCTTCGGCGGGGTGGTGGCCACCAACGCGGTGATTGACGACGCCACCGCCGAGGCCATGGTCTCCGCAGCCCAGGCCGACGTCGTGATCGCGCCCGCCTATGCGGAGGACGTGATCGAGCGGCTGGCCGCCCGCCGGGCCAACACCCGCCTGCTGGAGGCACCCACAAATGCCCCTCCCATCCCCGGGTGGGACGTCCGAGCCCTGGGCGGCCTGGCCGGCGAATTCCTGGTTCAGACACCCCGCCGGCTGGAAGCCGACCCCGCTGGTTGGCAGGTGGTAACCGCCCGGAAGCCCACCGACGCCGAGCGGGCCGACGCGGTGTTCGCCTGGCGGGTGTGCGCCCACACAAGCTCCAACGCGGTGGTGCTGGCCCACGATGGCACCGCCTGGGGCATCGGCGCGGGCCAGCAGAACCGGGTGCAGGCCGGAGAGATCGCCGCGGCCAAGGCCGCGGGCCGGGCCGAGGGCGGTGCCTGCGCCAGCGACGGCTTCTACCCGTTCGCCGACGGCATCCACGCTGCGGCTGACGCCGGCGTAGCGGTGGTCGTTCAGCCCGGCGGCTCAGTCAACGACGCCCAAGTGATCGCCGCCGCCGACGAGCGCAACCTCGCCATGCTCTTCACCGGAGAGCGCCAGTTCCGCCACTGAGCTCCGCGTTCGCTCAACCACGCCGGCGGCGGGTGCGGCGGCGGGCCAGGCGGTCCTCGGTGCCCGGCGTAGTTGACGGGGACGCAAGCTCAATGTCGGGGGGCGGCTCGTCGCCAGCCAGTACGGCCGCGATCTTGGCGGTGTGGGCCGGGGTGCTTCCGCAGCAACTGCCGATCACGGCCACCCCGGCGGCCCGGGCCCGGTGGGCGTGGGCGGCCAGCACTTCGGGGGTGCCGTCGTAGACGAGGCTGTCGCCGTGCCACACCGGCACACCCGCGTTGGGCTTGGAGATCACCGGGGTGCCCGTCGACGCCGCGGCCACCGCCACGACGGCCGCCTCGGTGTCAGCAACGTTGTTGCCGCAGTTGGCCCCCATGGCCGTCAGGCCCAGCCCGCCCAGCCGCTCGGCCAGCTCGGAGCCGGTGACGCCCATCATGGTGCGGCCGGCCGTGTCGAAGCTCATGGTCGCGGCCACCGGGAGATCGCAGGCCGAGCGAGCCCCCCGCACCGCGGCCTCCACCTCGTCGAGGTCGCTCATGGTCTCGATCCACAGCACATCGGCGCCCCCGGCGGCCAGGCCCTCGGCCTGCTCGGCGAAGGCAGCCTCGCAATCCGCCGCCGACATGTTGCCCATCGGTTCGAGCAGCTCGCCGCTCGGGCCCATCGAGCCGGCCACCAGCACCGTCCGGCCTGTTCGTTCGGCTTCGGCGTCGGCCTCGATCCGGGCGTTGCGGGCCGCGGCCGCGTTCAACTCGACCACCCTGTCCTGGAGGCCGTGCAGGGCCAGGCGGAACGAGGTTCCCCCGAAGCTGTTGGCGATCACCAGGTCGGCCCCCGCCCGCAGATAGGCCCGATGGATGGCTCGCACCTCGTCGGTGTGATGCACATTCCAGGCCTCGGGAGGGTCGCCGGCGCTGAGCCCGACCGCGAAGAGCTGCGTTCCCATGGCCCCGTCGGCCACGATGTGGCCCTTGGCCTTCAGAAGCCCGCTGATCGATGCGGTCATGGACTCCGGTCCGACATGTCGCAAGTCCCCTCGTCGTGCAGCGGTCCCGGGTTGGTGACCGCCTGCCACGGTAGCGCCCCCTCCGGTCGGCTCGGGCGCAGTACCAGCGGTACCCTGGCCACCATGACCCTCGCCCCAGCCCGGCCGGTCGGCCCTCAATCCGCCCTGGAACTCGACATCAAGCCCATCGCCGGAGCGCTCGGGGCCGAGGTGAGAGGCCTCGATCCCGACCGCCTCGACGAGCGGGCCGCAGCCGCGCTGCGCGACGCTCTCGACACCAACCTGGTGATCTTCCTGCCCGGGCTCGGCCCCAGCGTCGAGCAGTTGCGCGACATCGGCGCGCTGTTTGGCGAGTTGGAGGTCCATCCCTACATCGAGAAGGTCGACGAGGGCACTCCCGAGGTGTGCGTGCTCGACACGTCGGCCACTCCCAAGGCCGACATCTGGCACACCGACGTCACCTACAGCGAGCACCCGCCGATCGCGGCGCTGCTGCACATGGTGCAGTGCCCGCCCGCAGGCGGCGACACCATGTGGATCAACTGCTACGAGGTGCACGACTCGCTGTCGGCGCCCATGCAGGCCTTCCTAGCCGGCCTCACCTGCATCCACGACGACGGCAAGCAGGGGTCGCTCGTGGCCGAGCACCCGGTTGTGAGGGTGCACCCCGGCACCGGGCGGCGCAGCCTGTACGTCAACAAGCAGCACGGTCGGCGCATCCCCCAGCTGTCCCGGCCCGAGAGCCAGGCGCTGCTGGGCTTCCTGTACCGCTGGCAGGAGCAGGTCAAGTTCAGTTGCCGCTGGCGCTGGTCGCCCGGCGATGTGGCGCTGTGGGACGAGCGGGTCACGCTGCACTCCATCGTTGACGACATCGGCGAGGACGACAGGACCCGGATCCTGCACCGGGTGACGGTGCTGGGCGACGATCCGCAACCGCCCGCGGACGCTCCGGGCTGGGACCGCCACCGCAGCGACAAGACGGCGGCCAGCGGCTACTTCGGCATGGCCGGCTTCGAGTTCTGAGTGCTCAGGCGCGACTCTTGGAGCCCATTGGGCGCCCGATAGGTTGACCGGCCGTGCGATTCGGCGTCTTCTACGAGTTGCAGATGCCCAGGCCCTGGGCCCCCGATTCCGAGCAGCGGCTGCTGGCCGAGGCGATCGAGCAGGTCGAGGTCGCCGACGAGGTCGGCATCGATGTGGCCTGGGCGGTCGAGCACCACTTCCTGGAGGAGTACTCGCACTGCTCGGCGCCGGAGGTGTTCCTGGCTGCCTGCGCGGCCCGCACCAAGCGCATCCGCCTCGGCCACGGCATCCGTCAGGCGCCGCCCCCGTACAACCACCCGGCCCGCACCGCCGAGTGCATCGCCACCCTCGACCTGATCTCCGGGGGCAGGGTCGAGTACGGCATCGGTGAGGGAGCCACCCGCCTGGAACTGGGCGGCTTCGGCATCCCGGCCAAGCAGAAGCGGGCCATGAGCCTGGAGGCGGGCGAGCAGATCGCCAACATGATGGCCATGTCGCCCTACCCCGGCTTCGAGGGCGAGTTCTTCTCGATGCCGTGCCGTGACGTGATCCCCAAGCCGGCGCAGAAGCCCCATCCGCCGATGTGGATCGCCTGCACCAACCGCACCACCATCGAGTTGGCCGCTCGGCGGGGTCTCGGCGCCCTGGCCTTCGCCTTCGTGGACCCGGCCGAGGCCCGCCACTGGGCCGAGGTGTACTACGACATCATCCGCAGCGACGAGTGTGTGCCGCTCGGCCACAGCGTCAACGCCAACATCGCGGTGGTCACCGGCTTCTCGCTGCACCAGGACCGGGCCGAGGCCATCCGGCGAGGCTTCGACGGGTTCCACTTCTTCGCCTACGCCCTGCGGCAGCTGGTGGTGCACCACACCATCCCGGGCCACTCCGACATCTGGGATCGCTACGAGGCCCAGCGGGGCTCGGCGCTGGACGACGCGGTGGCGGCTGCGCTGGACGCCGGCGACGACTACGCCGACACCATCGGCACCCCTGCCGACGCCGTTCGATGGCTCAAACAGGCCGAGGACGCCGGCATCGACCATGTGATCTTCCTGCAGCAGGGCGGCAAGAACCTTCATAGCGACATCTGTGCAAGCCTGCGCCTGTTCGGATCGGATGTGCTGGGCGAGTTC
The DNA here is from genome assembly GCA_022828135.1 of Acidimicrobiia bacterium. Lineage (GTDB taxonomy): Bacteria > Actinomycetota > Acidimicrobiia > Acidimicrobiales > Aldehydirespiratoraceae > Aldehydirespirator. The sequence continues at coordinate 111,849 of JAJEJB010000056.1, read as the reverse complement.
GCCCCGGGCCGGGTCGAGCGTGAGGAGGCCAAGGCCGAGGAGCTGGCGCCCTACATCGAGAAGGCCCTGGCCCGCAAGGAGTGGATGCGCCCCCTGGAGCGCCACGAGATCCCGGTGGTGGAGGCGTCGGTCGTCCATGCCGCCGTGCCCGCCAGCAACATCAGCTGAAATCGCGGCACTCTTGCCAGAATCGCCACAATGGCCCGATCTTTCCGTTGGACGGCGTGTCGCGCTCGATCGGACACGTCGATCTTGGTGAGCAGGAGCTGACCGGGAGGAAAGAGCAGCAGCCGTGCAGATCGCACCTCCGGGACTGAAGGGCCTGGCCGTCGCCGACACGGAGCTCGGCGCGGTGCGGGGCGAGGAGGGCTTCTACCACTACCGCGAGCACAACGCGGCCGAGTTGGCCCGCACCCGCACGCTGGAGGACGTCTGGACCCTGCAGATCGACGGCGCGCTGCCGCCTGACGCAGCCGCCGTCGACGGAGGCCCCAACCGGGCGCTGCCCGAGGAGGCCGCGGAGATCGTGGACGCGGCCGCGGCGCGGCTGCCGGATCCCATGGCGGTGCTGCGAGTGGGCCTGCTCGCGGTCGCGGCCCTCGAGGACCGGGGCCCGCTGCTGGACCGCACCGCCTCGCAGCGCCGTGACGACGCCCTGCGGCTGGCCGCCGTCGTGCCAACGGTGCTGGCCCGCCACCATCGCCGCCGGCAGGGCCTCGACCCCGTGGATCCCGACGCCGGGCTCCCGCACTGCGAGGACTACTTGCGCATGACCAACGGCGCCCGGCCCGACCCGGATGCGGCCCGAGCGGTGGAGCAGTACCTGGTGGCCACCCTGGATCACGGCTTCAACGCGTCGACGTTCACCAGCCGGGTGGTGGCCAGCACCGGGGCTGACATGGCCGGCTCGCTCGTGGCCGGGGTAGGGGCGCTCACCGGGCCGCTCCACGGCGGAGCCCCGAGCCGGGCCATGGAGATGATCGAGGAGATCGGCGAGCCCGAGCGGGCGGCGGCCTGGGTGCGGGCCCGGCTGGAAGCGGGTCACAAGATCATGGGCTTCGGCCATGCGGTCTACCGGGCCGCCGACCCCAGAGGCGTGGTGCTGCGGGCCGCGGCGGAATCCCTCGGAGGCGAGCTCGTTTGCCGGGCGGCCGCGATCGAGGCGGAAGTCCTGCGAGTGCTGGCCGGGTGGCGGCCCGACCACCGCATCGTCACCAACGTCGAGTACTGGGCTGCGGTAGTGCTGGAGTTGGCCGGCCTGCCCCGCGCCATGTTCACGCCCACGTTCGCGGTGAGCAGGGCGATCGGCTGGAGCGCCCATGTGCTCGAGCAGGCCGGCACGGGCAAGATCCTGCGCCCCAGCGCCCGCTACGTCGGCCCGGCGCCGATTCGACCCTGACCGTTTGCAATGACCCTCGCACCGAGGTATCTTCCGAGGAAGGTAACTTCCTAGGAAGCTAGACGGGCCTGCCGGCCGTGCGAGCCACGGCCGGCGCGAGGTCTGGAACCTCCGAGAGCGAGGTGAGGAGCATGACGGTCACCGAGGAGCGAGTGACAGCCTGTCCCGTGGACCACGGAGCGGGACTCTGCCCAGCGGCGGACATCGACCTGTGGGACTTCGACCTGTTCCAGCGCCAGGACCATCACGAGGCCCTGGCCCGGCTGCGCGAGACCGATCCCGGCATCCACTGGATAGACGAGGGCGACAAGGGTCCCGGCTACTGGGCCATCACCCGCCAGGCTCACCTCAAGGAGGTGAACCGCCGGGCCGACGTGTTCTCGTCCAGCCACAGCGGCACGCAGATGCGCGATCCCGATCGGCGCGAGTGGGCGTCGGGTATCGCCAACGACCACACGCTGATCGACATGGACCCGCCCCGCCACACCCGCTATCGCAAACTCGTCAACCGGGGCTTCACCCCCCGGATGATCAACCTGCTCGAGGACTACCTGCAGAACCGTACCGACATCATCCTGGACAATGTCGTGGAGCGGGGTCACTGCGATTTCGTGCGCGACATCTCAGCCGAGCTGCCGCTTCAGGCCATCGCCGAGATGATGGGCATCCCTGTCGAGGACCGCTCGAGGGTCTTCGACTGGACCAACGCCATGGTCGGCGGCGAGGACCCCGAGTTCGTGAAGAGCCGGGACGACATCCTGCAGGCCGCCGCCGATCTGTTCGGCTACTCCCACCAGCTTCAGATGGAGCGCCGCGGCACGCCTTCCGACGACATCGTCACCACACTGCTGTCGGCCGACATCGACGGCGAGGCCCTGACCGAGCTCGAGTTCGACATGTTCTTCCTGATCCTGTGCGTGGCCGGCAACGAGACCACCCGCAACTCGATCACCCGGGGGATGATGGCCTTCCTCGAATTCGGCGACCAGTGGGAGAAGTTCATCTCCGACCCCGACCGCCACATGGAGACCGCGGTGGAGGAGATCGTGCGGTGGGCCAGCCCGGTCATGTACTTCCGCCGCCAGGCTCTGTCCGACCACGAGATCGGCGGGGTCAAGATCGCGGCGGGCGACAAGGTGCTCATGTGGCACGTGGCCGCCAACCGCGACCCGCGGGCCTTCGAGGACCCGTGGCGCTTCGACATCGAGCGCACCCCCAACGACCACGTCGGCTTCGGCGGGGGCGGCCCCCATTACTGCCTGGGCGCCAGCCTGGCCCGCATGGAGATCCGGCTGATGTTCCGGGAGATCGCCCGACGCATGCCCGACATCCGCCTCGACGGCGAGCCCGACTACCTTCGCTCGAACTTCATCGGCGGCGTCAAGCGGCTGCCGGTGGCCTACACCCCGTCGCCGTCGTACGACACGGCGGCACTGCACCGCCTCGGCTCCGCGGCCGGCGTGTCGGGAACGGTCGGCTACGGCGGCCACGTGGAGCGCGCCGCCTCCTGAAGGAGCGCGCAGGCTCGGTCAGCCCGAGGCCGCCTTCACCAGCCAGTCGAAGACGGGGTCGCGGTCGCGGGAGTCCATCAACTCGGGGTGCCACTGCACTCCCAGCCACGGCCGGTGGCGGGCCTCGATGACCTCGATGGCGCCGTCGTCGCTGCGCCCGGTCACCGAGTAGCCGTCGGCGAGTTCGTCGATGGTCTGGTGGTGCAGCGAGTTGACCCGGATCGATGGGCCGTACAGCGACGCGGCCAGCGAGCCCTCGGCTAGGTCGACCCGGTGGACGATCGAGTCGGGGGGCTGGTCGTGGCAGGCGTGGGGGGCGACGTGCTGGTGCAGCGTGCCCCCGCCGTGAACGTTCAGCACCTGGATCCCCCGGCAGATGCCGAGCACGGGCTTGGCGGTGTCGAGTGCTCCGTCGAGAAGGCTCATCTCGAAGGCATCGCGATCCGGCTCGCGCGTGTACAGCTCGGGGCTCGGCGCATGGCCGTAGCGCTCCGGCTCGATGTCGGTTCCGCCGCTCAACAGCAGCCCGTCGAGGCGGTCGGCGTAGTCGGCGGGATCGGCGTTGCCGGGCAGGAAGACCGGCAGGCCTCCGGCGGCGATCACCCCGAGGGCGTAGTCGCAGTAGAACACGTCGAGGTGCAAGTCCCGGAACGTCTCGGGTTTCATGTTGAGTTCGCCGGCGGTCTTTGTCCGACCCGTGATGCCGATGAGCGGTCCGTTTGCCACGGGCGAGAGTGTATGTTCCGACCGTGCCCAACCCGTTTCCCGGCCGTGTAGTCGCGGGCGCCGTGGATGTGGATGGACCGCTGGCCTGGCGCGAGGCGGGTGACGGGGAGCCGGTTGTGTTCCTGCACGGCCTCGGCGGCTCGCGCACCTCGTGGGAACCTCAGCTCGCTGGTCTCAGCGATGCGTTCCGTTGCATCGCCTGGGACATGCCCGGCTACGGAGCCTCGGCCCCGGTCGCGCCTCTGACCTTCGCAGCCATCGCGGACTCGGTGGTCCGGCTGCTCGACAACGCCCTTGTCGACCGGGCCCATCTCGTGGGCGAATCCTTCGGTGGGATGCATGCCCTGCATACCGCTCTGCGCCACCCCCAACGGGTCGCCCGCCTCGTGCTGGCCAACACCAGCCCGGCCTTCGGACTCGACGGCACCGACCCCGCCGCCTGGAGCGCCGCCCGACTCGCCCCGCTCGATGCGGGTCTGACCCCGGCCGACATCGCAGAGCAAGTGCTCACCTCAGTGGCCGGCCCGAGCCTCGACGCTGAGATTCTGGCCATGCGTGTCGCCGGCTTCGCTCGCATCCCGTCCGCCGGACTGCGAGCGGCCGTCGAGTGCCTACCCGCCCACGATGTGCGCGAGCGGTTGGGCGCGATCGCCTCGCCTGCGCTGGTGGTGGCTGGTGGACTCGACACCGAGACGCCGGCCGCCTACTCCCGCGTTCTCGCCGAGGGGCTGCAGAACGCCGAGTTGATCGTGCTGGACGGTGTGGGACATCTGGCAGTCTCGGAGGTTCCGCATACCTTCAACCGCCTGGTGCGAGACTTCCTCAGTCGCGGTCGTGGGTTAGGATCCTCCGGCCCCAGGTGGGCCATATAGGCCAATTGGGGTTGCACCATGACGCAATCGACATGCGTAGCGACTTGAATAGTCCGCTCGTGGGAGTAGCGACGGACATCGTCACGCCGGAGCGGGCTGCGCTAGTGGAGCGGATGGCCGCACTCGGTCCGCGTTTCGCCGAGCGGGCGGACACCCACGATCGCGACGCCACGTTTCCATCCGAGAACTGGGCCGAACTGCGCGACGCCGGCCTGCTGGGCTTGTGCATCCCGACAGCCGACGGCGGCCTGGGCGGCGACTTCGTGGGCTACGCCCTCGTGTCCGAGGAGCTTGGGCGGCACTGCGCCACCACCGCGCTGACCTTCAACATGCACACCGCCACCACCATCCTCGTCGGCCAGATCGCCGATGACCTGGACCTCACCACAGCCGAGCGGTCGCTGCTGGCCGAGCGCCGGGCTCGGTTGCGCGGCGGCATCGTCACCGACGGCACCATCCACAGCCAACCCTTCTCGGAGGGCGCGGCCGCGGGCGCCACCGCCGGCTACTCCACCCGGGCGGTCCCCGCCCCCGGTGGCTACCGGGTGACGGGGCGCAAGATCTTCGCCTCTCTGTCGGGCGCGGCCAACATCCACAACGTCGTCTGCCTGGTTCCCGGCGACGAGCGGATCCGCTTCATGGGGGTGCCCGCCGGCGCGCCCGGCGCCACCATCGAGGGCGATTGGGATCCGCTGGGGATGCGGGGCACCGACTCTCGAACCCTGGTGCTCGACGAGGCGGTGGTGCCCGAGGGCAACGAGTGGCTCCCGCCGGGCGCCTTCGATCAGGCGGCAGCCCGCTGGCCCTACTTCTACATGACGCTGTCGTTCGCCTACCTGGGTCTGATGCGGGGCGTGCTCGACGCCACGGGCGCATACCTGCGGGGCGAGGGGTCGGCCGGCTCCGGCCCGGCCCGGCGGGACCACCCCATCAAGCAGCAGGGCTGGGCCCAGATGAACCTGCTCTACGACCGGGCCCAGTCGCTTACCTACCGGGTGCTGGCCGAGTGCGGCATCGACCCCGGCACCGACCAGGTGCGGCGGGCGTGGTCGTCGGTGGTGACCGTGATGGAGGGCGCCCCCGCGGTTGCATCGCTGGCCCTGCAGGTGTGCGGCGGCCGCAGCATGCTGCGCCCGTCCTACCTGGAGCAGGCCTACCGCGACGCCCGCTGCGGGGCGGCCATGCTGCCCTGGAGCGTCGAGGTGTGCCTGGAGCGCCTGGGCCGCACCGGCCTATACCCCGAACAGGACGAAGCACCGGTGTGACCACCGGACCGGTGCGGGCTACCTTTCGGAGCCGAACGTTCACCGTCCCACCACCAGGAGAGCTGCCATGACCGACTGGGACCGCATCCGGGCGCTCTGGCCCGACCACCTCGGGCTGGCCCGGGGCAAGTACCTGCCGGCCCGGCTGGCCCACAGGGGCACCAGCCACTGCGTGGCCGCCTTCGGGCTGGGCTATGACCGCAGCATGGCGCCCGCGCCTGGCGCCTACCTGCTCGACGGACTGCCCGACACCCAGCTCAGCTTCGACACCGCCGACATCCGCCAGGGCTGGGACGACGACGCCACCGGGGTCGTCATCGGCGACCTGTCGATGCACGGCGAGGCCTTGCCGGAATCGCCCCGCGACGCGCTACGCCGGGCCGTGGCCGACTGGGAGGCCCTGGGCTACGCCCCCAAGGTCGGTATCGAGCTCGAGGCCTACGTGTTCAGCGGTGGGCTGGAGAACCCCCGGCCCTACGAGACGCCCCGCGCCATGGTCTACGGGACCGGAGTCGGGTCCGATCCCGCCGGCGTCATCACCAAGCTGGTGCGCCGGGCGGAGGCGTCCGGCATCGCCATGGAGTCGGTCAACGCCGAGTACGACGAAGGCCAGTTCGAGCTCACCCTCGAGTACGACGACGCCATGCGGGCCGTCGACAACGCCTTCCTGTTCCGGCTGCTGGCCCGCGAGACGGTGCTGACCGCCACCGACGCCGCAGGCCGGCCCCTGGGCCTCGACCTGACCTTCCTGGGAAAGCCCTTCCCGGGCATATCCGGCACCGGCGTCCACGTGAACTTCTCGCTGGCCGACGCCCAGGGCAACAACGCCATGTCGGACACCGGGGGCGCCCACGGCATGTCGGATGTGGCCCGGGGCTGCATGGCGGGCCTCATCCACCACCACATGGGCATGACCGCGCTGGCTGCACCGACCGTCAACGCCTACCGGCGCCTGCGCCCCGGCGAGCTCAACGGGTACTGGGCCAACTGGGGCGTGGAGCACCGCTGCGCCGGCAACCGGGTGCCCCGGGGCGCCGGCTCTCACATGCGCATCGAGAGCCGCGTCGGCGACGGCGCGGCCAACGTCCACACCCTGGTGGCCACCGTGCTGCAGGCGGCCAGGCTCGGAGTCGTCGGCGGGCTGGACTGCCCCGAGCCCATGACCACCGACGGCTTCGACGAGGTCAACACCGACGTCCATTGCGCCCACAGCCTGAGCGCAGCCCTCGACGACATGGAGGCCGACGAGGCCCTGTGCGAGGCAGTCGGCAAGGAGCTGTGCGACAACTTCGTGTTCAACAAACGGGCCGAGTGGGACCGCTATATCGCCGGGGCGGGCGAGGAGGCCGTGGACGACTGGGACGCCATCACCGGCACCGAGCCCCTCACCGAGTGGGAGCTGAAGCAGTACCTGCCCTACCACTGAGCGAGCGTTTCCGATGCCCTCGCCCCGGCTGCTGCTGATACTCACCGAGAACCACACCCTGGTCGATCCCGACGACCTGGTCGGCTTGGTACGTCTGGCCACCGACGCCGAGGAGGCCGGGTTCGACGCGGTGATGGCCAGCGAGCACGTGGTCCTCGGCCCCTCCGCGGGCGCTCTCGGGCGACCCTCCAATCCCAGGGCCTACGCGGCCCCCGGCAATCAGGACCCGGCCACCTGCTGGCCGAGTTCCAATGTGCTGCTGGCCGCGGTAGCAGCCGCCACCAAGCGGGTGAGGCTGGTAATGGGTGCGGTGATCGCCCCTCTCCGCCACCCGGTCCTGCTGGCCAAGGAACTGGCCACGCTGGACCGGCTCAGTGAGGGCCGCCTGGTGGTGCAGCCGACCGTGTCGTGGCACCGGGAGGAGTACGACGCTCTGGGGGTGCCCTTCTCCGAGCTGGGCGAGATCCTCGACGAGCAGCTGGAGGCCATGGCCGCGCTCTGGGGGCACACGCCCGCGTCGCACGCCGGGCCCCGCTTCGCCTTCGACGACGTGTACTGCGTCCCCAAGCCGTGGCGGACCAGCCCGGCACGCCCCCGGATGTGGTTCGGCGGCCAGTCGATGCATCCGCGGCTGCTCCGGCGGCTGGTGCGCTACGGCGACGGCTTCCACCCCTTCGGTGCGGCCTCGGCCGACGACCTGGCTCAGTTGCGGGCCGGGCTAGTCGCCGCGGGCCGCGATCCGGACGCGATCGAGATGGTGGGCGGCACCCGGGCGGTGTTCGCAGGAGCCGGCGACACCGCCGACATAGACCAGGCCATGGCCGACTTCGGCGACCAGGTGGCGGCCGGGTTCACCACGTTCTGCGTGAAGCCGTCCCAGCACACCGACGACCCCGCTGCGGTCCGGTCCCTGTGCGAGCACATCGTGGCCCGAGCCTCCCGCCTCGACGCCCGGGCACTCGGCTAGGGGGCAGCTCAGAGAAAGGCGACGCAGGTCTCGTCGACGGTCTTGCAGCACCGCCTCCTGACCGGCCAGGGCGATCCGGCGGAAGGCCACAGCTCCGCGCCTAGGAGTTGGCCACCTCGTCGAGGAACCAGTCGACCAGGGCGGCGCACTGGCGGGCGTTGCGGTCCTCGTGGCGGCGTATACCGTCGAGCAGGGCCTCCCGGCTGAGCCCGTGTTCGGCCAGGTACTCGTCGTCCGAACCCGTCAGGAAGTTCTCGACGTGGTCGTGGGTGACCTCGGGATGGAACTGCGTGCCGACGCAGCGGCCCAGCCGGAACAGCTGCACGGCGTTCTCGTTGACGGCCAGCACCTCGGCGTCCGGTGGCGGCGTGAAGCGGTCGTGGTGCCATTGGAACCACGGACCTGGCCCCAGCGGGTTGCGGGCCCCGTTGGGCGAGCCTTCGGGCTCGCGGATCTCGTACCAACCGATCTCGGTGACGGGCGCTTGCTCCACGTCGCCGCCGAGCGCCGCGGCCAGCAGCTGCCCGCCGAAGCAGACGCCCAGCATCGGCACGCCCCTCGCGTAGGCGGCCCGCACCATTTCGATCTCTTCGAAGATCCAGCTGTCGATCTCGTCGGTGTTGGTCAGCGAGCGGATCGAGCCCATCGGCACCAGCACGTCGTAGTCGGCGAGGTCGGGGAATGGAGCCGGGTCGTTGGGCCGGTCCAGGTCTGCGGTCACCACATGCTCGTGCACGTCGAAACCTCGCTGGGCTAGCCGCTCGCCCACCAGCGCGCTCGTGCCCTGGGGCTCGTGGGCCAGGACCAGTGCTCGCGGCGGCTTGCTCACAGGTCAAACCATACGTGGGCCTGACCCGTGCCGGACACCGACTCGTACTGGCCGAACTGGACGCCCCGGGCGGTGCATCCCGAGCCGCCCAGCGCGCCGACCATCACCAGGTAGTGGCCGAAGTAGCCCTCGGGGGCGTGGCGGGAGAACTCGGGCAGGAAGTCGATGATGCTGGCGTGGTCGCCGGCGGCCATCCACGCCAGCACCTGGCGGTCGGCCGTGGCCGCCTCGGGAGTGCGGATGTGAAGGTCGGGGTCGGCGGCCTCGTGGTCGCGGAACTGTCGCAGCGGCCAGAACCGGTGGCTGAGCCCTCCGCTGGCCAGCACAACCACCCTTCGCTCGAGGCCGGCCACCGCTTCGGCCAGGAGCTGGCCGGCCAGCAGGAAGTCGTGGGGCTCAGCCGTCTGGCACACGCCCATCGACACCCAGCGCTCATCGCCCTGCAGGAAGCCGAGCAGGTTGACGGTTGGGTAGTGGACCGGCAGGTGCGGGTCGTCGATCGCGGTCACCCAGGTGTCGTCGCGATCTGCGGCCGCAGCCTCGAAGGCGCGGGCCAGCTGGGGGTCGCCGGGCATGTCGTACGGCATCGCGCACATTCCCCGAGGCAATTCGTCGGAGGTGAACAGGCCCTTGCGCCGCTGGTGGGCAGAGATCACGTGTTCGATGGTGGTGAACCAGTGGGTGTCGACCACCACCACGGTGTCGGCCGCGACGGGGGCGAGCCGCTCGGCCCGGAGCGCATGAAGCCCCGCGAACAGGGTGGTGTCCTCACCGTCGTTGAGGGCTCGCCGCTCGCTCTCGGGCATCACCAGCGGAGGTACGTGCGAGACGAGCGCGGCCCCGACTATCGATCCCATCGTCAGACCTCCCAGCGACGCCGCCGCATCATGCCACCACCCGGACGGGCAGGTGCTTGATGCCGGCTATGAAGTTGGAGCGCAGGTACTGGGGCTCGCCGTCGGGCTCGAGCCGGTCGACCCGCTTCATGAGCTCCTCGAACACCAATCGGGCCTCCATGCGGGCCAGCCAAGCGCCGAGGCACAGGTGGGGGCCGTTGCGTCCGAACGCCATGTGGTCGTTGGGGTCCCGGGCCAGGTCGAAGCGCCACGGCTCACCGAACCCGTCATCGTCGTGGTTGGCGGAACAGAACCACATCACCACCTTGTCGCCGGCCGCGATGTCCTTTCCGCCGATGGTCACACCACGGGTGGCGGTGCGGCGGAAGTGCATGGTCACTGCGCTGGTGCGCAGCACCTCCTCGACCGCGGTGTGGGTGAGGGAGGGATCGGCCCGCCAGGCCCGCCACAGGCTCGGATGGAGCATCATCGTGCGCAGGCCGTGGGTCATCGTGTAGCGGGTGGTGTCGTTGCCGGCCGCGATGAGCAGGGTGAAGAAGTTCTTGAACTCGAGGTCGCTGAGCGGCTCGCCGTCGCGGGTGGGGGCCAGCAGCTGGGTGATCACGTCGTTGCGGGGGCAGGCCCGGCGCTCCGCGGCCTGGCGCTCGGCGTACTCGAACACCTCGATGGCGGCCGGACTCCGGAACGGCATCAGCCGGTACTCCTCGGTGTCGGCTGTGTCGATCACGTGGGTGGTGAACTCCGGGTCGCTGTTGCCCAGGAAGGCGTCACCCCACTCGACGAGCTGATGGCCGTCGGCGTCGCTGGTGCCCAGCAGCCGGCCCAGCATCCGCATGGGCAGCTTGGCCGCCACCTCGCTGACGAAGTCGAAGGAGTCGGCGGTGAGGGCCTCGTCGAGCACCTCGGCGGCCAGAGCCCGGATGGCGTCCTCGTAGGACTCGACTGTGCGGCGGGTGAACCCCCGGTTGACGAGCCGGCGTAGGCGGGTGTGGTCGGGCGGGTCCAGCTCCATCATCGTGCGGCGGGCCTCGAGCTCGTCGTCGTCCATCTCCTCGAGGCGGATGCCCCGGGAAGAGGTGAACGTCTCGACGTCGCGGCTCACGGCCAGGGCGTCGTGGTAGCGGGTCACCGACCAGAAGCCGGAGCCGTCGGCCTCGGGCGTCCAGTGCACCGGGTCGTCGCGGCGCAGCCGGCTGAAGGTGGCGTGGGGGACCCCCGAGGTGAACGAGTCGTGAGACGAGAGGTCGGCGTCGTCGTCGCCGTGGTCGTCCAGGTAGCCGTCCACGAACGTGGCCGTCACTGTGCTCATGAACCCGCTTTGGGGTTGGGGGCGGCCCACAGGGTGGTGCCCCCGCCCATGGACATGCCGACCTGGCGGTAGTAGCCGCCGATCATCTCGATGGGCGGCAGGCGGCGCAGCTCCTCGGTGGGGCACTCGGGCAGGACCAGCTCGGCGTCACCCGCGTACACCGGCCCCAAGTCGGCGTCGTAGCCCCGCATGGTGACCAGCTCGTCGAGCGAGTCGTCGCCGTCGACCTCGATGGACGGCATCTGGCGGCTGTGCAGCATGGGGTGCCCGTTGACGAAGCCGGCCGCCTCGGCGGTGCCGGTGATGGTGAACCGGGCTTCGGCGATGCGCCGTCCCCAGGTGCTCAGGGTGGCTCCGAAGCGGCCGCCGGGCCCCAGGCGCGGCCCGGCCCGGCCCACCGTCACCGGCCTCGTCATGGCGATCTCAGCCATCTTCTTGGGATAGCCCTGCACATGACCCCGGGCCATGGCGAAGTCCTTGTCCACCCAGATGTACGCGGCCCGGCTGTAGGTGGAGCCCCGGAACATGCAGCGGACGACGGCGAACACCTCCCGGTACTGGGCCCGAACCGGGTCCAGCAGCTCCTCGAAGGTGTCGCTGCAGCTCTGCCATTCGGCCCAGATCACGGCCACCGCACCGGGGTCGGTGTCGGCGGGTTCCAACGGTTCGGGCAGCAGTTCGGCCACCCGTTCCGGGTCGGTGCGGTACTCGACGGTCAGCATGTCGCCGGAGTAGTGCCAGGGTGGCGCAGGCACGATGCCCGCGGCCCCGGTGGGCGTCCTCGGGTACATGAACCCCTGAAGTTCAGCCACGCTTGGACCCTATTCGTTAGGTCCCGAACGATCAACCGCTCCGCACGGGTGATTATTGTGGCGCCGTGGTTGATCCCGCTTTCGACCTGACCGGTAAACGAGCCGTGGTGACCGGGGCGTCCGCGGGGATCGGCGCGGCCATTGCCTCCCGGCTGGCCGGCGCGGGCGCGTCGGTCGTCGCGGTGTCCCGGTCGGGGCGAGTGCCGGCGGCGGGGGGCTCGATGCGTCCCCTCGTAGCTGACCTGAGTGACCCCGATGCGGTCGACACGGTGATCGAGGAGGCCGTCGCCGAACTGGGCGGGCTCGACATCCTGGTGAACAACGCGGGACGGGGTGATTGGCTCCCGCTCCCGGAACTGGACCGCCAATACTTCGACGGGCTGGTGGGGCTCAACCTGTGGGCCCCGCTCCGGCTCTGCCAGCTGGCCCATCCCCATCTGGCTGCGGGCGACGACTCGGCCGTGGTGATGATCGGTTCGGTGGACGCGGTCCGGCCCTCGGCGGCCGGCGCCGTCTACGGCGCGACCAAGGCCGGTCTGGCCGCAGTGACGGTGGCCCTGGCCAAGGAGTGGCGGGCCGACGGCATCCGGGTGACCCAGATCAATCCGGGCATCGTGGACACGCCCATGGCGGCGGAGGTCATCCGCGAGCTGACCGAGGCCGGAGTGTCCGTGAACATCGCGGGCCGGGCCGGCCAGCCCGACGAGATTGCGGCGCTGGTGCACTACCTGGTGGCCCCGGCCGGCCGCTTCGCCACCGGTGTGTCGTTCCGCCTCGATGGCGGCGCGGTCGCCCTTGGCCCATTCGACCTGCTGGAGCGCTGACATGGCGCCGCCGGGCATGCTGATGATCCTCACCGAGAACCACACCATGCTCGATCCCCGCGACATGCGAGGGCTGGTGGAGTTGGCCCGCATCGCGGAGGACAGCGGGTTCGACGCGGTGATGGTGAGTGAGCAGACCCTGCTCGGCCCGGACGCGGCCATCAACGGACTGATGAGCAACCCGAGAATGTATGCGGCCATCGGCAACCAGGATCCCATGACGCCGTGGCCCAGTTCGGTGGCCACCCTGGCGGCGGTGGCCGCGGCTACCAGCCGGGTCCGGATCGTGGCCGGCGCCATCATCCCGCCGTTGCGGCATCCCATCCTGCTGGCCAAGGATCTGGCCACCATCGACTTGCTGTGCGAGGGTCGGCTGGTGGTGCAGCCCACCGTCTCGTGGCAGCGGGCCGAGTACGAGGCCCACGGCGTGCCGTTCCATCAGCGGGGCAGCATCCTCGACGAGCACCTCGAGGCGATGTCGCGGCTCTGGGCCGACTCGCCGGCCAGCTTCTCAGGCCGCTATTTCAGCTTCTCCGACGTGTACAGCGAGCCGAAGGCCTGGAGAGCGACGGGACCCCGCATGTGGTTCGGCGGCGAGTGGATGCACCCCGCGCTGATCAGACGCATGGCCCGCTACGGCAGCGGGTTCCACCCCTTCGGCTCGCCCACCGCCGACGACCTGGCCCAGCTCGCCGAGGGCCTGACCGCCACAGGGCGTGACATTTCGGAGGTAGAGCTCGTTGGCGGCACTCGCGCCGCCTTCGCCTCTCCCGACGCGGTGGCCGACGTCGATAACGCCATGGCCGCCATCGACGAGCAGGTCGCCGCGGGCTACACCCTGTTCTGCATGAAGCCCTCGCAGTACACCGACGACATCCGCGAGGTGCCCGGCATCTGCCTCCGTATGGTCGACTACTGCACCCGTTTCGACCTCTAGGGCCGCTCGACCTTCTCTTCCTCGCCTTCTGCGCCTTCTGTGCCTTCTGCGTCGGCGGTGACGATCACCCGGCGCAGCAGCTCGGCCAGCTCCTGCTTCTCGGCCGTCGAGAGTTCGCCCACCATCTCCCCTTCGTAGAGGTTGAAGCGGGGGAAGAGGCTCTCAATCGTGTCGAGGCCGGCTTCGGTGAGCGAGACCGTCACCCGGCGGCGGTCCGACTCGACCCTGGTGCGCTCCACGAACCCGCGTCTCTCGAGCGTCTTGACAACGCCGGTGAGGGTGCCCTTGGACAGGTCGCACTCGTCGGCGAGGTCGGCGGTCTGCATCTCCCCCCAGACCCACAGGACCCACAGCGTCGTGAAGCCGCCCCACGAGAGGCCGAACTCCGACAACACGCCCTTCTCGGCCCGGCGGCGCACCGCAGTCGCGGCCCGGTAGATGTTCGACACCGCCAACATCGAGTCGAAGTCGAGGCGCCGGTCACCGAGGCGCTCCTGGATGAGGCGCTCGGCGTCCAGCAGGCGCGGGTCGGCTCGTTTCTGCACTCCTGGGCCCCCGATTTCGTTTGCTACCAAACAGATATTATGCTAAGCCTGCCTGAGACAAACAAACGCGGAGGAGTCCGCAAGATCTCTGGAGGATCCCAAATGAGACTCACAAGGCTCTTGGTCGCCCTGTTCGCCGTTGTTGCTCTGGTTGCCGCGGCATGCGGTGACGAGGAGGACGACGCCGCCCCAGCTGCTCCCGCCACCACGGCCGCGCCCGCTGTCGAGGAGGAGATGGTCGACGAAGAGGCAATGGTCGACGAGGAGATGGTCGAGGAAGAGGCAATGGTCGACGAGGAGGCCATGGCGCTGAGCTTCGACGTGGATGCCGCCCTCGACGCTGACCTCGACAACTGCGGTCCGGCGCCCAGCGGCGATCCGTTCATCATCGGTTTCGCGGCGGACCTGTCTGAGGTCGGCGGCTTCGCCGACATCCCGATCTCCGAGGCCGGCGAGTACTACGTCTCGTTGATCAACTGCGCCGGCGGTATCGGCGGCACCCCGGTGGAGTTCGTGATCGAAGACGTCCAGGGCAATCCCGAGGTCGCTCAGCGAGCGACGGCAGACCTGCTCGAGGCCGGGGCCCACGTGATTCTGGGCCCGCCGTTCGCCGACGTCGGCGACGCAGTGCTGCAGACCGTCAACGCCAGCCGGGCGGTGATCTTCGTGGCATCCACCGAGCCGGTGCTGCCGGATCCTTCGATCTACTCGTTCATGACGACGTTCAGTGATACCCAGCAGGCTGAGGCCGCGGCCCAGTTCGCCATCGACAGCGGCATCACTCGCGCCATCACGTTCTCGTCGGAGGGCCCGTACTTCGGCTACAACCCCGAGACGTTCGCGGCCAAGTTCACCGAGCTAGGCGGCGAGCTGGTGCTCGATGTGAGCTATGTCCCCTTCGAGGACTTCGACTTCGCGTCGCACGCCAATGAGGTGGCCGGGGTGGCTGACGGCACCGAGATCCTCTACACCGCCATGATCGCGCCGCAGCTCGACGCGCTGCGCGGCGCCATCGAGGAACGCGGCATCGGCACCATCACCTACTTCGGTGCCGACGCGTTCGGGGTGAGCGGCATCACCGAGATCCCCAACAACGAAGGCGTCTACTGGACCGATCACGGCTTCGGAGCCGACGGGAACCGCTACGAGCGCCTCAACGCCGGGCTGGCGGCAAAGGGGATGCCCAGCGCGGCGCCTGGCTTCGCCGCTCTGGCCGGTGATTCCATCACCGTGGCCATCCAGGGTTTCATCGACGCCGGATCAACCGATCCGCTCGCCATCGCGGCGGCGATCTCGCAGCTCGCCGGCGTGGAGGCCGTTACCGACACCATCGGCTACGCCGGAACCGACGGCACACCCGACACGCCGGTGTACATCCTGCAGATCCTCAACGGCGAGACTTCCCTCGCAGCCAGGATGTCATAGAACACCTCCGCGAGCCGGGGTCGGCGTCCGGCCCTCGTATAGGGTGCCGCGATGCTCGAGATATCCGGGCTGACAACTCGTTACGGGGCGATCTCGGCGCTTCGCCGGGTCAGCCTCACCGTTGGAGCCAACGAGGTCGTCGGACTCATCGGCCCCAACGGCGCGGGCAAGACCACCCTGCTCAATACAGTCGCAGGGCTGCTGCGCCCGGCCGAGGGGGAGGTCCGTCTCGAGGAGCGGGCGGTCACGGGCGACAGCCCCGACCGGATGCTCCGAGCCGGCCTGGCTCTCGTGCCCGAGCGCCGGAGGCTCTTCGCCCAGATGACCGTCGTCGAGAACCTGCGCATCGGCGGTGTCACCGCGTCCGCCGAGGAACGGTCCGAGCGCCTCGACGAAGTGGTCGAATTGTTTCCCGTGCTCAAGGAAAAGTGGGGAACCGCGGCGGGCTACCTCTCCGGAGGGGAGGCCCAGCAGCTTGCCATCGCCCGAGCGCTGATGAGCAGCCCGCGCATTGTGCTCATGGACGAACCGTCGCTCGGCCTTGCGCCGGTTCTCGTGGACTTCGTGTTCGATCTGATCGGCCGTCTCCGGGCCGAGGGCCGCACCATGCTGATCGTCGAGCAGAACGCCACCCGGCTGCTTGAGGTGGCCGACCGGGCCTACGTGCTGCGAACCGGCGAGATTGCGGTGGACGGTATGGCGTCCGACCTGCTCCAGCGCGAGGACCTCTTCGACACGTTCGTGGGCTCCGCACGAGACGAAGACTCGAAGCCCTCCGAGCCCGACACGCGATGATCGATCTTCTGCAGAGCCTGATCGACGGCTTGGGCCGGGGCTCGATCTACGCCCTGCTCGCGCTCGGCATTGCGGTGATCTTCGGCGTGATGCACATGGTGAACTTCGCCCACGGCGAGCTGATCACCGTTACCGCCTACATCGCCTTCGGCGTGGTCGTCACGACCGGGTGGGGGTGGTGGGCAGCGGCGCCGCTGATCTTCCTGGGCGCTGTCGGGACGTCGGTCGTTATCGAGTTCGTCGCCTTCCGCTGGGTGCGGGGAGCCTCGGATTTCACCATGCTGCTCACCTCGTTCGCGGTGCACTTCCTGGTGCAGGCCATCTTCGTCATGACCATGGGCGCGAGCGTGCGCAGCTTTCCCCGACCGGAGTGGGCCGACCGGATCTGGTCCGTGGGCGAGTTGAACATCCAGATCGTGGACGTGGCTGTCATCGGCACCACGGCACTGACGCTGGCGGCGACCGTCTTCCTGCTGCAGCGCACCATGTTCGGCATCTCGCTGCGGGCCGCGGCCGAGGACTTCGATGCGGCCCGACTGATGGGGGTCAAGAGCAACAAGGTCATCCGGCAGGCGTTCATCCTGGCCGGCGCGCTGGCCGGGATCGCGGCGATCTTCTACCTGATGCGGACCGGCCAGGCTCGCCCCACCACCGGCCTCAGCCCACTGCTCAAGGGCATCCTGGCTGCCATCATCGGGGGTCTCGGAAACATGCAGGGCGCGGTGTACGGCGGGCTGCTGCTCGGAGTATCGGAAGTGCTGTTGAGATCGTGGCTTCCCGAGGACCTCGTCGGCATCACCGACGGCGCGGTCTTCGCGCTGATCGCGCTGTTCTTCATCTTCCGGCCGCAGGGACTGCTGTACGTCAGGTCCGCGGAGCGGGTGTGATGCCGATCCGAGTCCACATCAGGCGACCGGCGTGATGCAGGGTCTGCTGTCGAGTCGGGTCGGCTCGCAGTTGGCCGGATCGGCTGTGCTCGTCGTCGTCCTGGTGTTGGGCGGGCTCGCCTACGCCTCCAGCGGCGCACCGGCGCGCGACATCCTCGTCACGCAGATGCTGATCAACGCCATCATGGTGATCGGCCTACAGATCTACATCGGCAACACCGGCGTCCTGTCGTTCGGGCACATGGGATTCGCGGCCATAAGCGGGTACGCGTTCGCACTGTTGGCCTCCACGGTCCAGCGCAAGGCGCGGATCGTGCCGGACGTTCCGCTCGGTCTCGACGCCGTGTCCCTCAATCCGCTGGTGGCCGCGGCCGCGGCGGTGGCCATAACAGTGGTGGCGGGACTGGTTGTCGGGCTGGGCCTGGCTCGTTCGGGAGCGAAGTCGGGGGCAGTCGCCGCGACGGTCATCACCCTTGCTCTGCTGTTCATGGTCCATGAGGTGGGCGGCGCCTACGCCGACCTCACCGGGGGCCGCAACGGGATCTCCTTCTCGGTCGGGCGGGGGCTCGATGGCCGCATGTGGGTCTATCTGGCCCTGATCGCGACCGTCGTTCTGGCTCGGCTCTTCAAGAGCAGCCGCATCGGGCGCATGGCCCAGGCGGCTCGTGAGGACGACCTGGCGGCCCGGGCCATGGGCATCAACCCGGCCCGCGGACAGATGGTGGCCCTGATCCTGTCGGTGGCTGTCGTGTCGGTCGCCGCCTCGCTGCGAGTGTTCCAACTCGGCACGGTCGCCCCCTCGACCTTCTTCTTCGACTACACCCTGCTCACCCTGGTCATGCTGATCGTCGGGGGACGCAACAGCATTGCCGGGTCCGTGCTCGGCGTGGCGCTCATGACTGTCGTCAACGAGACCACCCGTCATCTCGCCGATGTCGAGATCGATGGCGGCCCCATGGACGTGCTCGACATCGTGTTGAGGCCCGGGCTGACCGACATCGTGCTCGGCGGGTCGATGCTGGGCTTCATGATCTTCAGAGCCCGAGGCTTGGTCGAGGACTGGGAGGTCGACCACTGGCTGCGGCGCCGCTTCGGCCGGGCCGAGCCGGTGCCGGACCCCCTGAAGGCCGCGCCGACCCCCGCGCCCGCCCAGTTGAGCGCCGCAGGCGTCACCGTGGACTTCGGCGGCTTCCGGGCCTTGGAGAGGGCCGAGTTGGAGGCATCAAACCTCGAGGTCGTGGGGCTCATCGGACCCAACGGTGCCGGCAAGACGACCCTGCTGAACATGGTGACCGGCCTGGTGAAGGCAACCGAGGGTACGGCCACACTCACTACGCGGTCCGGGCCGGGATCCGGAGCGCATTCGGCGACCGGGGGCGAGCCGTTCGAGATAGCCCGGTCGGGGCTGGCCCGCACATTCCAGAACCTGCGCCTGTTCCCCGCGTTGAGTGTGCGCGAGAACGTGAGCATCGCCGCGCTGGTCGCTTCGCAGCATCGGGCTGGCCCTGACCGCCCCTCCGTGGAGCAACTCCTCGTCCACGCCGGTCTGTGGGAATTGCGAGACCGGCGGGCGCGCGAACTCGACTACGGCAACGCCCGCCGCTTGGAGCTGGTGCGGGCCGCTGCGCTGTCACCCGCCTTCATCCTGCTCGACGAGCCCACCAGCGGCATGAGCAACGTCGAGTCGGTAGCCATGATCGACGAGGTGCGTGCCCTCGCGTCCGCGGTGGGGGCAGGCGTGGTGGTGATCGACCACGATCTCGCCTTCATCACCGGAGTGTGCGACCGGATCTATTGCCTCGACCAGGGCCGTGTGATCTCGGTGGGCACGCCCACCGAGATCCAGGCTGATCCGCAGGTCCAGGCCGCGTATCTGGGGGCCGCTGCTCCCGCCGCGACTGGGTGAAGTCGGTGTGAGGCGGCTGAAGGGAGCACGACGGTGACCGAGTACCGACGCATCCTGCTGGATGGCTATCCCGTGCTCGTCCAGCGACACGGGGACGACCTTGTGGCCCGGGACGGACGGCGAGCGGCCGTAGCCGACGCCGTCCACCTGGCGCCGTGCGAGCCGACCAAGATCCTGTGCGTCCACCTCAACTACGCCAGCCGGGTGGCCGAGTTCATGACCCGGCTGCCGCCCGCCCCCACCTACTTCCACAAGCCGATCACCGCCCTGAGCGCCCACGGCGCCGACGTGGTGCGGCCCGAGCCGTGCCGGTGGCTGAACTACGAGGGCGAGATCGGCATCGTCATCGGCCGAACCTGCCGCAACGTCTCGCCGGACGATGCGGGCCACTACATCGCGGGCTACACGGTGGCCAACGACTACGGGCTGCACGACTTCCGCGACACCGACGCCGGCTCGATGCTGCGGGTCAAGGGCAGCGACACCCTGTGCCCGGTCGGGCCGGCGCTGGTGACCGGCTGGGACTTCCGCCACAAGCGGATCCGCACCCTCGTCAACGGCGAGGTACGCCAGGACGGCAGCACAGACGAGATGGAGTGGGACATGCACTACCTGGTGGCCGACCTGGCCCGCACCATCACCCTGGTGCCCGGCGACCTGGTGCTGTCGGGCACTCCGGCCGGGTCCCGGCCGGTCGTGCCCGGCGATGTGGTCACCGTCGAGGTGGAGGGCCTTGGCGCGCTGACCAACACCATCGTCGCCGGGCCGGAGCCGGTGCGCTCCGACGTCGGTGCCCAGCCGTCGGACAGCGAGGAGGTCGTGTCCACGGCGATGGGCGGCGACTGGGAGCACCGGGGCAAGCGGGCCCCGCGCGGCCCCGGCGCCCGCCACTACCAGTCCGCAGTCGACGAGGACGCCTGATGGCGGAATCGCCTCGGGTCGTCGTCGGAGGAGCTGAGGTCAGCGTCGATCATCTGATCGGCGGCCGGCGCCTGGCATCCGTTCGCACCTTCGAATGCCGTTCCTCGTTGGACTGGCAGCACAAGCTGGCCGACGTGTCCCGCGGCGACGCAGCCACCGCTCAGCAGGCTGTGAGCGCCGCGGTCGACGGTTTCGCCGCATGGAGCGGGCTGCCGGTGGGGGAGCGGGCCGCGGCCCTGCGCCGGCTGGCGGAGGGGATCGAGGCCCGCAACGACGACATCGCCCTGGTCGAGACGCTCGACATGGGCTTTCTTCACCGCTCCATGCGCGAGCGGCTGGTGGCTCGGGGCGCGCTCAACTTCCGCTTCTACGCGGACATGGCCGAGGCCCATGACGAGCCCCGCTGGCCGGCTCGGGGCACCGCCCACACCGTGCAGCGAATGCCGGCCGGTCCCGCGGTGGTGATCACACCGTGGAACGCGCCGTTCATGCTGGCCACCTGGAAGGTGGCGCCCGCGCTGGCCGCAGGCAACAGCGTGGTGCTCAAGCCGGCCGAGTGGTCGCCGCTGTCGGCTTCGTTGCTGGCCGACCTGACGGTGGAGGCCGGACTGCCGCCCGGCGCCTTCAACCTGGTGCAGGGGATCGGCGCCGAGGTCGGAGCGGCCTTGACCGCGGATCCGCGGGTCCGCCGCATCAGCTTCACCGGCTCACCGGAGACGGCCCGGCACATCGGCGCCGCCGCGGCGGCCAACATCGTGCCGTTCACGGCCGAGCTGGGCGGCAAGGGCCCGCTCATCGTGTTCGCCGACTGCGACCTAGAGGCGGCCGCCGAGCAGGCCGCGGCCCAGTACGAGGACTCGGGCCAGGTGTGCCTGGCCGGGACCCGCCTGCTGGTGGAGGAATCGATTCTCGACGACTTCCTGGAAGCACTGCGGGTCCGCACCGAGGCCCACGTGCTGGGCGACAGCCGCGACGGCTCGACCACCGTCGCGCCGATGGCCCACCCCGACCATCTGGCCAGGGTCGAGGGCTTCGTGCAGCGGGCCCGGGCCGCGGGCGACACCGTGGTGTGGGGCGGCCGCCGCCGTGCCGGCTCCCTCCACTACGAACTCACGCTGATCGAGCCGGCCTCCAACGACTCCGAGATCGTCCAGCGCGAGGTCTTCGGCCCGGTGCTGACCATCCAGGCCTTCGCGACCGAGGCCGAGGCGGTCGACTTGGCCAACTCCACCCGCTACGGCCTGTCCGCCATCGTCTACACCGGCTCGGCCGACCGGGCCGAACGGGTCGGCGCCGCGGTGCGGGCCGGGATCGTGTGGACCAACACCTTCCTGGTGCGAGACCTGGCCGCCCCCTTCGGCGGATGCGGCCTGTCCGGCATAGGCCGCGAGGGCGGCGACCACGCCCTCGACTTCCACAGCGACCTGAAGACCCTCATCCTCGCGGACAACACCACCGCGTAGGAGGGTCTAGAACATCCGGCCCTCTATGCGGCTGGCGGCCAGCCACAGCTCGATGTCGTGGATCGCCTGGGCCATGGCCTGGCCTATGAGGTCAAGCTTGCGGACCTGCTCGATGCGGTCGCGGACGCCGGCAAGCTCCCGCTTCGGCAGGAGCTGGTTCAGAATGCCGCAGGCGTCCGCCAAGCAGATGATCACGATGTCGCGGGGGTCGGGGATCTCGTCGCTGAGGAGCACGCCCAGGATCCGCAGCTTCACCTCGCGGTCTTCCTTGCCGTCGACCATCGGGTAGCGCCGCGAGCGGAACACCCACAGGAACCGCTCGTCGTGCTGCTCGAGGATGCCGCGCTCGACCAGGCGGGCCAGCGCCTCATCCCGGATCTCGTCGGCCTCCCTGGCCGTCTGCTCCACCCAGTAGCGGGCGTCGCGCTGCTCGCCGGCCGCGATCTGCTCCAGCGTCGGATCGAGCAGGCTGTCGCCCACCGGCGTGGAGTCGATCAGGACGAGGTTCTCGGGGTCGGTGTCGATCCGGTTCTCCAGAGCCAGATCCATGAGCACGGCGCCGGCCAGCGCGTGCTGCATCGACATCACCGGCACCGACACGAACTTGCCGTCTTCGTCCCGCAGCGTCAGCAGGACGATCTCCTCTGCAAATCTCAGCATGACACCCTGTGTATCACATGATCCGCCATTGCGGACACACGACCCAATGCGGACACACGACCCCGACCGGAGGCTCCGGCTCTCAGAAGTCCTCGTCGAAGGAGACCTCGCCCTCCACGCCCACCTGGTAGGCGGACACGGTGCGCTCGAAGAAGTTGGAGAGCTCCTGCACGTCCTGCAGTTCCATGAACGAGAACGGGTTGCGGCTGCCGAAGCGCCTCCGCAGGCCTAGCTGCATCAGGCGCTGGTCGGCCACGTACTCGAGGTACGACCGGGTGTCGGTCACCGACATGCCGGGCACGCCCTCGCCCAGCAGGTCTGCCGCGAACTGGTGCTCGGCGTCCACCGCCTCGGCCAGCATGTCGCTGATCCGCTGGCCCAGCTCCTCGTCGAACAGTTCGGGTTCCTCCTGCCGCACGGTGCGGATCACTTCGAAGGCGAAGTTCATGTGCATCGATTCGTCGCGGAACACCCAGTTCGTGCCCGCGGCCAGCCCGTTGAGCAGACCCTTGGACCGCAGGAAGTACACGTAGGCGAACGCGGCGAAGAAGAACAGGCCCTCGATGCAGGCCGCGAAGCAGACCAGGTTCATCAGGAAGCGGCGCCGGTCGTCTGCGGTGTGCAGCGGCCCGTCTCCGACCGAGTCCATCCACTTGAAGCAGAACTCGGCCTTGGCCCGTATGGACGGGATGTTCTCGATGGCGGCGAAGGCCTCGGCCCGCTCGTCGTGGTCGGGGATGTAGTTGTCGAGCAGGTTCAGGTAGAACTGCACGTGCAGCGCCTCTTCGAAGAGCTGGCGCGACAGGTACATCCGGGCCTCGGGCGCGTTGATGTGCTCGTAGAGGTTCAACACGAGGTTGTTGGCCACGATCGAGTCGCCGGTGGCGAAGAAGGCCACCAGCCGGCGTATCAGGTGCTTCTCGGCCGGCATGAGCTTGCGGTCCAGATCGACCAAGTCGTCGGAGAAGTCGATCTCGTCGACCGTCCAGGTGTTCTTGATCGCGTCGCGGTACATCTCGAAGAACTGCGGGTAGCGCATCGGGCGCAGCGTCAGATCGAAGCCCGGATCGAGGATGTTGGATCGGATGGAGGGTTGCCCGGGCCGGGGCTCGGCCTCCGAGTCAGGCTCGAAGCCTGCGGGAGGGGCGGGGACGGCTGAGTCCCGGCCCGGGAGATCGAGATGATCGACAGAGATGTCGGTGATGGCCATCAGTCGCATGCCTCGCAGGTCTCAGGATTCTCCAGGGAGCAGGCCACGGCCTCGTCGTCGGTGGGCACAGAGCCGTTGGTGGTGGTCTGGTTGATCCGCGTCTTCGGCCTCGAGCGCAGGTAGTAGGTGGTCTTGAGGCCTTGCTTCCACGCGTGCATGTACATCGACGACAGCTTCCCGATGGTCGGGGCCTCCATGAAGAGGTTGAGCGACTGGCTCTGGTCGATGAAGGCGCCCCGGTCGGCGGCCATCTCGATGAGGGAGCGCTGCGATATCTCCCAAGCTGTGCGGTAGACGGCCCGCAGGTCCTCCGGTATGCGCTCGATCTGCTGGATCGAGCCCTCGGCCTTCTTGACGTCTCCGATCATCCTGTCGTCCCACAGGTCCCGTGCCTTCAGTTCGGCCACGAGATACCGGTTCACCTGCATGAATTCGCCCGACAGGGTCTCGCGCTTGAACAGGTTCGACACTTGGGGCTCGATGCACTCGTAGCAGCCGGCGATGGCCGCGATGGTGGCGGTCGGGGCGATCGCGATGAGCAGCGAGTTGCGCAGCCCGTGCTCGGCGATCCGCTCGCGCAGCGGTCCCCAGCGATCGGGATCGGACGGCTCGGTGTTCCAAAGGTCGAACTGCAGCTCGCCGGCTGCGGCCCTGGTGTCGGTGAAGGCGGGATGGGGCCCGTTGGCCTCGGCCAGTTCAGTGGACGACCACAGGGCGTTGAAGTAGATCTCCTCGGAGATGCGGCGGCTGAGGTTGCGGGCCTCGACGGAGTCGAACGCCAGACCCAGCTTGAAGAACACGTCCTGCAGGCCCATGAGGCCCAAGCCCACTGGTCGCCAGCGCCGGTTGGAGGCCTCCGACTCATCGGTCGGGTAGTAGTTGATGTCGATGACGCGGTCGAGGAAGCCGACCACCAGCCGCACGACCTCGCCGAGCCGCTCGAAGTCGAAGTGCACCGGAGCGCTGCCGTTGGAGGTCGTCGCCCTCTGAACGAAAGCGCCGAGGTTGACCGATCCCAAGTTGCACACTGCGGTCTCGCCGGCGCTGGTCACCTCGATGATCTCGGTGCACAGGTTCGACAGGTGGACGACGCGGTCGCGGGCGTTGGCGTCGCCCTCGGGTCCTGGGCCCGTCTGGTTGCACTTGGCGTTGGAGGCGTCCTTGAACGTCATCCAGCCGTTGCCGGTCTCAGCCAGGGTCCGCATCATCCGGGTGTACAACTGGCGGGCCGGAACCTGCGTCTCGAAGCGCCCGTCGGCCTCAGCCTGCTCGTAGATGGCCCGGAACTCCTCTCCGTAGGTGTCGGTGAGCTCGGGCACCTTCTTGGGGTCGAACAGGCTCCACTGCCAGTCCAGCTCCACGCGCTCCATGAAGAGGTCGGGTACCCAGTTGGCGAGGTTGATGTTGTGGGTGCGGCGGGCGTGGTCGCCGGTGTTGTCCCGCAGCTCCAGGAACTGCTCGATGTCTGCGTGCCAGGTCTCGAGGTAGACGCAGGCCGCGCCCTTTCGCCGGCCTCCCTGGTTGACGGCGGCCACGGAGGAGTCGAGCGTCTTGAGCCACGGCACGATGCCGTTGGACAGCCCGTTGGTTCCCCGGATCAGCGATCCCTTGGAGCGGACCCGGTGCCAGCCGACCCCGATGCCCCCCGCGTACTTCGAGAGGCGGGCGATGTCGGTGTAGCGCTGGTAGATGCCCTCCAGGGAGTCCTCGGGCGAGTCGAGCAGGTAGCAACTCGACATCTGCGGGTGCATCGTGCCCGAGTTGAACAGGGTGGGGCTGGACGGAAGGTAGGCAAGCGACGAGATCAGGTCGTAGAACGCGACGGCCTCGTCGGGGTTCGTGCTCAGCCCGCAGGCCACCCGGAGCATGAAGTACTGCGGGGTCTCGATCACCAGCCGGGTGTCGGGATGGCGCAGCAGGTAGCGGTCGTACACCGTGCGCAGCCCGAAGAACTCGAAGTTGCGGTCCCGACCGGAGTCGATGGCTGCGTTCAGCGCGGGGGAGTGGGCCCGCACGAACTCCGCGGTGTCGTCGCCGATCAGCCCGAGCCGGTGTCCGGCCTCCATGGCCTCGGAGAACCACGGGATGTTCTGGTTTCGGACTTCCTTGTCGATGTAGGTGGCCAGCATGCGGGCCGCCAGCTTCGAGTAGTTGGGCTCCTCCACGATGAGCCCGGCTGCGGTGCGGATGCTCAACTCGTCGAGCTCGCGGGTGGTGGCCCCGTCGGCCAGTGCGGCGATGGTGCGGGTGCTGACCGTCAGCGGGTCGACGCCGAGCAGGCCTTCGGCCGCCCGGGCCACCGCGTTGACGATCTTGTTCACGTCGACCGGCTCGAGATTGCCGTTCCGCTTGCGCACCCTCATCGTCGTCGAAGCGGACGCAGCCGGAGGCATCTCCGCGACGGTGGTCAGCCGATCCTGGATCATCGTCACGTCGGTGCGCCTCCCTCTTGCCGGTGTTCAGCGGATGCCCCACGAGCTGTGGACCCCGCTCAAGACCGGCCACAACTTCGGAGTTGAATTACAGCACCGTAACTACACGCGTGTCAAGTTACGCCGCGGCGACCCCGCTGAGCAGGGCTTCTTGCTCGCAGCGTGCGACTAGCGTTGCGAGAATGGAGATACTCGACGTCGATTTGGTGGCATTCGAGCGGGGCAACCAAGCCCAGCGGGCCGCGGTGGTGGACGGGGTGATGCGCAGCCTGGCCACCGGCTTCGTCTACGTGGCCCACGACCTGGGCGCGGGCGTGATCGACGAGTCATACGGGCAACTGGAGGCCTTCTTCGGCCTTCCGCAGGATCGCAAGGACCGCTACATCGTGGCCGGTTCCCACGGTCAGACCGGCTACACGCCGATGATGACCGAGACGGCCGCCATCTCCGACATCCCCGACCTCAAGGAGATGCTCAACTGGGGTGAGCCCGCGCCGCCGGGCCACCCGCTCCGCCAGCGGTATCCCCACCGCTACGGGCCGCCCACCCTGCCCGAGGACGACCAGCCGGGCGTCACCGAGCTGCTGCTCGGGTTCCATGCCTCCGTGCTCGACATCCAGCGCCGGGTGCTGCGGGTGATCGCGGTCGGTGTGGGGGTCCACGAGGAGTTCTTCGACGTAATGCTCGAGTACGGCGCCACCCTCACCCGGGCCATTCACTACCCGCCGATGAATACAGCTCCCGGCGAGGGCTTCATGTGGGCCGCCGAGCACGGCGACATCAACCTCATCACCATGCTTCCCCGGGCCACCGCACCGGGTCTGCAGGTGCGGATCCGCGATGGCTGGGTCGATGCCATCCCGCCCACCGACAGCGCCATCATCAACACCGGCATGATGCTCGAGCACCTCACCAACGGCGTGATCGGCGCGGGAATCCACCGGGTGATGGCCACCGAGGGCCAGACCGGCGACCGCTACTCGGTGGTGCAGTTCGCTCATCCCACGCCGTGGACGATCCTGTCACCGCTGCCCACCTGCGTGACCGACGAGCATCCTCTGAGGTTCCCCACCATCACCTCGGCCGACGCCCTCGACAAGGTGATCTGGGAGATCAACCTGGTAGAGGACGGCCGCCGCCTCGAAGACAGCTAGCGGCGGCGGTCAGCCACGACACCGACTACACACGCATCCATGTGCAGGTGGGCGGGGGACCGGAGTTGTTCCTCTTGCTTCCATTAGTCGGCACCCTCTACGAGGCGCCGATGATCGCCGTGAGAGGACAGACGCTCGGCAAGATGGTTCTGAAGGTCAAGGTGGTCCCACGCCACTACGACGTGTCAGTGGCTTCGACCGTCAGCTTGGAAGACGGCATCGAGATGCTCAGCACGGCGGAAGGTCCTGACGAAAGCGTCCGTGGGATCTGCCGAGCGTTGCAATGCAGATTGACTTCCAAGATAGTATGCTAGTTGCATGGTGCAACTGGTTACACGTGTGAGCGACGAGCTCGCGGCCGGGGTTGACGAGCTTGTCGACTGCGGCTTGGCGTCCTCGCGGTCGGACGCGGTTCGAAGCGCTCTCGAGCGCTGGATCGACTCGGAGCGGCGGCGTCGCATCGGAGAGGCGATCGTGGAGGGCTACCAGCGCATACCTCAGACTGATGAGGAGCTGGCCTGGGCCGACAGCGGAGCTGCTGCGATGATCGCCGAGGAGCCGTGGTGACAGGGCTGGCGCCGGGGTGGCCGCCGTGACTCCCGCCCGCGGCGAGATCTGGTGGGCCGAGTCCGAGGATGTGCGCAGGCCGGTGATGGTGGTGACCCGCGACTCCGCCATTCCGGTGCTCGGAGCAATCCTCGTCGCGCCGGTCACCCGCACCGTGCGGGGCATCCCGACCGAGATCCCATTGGGACGCGGCGAGGGCCTGCTTGAGCCGTGCGCTGCTTCGTTCGACAATCTTCGGCCGGTTCGCAAGGCCTGGTTGACACGTCGCATGGGCGCGCTCGGGCCTCGCAGCCATGAGATCTGCGACGCTCTCGCGGCTCTGAGCGACTGCTGAGTCAGCAGCCTGTCGCGGTCCTCAGCGTCTGGCACGTCTTTTCGAGCCGCGCCGCGCTCAGTTGCGTCACCCGTCGCCGGAACGCGCTCCGGGGGCACCGTCAGGATGCTGTTGAAGTTGACCACACGCTGTCGGAGGGAACTCCGTCTTGGCGCACGGTGAGCGGCAACTCGAAGATCAGGCCTCGACGCGTGCGGGTCAGTGCGGCGACTACCACCGAGTTGAAGCGGTCCGCCACCGGGTCTCGTGTGAGCATGAGGATCGGCCTGTCGCCACCCGGCACTGCGGCGAACCAGATCTCATCCCGACGGATCTGCCCAGTCGGACCAGTCCTCGGCTGGCAGCCAGCTTTGAATGGATGCGATCGCGAGTTCGTCCGGGCGCAGCGGCGACCTTTCGTAGACCTCCGCGTCGTGCTCGGCCCCGACAGAGTTGAGGTAGCGGCGCAACGCCTCGCGGATCATCTCTGAGACCGACACCCCGAGCCTCTCAGCTGTCTCTCGAACTCGGGCGGCCTCGGAGTCGGTCATCCGGCGGGTCAACATCGTCATTCAGCGACTGTACCCAGTCTTACAACACGGCCGCGGCCGTCACCAGCCAAGAGCCTGCCAAATCGGCGTCAGCCCGAGGAGTCGGAGAACCATCCGCACTCTGGGCGGCTGGTGCCGAGAGCGTCGAGGTGGGCGGCGTACACGACTAGGAGTTCGTCCTGGGACAGGAACATGATGTCGACCAGTCGGTAGCCGGGATCGATGTCGTCGGGCGTCACATCGGACTCATGTCTGTAGTCGGAGTCCACGGTGTTGTAGCGGATGCTGTCCGATAGCTCGGCGAGGCGCGCCGCGGCCTGCCAGGGGGCCTGGGCCCACAGCTCGTGGCACACCGGAGAGGTGATCGCGACGTCGTAGTCCTCACCCGATTGGGCCTGCCGGCCGTAGTGGATGCTCAGTTGGCCGTCGATCTCGCGGGGCAGGACGAATCTCTCGGCCCGGCCGTCATCGCCGAAGACAGGCTGCACGTCGGTGGTGCCGGTGCTTGAGACGGAGACGACCTGGTCGACCAACTCGGGGGGCGCGGGCAGCGCGACGAACGTCACGTCGACGCCCAGTTCGTCCCGCAACTCCTGCTCTGCGGAGCGCGGGTCCTCGACCACGTTGATGACATCGAGTCTGATCTCGTCCTGCAGATAGACGACCTTGAACGGGTGGGCGGTGGCCGCCGGTGGTCGGAGCCCTACAAATGCGAGCACCGCCACCAACGTCGCGGCCGCCACCGCCGCGGTCAGCGCGGCCGGCCTCCATCGACGGATCTGGAGGTTGGGACTGCGGGCCTGGAGGCGGCGATAGCCGGCCGCCCTGAGTTCCCGGCCGAGTTGCCGCTCGAAGTCGGAGATGTCGTGCGTCATCGTCTGTCCTCGAAGTCCGGCGGTGCCTCGAACTCATCCCTGAGGCGGCGGAGCCCCCGGAAAACTAGGCCTCGAGCCGCGCCGGGCTTGCATCCGATACGGTGCGCGATCTCACCGTATTCGAGTTGCTCAACGATGCGCAGCCGCACAGCCTCGCGGCTCTTCGGCGGCACTCGCCCCAACGCGCCGGAGAGCCGATCGGCGTCGAGCCGGGCGTCGGCCGCCTCGATCTCGTCCCAGCCCGCCATGGCTGTGGGCGGCGTCTGGATCTGCAGTTTCCTCCGTGCGGTCGACGACACTCGCCTCGTGCGCCACAGTCTCTTGAGCAGGTTGTTGGCGATCCCGTACAGCCACTGTCGTGGCGTTCCCTTCGCGGGGTCGTACCGGCTGACGCCTGCGAGTGCGGCGGCAAACGTCTCGGCGGTGAGGTCGGAAGCAACGTCGCGGTCTAGCGTGCGAGACCAGAAGAACGCCAGGAGAGGCCGGACGTTGTTGGCGTAGAACACCCCGAACGCCTCAGGGTCGCGGCTCGCCGCGGCCAGCAGTTCGATTTCGCTGCCCTGATCCCCTGGCCACCGGCCGGAGCCCGGCCTCGCTGTCGCCATCACCAACGAGGCTAGGTGTGCCGGTGTGGCGCGGCGCGTCGACCAGCCACCGCCACCGAGCGGGGTCGAGGCGGTGGCTGTTCGAAGCGCGGGGATCAGCGGTGCCCGTCACGGCCGGTACAACCCGTCGAGCAGCGCTGATGCCGGCGTCGTCGGTCTAGCCGTAGCGCACGCATGAGGCACGGTTGTTCCATTGTCCGAGCGACGACGCCGCCTGGTAGATGCTATGGGACGGTCCGGCGCAGCTGGAGTAGTCGTAGAACTTGGTCGGAGATGTTCCGCAGTGGTGCAGCGACGACTCGATGTTGTTGTCCCAGGTTCCCGTGGGGTACCACACGCCGCCACTGCAGGTCGTCCCGACAACCCGGACGGAGGATCCACGGTAGGACGTCGAACTGAAGTGGGTTCCGATGGTGTTGGCGCCCGATGACTGCGCGGAGTGGCTCAAACCGGCCTTCTCGGTACCCAAGGACGCGGCATAGCTATCGGCCTGAGCCAGCGTGGCGAAGCACACCTCGGGCGCAGTCACCAGCACACCGCCCTGCACTGCGGTGACCGCGATCACGCAGTGCCGTTCGGCCTCATGTGGCTCCGCAGCCGACACGGCCGGCACGCCGGTCGCCAGCCCGCTGGCGATGACCACCGCCGTCGCTGCGATCCAGATTGTCTTGATGCTGCTCATGGCAAGCTCCCTTCCGCCCACGGCTCCGAGGACGGTCCTCGGGCTCGCGTCCTGCTTGCCTCGTCGCCGACGTTTGTCGCGCGCGGTCTCCCAAGAAATCTCAAGACGCCCGCAACACGAGCCATGTCGCGGCCGCGGCTGCCGCTGCCCTCGGGGCGCCTAGCTGCTAGCCCACTTGGACGACCGCGGCTGGTTGAGGTGCCGTCTCGCCGAACCTGTCACGCGAGGCCGACAAGAAATCCGATGAATCTCCCTAACGCGAAGGCCCCAGCGGGCAAGTAACCCACTGAGATCCGGCAAGGCGAGGCTCCGCCTCGACGAATCGGCGCTCACCGAAGAGGATGAAAGGAATAGGCAATGGCAAAGATGCAAACATTATGGATTAGAGGTCGGCAGACAGTCACAGGTGCTCGGAGGCATGCTCTCTGTGGAGCAGTAGCCCTTCTGGTTTCCACGGCGATCCTCGCCGTGTCCAGCTCCGCTGTTGGCGCGGTCACGAGTTACCAAGGTGATGACTACTCGTTTGACTGGTCGGACACCCACATCACCACCTGTGATGAAGAGAGCGATCAAACCCGAGTGAAGTCTGTGGCTGACGACAATGCGTCCGGTTCTGGTACCGACGCGGCTAAGGATGTCGATGGAAACAACGGCATTTGCGCGACGTCGAATCTGCCGTGGACAATTCACCGGCACAAGACCTGCGAGTACCGGTCGTTCTGGCCTGACGAGTGCGGGAACTGGCAGTCCACCTGACAATGACGGACCGTCGTTACGGAGTGACTCCAAGTGCAGAAGCACCAACGCAGATCAGACGGCCGCACGCACAGCGACCCGGTTCCCAGTCTGAATAGAGCAATGGACATGGCCCTTGGGCCGCGTGACGACGGGCTGGCGATCCTTTGTCGGGCGCTCTGCTGCTCGTTCGGGGACCACGAGGTTCTGAACAGTCTGGACCTCGCGGTCCCCGCCGGGCGATGCGTCGCAATGATGGGTCCTAGCGGCTCGGGCAAGACGACCTTGCTTCACGTTCTGGCCGGCCTGATCACCCCGGACTCCGGCGACGTGGAGGTCGCTGGTCTCGACCTCGTGAGCGCATCGGCGCGGGCCCTCGCCCGTCACCGGCGGGAGAGAGTCTCGATGGTGTTCCAGTTCGGCGAACTGCTGCCGGAACTGAACGTCGCGGAGAACGTGTCGCTTCCGCTGCGGCTCAGCGGAAAGCGCCCCGATGAGGGGCGGGTGCAAGGTGCCCTCGAAGCAGTCGGGCTGCGCGATCCGGGGGCATGGCCCGCCCAACTCTCCGGCGGCGAGACGCAGCGGGCCGCGGTGGCGCGAGCCCTCGTCACGAGGCCGGCGGTCCTGCTGTGCGACGAACCCACCGGGTCGCTCGATGCGGCCAACTCCGAGCAGGTGGTGCGGCTGCTGCTCGAGTCAGCTCACCAGAGCGCCGCGACACTGATCGTCTCAACGCACGACCCGGCGGTTGCGGCGCGGATGGATGAGACGTGGCTGCTGAACGATGGCAGTCTGCGAAGTCTCCGGTGCCGATGATCTGGCGGACCGCTCTGTCCGTCACATGGCGCGGCGGCCGCGCCATGGTCGTGCGCAATGTCG
This sequence comes from Acidimicrobiia bacterium, assembly GCA_022828135.1. Classification (GTDB taxonomy): domain Bacteria; phylum Actinomycetota; class Acidimicrobiia; order Acidimicrobiales; family Aldehydirespiratoraceae; genus Aldehydirespirator. The sequence continues at coordinate 79,510 of JAJEJB010000056.1, read as the reverse complement.
TCGTGGCCTTGGCCGCCGCGGCGGTCACGCTCGTGGCGTGCGTCGCGACGAGCACAGTCATCATGGTGCACGGAGTCAACGAGCGCGCCGCGGCACGTGCCTTCCAGCCCGCCGAGCCCGGCGAGACCGCTGACCTGAGCACGGATGTCACGTACGACTCGATCCGGGGCGAGCAGATATTCGTTCACTACTGGCGCGTCGAGACTGACGGAGTGACCATCCCCGGCGTACCGACCGACGCGACCGTCGGAGACTGGTTCGTCTCGCCGGAACTCCAACAGCGCATCGGGCTCGACCCTCTCCTGGCAGGCCGCTTCCCCGGGGCACGGATCTTGGGCGACGAGGGAATCGGGTCGGCCGACGAACTCGTGGCCTACCGCATGGTCGGTCCCGACGTGGACCTGCGGTGGGGCCTCAAGAACGTCGCAGGCTCTGAACACATCGGGCTCGACGCCGGCGTCGCTGTCGTAGATGTGGTCATTGGTGGGATGGGGCTGGTGGTTGTCTTCGGCGCGGGACTGCTGCGGGCCGCGCTCGGACCCGTCAGCACGGGCCTGAGGCGTCGGCTCGCGCTCCTGCATGCGCTTGGTGCCTCCCGTGCCGTCCGGGAACTCGTTGCAGCAGCCGGGATCGCTCTGTCGGCCGCGCCGGCGGCAGCCGCCGCCGCGCTTGGCTGGTACGTCGTGGCTCCCACACTGCAGGCCGTCCCCCTCGTGGGCCAGCGTGTGCTGCCCGGCGACTTGGGCATGCCGGCCTGGGCCGCTGCGTCGGCCGCGGCCGCCGTGGTGGTGCTGGCTGTGGCGGTGGGGGCCACCAGGGGATACAGCCATGTTGGATCTCGCCCGACCTCCCGGATTCCGCAACCGCCGACCCGCTGGCGTCTGGCGCCGCTGGCCGCATCGGTCGGACTGATCGCATACTCCGTTACGCAGACCGGAGAGGCGGGAGTCCGCCTGTTCGTCAGCGGCGTGTTCGCAGCGTCCGTCGGCCTCATCATCGCCCTCCCGGTGCTCATGGACTCGCTGGGCGCAGCGCTGGCACGCGGCGGGTCGGTCATCGGTCTTCTCGCCGGCCGAAGACTGAGCTGGGATGCAGGCCGGTCGGCCAGACCGCTGACAGCATTGGCGTCGCTCGCAGTGATCGTTCCCGTAGCAGCCTCATATGTGGCCGTGGCTCGCAGCGGCGATCCCGCGCCGCCGCCTTCGACGATCTCCACCATCATCGTCAACGGAGACCTCGAGCCTGAAACCAGGCGATCACTCCAGGACGCCGCAGGCGGAGTCTTCGTCGATGTCTATCGAATCGACGGCGCGATGAAACCCACAACTGGCGCGGAGCCGATGAGGGTCGCACGTCCGACGCTCGTTTGGGTCGCCGACTGCGATTCTCTATCTGTCCATGTTCCGCTGGAGAGTTGCGCCTCCGACGGAATCACCGTGGCGCCGAGAGCGTCTCCCACGTTCGCTCGCTTCGATGCGGGCACTACGACAGCGCCAGAGCGCGGCCATCTGGACCACCGACTCTTCATCACCCGTGACGGTTACAGGGCTGAGATGGTACTGCGCTCCTATGCGGTGAACAGCGACGGCGACATGTCGGTCTTCTCCAGCGCGGACAACCAGCATTCGGAATCCAGGTCGGTCCCCTGGATCATCAGCGCAATCCAACTGGGAACCGCCGGGGCGTTCACGGCACTGGTGCTGTCGGTCGTGACCAGCGCTTCGCGATCTACCGAGACCCGCGTGCGACTGTTCGCAGTCGGCGCGCAAGCCTTGACGATGCGTCGCCTCGCGGCCAGCGAATCGGCAATCGCGGTTGCTGCTGTCGGCCTCGGCGGAGTGGCTGTCGGCACTGTCGGCGCGGTCGCCTACGCGCTGGTGGACGGCGCCCGTGCCACCAACTTCTGGCCGTCGCTGGTCATTGCCGCCTCGGTGCTGGCCGCGGCCGCGGTGTCGGCGGCCGCCTCCGCCCTATATGTCTCGGGCAGTTCGCTACGGCGGTGGCAATACGATGATTGGCCAACACTGTCGAAGTCGGCTTAGAGGCCGCGCGGGTAGGTGACCATCCACCGGTCGTCGGGTTGCCCGATGTGAACTTTCGGGTGCACCAACCAACGACGACCAGGTGGAGGTTCTTGTCATTATGCGCGCGCTGGACCCGGAGGTGATGGATGCGATGTGGGCGGCGGCGGAGCCGTTGCTGCCCCGCCGCGATGACGGGCATCCGCTGGGCTGTCACAATCCTCGGATCGCTGACCGTGTGTGCTTTGAGGGGATCATGATCCGGCTGGTGACGGGGTGCTCGTGGGTCACCGCGGAGCGCCTGTTGGGCGGCGCGGTGTCAGACACCACTTTGCGGGCGCGCCGCGACGAGTGGGTCGACGCCGGGGTGTTCGACGCTCTGGCGGCTGAGGCGCTGGACGCCTATGACCGCATCGTGGGCCTCGACTTGTCCGACGCCTCCGTGGACGGGTCGATCCACAAGGCGCCCTGCGGAGGCGACGGCACCGGCAAAAGCCCTGTTGACCGCGCCAAACTGGGCTGGAAGTGGTCGCTGTTGTGCGACCGCGGGGGCATCCCGGTCAGCTGGGCCGCCGACGGAGCCAACCGCCACGACGTCGTGCTGTTTGAGCCCACCATGGCCGCCGCGCAGGGACTGGTGGCCGATGTGGAGACCCTGCACTTGGACCGCGGCTACGACAACGGCACCGTGAAGGCATGCGCGGCGGCGCACGGCATCGGCGACGTCGTGTGCTCCAAGAAACGCAAACCGGGAGCCGCAGCCTCCAAGACCGCAGCGCCCCTCGGGCTGAGATGGGCCATCGAGCGCACCAACTCGTGGCTGTCGAACTTCGGGCAACTGCGCCGCAACACCGACCGCCGGCCACACCACCGACTCGCGCAGCTCGCCCTCGCCATCGCCCTGCTGCTCACCGCCAAACTCATCGACTGGCGAAACCGCTGGAGCCCCAAATGAGCGCCTACCAGCGCACGCTCTTATTGCGATCAGCGATCTAGTTGCGGCGCTGCCCAGCGCGCCGAGGCACGGTTCGAGTCCTGATCCCGCCAAGGCAGCCGCCAGGCGGGTGGCAGGAGCCGTCGACACAGGCTGGATGGTCGGTGTATCGATCGACAGAGTGCTGGGCAAGGAGCTTGCCGACGGCCACAAGTCATCGTGATGGCGTGAGGCTGGCATGGTCCGCCGAATCATTCAGGGCATTCTCCGGGTCGTGGACCAGGTCTACGGCTTCCTCCTCCTGCTGGTCCGGATGCCTGGCGAGCCACGGAGACCCGATCCGGCCAAGGAAGCCGCGAGGCGCGTGCGAGGAGCCTCGCACGTCGCACGGTCCGGCACGGCCTTCACTGGGACCAGCGCCACCGACTGCGTCTTTGGCAAGGAGTTGGCTGCCGGCCACAAGCAGACCACCTACGGCGATCCGATGTCGGACCGCCCGGTTGTCGGATACGGCGGACGTGCGCCCAAGCATCGCAGAAAGCGGTCGGGCGTAGTCACGCTCCTGCTTGTTCTGGTGCTGCTGACAGTCCTGGTCGGGGTGGTGCAGTCACTCGATCTGACGGGCTGGTGGTGGCTCGGATAGCCCGACGAGGCCGTCGGCTGTGATGGAGTTCAGCGAGAGCGGGTGCTGTCGCCGGGTCGGCGCGGCTTGACGGAACTGGGGGCCAGGTCGCAGCGGGCCGGCTGGCCGTCGATGGCCACGTCGTGGCTGACGAAGCCGGCCGGCCGGCGGCTGGCCGCCGACTCCGCTGCTCCGGCGTCGTCGCCTTCCGGGAGTGCTGCTACCTCCAGGTCGGTGGCCAGCACCTGCTCGGCCACGTAGTCGCGCCACTGCTCCACCGCCGCGGCCTGCTCGGCCGAGGACAGCGCCAACGAGACCTGGATGCGGTCGGTTACCACGTAGCCGTCGATGCGCCGGCAGTCCTGGATCACCCTCACCGCGTCGCGGGCCCAGCCCTCGGCCTCCAGCTCCGGCGTGACCTCGGTGTCGAGCACGACCACGGCGTCGCCGGAGGCCAGGCCGGCTGCGGCCCCGCCTTCCGAAGCCTCCACGGCCAACTCGAAGCTGCCGGCCTCGAGCACGTGGCCGGCGGCGGTAACCGTGCCGTCGTCGTTGCGGGCCCAATCGCCGGAGCGGGCCGCCCTGAACACGGCCTGCACGTCACCGCCCAAGCGGGGGCCCAGAACTGAGCCGTCGGGCCGCAGCACCAGCGACGCGTGGGCGGACAGGTCGTCGGTGAGCACCACCGACTTCACGTTGATCTCGTCGGCCAGCAGGTCGGCCAGCGGGGACAGGTCCTCGGCACCGTCGCCGGCCACCACGGCCTGGGCCAGGGGCAGGCGCACCCGCAGCCCGGCGTCCTCGCGCACTCGCAGCGCGGCCGAGGCCGCATCCCGCAGGCGCTCCATACGGGCGACCAGAGCGTCGTCGGTGGGCAGGCCCTCGGCGTCGGGGTCGGGCCAGTCGGCCAGGTGCACCGACGCGCCGCCGGTGAGCCCGCCGTGGATCTCCTCGGCGACCATGGGCAGGAACGGCGCAGCCACCCTGGTCAGGGTGGTCAGCACCACGTAGAGCGTGTCGAAGGCGGCCCGATCGGTGTCGGCGCCGCCCGCGTTCCAGAACCGGTCCCGGGACCGGCGTATGTACCAGTTGTTCAGGGCGTCGATGAAGGACGCGATCTCGGCCGCGCCGCCGGGCAGGTCGTAGGCGTCCATCCGCGCGGTGACCCGCTCCACCAGCGTGCGGGTCCGGGCCAGGACGTACCGGTCGAGCACGTCGTCGCTGTCGGTACGCTGCTGGGCGGTGTAGCCCTCGGCGTTGGCGTACATGGCGAAGAACGAAAAGGCGTTCCAGACGGGCAGCAGGATCTGGCGGGTGACCTCGTCGATCCCGTCGTCGTTGATCCGCAGGTCGCCGCCCCGCACGATGTTGGCCGACATCAGGTACCAGCGCAGGGCGTCGGCGCCCTGGCGTTCGAAGATGTCGGTCGGCTCGGTGTAGTTGCGCAGTTTCTTGGAGAGCTTGGCACCGTCGGCGGCCAGCAGGATGCCGTGGCAGATCACGTTGCAGAAGGCGGGCCGGTCGAACAGCGCCCCGGCCAGCACGTGCAGCGTGTAGAACCAGCCCCGGGTCTGGTTGATGTACTCCACGATGAAGTCGGCCGGGAAGTGGCCTTCGAACCACTCGGCGTTCTCGAAGGGATAGTGCACCTGCGCGAAGGGCATCGATCCCGACTCGAACCAGCAGTCGAGCACCTCGGGCACCCGCCGCATCGTCGACCGTCCGGTGGGATCGTCGGGGTTGGGGCGGGTCAGGGCGTCGATGAAGGGCCGGTGCAGGTCGTCGGGGCGCACCCCGAAGTCGCGCTCGAGCTCGTCCAGCGAGCCGTACACGTCGATGCGGGGGTATGCGGGGCTGTCGCTGCGCCACACGGGTATGGGCGAGCCCCAGAACCGGTTGCGGCTGATCGACCAGTCCCGGGCGCCTTCCAACCACATGCCGAATCTGCCGTCGCGCACATGGTCCGGCACCCAGTTGATCTGCTGGTTCAGCTCCACCAGCCGGTCCCGGATGGCGGTCACCTCCACGTACCAGCTGTTGATGGCCCGGTAGATGATGGGGGTGTCGGTGCGCCAGCAGTACGGGTAGTTGTGCTCGTAGCTGTCATGGCGGACGATGCGGCCCTCGTCCTTGAGATGGCGGATGATCCCGGCGTTGGCCTCGAACACGTTGACACCGGCCCAGTCCGACACCGGCTCGGTGAACCGCCCCCGGTCGTCGACCGGCACTGCGTCGCCGATGGCGATGCCGTTGGCTTCGCACACTTCCTGGTCCTCGGCGCCGAACCCCGGGGCGGCATGCACGATGCCGGTGCCCTCGGCGGTGTCTACGAAGTCGCCGGCCAGCACACGGAAGGCCTCGGTGCGGTGGGCGAAGAAATCGAACAGCGGGACGTAGCTGCGGCCCACTAGTTCAGCTCCGAGGACCGTTCCGACCAGGCGGGCCTGCGACAGCTGGGCGTCGTAGGCGGCCACCCTGTCGGCGGCCAGCACGTAGTGGACGCCGCCCTCCTCCATCACTGCGTAGGAGATGTCACCGCCCACCGCCAGCACCAGGTTCGACGGCAGCGTCCACGGGGTGGTGGTCCAGGCCAGCATGCGCATCGGCCCGGGGTCGCCGGGTGCCGGCACGAGATCGAAGGCCACGGTGATGGCCGGGTCCTGGCGGGGCCGGGTGGCGTCGTCGAGGCGGATCTCGAAATTCGACAGAGGTGTCTCCGCCCCCCATGAGTAGGGCATCACCCGGTACGCCTCATACACCAGCCCCTTGCGGTGCAGCTGGGCGAAGGCCCACATGACCGACTCCATGTAGGGCAGGTCCATGGTCTTGTAGTCGTTGCCGAAGTCGACCCAGCGGGCCTGGCGGGTGACGGTGTCCTCCCACTCCTGCGTGTAGCGGACGACCGACTGGCGGCAGTGCTGGTTGAACTCGGCGATGCCGAAGGACTGGACGGCGGCCCGGCCTGACACGCCGAGCTCGCGCTCTGTCTCCATCTCGGCCGGCAGCCCGTGGCAGTCCCACCCGAAGCGCCGGTCCACCCGGTTGCCCCGCATGGTCTGGTACCGGGGCACGACGTCCTTGACGTAGCCGGTGAGAAGGTGGCCGTGGTGCGGGAGCCCGTTGGCGAAGGGCGGGCCGTCGTAGAACACCCAGTCCCGTTCGGGGGGGCGCGCCATCACCGACTGCTCGAAGGTCTTCTCGGCCTTCCAGCGAGCCAGGACCCGGCGCTCGATGGCCGGGAAATCGGGGCTGCCGACAGCTGGGTAGGGGCCGGCACCGGCGTCGGTCATGGCCGATCAGGCTACCGGCGACCCCGCAGTGCCCCCGCGGTGCCGTGGTGGCGCCCACCCGGCGCCTCGACGGACCCAGCGACGGGAGATATGACAAGATTGGACTCGATGACTGGATTGGCTTAAGTGCCTTCAGCCAATCTGCAAGTTGTGGTCAACTCCGGCGGAGCCGACGATTCACAGATGCGGGAACGCCAGGGCGATCTCCCGCAGGGGGGCTGGGCCTTGACCGCAAGCGCCGAGTGGACTTTCGACAGGTATCGCCAGGGGGACACACCGCTCCCCGAACCCAACCTGGCTTGGAACACCTACGGCGTCGGCGTCGAGAGCATCGGCCGAGACGGTCGCCCCGAGCCGGCCGAGATCCCCAGTCCTGCCGCCGACCAGATGCTGGTGCGTGTCGATGCAGTGGGACTGTGCTTCTCGGACGTGAAGCTCATCCGACTCGGCGGGGACCATCCCAAGCTCTATGGACGCGACCTCTCCGTCGATCCGATCCGTCTCGGCCATGAGGCCACGGTCACCGTGATCCAGGTCGGTGACGATCTCAAGTCGACCTACGCCAGAGGAGACAGGCTGGCGATCCAACCCGACATCTACGTGGACGGCCGGAGCACGGCTTACGGCTACACGATCGGTGGCGGCCTGATCCAGTACCACCTCATCGGCCCGGAGGTCCTCGCCGCGGACGACGGCGCCTACGTCATACCGGTCGACGACGGGCTCGGCTACGCCGCCGCCGCCTTGTCGGAGCCCTGGGCCTGCGTCGAGGCCGCCTACACGCAGCGACGCCGCCTGTGGCCGCTGGACGGTGGCATGGTCTGGGTTCTCGGCCACTCCGGGGACATCCGCCCCTATGACTTCGGCGGATCGCTCCTCGGCGCCGGGCGTGTCGTGCTCACCGACCTGTCGGCCGGCGTCAGCTCTCTGGCCAGCAGTGCAGTGGGCCCGCGGACGGAGGTGTCGGTCGCCGATGGAGTTACCCCGTCCGGCTACAGCGCTCTCGCCGACGAGATGACCGGCGGTCGCGGGTTCGACGACATCATCCTTCTGGACCCCGCGTCGAGCGAGCAAGTGACCGAGGCGGCCCGGTGCATCGCGTTCCGCGGCACCCTCAACCTGGTCGGCGAGCGCCCCCTGGAGGGGCCCTCGAGCATCGATTTCGGCCGGCTGCACTATGACTACACCGCCTACGTCGGCACCCGGGGCCCGGAGGTCGCCGCGGCCTACGGCGAGGAGCGCAACCGTTGCGACCTGCGCCCCGGCGGGGTGGCCGTGTTCGTGGGGGCCGGCGGACCGATGGGCCAGATGCATGTGCAGCGGGCCATCGAGAAGCTCGACGGCCCGTCCATCGTCGTCGGCGTCGACCCCGACACGGAGCGACTACAGGTTCTGGAGGACTCCCTCAGCGCCCTAGCCGAGCGCGCCGGTCGCGAGCTTGTGTTGATCAACCCCGCGGCCTCCGACACCGACCTGGAGGAGATCGTGGCCCGCCTCACGGGCGGCGCAGGGGCGGACGACGTGGTCGTCACCGTCCCGGTGGCCTCCGTCATGGCCGACGCGGCGCGCCTCATGCGGTCCGACGGGATGCTCGTGTTCTTCGCTGGGGTGGCCAACGGCACGATGGGGCCACTGGACATGAGCCAGGTGTACCTGGGCAGCGCCCAGTACACGGGAACGTCGGGCTCGTCCATCGAAGACCAGGCGCTGGTACTCGACAAGGCGGTGGGAGGCACGCTGTCGCCGGACTTGAATCTGGCCGCCGTCGGAGGGATCGAGGCCGGTCGAGACGGCATGCAGGCCGTCCTCGAAGGCCGGTTCGCCGGCAAGGTCGTCATCTTCCCCCAGGTCACAGGGGTTCCGTTGCTCGGACTCGACGAACTGGCCGTGCAGTATCCCGATATCGGGCAGGCTCTCGGCGAGCGGGGCCAGTGGACGCCCGCGGCCGAGCGGACTCTCATCGAGACCTATGGGGCGACGGCCGAACAATGATCACCACGCTGACGCCCAATCCGAGCTTCGACCGCACACTCCTGGTCGACCGACTCGAGCGGGGCGAGGTGATCCGAGCGTCCCAGGTACGCGTCGAATGCTCGGGAAAGGGTGTGAACGTCGCACGGGCACTCAGCCGCAACGGGCACGCGGCTCGAGCCGTCATCCCCGCAAACGCCGACGATGCCGAGGCTTTCGTCGCTTCATTGGCCGTTGAGGGCACCCGTGCTCGAACGGTCCCGATCCGCGGAACCATCCGGGCGTGCTTCACACTCGTCGAGCCCGACGGGACGACGACGCAGATCAATGAGCCCGGGCCTGAGGTGAGTGCTTCGGAGGCAGAGGATCTCGTGACGGCGGCCGTGGTCGCGGCCGCCGATTCCGACTGGCTGATTGCCAGCGGCAGCCTGCCGCCGGGCGCGCCGACCGACCTGTACGCGCAGTTGGCGACCGCGCTGCCCGATGCGGATTGCAAGCTGGTGGTCGACACCAGCGGCGCGGCGCTCGACGCCCTGATCGGCACACCGTGCGCCATGGTCAAGCCGAACCTCGCGGAGTTGGCCAGCGTGATCGGTCGCCGCCTCGGCACCCTCAACGACGTGATCGACGCGGCCGACAAGCTCCGTCGAGGCGGCTGGCGCTCAGTGCTCGTCAGCATGGGACAGCGCGGAGCGGTGCTTCTGGCCGAGGACGTCTGCTACGGGCGGGCCCCGACGACCCAGGTACGCAACACGGTGGGGGCCGGTGACGCGTTGCTGGCAGGGTTCTTGGCGGCCGGCGGCCGCGGCGATGACGCGCTGGCTGAGGGTCTGGCGTGGGCGAGGGCCGCGGTTCAGTCAGCGGACACGCTGGCGCAGGCGGTCACCGACCGTGACCGGCGGGCCGTGCAGGTGACTGCGGACCCGGCGCAGGATTGGCGTGTGGGGGCACTCACATGACTGAGGCGTTCCCTCTGCGCATCTCCGCCATGTTCCGTGAGGGGTGGACCGGCTACATCCGGAACATCGGCCCGCTGACAGTGGGCGCCCTGACCACGTTCGCCACCTACGGTGTCTTCCGGTTACTGGCGGCTCAGGCGCTCGACGACGGTCAGGAGATCGCGTCGGTCGTTCTCGATCTCGTGGGACTCGTGCTGGCCGGAACAGTCTCCGTACCGTGGTACGCGTACGCGATCGATGCCGCCCGAGCGAGGCCGATCGACCTCAGAGGACCGTGGCGCGAGAACTCCCTCTTCACCGCCCAATTCGTGTGCGCCTTCTGGTTCTGGGCCGCGGTATTGCTCGGCCTGCGCTACCTGTTCGGCCTGCCGTCGATCCTCGCCTTCCTGTTCTACGGCTTCCACGGGTACGTCGTTGCCGACCGGGCCGCCAAGGGTGGCCTCCGAGCGCTCGGGACGAGCGTAAGGCTCGGCCACAAGCGCAGGATGGCGCTGTTCGCGGTCCTTACCCTCTTCATCCTGTTCAACTTCGTTTCCGCCCTTCCGCTCGGCTATGGGGCCTCGCCCTTGAGCATCGCGATAAGCGTGGCCGCGTTCTCGGCGACGGCCAGCGTCACCCTGGTGTCGGGCGCCTGCCTCTACGACGCCCTGACCGCGCGTTTGGACGAGCAGTGACCGAGCACGCCGAACTCCGTATCGCCGGCACCCCCGCTTCAGCTGGAGTCGCGCTGGGGCCCGCAATCGTGATCGACCATCAAGAGGTGAAGGTAATCGATGGCGCCGATCCTCAGGCGGCGTTCACGACCGCGGTCGCCGAGGCGAGCCGAGAGCTCCAGTCGATGTGCGAAGCGGCCCGATCCGCGGGACGGGCCGAGGCTGGCGACGTCCTCGAGGCCCAGGCCCTGATGGCGCGAGATCCGATGCTTGTCGACGCGGTGAGCGCCGCTCTCAACGACGGACTGAGCCTGGACGCCGCGCTGACCCGGACCGATGAGGAGATCAGCAGCCTCTTCGCCTCCATCGATGACCCGTACATGGCGCAACGAGCGCAGGACGTGAGCGAGGTCATCGATCGGATCCGCCGGCGCCTCGCCGGAGTCGACTCGCCCGACCCGCGGCTGATCGGCATTCCATCCGTCTTGGTGGCGAAGTCGATAACCGCGGCCGACACCGCCGTCCTCGATCCCGAACTCGTGCTCGGGTTCGTCACGGAGACCGGCGGACCGACCAGCCACGTAGCCATCATCGCCCGGTCGCTGGGCGTCGCCGCCGTGGTGGGAGCCGGCGGGGTAGTCGCCAGTGTGAGCACGGGCGAGGAGGTCGCACTGGACGGGTCCACGGGCGATGTGGTCATCCTCCCGAGTGAGAGCACCGCCGCGGACTTCCGGGCTCGCCGGGCCGCGGCTGAGGCGGAGACGGCTGCGGCCGACCGGTTCCGGGGGATTGGCGTGTCCTTCGGCGGACGACCGATCGGGGTGTCGGCCAATGTCGGGTCCAGCGAGGACATCGCGCGCGCCGTCGAAGCGGGCGCAGAGGGCATCGGGTTGCTTCGCACCGAGTTCCTGTTCCTCGACCGTACCGAAGCGCCCACGGAGCAGGAACAGGTGGACTTCTACTCCCTCGCCGGATCGTCCTTCAGTGAGCCGGTGGTCGTCCGTACCTTCGACATCGGCGGGGACAAGCCCGCGCCGTACCTGGAGGTCGAGACGGAGGAGAACCCGTTCCTCGGTGTGCGGGGCGCTCGCCTGTACAGCCGCTGCCCGGAGGTGTTCGACACCCAGGCGCGCGCCATCCTGCGGGCCGCCGGCACCGGTGACGTGCAGATGATGCTCCCCATGGTCTCCACCGTCGAGGAAGTCATCGAGCTGCGCAGCCGGATCGAGCAAGCGGCGGCGAGCCTCGAAGCGGAGGGCCTTCCCCATGCCGTGCCGCCGATCGGGGTGATGGTCGAGGTCCCGTCAGTGGCCCTGACGGCCGCGGCGGTGGCGCCGCACGTCGACTTCTTCTCGATCGGCACGAACGACCTCACCCAGTACGCGCTGGCAGCCGACCGCACGAACGGAGCGCTCGACAACCTCCAGGATGCGCTCCACCCCGCCGTGCTCGCCCTCTGTGAGCGCACCGTGGCCGCCGCCCGGCGCCACGACATCAGCGTCTCAGTCTGCGGTCTCGTGGCGGCCGATCCGCTGGGCGCGGCAGTGCTCACTGCCATGGGCGTTGACAAGCTCTCTGTGAGCGCCCGGTTCGTCAACATCATCAAGTCGGTGATCGACTCGCTCGATCGGGCCGAGACAGGCCCGATGGTGGAGGCGGCCCTGAGCGCGCCGACGGCCGGCGATGTTCGACGCATCGTCCGCGACGCACTGGACCGAACGTGACTTCCTCGCTCGATACCCGCGTGCTGCGGATAACTCGCTGGCTCCTCGACCAGGAGCAGCCGAGAAGCACCGCGTCGGTGGCCGCCGACCTGGGGCTGAGCGAACGGGTGGTCCGGTATCGCCTGGACCACATCGATCGGTACCTGCGTTCCTGCGGCGCGGAACTGGTCCGAAAGCGAGGCTTGGGCCTAGTGGTCGAGGGGCCGCCCGATATCCGGGCCCGGATCACCGCCGATCTTCCGCCCCTTTCCGATGCGCCCAGGGTCTACGCCCCGGAGGAGCGGATACGCATCCTTCTCGCTGCGCTGCTCTGGTCGGCGCCGTCGGTGGTGTCCCTGGAGAAGCTCCACCACGAACTCCAGGTGTCGAAGACATCGGCACGCCGCGATCTGCGGGCGGGCGAGCCCTGGCTGGAGCGCAACGGGCTGCCTCTGGTGCGCCGACCCGGGAAGGGAATAACCGTTGTCGGAACCGAGCGCCGCATCCGGCAGGTCATCGTGCAGTTCATTCTCGAAGCCATCCCCGAGGAGGTGCTGCTGCTTCAACTGGCAGAAGACCCAACGGCTCGGTCGGCGGCGAATGTCCGCGTTCCAGTAGGGCTGCGAGAGCGGATCTTCACGCTGCCGCTACGTGACACGGCGGCGATCGTGCGCTCGAGCGCCCTGGGCCAGACCCTCACATCGGGCCGCAGCGACCTGGTGTTCGCGCTGTTCTTGGCGGTGTCGGTGGCGAGGATCCGCGAGGGGCACAGCGTGGCCGTCGAAGCCGGCCTGCACCGATCGGTGATGGACCATCCCATCGCCGCAAGCGTCGCCGGCATCGTTCCCGGCCTCGAGAGCCTCGTGGGGGCGTTCCTGCCCGCTCCCGAGGTCGCGGCGGTCACGGAGTATCTGCTCGGTCTTGACGCGCTCGACACCGTGAGGTCGGACTCGGCCGCTATCAGCGCGGATCTCCTCGACCGGATCATGGGATGCGCTGGCGAGCATCTGCACGCCGCGCTCCGCGACGACCTGGAGCTCCGGCGAGGTCTGGCGGCGCATCTGGAGCGGCTCGGCGTCCGCCTTCGCTACGGCCTGCCGGTCCACAACCCGCTCCTGCACGAGGTGCGCGAGCGCTATCCCGACGTCTACGACGTCGCGGTGGAGGTCGGCGCGCTGATCGAGTCAGCCATGCAGGTGCCGATCGTTGAGGACGAGATCGGCTTCATCACGATGTACCTGTCCGGCGCGATGGAGCGCGCCCGCCTGAGACCCCGGCGTCGCGCCCTGATCGTGTGCCCGAGCGGGATGGCAACTGTCTGGGTCCTGGTATCTCGGATCCAGGCCGAGTTTCCCGAACTCGATCTCGTCGAGGTTCTCTCGGAGAGGGGTTATGAGGAACTCGCCCACGGCAAGTTCGACCTAGTGATCTCCACGGTTCCCCTGGTGGAGAACAACATGCCGGTCGTGGTGGTCAGCCCATTGTTGTCGGCTACTGACGTCAGCAGATTGGCGCGCTACGCCTAGGACCTTCCTGTACGCGCCGGTGGGAACGGGGCACTACGGCACGCACATTGCCGATGCGGAGGCGCGCCGAAATGTCGTATTCGGCTCGTGCGGTATTGGCAGTAGCGACGGCCGCCCATCCGGTAGAGGATTGAAGCCGTCACCCGACGCTAGGAGGACCGCGCATGCTACAGCGTGTTCAACGTTTCGGCGGATTCCTCTCCAGCATGGTCATACCGAACATCGGTGCGTTCATTGCCTGGGGATTCATAACCGCCCTCTTTATTCCGCCCGGCTGGCTGGAGAAGACCGGCCTCGACTGGGACTGGGGAGCGATCACCGGGAACACGGTTGGCCCGATGATCAAGTACCTGCTGCCCCTGCTTGTCGCCTACACCGGCGGCAAGCTGATCCACGGCCACCGGGGCGGCGTCCTCGGGGCCGTCGCCGTGATGGGCGTCATCGGTGGCGCCTCGTTCGAGCTGGCCGAGGGCGCCGTCATCGGCGATCCGCCGCAGTTCCTGGGCGCCATGGTCGTCGGCCCCCTCGCCGGCTACGTGATGAGGGAGATCGACAAGTGGCTGGAGGACAAGCGCCCCGCCGGGTTCGAGATGCTGATCAACAACTTCTCCCAAGGCATAGCGGGCCTTTTCCTGGCCATGCTCGGCTACGTCGTCATCGGCCCCATCATGTCGTGGCTCGCCGAACGCTTCGGCGACATGGTGGAGGGCCTCAGCGACGCCGGGCTGCTGCCGCTGATGGACCTGCCCATCGAGGTCGGCAAGGTGCTGTTCCTCAACAACGCCATCAACCACGGTGTGCTGACGCCGCTGGGCGCCACGGACGTAACCGAGTCCGGCCGGTCGATCTACTACATGCTCGAGTCGAACCCCGGACCCGGCCTCGGGCTCCTGCTCGCCTACTGGTTCGCCGGCAAGGGTCTGGCGAAGCTGTCCGCTCCGGGCGCCATCGTCATCCACTTCCTCGGCGGCATCCACGAGGTCTACTTCCCGTTCGTCCTGATGAACCCGGTGATGATCGGGGCCATGTGGGCAGGCGGGATCGTGGCCGACATCGTGTTCGTGATCTTCGATGCGGGCCTCACCGGGCCTCCGTCTCCAGGAAGCATCTTCGCCTACTTCACCTTCACGCCGAGCGATGGAGCTGCGGCAGCCGGGGTGTACCTAGGCATGGCCGCGGGGGCGGCTGCGGCGTTCTTGGTCGGAGTCATCCTGCTGCGGTTGTTCCCAGTCAAGGAGATGGACGACACCGATGACGACGACACGTCGCTGGGAGATGCCATGGAGGGTGTCCCCCTGGCCTAACCCGAACACGGGAGTTGCGTTTGTCCCCCAATGACGCAACCTCAGGAGGTCGGAGCGGCGGAGGTGTTCCGCCGCTCCGACACCCCTGCCTCGTTTGGCTACCTTGTTACGGACAGATCGCTTGAGACAAACAACGGAGGAAAATTGTGACAGAGCGAGTCACTAAGGCAGCAGACGAAGTGAAGCTCATCGTCTTCGCCTGCGAAGCGGGCATGGGAAGCAGCCTGATGGGGGCCAACCAGCTGAAGCGCATGGTCAAGAAGGCGAAGTTGGAAATCTCGGTCATTCACACCCCTGTGGGTCAGCTGACCGCCGCTGCCGATGTAGTGGTCGTCCACAAGGGCCTGGCCAAGCAGGCCCGCGAGAAGGCGCCCGGCGCGGTCATCGTGCCGTTCACCCTGTTCGTGAACGATCCAGCCGTGAAGCAGTTGGTCACGACACTCGCCGCGGGCGATCCGCTCATCTCGAAGTTGTGAATGCAGCCACCGACGACGGTCTCGGGAGGGTCCTGACCCCGGACGACATCGTGCTCGGGTGTCGGGCCGAATCCAGGGACGAGGCCATCGAGTTTTCCGGCGGCCTGCTGGTCGCCCGAGGCTCGGTGTCCCCCGAGTACGTCGACGGCATGAAGCAGCGTGAGGAAGTCGTCTCGACCTATCTGGGCAACGGCGTCGCTCTTCCCCATGGAGTGCTGGAGAGCAAGGGCTACATTCGCTCGACCGGGATTGTGGTGGCCCAGTACCCCGACGGCGTCGACTGGGGACGGGGAACGGCCCGCCTGGTGGTGGGACTGGCCGCAGCTGGCGACGATCACGTGCGTGTGCTGTCGAGGCTCGCTGAGGTTCTCCAGGACGAGGAACTCTGCGAGAGGCTCGCGCAATCGGACGATGTCTCGTTCGTCCATGATCGGCTGACTGCTCCGCCGTCCGACGACTGAGCCGATTGGAGCGACTGGTGTATCTGGAGGTTGTCATCACCAACAGCCATGGTCTTCACGCCAGGCCGGCCGCTGAGTTGGTCGAGCGGATCGCGCGATTCGATGCGGGTGTTCAGATCGAGGTGGGCGACAAGACGGCCAGCGCGGCCAGCATCATGAGCCTTCTCGCCTTGGGGGCCAGTCCCGGCAACACGGCTCGCATCACCTCCGACGGGCCCGACGCCGAGGACGCCATGAACGCGGTCGTGGCAGTCCTCACCGAGGACGGCTGACATGGCCCGTCTCGATCATGACGGTCTGTCGGCGGCGGTTGCCGCGGCCGTCGGCGCGACGCCGGACCCTTCCGGTACCGCTGACCTCGTTTCCGAGCGGGGCTTCATTGTCGTGGCGGCCGAAGTCGGCGATCTCAAGAACGCCTTCAAGAGGGCCAAGAAGATCGACGGCTACCGGTGGGTGGCGATCAACCGAGAAGACCTCTTTGGTGCCAATCCGCTCTCAATCGGATCCAAGGTCGGGATTCTCGACGCCAACGGCCGCGTCCTGAAGAACGCGGACTCGCCCCGCAAGAAGGTCTGAACTCAGTCGAGCCGCCACCCCCCGGCCTGGCCGTCGCGCTGTGCGCCGTGCCTGTCTACGCTGCCGGGCGTGGATCCTGAGAGCTATCGCGATCTGTTCGACCTGACTGGCCGTACTGCCATCGTTACCGGCGGTACCCGGGGGATCGGCCGGTCGATCGCCGAAGGATTGGCCTGCGCCGGTGCCCGGGTGGTGGTTGCCTCCCGCTCCTCCGAGGCCTGCGCGGCAACCGAGGCCCGCCTTGCCGATGCGGGCCTCGAAGCGCTGGGTGTGCCGACCCATATGGGCGACGTCGACGCGGTCGAGGCACTTGCCACTGCCGCGGTGGACCGCTTCGGCCGGATCGACATTGTCGTCAACAACGCGGCCAATGCCCTGGCCCAGCCGATCGGGGCCCAGACCGCGGCCGCCTGGCAGAAGTCCTTTGAGGTGAACCTTCAGGGTCCGGCGCTGCTGGTCCAGGCCTGCCTGCCTCAGTTGGAGGAGAGTCCGCACGCCTCGGTGGTCAACGTGATCAGCGTGGGGGCGTTCATGTTCTCGCGGGGCTTCTCGATCTACGGGTCGATGAAGGCGGCGCTGCTGTCGTACACCCGGGCCGCGGCCGGGGAGCTGGCGCCCCGCGGGATCCGGGTGAACGCTCTGGCGCCTGGACCGGTGGACACCGACATGGTGCGCAACCAGGGACCCGAAGCGGCCCGGTCGATGGGCGCGGGGACTCTGCTGGGCCGCTTGGCCCATCCCGACGAGATGGTGGGTCCGGCGCTGCTGCTAGCCAGCGACGCCGGCGGGTTCATCACCGGCCAGGTCCTCGTCGCCGACGGAGGCCTCCACCCCCACTGACGTTTCGTCGGCGTCCTCGCTGGCGGTGTCCTCGGGGTTGTCGCTGGTGGTGTCCTCGGGGGCAGCGTCCTCGCTGTCTTCGGCTTGTTCGCCTGCGGTGTCTTCGGGGGGAGTGTCTTCGGTGGCGGCGTCGTCGGTGTTCTCGGTGGCCGCGTCTTCGGCTTGTTCGCCGGCGGTGTCTTCGTCGCCGGCAGCGTCCTCAGCCGCGCTCTCGGAAGTGTCGTCCTCGGTGTTGTCGTCTCCGGCGTCTGGGGCCGCGGTGTCGCCGCCGCGCAGACACTGGAGCGCCTCGGCCGCCTCGCGGTACCTGGCTTCGGCCTCGGCCGTCTCGGCGGCAGGGGCCTTGCGGTCGTTCAGCTTGCGCACGGCCGCGGCCGCGTCGTCCTTCGCCTTCTCAGCCTTCTTCAGGGCCCGCTCGTGGGCCTGCTGCTCGCGATCGGCCACGAGGTAGGCGTTGTAGAGCGTCAGCGCCGCCGCGGTCTCGTCGTCGAGCACGGGAGCGAGCGTTCCAGCTGTTGTGTCCTGATGCCTGGGCTTGCGGTCCTGGGACTTGCCCCTGGTCGCGGACTGGGCGCTGTCTGGAGCGTCGGACATGGAGCGACTAGGGTAGCCAGCCGGTACTGCGCGGCAACAAACGAGGAAGAGGCATGGGCGACACGAACGGCGACACCATCGTCGAGTTCAACGACGTGTACAAGATTTTCGGGCCGCAGCCGCGGGGACGCGCTCTCGAACTGGCCCGATCGGGCATTCCCAAGAAGGAGGTCCAACGCCTGACCGGTCATGTCGTCGGCATGACGGACGTCAACTTCAAGGTCAACCGGGGCGAGCTCTTTGTGGTCATGGGCCTGTCGGGGTCGGGCAAGTCCACCGCCATCCGCATGGTCAACAAGCTCTACGACATCACCGCCGGCGAGGTTGTGGTCGACGGTGTGGACGTGCAGAAGCTCGAAGGCACCCAGCTCCAGGCCTTCCGCCGCGAGAAGATGGGGATGGTGTTCCAGCACTTCGCGCTGTTCCCTCACCGCAATGTCATCGACAACGTCGGCTACGGCCTGAAGGTGCAGAAGGTGGACCGCGACGAGCGCAACCGGGCCGCCCTGCATGCCCTGTCGCTGGTGGGACTTGCGCCGTTCGCCGATCACAGGCCGGCCCAGCTCTCCGGCGGCATGCAGCAGCGGGTCGGCCTGGCCCGGGCGCTGGCGTCGGACCCCGACATCCTGCTGATGGACGAGGCCTTCTCGGCCCTCGATCCTCTGATCCGCCGCCAGATGCAGGACGAGATGATGGAGATCCAGTCCCGGGTCAAGAAGACGATCCTGTTCATCACCCACGACCTCAACGAGGCCCTGCGCATCGGCGACCGGGTCTGCATCATGAAGGACGGCGCCGTGGTGCAGATCGGCACGCCCGAGGAAATCCTCACCGAACCGGCCACCGGCTATGTGGCCGAGTTCGTCCAGGACGTCGACCAGGGCCGCGTGATCAAGGTCCTCGAGGTGATGACCGAGCCGAAGCCGGTCCCCGGGGACATCTCGCTGTCGCAGGCGATGACACTGTGCGACGAGGTCACGGGACGCTTCTGCTGCGACGATGAGGGCAGGCCTGTCGCCCTGCTGACGGCCGCCGACGGCCTGCGGGTCCGGTCGATGGGATCCGACGACCTGAAGGCCGCGCTGCGCAGCGACTTCGACAAGTGCAGCCCCGAGGCCACGCTCAACGAGATGTACGCCGCGGCAGGCCGGGGGCTGTCGATCGCGGTGGTGGACGACGACGGCAAGCTGGTCGGCAACCTCGACCCCCGTCTCATCATGGAGGAGATGGGCCGTGTCGAGCAGCTCATAGACGGCTTCGAGCGGGAGGTGTTCATGTGAGCGGGCTAGGCGCAGCCGGGGTGTTCGCCCAAGCCAACGGCGATGAGTACCAGGGCCACTTCCTCGACCGGTTCATAGACACCGTCACCAGCCCGGAGGCGGGCGACCGGGTCGTCGACTGGGTCTCGACCGGCATCGAGTGGCTGATCCTGCTCGCCTTCATCGTGGTTCCCCTGCTGGTCATCTTCGGAGGGATCAAGGGTCGCCGCTACGGGATGGCTGCGGGCGGCCTCATCGCCGGGCTGGCCATCTGGTGGTACCGGACGCTGCCCAAGGAGACCGTGTCCTCCGGCTACACCACCTTCACCGAGCGCGGCGAGACGTTCGAGTGTAAGAACGCCATCGTCGACAGTGAGGGAGAGCTGCTCGAGTGCAGTTCCGGCGTGGTCGCGCAGGCGCGCCAGAACACTGTCCTGGACCAATGGCAGATACCCGTCGGCGACTGGGTCGAGCAGACGGTGTTCTGGGTGGACAACAACCTGAAGGCCACCCTCGAGATCATCGAATGGCCCTTCCAGCGGCTGCTCAACGTCATCGTGGACGACTGGCTTCTGGGCATGTCCTGGCTGACCGTGTGCATCGCCATCTTCGCCCTCGGCTGGGCTATGAGAGGCTTCCAGATCGGCGCGCTGTCGTTCATCGGGCTGACGATCTGCGGTCTGCTGGGCGAGGACTTCTGGAGGGAGACCGCGCTGACGATCGGCTTCATCGGCGTGGCCGTGCTGCTCTGCGTGATCGTCGGCATACCCATCGGCGTGCTCTGCGGAAGGGTGGAAGGCGCCTGGAAGGTGGTCAGACCGGTGATGGACGCGATGCAAGTCGTGCACTCGTTCGTCTACATGCTGCCGTTCATCTTCTTCTTCGGCGTGGGCTTCGTGTCGGCGACGATGGTGACGATGACCTTCGCGCTTCCCCCGCTGATACGGCTGACCAACCTCGGCATCCGCCAGGTGCCCGAGGATGTGGTGGAGGCCTCCCGGGCCTACGGCGCCCCCGAGTGGCGGGTGCTCATGGACGTGCAGATCCCGTTGGCCCGGCCCGCCATCATGACCGGACTCAACCAGACGCTCCTGCTCGCGATCTCCATGTTGGGTGTGGCCGCGATCATGGGCGCGGGCGGCTTGGGCCGGCTGCTGTTCCAGGCAATCGCCAACCTCGACGTCGCACTGGCCGGCTCGGCGGGCCTGGCCTTCTTCCTGGTGGCCGTCGTGCTCGACCGGCTCAGCCAGACCGACGCCGACTCGAGCAACCTGTTCTCCCGCATCGCCAAGGCTTGGGCCAACCGCCGGACTCCCGAGAAGCTCCTGGAGGAGGCTCAGGCCGCGGCCGACGAGAAGGTCTCCAAGCTGGCAGAAGAGCCCGAAACGCCCGAGGAGTCGTTCGTGCCGGCCGCCGGCAGGGAGCGGGCCTCGGCAATCGCTGCCGGCGTCGGAGCGCTGATCGTGCTCGTCTCGCTGCTGCTGCCCTGGACCGTCGACGGTGGTCTGGTCTCAGGCTATGCCCGCGCCGTCGACGTCGATCTGAGGACCGAGCATTGTCCGGGACAGTGGATCGAGACCCGCGCCCTTGATCCCCTGTCGGGCGCGGAAGCCGCGGAACTGACATGCACCCGCGACATTGAGTGGATCTCCAACAGCTTCAACGGCGTGGCCGCCTCCGGAGGATCGTGGTACGGCATCTTCATCGCCATGACGGCCGCGGTCGTGCTCTGGTCAGCGGCGAGCACGCTGTGGCGCCCGGGTGAAGGCTCGAATTGGTTCTCAGCCCACGGGGCCGCCGCGTTCTCCATCGCCGGTCTCGTGGCTTCGTTCGTCTTCCTGATGGCCAACCCGCCCGACAACGTGCTAGTCCATTCAACCGGATTCGGTGTGTGGGTCGCGGTGATCGGCGGCTTGGTGGCTGTGGCCGGCGCGGTCTCGTGGCTGTGGCAGGCGCCGATGACAGCCCGCCGGCCCCTGTCGGCCAACATCGGCTGGGGCCGGCTGATCGGCGCGGTCTTCGCCGTGCTGCTGCTGGTGATGGGCGGCTACGCGGGATGGAGCTTCGACACCCGTACCGAGTCGGTGATCGGCCCGGAGCTGCGGGCCGAGTTGGACCAGATCGCTGAGGAGGGGGCCGCCGCGCAGAGGCAAGCGGTCGAAGCGGCTGCCGCGGCTGACGAGGCCGAGGCCGCCGGCGACGTCGATCTCTACCAGGAGATGAGGCGCATAGAGAACGACGCGCTCGCGCTCGCTGGCGTGAGAGCGGCCGACATCGCCTCAAAGATCGCGCAGGCCAAACGCACCGGCGATGTGATCCACGACGGTTTCGAAGGAACCGGCGCGGGAATGGGGATCTGGACCCTCATCGCCGGCGTTGGAGCTCTGGCGCTGGTCTTCCCGGCCATCGGAGTGTTCGGGATCGATGAGGGCTTCCGCTACCGCTGGAGCGCCCTGGTCGCCGGTCTCGGACTCGGCATCGCGATCGTCTCCCTCGGCTGGGTCGCGAGCATCGTTCGGGTTGCGGACACCAACTTCGTGTCGGGGGTCGGGTCTGTGTTCGTGATGGCAGCCGGAGCGACCATCTTCGCCACGTCCCGAGGGACGCTCAGCGAGTTCGACCGCAACAAGATCTACGGCGACATCCCCGAGACGGCCGACAGCGCCTGACAACCCGCAGCGCTTTACCGAGGTAGCCATTGCCATTGACTGAAACCCGCGACGGTGTTACCGGTCCGGGTGTTGATCCTTGGCCGGTTGCCGCCTAACCTTTGGCCCGGCCCAACAAGCCCCACCCTAGGAGGGAACCCTTATGAAGATGAAGAAGCGCGCGAGCATGATGCTCGCTTTGCTCGCAGCCTTCGCTCTGATCGCCGCATCCTGCGGTGACGACGAAGACGACGCCACGGTCGAACCGGCTGCTCCCGCTGCGGAGGAGCCGGCAGCGGAGGAGCCGATGGCTGAGGAGGAGCCGATGGCTGAGGAGGAGCCGATGGCTGAGGAAGAGCCGATGGCTGAGGAAGAGCCGATGGCTGAAGAGCCGATGGCTGAAGAGCCGATGCTGCCCGGCGAGGGCGTCGATGTGATCGCCGGCCGGGCCAACTGGAGCACGGGCTACTTCCAGGCTGAGGTCTACAAGCAGCTGCTCGAGGAGCTGGGCTACAACGTGTCCGATCCCGCCGAGCTGGAGCTCGGGCCCAACAACGGCTATGTGGCCATGGCCCAAGGCGACATGGACTACTGGCCCAACAGCTGGTACCCGGGTCACTTGGCGTGGCTGGCTGGCGAACTGCCCGACGGCTCACTGGTAGGCGACCACGTGACCATCGTGGGCGAGGAGATGATCGCGGGCGGCCTGCAGGGCTTCCTGATCACCAAGTCCTTCGCCGACGAGTACGGCGTCTATACGCTGGACGAGCTCAACAGCAACGCCGATGCGCTGGCTGCGTTCGACGCCACCGACCCCGTGCCCGGCAACGGCGTCGCCGACATCTTCGGCTGTCCCGAGTCCTGGACCTGTGACAACATCATCACCAACCAGATCGCGTTCTCCGGCTGGGACAACATCCAGCAGACGATCGCCGGTTATGACGCGATGTTCGCCCAGGCTGTCGACAGCGCCAACGAGGGTGTCCCGATGGTGGCCTACACCTGGACCCCGTCGGCGTACATCACCGAGCTGCGGCCGGGCGACAACGTCTACTGGGCGGGCGTCGACGCGATTCTCGACGACTCGAACCCGGCTGACCAGGAGGGCGGCGAGGCGCACGACCAGCGCGGCTCCGACGGCTCCGGCGGCTACGCGGCCATCGGCCCGGACCAGTGCCCGGCGGCCGCCGACAACTCGGACGGCCTGTGCCCGATCGGCTGGATCGCAGCCGACATCCTGGTCACCGCCAACAACGACTTCCTCGCGGCCAACCCCGCTGCGGGGGCACTCTTCGAAGCGGTGAAGCTGTCGGTGATCGATGTCTCGCTGGCCAACGTGGATCAGGACGCAGGCGGAGACCCCGTCGACCTGGCCACCCAGTGGATCGCTGACAACCGCGGCCTGGCCGACGAGTGGATCGCTGCTGCCCTAGCCGCGGCCTAACCACACTCGAGGCGTGAGGCCTCACTAGAGACCAACAGTTGAAGGGGCGGGGCTTCGGCCCCGCCCCTTCGCCGTTCAGGGTTCGCCTTCGCTCCGGAGAGATCGGCGCCCTAGGGTTCGCCGTCGCCGATCTCGCGCCGGCGGCGCTCGACGTAGTCGTCGAGCTGCTCCCGGCGGGCGCTTTCGAGCGGCGGTTCGGCGTACTCGGACAGCGCGGCCTGCCAGATGGCGGTGGCCCGCTGGGTGGCGTTCAGGCCACCCGAGTCGGCCCAGGCGCCGTGGTTCTGCCAGTCCGAGATCAGCGGCGGGTAGAAGGCGGTCTCGTAGCGCTCCAGGGTGTGCTCGTCGCCGAAGAAATGACCGCCGGTGGGCACCCGCCTCATGGCCTCGAACCCGATGTCGGAATTCGAGCACACCACCGGGGTCAAGAACTCCATCGTCTGTTGGAGCATCTCCACGTCGAGGATCAGCTTCTCGTAGCTGGCCTGCAGCCCGCCCTCCATCCATCCGGCTGCGTGGTACACGAGGTTGGCCCCACCCAGGATGCAGCCCCACAGCGACATCTGCGTCTCGTAGGCGGCCTGGGCGTCCACGATGTTCGAAGCGCTCGAGTTCGACGCCCGGTAGGGGAGCCCGTAGCGGCGGGCCAGCTGCCCCGACGCCACGTTGGCCTTGACCTGCTCCGGCGTGCCGAACGCGGGCGAGCCCGAGCGCATGTCGACATTGGAGGTGAACGCGCCGTAGAGCACGGGCGCTCCGGGGCGGACGAGCTGTGTGAGGGCGATCCCGAACAGCGCCTCGGCATTCTGCTGCACCAGCGCGGCTGCGAGAGTCACCGGGGCCATGGCCCCCATCAGCGTGAAGGGGGTGACCGACACCGGCTGGCCGTGCTCGGCCATGGTCATCAGGCCATTGGCCATCTCGACGTCGAAGCGGCGAGGCGAGTTCACGTTGATGATGGTGGTCACCCCGGGCGAGGCCGCCATCGCGTCGAGGCTGTCTCCCCGGCTGATCGCCATCATCCGGATCCCGTCGAGCGCCCGGCCCCGGCCGATCGAGGTGCAGTGGTACGACAGGTCCGACAGCAGCAGGTTGGCCCGGTAGGCGTCGAGGTGGCGGGTGTTGGCGGGCAGCTCCATCGGCGCGACGACCTGGTTGCCGATGATGTGGATGGCGTTGAAGTAGTGGGCCAGCCTGATGAAGTTCTCGTAGTCGGCCATGTTGGAGCTGCGCCGGCCATTGATCTCGTCGTGAACCGCAGCCGGGCCGGCCACCAGACCGAAGGCCATACTGCGGCCGCCGACGCGGAGTTGCTTGACCGGGTTGCGGGAGGTGAGCGTGAAGCTGGCCGGTGCGGTGGCCAGCGCGGCCTCCACGATGTCGCGGCCGACCCGCACGACCTCGTCCTCGACGACGGCGCCGGCATCGGCGAACAGCTTGCGGGCCTCAGGGGACCAGAGTTCGATGCCGAGTTCCTCGAGCACCCGCATGGACGCGGCGTGGATGGTGGCCAGCCCCTCGTCGTCGAGGACCTCCAGGGTTCCGTGGGGGTTCTCCACGGACCGCCACGGCAGCTGGGCGATCGAAGATGACCGGGTTGCGACGCGGGGTCGACCTCGCCTGACCACTGCTCGCGACTCTACCCCAGTCACCACAAGGCATCCGCGGCAGGGCAGAATCTCGCCGTGACTGGACCGAGACACCGACCCAGGATCGGGGCGGCTCGCGTGGAGCCTCCCGACTGGCTGCTCGACCACGGGGATCGCAACATGCATGCCTTGGGGCCCGGAGCTGAACTGGAGGCGGAGTGGGTCGCCGCGGGTCTGCGGCTGCCCGACCGCACCGCGATCCGGCGCTACCGGCTCGATCGGGTGCGCTCGCAGCTGCGGGCCGCGGGCTGCGACGCCGCGCTGCTGTACGACCCCCTGAACATCCGTTACGCCACCGACACCACCAACATGTCGATCTGGACGATGCACAACGCGGTGCGCTACGCCTTCGTGGCCACCGACGGGCCGGTGGTGCTGTTCGAGTTCTCCAAAGGCGAGTTTCTCGACACGCACTCAGAGGTGGTGGACGAGATCAGGCCGGGATTGTCGTACGTCTACTTCTATGCAGGCACCCGGGCTCCGGAGGTCGCCGACCGGTGGGCTTCCGAGATTGCCGGTCTGCTGGCCGAGCACGGGCGTGGTGACCGCCGGCTGGCGGTCGACCAGCTCGACTTGATCGGCATGCGGGCGCTGGAGGGTCAGGGAGTGTGCCTCACCGACGCCTGGTCGCTGATGGAGGAGGCCCGGGTGGTCAAGTCGTCGGAGGAGATCGCGGCCATGCGCTGCGCGGTGCACGCTTGCGAGTCCGCCATCGGCGACATGCGGGCGGTGTTCGAGCCAGGCGTCACCGAGATGGAGCTGTGGGCGACCCTGCAGGCCGGCAACTTCGCCCGCTACGGGGAGTGGATCGAGACCCGCCTTCTGGCCTCGGGCCCCCGCACCAACCCGTGGTACCAGGAGGTCAGCAGCCGCCGGGTCCGGGCCGGAGAGCTGATGGGCTTCGACACCGACATGGTGTGCGCCTACGGAGCGTGCGTGGACATCTCCCGCACCTGGCTGTGCGGCGGGGGAGCGCCGTCCGCGGCCCAGCACGACGTGTGGTCGCTGGCCCTGGAGCAAATCGAGCGGAACATCGAGCTGCACCGGCCGGGCGCGTCGGTGCGCGAGATCGCGCAGCGGTCGTGGTACCCGTCGCTGGACGACTACAACTGCTACACAGTGCTGTCGCACGGCGCCGGCCTGTGCGACGAGTACCCGTCGGTGTTCACCCGCGAGCGCTGGGGGCGAGAGGGCTACGACGCCGTACTCGAGCCGGGCACCGTGATGTGCGTCGAGGCCTTCGTGGGCCCGAAGTCCGGCGGCGAGGGCGTCAAGCTGGAGGAGCAGATTCTCATCACCGAGACCGGCCACGAACGCCTCTCCCGCTATCCCCTCGACCTGGTCTGAGCGGCCGGCACCCCATGAGCACCAGAGTGCATCCAAGCGGTTCAGCCGGTGGCGGTCAGGCCGGCGATTCGGCTCGCGTCGCCATGGAACTCGACCGGCTGGCCCGGCTACAGGCTGAACTGGTTGCGCACGGCTGCGACGCCGGGCTGTTCTACGACCCCAACAACATCCGCTACGCCACGGGAACCTCGAACATGGACGTGTACGTCCTGCACATCCCATGCCGCTACGTCTTCGTGCCCGCTGAGGGGCCGGTCACGCTGTTCGACTTCAAGAGCTGCGAACATCTCTCCGAGGGTCATCCGGCGGTGGGCGAGACCCGTGAGGCTGTGAACTGGTTCCATTTCTTCACCGGTTCGCGCACGGAGGAGTACGCCGCTCGCTGGGCCGCCGAAATAGTCGATCTGCTCGGCGCCGGTCGCGGATCGGGCCACGGTTCCAAGCGGCTGGCGGTCGACAGGCTGGACCCGTACGGATTGCGGGCGCTTGAGCGGCTCGATGTCGAGGTAGTCGACGGCGGCGAGATCGCCAACCTGGCCCGGGTCATCAAGAGCGACGCCGAGATCGCGGCCATGCGGGTTGCGTTGGCCGCCTGCGAACGGGCCATCGGCGCCATGGAGGCCGCGCTGGATCCGGGGATCACCGAGCAGGAGTTGTGGGCCGAAATGCATCGCACCGCCATTGCCGAGGGCGGCGGGTGGTTCGAGACCCGGTTGCTGACGTCGGGCCCTCGCACCAACCCCTGGTTCCAGGAGTGCTCGGACCGCGTGATCCGCGACGGCGACCTGGTGGCCTTCGATACCGACCACATCGGCGTGGGCGGCTACGGCGTGGACATATCGCGCACGTGGCTGGCGGGCGATGCCCGGCCGACCACCGAGCAGCGGACCATGTACGGGGCCGCCTACGAGCAGGTTCAGCGCAACATCGAGATGCTGCGGCCGGGGATGACGTTCGCCGAGGTCTCCGAGCGTGCTCATCGTCCCCCGGGCGATCTGCACTTCCCGCCCGGCAACGCGGTGGTGCTCCACGGCCTCGGCGTGAGCAACGAGTACCCGCTGGTGCTCAACCGGGAGCTGTTCGGGTCCGACGGCTACCCAGGCGTCGTCGAGCCTGGCATGGTCCTGTGTGTCGAGAGCCTGGTCGCGCCGGCCGGGCGGCCCGAGGCGGTGAAGCTCGAGGAGCAGGTCCTGATCACCGAGACCGGTGCCGAGGTGCTGTCGGCGTATCCGTTCAGCAAGGCACTGCTGGACTGAGCGCCAGCAGGGGTGCCGCTAGATTCTGCGGCCATGGATAGCACCGGCTCGGCGTCCAGGACTCGGAGCGGCGGACCGCGGATCGGCTTCGTCGGGCTCGGGACGATGGGTGGCCCGATGTGCCGGCGACTGGTGGCTGCGGGCAACCCGGTGACCGCCTACGACCTGGATGCCGGCGCGCTGGCCGCGGCGGTGGGGGACGGTGCCACGGCGGCGGAGTCGGCTCGAGACTGCGCTCGTGGTGCCGACCTGTTCATGACGTCGCTGCCCGGACCGCCCCAGGCGGAGGCGGTGATGGCGGGACCGGCGGGGGCCCTCAGCGAGCTCGGGCCGGGATCGGTGTGGGTGGACCTCACCACCAACAGCCGGGACCTGGTCCTGGAACTGGCCTCGGCCGCGCCCGAAGGCGTGGCCGCGGTCGACGCTCCGGTCACGGGCGCAGTCGACGGGGCCCGCCGGGGCGGGCTCACCCTGTTCGTGGGGGGAGAGCCGGCGGCCGTCGCGGCCGCTCGGCCGGTGCTTGAGCATCTCGGGACCGTCATCGAGTGCGGGCCGCTCGGTTCCGGCAATGTTGTCAAGCTGGTTACCAACCAGTTGTGGTTCGCGGCCGCCGCCGCGCTGGGGGAGGGCTTCGCGGTCGGCCAGGCCAACGGTGTCGAGCTCCAGACCCTGTGGGAGGCGATCCTCAACAGCGTGGGCGACAGCTTCGTCGCCCGCCATGACGCCCCCAGCATCTTCGCCGGTCACTACGATCCGTCGTTCCCCTTGGCGCTGTGTGTGAAGGATCTGGGCCTGCTGGCCGACCTCGAATCGAGCGTGGACGCCGATCTGCCGGTGACCGCGGCGGCCCGCAGTGCCTTCGAGCGGGCCGCGGCCCGCTACGGCCTGGACGCCGGCGAGATGTGCGTCGCTCGGCGTATCGCCGACGATGCCAGAATGTCGATGCAGCTGGAAGGCGACTGGACCCCCCACTGGGAGAGGTGAAACGGAAGGGGAAGCAATGCAGCAGGCCGTGCCCGCGAGCCTCTCGGATCTCGTCGATGTGCAGGCCTTCCCGATCCACGCCCCCGACTCCGCGGGGTATGTAGCCGCTGTGGACCGCGCCCGAGTTGGGCTGCGATCGGAGGGCTGCGCGGTGCTGGGCGGGTTCGTGCGGGCCGAGGCGGTGGCGGCGCTCAACGACGAGATCGGTGAGCGCAAGCACGCCACCCACTACTCCACCCAGGTCATCAACCCCTACTTCCACACGGCCGTCAATTCGGACTACCCGGCCGACCATCCGGTCAACACGTTCATCGAGCGCTCCAGCGGTTTTATCCCGGGTGATGCGTGGGATCCCGGCTGCGCCACCGACGTGCTGTTCCGGGCGCCGGAGGTGGCCCGCTTCATCGCCGACTGCCTGGAGATCCCGGCGCTGTACTGCTACGACGACCCGCTGGCCGGGCTCACCTCCAATATCTGCGATCCGGGCCAGCAGTTCACCTGGCACTTCGACACCAACGACTTCGCGGTGACCGTGCTGGTGCAGCCGGCCGACGAGGGCGGGCTGTTCGAGTACGTGCCCCAGATCCGCTCGGCCGACGACGAAGGCTTCGATGCCATCGCGGCCGTGCTGGCGGGCGGCCGGGAGGGGGTGCGCACCTTGGGGCTGCGGCCGGGCGATCTGCAGATCTTCAGGGGCCGCTATTCCCTGCACCGGGTCACCAGGGTGGGGGCCGGATCCCGACCCCGCCACGCCGCCATCTTCGCCTACACCCTGGAGCCCGGGGTGATCGGCCGGGTGGCCCGCACCCGCCAGCTCTTCGGCCGGGTGCTGCCCGCCCACGAGGAGGCCGAGCGGGCCAGGGTCCGCTCCGACGCCCTTCTCGACTGATGGCCCGACTTAGACCAGCGTGAAGAGCTCGACGTTGGTGTAAGTGCCGGACGGCTCGGTCCTCACGAGCGCGATGTCCGTGACCGCGAACGACGCATCCAGTGACGGCCGGTAGCCGGGCGGGGGCTTGCGCTTGAACCGGGCCACGGTGAGGTGGCCGGTGAAGGGATGATCGGGCGGCGGCAGGCCCACCTGCGAAACGGCTGCCTCGACTGCTGCGGCCAGGTCGTCGAGACCCTGAACTGGGATCATCAGGACGCCACGCCCCAACCGCTTGACTTGCGGCCCAAGCGCCGCCCGCGCCGCGGGTAGGCGGGCGGCGGACAGCGCGGCCTGGATTTCGGCCTCGTCGCACTGTCCAAGGAACCGAAGGGTGACATGCAGCCGCCCGGGCTTGGTCCAGCGCAGCCCGTCCACCGCGGGCCTCGGCATGGCGACCAGTTCCCGCAGCACCTCGTCGGGCGGCCAGACAGCGACGAACAGCCGCGGCATGCTCCGAGGGTACGCGCCGGGCGGGGCCGGGCGGCCGGCGTCGTGGCTGCGCCCACCTCGCGACCTCGGCAAGCCGGCGATCAGTCGGCCAGACTCACGCCGGTGATGTCGTCATGACGGTGCTTTTGGGATTGCTGGCCGCGCTGTCAGTGGGGACATCGGACTTCCTGGGCGGTCTGGCCAGCCGGCGAGCCGACCCGGTCGTCGTGACTGCGGCCTCGAGTCTGGTGGGCCTTCTGTTGGCGTTCGTGGCCTCGTTGGTGGTGGTGGGCGAGGCGAGCATGGCCGACGTGGCGTGGGGTTCTCTGGGCGGCGTCGTGCTGGCGGGCGGTCTGGTGGCGCTGTACGCGGGATACGCCCGCGCCCGGGTCAGCATCGCGGCGCCGGTGGCCGGCGTGGGCGCGGCCGCGCTGCCGGTGATCGTCGCATCGCTCTTCGGTGATGACACCTTGTCGCCGACCGCAACCGCAGGGGTCCTGCTCGGGCTGCTGGCCATCGGGCTGGTCAGCATGGCCCGTTCCGAGCAGCGAGGCTCCGTCGGCTCCAGCGTGCTCTACGGGCTGGGTGGCGCCGTCGGGGTCGGGATGCTGCTGGTCTGTCTCGCCAATACGTCCGAGGACAGCGGTCTCTGGCCGATCGTGGCCGCGCGCGGGTCGGGGTTCGTGGTGCTCTCTGTGGTCATTGCCGCCAGGAGACTCGCGCTGTCGACGTCACGCGGAGTCTGGCTCCACGTGATCGGCATCGCGGCACTGGTGACGGCCGGAAATGCGCTGTTCCTGACTGCGGCCCGGCTGGGGTCTACATCGGTGGCGGCTGTCCTCGCGTCGCTGTTTCCCGCCGCAACGGTGTTCTGGGCGTGGCTGGTGTTCCGGGAGAGACTGCGAAGGGTCCAGCTGCTGGGACTGGGAATTGCGCTGGCGGCCGTGGCGCTCATCGCTAGCGGCTGAGAGTCGGGGCCTTCCGAACCGGGATCTCTGCCGCTTCGGCGGGCAGAATGACCGGCATGGACGGACCCGGACGGCTCGCTGCGGAGGAGACGGGCTGCTCGGGACCAAGGCTGGAGACCGCGCTGGGTGACATAACCCTCGAGAGGGTGGACGCCATCGTCAACGCGGCCAACTCATCGCTGCTGGGCGGTGGGGGAGTCGACGGGGCCATCCATCGGGCCGCCGGTGCCGAACTGCTCGAGTTCTGCCGTGGCCTGGGCGGCTGCGCTACCGGCGACGCCAAGATCACCCCCGGCTTCAAGCTCGCGGCCCGGTGGGTGATCCACACCGTGGGCCCGGTCTGGCATGGCGGCGACCAGGGCGAGCCCGACCTGCTGGCGTCGTGCTATCGGGAGTCGCTGGCCCGGGCCGACGAGGTCGGTGCCGAGTCGGTGGCCTTCCCCGCCATCTCCACCGGCGTCTACGGCTACCCCACGGCCCCGGCCGCGGCCATCGCCGTCAGCACGGTCCGGTCGACCCCGACGCGAGTGCGTGCTGTGCGCTTCGTCTGCTTCAACGCCGAGGCGCTCGACGCCTACCAGGCCCTATTGGCCTCCGGCCAGCCCTAGCCCGCAGTGCAAGCTCCGTTCGTCGATCCCCGCCCTCTGTACGAGACGGAAACGCCGCTCAGTACCAGGGTCGGGGTCTTCGGCCGGTATCTCGTCATCGACGCTGCATCGCAGCGCTTGTTCGACGGGGTGACACGGCGAATCGCCGGTTGCTCACCGATCGTCGACATCGGGTGCGGTGTGGGTGCTCCGCTCTTGCCGGTCGGGCCGACCGTGTTGGATCGGCAGGACGTGATCGCGGGCGACCTCTCGCTCCGCCAGTTGCAGTCGATCTCCGGCGACGCAGGCAGGCCCTCGCCCAACCTCCTCCAGTTCGATGCCACCCGCCTGCCGTTCAGGAGCGCATCGTTCGGCGCGGCAGTGGCGCGGCACATGCTCTATCACGTGCGTGATCCCCGGTTGGCCGCGGCCGAGGCCGCTCGGGTGCTTCGCGACGACGGACTCTTCGTGGCCACCACCAACAGCTCCAGCAGCCGGCCGGAGCTACAAGATGCTCACACCGAGGCGGCGGCCGATCTCGGCGGCCGGCTCGTCGAGCGGATGTCGACCAACTTCGATGCCGAGTCCGGCGGTGAGAAGCTCACCGGCTCGTTTCTAGAGGTGCACGCGGAGCCATGGGCGGGGGTTCTGGCCTTCCCGACTGTGAACGCAGTGCTCGACTACTACCGGAGCACCGCCTACTTCAAGATGGCGTTCGATGTTGAGGCAGACCGCTCGCGGCTGGCGGGGCGGGTCTCCGAGATCCTGAGAGCGCGCTTTGGTGACGGGCCTGCTCCGCTGACCGTCGGCGGGGCCATCTTCATCTGCACCGGGCCGATCCGTGCGGACAATAATCCATAAAAACTCTTGATATTTCTTGAAAACTACTGACAAATGTCACACCCCCTCGGCAGGATGTGTTCATGGCGATCAAGGCGGCACAACGGGTGCGGGAGGGGCTGGCGGAGTTGATCCGGCTGGTGAACGATGCGGACACTCCGACCGCGGATGCTCGAATGGTGTTGGAGGAGTCGAAGGCGTTCGGGGCGCAGGTGGCGGTGTTGCAGGCTGATGCGGCTGCTCTGGTGGCGGCGCGGGACCGTCACGGCGATGGCGGTGTGGGGGTGTTGGCGCAGGCTGCGGGGCTGTCCAAGCGGGAGGCGGCCAGTCAGGTCAAGACCGTCGAGAAGCTCCAGGAGATGCCTGCGGTTCGCGACGCGCTAGAGGCCGGTGAGATATCTGTGGCCAACGCCAGGACTCTCGCGACCACCTGTGAGAAGACCAGCGCCGAGCAGGTTGAGCAGGACGGCGACTTGTTGGCTCAGGCTGCGGTGTTGTCTCCTGAGCAGTTCTCCCGTGAGGCCGGCAGATGGGCGGCTAAGCGCCAGGTCGATGATGGTGAGGAGCTGTATCGCCGCCAGAGGGCGCGTCGGCGGTTGAGTTTCTGGGATGGTGACGACGGGATGGTGCATCTGCGGGGCGAACTGGACCCGGTGACCGCAGCGAAGGTGCACAAGCGGTTCCTGCAGGAGGCTGAGCGGCTGCGCCGGATGGACCTGCACAGTCCCGGCGGCGAGAAGCGCAGTCTCAACCAGCGCATGGCCGACGCGCTGGACACACTGACCTCACACGGGGGCATCTACTCCAGGGCTGACAGACGCAGCCGCGAAGCCGACAGCGCCGGCGACGGCGGTGACAACCAGTGCGGATGCGGGGTCAAGCCCTCGGCTGACATCACCATCGTTCAGCATCTGAGCGCCGACGGAACGAAGGCGTTCGCAGAGGTCGCCGGGGGCGGAGTGATCCCCCAGAGTGTGCTTGAGGAGCACTTCTGCAACGGCGCCATCAGGGGCGTGGTGTTCAGCGGTGAGGGCGTGCCCTTGTGGCACGGCCATGCCAAACGGCTTGCCACCAAGGCTCAGATGGCCGCGTTGCGGGCCCGGTACGGGGCCTGCGGCGGCTGCGGCGCGGACATGTGGGTGTCCGACGGCCACCACATTGAGCCGGTGTCACAAGGTGGTCGCACCGACATCGACAATCTGATGTTGTTGTGCTGGATATGCCACCAGAAAGTGCACCGCCACGGCTGGCGGGAGGTGCCCGACGGCCGGGGTTTGTACACCATCGCACCGCCCGAGCGGATCCGTTACGGACCCGCCCGCGCCCCCGACTCACCGACCGCCCACGGGCCACCCGCGCCCGGACCGCTGTTCACGGTCTCCTAGCGGCGGCCGATGAGTGACCGCGGGAGCGTCAGACCGCGACTCTGCGGTAGAGCAGGCGAGGCTGGCGGCCGAAGTCGTTGATGGGATAGTGAAGTGTGAATCGGTTGTCCCAGAGGACCAGCTGGCTCGGGGCCCACCGGACTCGGCAGGTGAACTCAGGTCGGGTGGTGTGCGCCTCGAGGAACTCGAGTAGCGCCCTGCTCTCCTCGCTGGTCATGCCATCGAACCGGGTCACGAACATGTTGTTGACGTACAGCCCCTGGCGTCCCGATTTGGGATGGCGCTTGACCACGGGGTGCACGGCGGTGAGGTCTCGGTGGTCCGGCCGACCCGGTCCGTCGTAGGAGTGGACCGCGTTCAGCCCGGTGAGCAACTGTTGCATCATGGGGCTGAGCGCCTCGAACGCGGCGATCGAACTCGCGAACAACGTGTCGCCGCCGACTGCCGGCACGTTAACGGCGTACAGGCCGGTGATCTTCCCGCAGGGGTCCTCGAACGTGGCGTCTGCATGCCATCCGGAACCGCCGAAGAGAGCGCCGTCAGGGTCCTTGCGCAGTTCGAGAACAGAGGGAAGGCCCGCAGCGTGCACGACCCCCTGGTCCTCGTGGTGGATGTGGGCCGGTCCGAACGCGTCCATGAACGCATCGAGCGAACGGGGGTCCATCGTTTGTCCCGGCAGGACGACGACGAGACGGTCCGCTAGCGCGCCTCGTATGAGTTCGATCTTGCTGAGTGGCACGGGGCTGTCAGCACTACCGAGGACCGCGCCGATGGGCGCGGCGAGGGCAGTGACTTCTACCATCGCGCCATCGTACGTCCGGGGCTAGTCGGGCCAAGCCACGTCGACGATGGCGGGGTCGAACCCGAGGAGCTGCTCGATGTGACTGGCCAGCGAGAAGAGTTCAAGCTCCCCGTGAGGCCGCCCGATCAGCTGGATTCCGACTGGGAGACCGGTCTCGGTCCGGCCGCAGGGGATCGTGATGACCGGCAGGGTGGTGACGCTCACGGCCGCGGCGATCGACAGCCAGCGGTAGTACTCGCTCGGCGGGAGCCCGTCGCGGTAGCCGACGTAGCGCTCCTCCACCGGGAACGGCAAGACGCTGGCAGCCGGGCAGATCAGCAGGTCGTAGTCGCCCATGAAGTCGGCGGCTAGCTGGAAGATACGTCCTTGCGCTGCTATCGCGTCGCGTACGGCGTCGCCGTCGAGAGCGAGTCCCCGCTCGATGTTCCATACGAGCTCCGGCTTGAGGACATCTCGAGCCTGGGGGAGTTCGGGTCCCAGGAGGGTGGCGAACATGAGCGCCCGGGGGGCATCGAAGGCCACTGCTGCTTCGGACAGATCCGGGTGGTCGACGACGACCTCAACGCCGCCGCCCTCGAGGGCATGCATCGCCCGGTCGCACACCTCGGCGACCTCCGGTGCGGTCTCGGTGACGCCTAGATCGACGCTGTAGGACACCCGGGCCGGACGCATCGGAGAGGCTGCAGCGCTGCGGAACGACTCTTGGGGCGGCGGCTTGCCGAGCCCGGCGCGGGGGCTCTCGCCCACCATCGCGTCGGCCAGCAGGGCAAGGTCGCCGATGTCACGCGCCATCGGACCCTGTTGAGAATGCACCTGGAACGGCACGACGCTCGGTCCGTTGGCGATCCGTCCCGGCGAGGGGCGCAGGCTGGTGATGCCGCAGAAGCTGGCGGGGGTGCGCAGCGAGCCGGCCAGGTCCGAGCCGTGGGCCAGCCAGGCCATGCCGGTGGCCACGGCCGCGGCCGCCCCGCCCGAGGAGCCGCCGGCGGTGAGGCGCAGGTCGTGGGGGTTGCGGGTGGCCCCGAAGACGTCGTTGAAGGTGTTCCCGCCCGCTCCGAACTCGGGGGTGTTCGATTTTGCATAGACCACGGCGCCGTGCGCTTCGAGCGTCTCGACTATGACATCGGACTGTTCCGCCACGAAGTCCTCCCTCAGCCGTGACCCGTGAGTGGTTCTGACGCCGGCCACAGCCGTGAGGTCCTTGATGGGAACGGGCAGACCGGCCAGCACACCGCGTTCGCCGGGCGGGACTGCCATTAGACGGTCGGCGTGCTCCCGGGCCCGGTCGAAGCAGCGGGTCGGCAGTGCATTGACTAGGGGGTCGACCGCCTCGACCCGGGCCTGCACTGCGTCGAGGGCGTCGTGGGGGCTGAGGTCGCCCGCCGCCAGCGCGCCGACCACCTCGCCGGCGCTCTGCCTGATCAGCTCAGCGGTCATGGGCGGCCTGGCCTGTCAGCCGTGGACTGACATGGAGGAGTTGGGGTTGATCTCCCGGTTGCGGCTGAAGGTGCCCATGTCGATGGGCAGGCCGGTGTAGCGGCCTTCGACCACGAGCGGGTCGGCGTCGTGGTCGTGGCCGGCGTCTACCGCCTCGATGAGCTCGGCCATGCAGTGTCCCGCCACGCCGGCGTTCTTGAACTGGTTGCCGCTGGTGCCGATGGCCACGTAGAAGCCGTCGAGGTCGGTGCGGTCGTAGATCGGGATCCAGTCGTCGCTCACGTCGTACAGGTCCACCACGCCCTTGCGCTCGTGAGGAACGCCCACCGGCGGCAGGCGCCGGCTCAGCCGCAGGACTTGCGCCTCCCACTGCTCGGCGCTGAGCCGTTGGTCGTAGTCGTCGGGGTCCACCCAGTCCTGGGGGTCGCAGCGGGGGTCGGTGCTGCCCACCAGGATGTGGTTGCCGGTCTCGGGCCGGAAGTAGATCCCGTTGTCGTCGTCGGCGATGTTGAAGCCGTCGCGCTCGTAGTCGAAGCTCTGCGGCCCGGGCGCGTGGTGCACTTCGTGGCGCAGCGCCCTGGTCTTGATGTTCATCGAGTCGTAGACGCCGGCCATGTGGTTGATCAGGTACGAATGCGGCCCGGCCACGTTCACCACCACCGGCGCGGCCACGGCTGTGCCGTCGTCGAGGGTCACGCCGGTCACCCGCCCGTTGTTACGGCCGATACCCGTCACTGCGGTGGCGAAGCGGAACTCGGCTCCGGCCGACTCCGCGGCCCGCTGCAGGTTGTGAGTTGTCAGCTGAGGGTCGCTCACGTAGCCCGCCTCGGGCGTGAAGATCGCGCCGGGCAGGTCCTCGGTGGCTTCGGCCCAGAAGTCGGGGTCGTCGGGTCGCTTCGGCGGTCCGAAGATGCCGGGGTCGAGGATGGGCATACGTCGCAGCAGTTCGGCTGTCGACCAGTCCTCGTAGGCAACCCCGATCGCGTCGAAATGGGGAAGCACCTTCAGGTAGTGGCCGCCGGGATCCTTCAGCGCCGCCATCCCGCACTGCCGGTAGTCGACCAGACCGAGTTCGTCGCCGGCTTCGAGGTAGTCGGGCCACTCCAGCCAGTACTGCAGACCCTCGTACGACATGGCCACGCCCGTGAAGGTGGAGTACGTGAAGCGCACGATGGCGCACGAGTTGACGGTGGAGCCGAAGCCCGCGGCAGGCAGCTTGTCCACGCACAGGGCGCGCCGTCCCCGCCTTCCCAGTTCGAACGCGATGGCTGCGCCGATCACACCCGCGCCGACCACCACCGCGTCGAAGCCGTTCGCGGCTCGTTCAGATGCCACGGTGGCGCTCGTTACGCATGTCGAAGGCGATCTTGACCGCGCCGCGCCGGCCCGCCTCGGCGGCGTGGCTCAGCGCGTCGACGTAGCGATCGAGCGGGTACACGGCTGACACCAGCCGGTCGAAGGCGACCTTGCCGGCCAGCTCGACGGCCAGATCGAAGCTGGTGGTGAGCCGCCCGTCGGACCGGACCTCGGTGCCGTAGGCGTAACAGCCCACGAGCTCGGTCTCGCGATGCCACAGGCCGGTCAGTTCCGCAGTCACGGTGGCCGGCATCCCCAGCATCAGCACCCGGCCCCGCGGCCGGCACAGCGACAGGGCCTCGGCCACCGATGCCGACGAGCCCACCGCGTCGATGACCACGTCGGCACCCCCGGAGAGATGGTCGCCGACCATGAACGACCCCGTGGCCCGGCGCACGGCTCGCTTCAGCTCGCCCGGATCGACCGCCGAGTCGGCGCCGAGTTCCAGCGCGAGGGCGCGCTGGGTCGAGTAGCGGGCGCCTACCAGGATCGACGCGGGCTCGGTCAGGCCCCGCAGCGCGGCTACTGCAACCAGGCCCATGGTCCCCGCTCCGACCACGGCCACGGTGTCGCCGGGCTGCGCTCCGGACCGAAGCGCGGCGTGCACACCGCACGCCACCGGCTCGATCATCACGGCCAGCTCGTCACTCATCCAATCGGGGACGTCGTGCAGCTGGGAGCCGTGGGCCACCAGCTCGGTGGACCAGCCCCCGCCGGTGGACTTGCAGAAGCCGATCTGCAGCCCCGGCTTGAGATGGCCGCTCATCAAGTGGCGGTAGTCGTCACCGTCGCCGGGCGCGGCCCCCGGATAGGGCAGGTCGAAACCCCGTGCCGCGTGGCCCATCACCGGCTCGACGATCACCCTGCGCCCGTCGGCGGTGTCGGCCACGATCTCGTGGCCGGGAACGAATGGGAACGAGACGTACTCCTCGAAGTAACGCGACGAGCGGCCGTCGATGGTGGCCAGGTCCGACCCGCAGATCCCGGTGAGTCTCGGGTAGATGCGCTGCCAGTCCTCGCCGGGCAGCGC
Source organism: Acidimicrobiia bacterium (assembly GCA_022828135.1). Classification (GTDB taxonomy): domain Bacteria; phylum Actinomycetota; class Acidimicrobiia; order Acidimicrobiales; family Aldehydirespiratoraceae; genus Aldehydirespirator. The sequence goes on along the minus strand of JAJEJB010000056.1, from coordinate 41,228 downwards.
GGGCGGATCGCCGTCGACCAGTTTGAGCGGCCCCCAGGTCGCTCCCGCTCCGGGCCGCAGCCGCGACGCCAGGGCCGCGGCCGCGTAGCGGGCCTCCTTGCGCGAGAAGCGCAGCGCCTTCACGAGCACGGAGCTTAGAGCGAGCGCGAATAGGTGGGAGACAGTGGCGTCGCAGCGGTGCCACTCCCGCTCTTGTTCGCTTCGCTCACGGGCCGCTCAGGCCACGGCCTCGCTCGGTGCATCGCGCCGATTCTCATGAATCGCTCCCTATCCGCTCGGCCTCGGGGCGAGATTAGGGTTGACGATGATGAGGAGCCGTCGCCGCGCATGCTGAAGCTGGGGCTCGGACTCGACCTGTACCGGGGCGCGACGCTCGAGGTGCCGGTGGCGACCGTTCAGCTCGCAGAGCGGCTCGGCTACCACAGCGTGTGGACGGCCGAGGCCTACGGCGCCGACGCGCTGTCCCCGCTGGCCTTCCTGGCCGCCCACACCAGCCGCATCAAGCTCGCCACCGGTGTGGTGCAGATCGACGCCCGCACCCCCGCAGCCACCGCCATGCACGCAATGACCATTGACGCCCTCGCCGGCGGCGGGCGCACGATCATCGGCCTGGGCGTATCCGGGCCCCAAGTGGTGGAGGGCTGGCACGGCGCGGCGTGGGGCTCGCCGGTGGCCAAGCTGCGCGACTACACGGCCATCATGCGCAAGGTTCTGGCCCGCGACGGGCCCGTCAGCCATGACGGCGCCGCCATCCGGCTGCCCTACGACGGTCCCGGCGCGCTGGGCCAGGGCAAGCCGCTCAAGTCGATCCTGCACCCCGCGCCCGGCGTCGAGGTCTGGATCGCGGCGGGGGGACCCCGCAACGTGGCCCTGGCCGCGGAGGTGGCCGACGGCTGGTTGCCCATGGGCTACGGCTCCGAGGGGATCGCAACCTACGCCGGGCCGCTGACCCGGGGCCGCGCCCGCCGCTCCGCAGAGTTGCGGGCCGACCTCGAAGCGTTCGGCTCGCTGTCGGTTCAGATCACGGACGACGTGCGGACCGCGGTGGATGCCCGCAAGCCGCTGGTCGCCATGTATGTGGGCGGCATGGGCAGCGAAACTCACAACTTCCACGCCGATGCCATGGCCCGCCGGGGCTGGCCCGAGGCCTCGGCCCGGATCGTGGAGCTGTGGCGCGCCGGGCGCCGGGACGAGGCGGTGGCGGCTGTTCCCGACGACTACATCGAGTCGCAGTCCCTGCTCGGCTCGGCCAAGCGCATCCGGGCCCGATGGTCCGAGGCCGTCCCCGCGGGGCTGACCGGCGTGATAGTCCGGTGCGACCACGATGAGGGACTCGCGCTGGCGGCCGAACTGGCCGGCACGCGAGACGCTGCGGTGGTGCAGACATGACCGACGCACCTGCCAGGACCCGAGACATCGACGAGACAGGCCCACGAGAGACAGGCAAATGACCGACGAGCAACTGATCCTCATCGACGAGCCGGCCGAACACGTGCGCCGGATCACGCTCAACCGCCCCCACAAGCGCAACGCCATCTCCACGCCTCTGCGAGCTGCGCTGTTCGATGCTCTGCACGGGTTCGACGAGGACCCCGACGCCCGGGTCACCATCGTGCGGGGTGCGGGCCCCTGCTTCTCGTCGGGCTACGACCTCTCCGGCGGGCTCATGGACGACCCGCCCTACCCGTCGGCCCCCGGCGACGGCCAGTGGACCCGCCAGGCCAGCGACGGCTGGTTCTCCGTCTGGGATCTGGCCAAGCCGGTCATCGCACAGGTTCACGGGTACGCATACGCCGGCGGCACGGAGCTGGCGGCGGCCTGCGACCTCGTGTACGTGGCCGCCGACGCCCGCATCGGCTATCCCGTCGTGAGGGTGGCGTCTCCGCCGGACTGGCAGTACCACACGCCGTTGATGGGACTGCGCCACGCCATGGAGGCCATGCTCACCGGCGACTCGGTGAGCGGCTCCGAGGCGGCTCGGATGGGATGGGCCAACCGGGCCTATCCGCCCGAGGAGTTGGAGGAGGCCGTGCTGGCGGTGGCGGTGCGCATCGCCGGCGTGGCGCCCGATCTGGCCCAGATCAACAAGCGCATGGTCCATCGGGCCTTCGACGTGCTCGGGGGTCGCTCTGCCATCCGTTCGGGGCAGGAGTTCCAGGCTCTCGCCGCCCACCAGGAGTCGGTGAAGGCCGCCATGGCCGACCTGCTCGGCTCGGTCAAGAGGGCCATCGGTGACGATACGCCCGCTTGAGTCGGCGGCTCGAGCGCCCCTCTGCCGGCCTCGAAGGCTACATCGGCACGCAGACTCTATCTAGATTTTCGAGATGTTTCAAGCTATTCCCCCTTCTTTGGGTTGTTGCCGTGCTGCCAGCCTGCCATGATGGTGTGACAATCACATGAAACAGCACAAGAAAGCTTGTGCTATTAATCAAGGGAGGGTGTCAATGGCTGGCGACATGCTGGTGATGTCCAAGTCGCAGATGGAGCAGCTCGCGGTGATCTTCGCCCGGCAGAAGGAGACGGCGGAGGGGGTGATAAGCGCCATTGGCGCCGGCATCGACGGCACTACCTGGCAGGGGGCCAGAGCCGACCGATTCCGGCAACTCTGGGAGACCGAGTTCCGGCCCAACCTGCGGGCGCTCTGCGACGCGCTGGGCGAGCACTCGACGTTCATCTCCGCCGAACTCCAAGCGGGCGTCAGCGCACTCGACACGGTCTAGCCCAGCGGCGGCGGCCGAGTCCGCTGCACAGACGAGACCGGGGAAGGGAGAGCCGGTGAGGGTCCGGCACCGACTCGGCGGCGTCGAGACGACGATGGAGATCGACTCCCGTCTCGACGGCTACACGGTGGCGGACCTCGTCGCGGCGCTCCGCGGCGAGGTCGACCAAGCCGGCAACCCCGTCGGGGACGGCCTGTGCATCGACGGCTGCTGGCACAGTCCTGGCACGCCGCTGTCGTCGGTCCCGATCTGGGAGGGGACGCTGCTCGAGATCGCTCCCGGATGTGAGCAGCTCCCCTCCCGATCACCGCAGGTGCATGGCAAACGGTCCGGCAGCCGGGCCACGCTGGTCGTGACCGGGGGCCTGCGGTCCGGCACGCGTCTGGTGCCCCCTTCGAGCGACACCTGGGTCATAGGGCGTTCGGAGGACTGCGACCTAGTGCTCGACGACCCGACGATCTCCCGCCGCCACGCCCGTGTGACGGTGAGCCGGGCCGGCAAGAGGCTCGCGATCGGCGACCTCGGCTCTCGAAACGGAACAGCGGTGGCCGGCCAGGCCGTGACCGCCCCGACCCGGGTGCCGGTCCAGGCCGTGATCCGCCTGGGCGCGACCTGCCTGCAGTGGAGGACACCGGTGAAGGACCGGCCCGCGGCCGTGCGCGCCGGGTTGGGCGCGGCCGCGGGACGAATCCCGTTCAACCGGCCGCCCCGTCGCCGGCCGCCGACATCGCCGGCCCCGTTGCGAGCGCCGGCCGTGCCGCCCGCCCGCCCGGAGCCGGAGCCTCTGTCGTGGGCGGGCATCGTCCTGCCCGCGGCGGCCGGCCTCGTGCTGGCCGTCGTGTGGAGCCCGTTCATGGCGGTGTTCGCGGCTCTCGGGCCGCTCATCACGGTGGGCACCTGGCTGGAGCGGCGCCGACGGGTCGCTCGCTCCCATGAGCAAGCCTGCGCTGCCGTAGCCCAGAGGGTCGAGAACTTCGTTGCCGCACTGCCGGCGGCCTTCACCGCCGAGCGGCGCAGGCGCATCGCCCTCGTCCCGGATCTGGCCGAGCTGGTCCGTCGGGCCGAGACGCCGTCACAACGCTGCTGGGAGCGCCGCCGCGGCGATCCCGACGCCATGCGGCTCGGTGTCGGCACCGCGGACGTGCCCTACACGCCGCCGCTGGAGGTGGACGGGGGTGGACTGGCCGCACCGGAGGCGCTCAGGGCTCTACACGAGATCGAGCCCCTGGCCGATGTGCCGGTGGCGGTGTCCTTGCTGCCCGGCGAGGTCGTGGGTGTGGTCGGCCCGCGGCCGGTAGCTCGGGCCGTGGCCCGAAGCCTCATCCTGCAGGCCGCCGTGCTTCACGGCCCGGCCGACTTGGCCATAGCGGGCCTGGTTCCGGGGCTCGCCACCGAATGGTCGTGGCTGGCCTGGCTTCCCCACACCATCGACATCGGGGGCGAACCCGGAGTGCTGGTGGCAACAGAGTCCGGTTCCACCGCTGCGGCCGCGGAGGCAGCCGCCGCGAGCACCTCCCACCGGGCGTTGCTGGCCGTCATCGACGGCGTGGAGACGCTCACGGGCCGCACGGCGCCGGGCCGGATGGTGCTCGGCCACCAGCAGTGCGCCGGGATCGTGATCACGAGCGACGTCTGCGACCTGCCTTCCAGTTGCACCACCATCGTGGACATCGACCACGACGCCGGCCGGCTGAGACTGGTGGATCCTCGATCCTCGGCGGTGATGGGCCCGCTGGTGGCGTGGGGTGTCACCGTCGCAACCGCCACTGGTGCCGCGGCCCGCCTGGCCCGGCTCGACGACCCCGAACTGCGGGCGGCGGCAGCCAACCTCCCCGACTCGATGTCCCTGCTGGACCTCCTCGGCGGCGAGCCGACCCCCAAGAGGGTGGAGAGTCGATGGGCCGCCACCCGCGGCACGGACCACCTGCGGGCGCCCATCGGAGCGACCGCCGACGGACCCCTGGTGCTCGACCTGGTGGCCGATGGTCCTCACCTGCTCGTTGGGGGCACTACCGGTTCGGGCAAGTCCGAGTTGCTGCGGTCAATTGTGGCCGGTCTGGCCATGTCCGCGGACCCCGACCATCTGGCCTTCGTGCTTATCGACTACAAGGGCGGAGCCGCTTTCGACCGCTGCGCGGAGATGCCCCAGGTAGCCGGCATGGTCACCGACCTTGATGACCGCCTGGCCGAGCGAGCGCTGGTGTGCCTGGAGGCCGAACTGCGCCATCGCGAGGAGCGCCTGCGAGCTGCGGGTGCCGAGGACCTGGCCGCATTCCGGGCCCGCACCGGCCACGCGGGCGACGATCCCTTGCCCCGGCTGGTGGTCGTAGTGGACGAGTTCGCCACGCTGGCCGCCGAACTGCCCGAATTCCTCCGCTCGCTGGTTGGGATCGCGCAGCGGGGCCGCAGCCTTGGCGTCCACATGGTGCTGGCCACCCAGCGGCCGGCCGGGGTGGTGACCGACGACATCAGAGCCAACACCTCGTGCCGGATCGCCCTGAGGGTGACCGACCGCCACGACTCCAACGACGTGATCGACTCGCCCGACGCGGCCCGCATTCCCCGTCAACGGCCCGGCCGAGCGATGGCCCGCTTCGGGCCGGGAGAGCTCGTTGCGTTCCAGTCGGCGCTGGTGACCGGCAGCACACCCCGATGCCCGACCGGCCTGCGGGTCGGACCGGTCGGCTCGGGCCCCATCCCAGCCTCCGGTGACCAGAACAGCGACCTCGATTCGGTGGTGGAAGCCGTTCGAGCCGCCCATCACAACCTCGGGGGTGCCGAGCCTCGCTCGCCGTGGCCGGTGCCCCTCCCCAGCGAGGTCGCCGCTGCCCGCCTCGCCGAGGCGGCCGGCCCGGGCCGGCCTGCGGCCTGGCTGGTGGACGACCCCGTCCGCCAGCGGCAGTTTCCCGGCGGATGGCAGCCGGCCGCCGGCCACTTGGCGGTCATCGGCGGCCCCGGGTCGGGCACGACCACCACCCTGGCCGCGGTCGCCCTCGACCTGTGCCGTACCCACAGCCCCGACGAACTGCACGTCTACGGAGTCGACCTCGATGCCGGTACGTTGCTGGCGCTCGACAGCCTTCCCCACGTCGGCGCGGTCGCCGCCCCGACAGAAGGGGATCGGCGAACTCGCCTGTTGCGCCTCCTCGACGACGAGGTTGCCGCCCGGCGAGCCGGCGGCCGGTCCGAGCGTTCTGCTGAGGTAGTGCTGCTGGTGGATGATCTCGCCGGGCTGGTCCGCGCCCACGATCCGGTACGCGAGCCGGAGCCTCACGACCGGTTCGCTCGCATATGGGGCGACGGCCCGGCGGTGGGGGTGCGGGTGGCGGTGAGCATCGGCCGGGCGGCCGACCTTCCGCCCGATCTCGCCTCTTCCGCCGGCGTCGTTCTTGTTCACGCCACCTCCGACGCCAGCGACGGCTTGCGCTTCGGGCTCAAGCAGCCGACCGCCCATCTCGTTGCGGGTCGGGCGGTCAGGGTCGGCGACGGCCTCGAGGTTCATGTCGCCCGCCCCGCCAATGGCGATCTGGCCGCAGCAGCGACCGCACTGGCGGCCGAGTCCTCGCCGGCCATGCGTGAGCCTGTCCGGGTCGGGTCCCTACCGCAGCGCATCGGCCTCGAGGACCTGCCCGCCGGGGCCCAGGTCGAGGATCGATGCATCCACATCCGCTTCGCCATCAGCGACCTCGACCTCGAACCGGCCGGACTCACACTGCACGACGGCGAGCACGCCCTGGTGCTGGGACCTCCCCGCACCGGACGCACCGGCGCCCTGGCCGCGATCGGCGCAGCCGCCCGCACGGCCGGAGTGCAGGTGGTGGTTGTGGCCGACCGGCCCGGCAAGTTGTCCACCCTGCTGGGACTGGAGGCCGTGCCGGCCGGTTCGCTCGACGAAGCCGCCGGCGAGGCGGGCCGTCGCCTGCTGCTGGTAGACGATGCCGACCGGATCGGCGATACCGCCGGATTGCTGGCCGGACTGGCCGCGTCCACCACGGGCCGCAGCCATCTGGTGGCCTCGACAACGGCTGACCGGCTCCGTTCGTCCTATGGCAGCTGGCTCCATGAGATGCGGTCATGCCGCACCGGTGTGCTGTTCAGGCCCGGCCCTCTCGACGCCGACCTGCTCGGCGCGACTATGCCCGCCCGCCTGGCGCTGGCACCGGCGCCGGGACGATGCCTCGTCATCGCCGACGGGTCCGCCGATGTGATGCAGGTGGCACTCGCACCTGCCCGCCCTCGTCGATAGCGTCGCGACACCGCCAGCCGAGCATCCCGGGAGCCCTGTTGCCGCATCCGAACATCCACATCGAGTCCGCCGGCGCCATAACCACCGTCACCATCGACCGGCCCCGACGCAAGAACGCCTGCACTCCTGCCATGTGGGCCGGGCTGCGGCACGGCTTCCGCGACATCGCCGAGTCCTCGGCCCGAGCGGTGGTCCTCACCGGAGCGGGCGGTGACTTCTGCGCCGGCGCCGACGTCGGGCCCACCGATGACGGGGAGGCGAGCGCCGACCAGCCGTCCCGGCACCGCATCGACCACATGCGCGACATCGCCGACACGGTGATGGCCATACACGACTGCCCCCGCCCGGTGATCGCCAAGGTCGACGGGGTGGCCGTGGGCGCCGGCTTCGGCATGGCCCTGGCCGCCGACATGGTCTGGTGCTCGGAGCGGGCAAGATTCTCGCTGATCTTCGCCAAGCGGGGCCTGAGCCTCGACTTCGGAACCTCGTGGCTGCTGCCCAAGCGGATCGGGCTGCACGAGGCCAAGCGCCTGGCCTTCACCGGAGACATCATCGGGGCGTCCCGGGCCGCGGAACTCGGGATCGTCAACGAGGTCGTCGCCGCCGAAGACCTCGACGCCGCGGTGGACGAGATGGCGGCCACCATTGCGGCCGGCCCGCCCATCGCGCTGGCCAACTCCAAGCGCTTCCTCAACAATGCCTCCAACATCTCGCTGTTCCAGGCGCTGGAGGCCGAGGCCTTGGGCCAGGGCGTCAACTTCGCCACCCACGACACCAAGGAGGCCCTGCGAGCCTTCATGGAGAAGCGCGACCCCGCCTTCGAAGGCTGGTGAGCCGCCCCACCAAGCATTGTTAGGCAAGGTTGACAATCCTTGCCAAACGTCCTATATATTACCGGCTATGCACTTCCGAACAGTCGTCTCCGCCCTCGCGCTCACCCTCGTTGCCGTTGCTTGCTCCGGCGACGAGACCCGCTCCCTCGAGGGGACAGCTGCGCAGGTCTACGCCGGTGATTGCGCCGCCAGCAGCGGCAGCACCGTCACCGTCTACTCCGGTCGATCCGAGAACCTGATCGGTCCGATCCTGGAGGCGTTTGCCTGCCAGACCGGCACTGATGTGGCGGTTCGGTGGGGGAGCTCCACCGACCTGGCCCTTCTGCTGGCCGAGGAGGGCGACCGCACCGCGGCCGACGTCTTCCTGTCGCGTTCGCCCGGGCCCGTCGGATTCCTGGAGAGCCGGGGCCTGCTCGGCACCATTGAGGCCGATGTGCTCGCACTGTCCGCCGCGGAGAACCGTTCCACGTCGGGCACCTGGGTGGGGTTCTCGGGCCGCAAGCGGGTGCTGGTCCACAACCTCGACGAGGTGCTCCCCGGCGACCTGCCCCGGTCGGTGTTCGACCTCACCGGCGAGCGCTACCGGGATCGGGTGGCTATTCCCGCCACCAACGGCTCCTTCCTCGACTGGTTCACCGTGTTCCGCGACCTGCACGGCACGGATGTCGCCACCCGGTGGCTCGACGACATGGTGGCCAACGGCGCCCGCTACTACCCGAACAACCGCTCCATCGTGGAGGCCGCCGGGCGGGGCGAGATCGACATGGGCCTGGTCAACCACTACTACCAGTACCAGGAGGCCGCGGCCGCGGGCGACGGCCATCGGGCCGCCAACCACGGCTTCGACGACGACGACATCGGGTCGCTGCTCATCATCACCGCGGCCACCGTCACCGCGGGCAGCGAGAACCCCCAGGCGGCCAACGAGCTGATCGCCTACCTGCTGTCAGAGCCCGTGCAGCGCTACCTCACCACCGAGACCCTGGAGTATCCGCTGGCCGCCGGAGTTGCCCCCGCTGAGGTGCTGCCTCCGCTGAAGGCTCTGGAGATCGGCACCGTCGACTTCGACGCCCTCGGTGGCGGTTTCGAAGAGAGCATCGCCATCGTCGAGGCAAGCGGCATCCTTAACGAGTGACAGTCGCCCATCCGGCCGAGGCAGGCCCTCAAGGGGTCTTCCGCCCTTCCGGCGCCCCGCCGCTGCTGCGGGTCGCGGGCTTGGCCTTGGCGCTGGGGTTCGCATTCCCCGGCGTGTACCTGGTGTACCGGAACTTCGCGGAGGGCGCCGACCCGGCCGGGCTGCTCATCAGCGACCGCACCCTCGGACCGCTGTGGCGCTCGGTGCGACTGGCGGTGTCGGTGTCGGGCGCCTCACTGGTGCTGGGCACCGCGCTGGCGTGGCTCACCACCCGCACCGACCTTGCCTGGCGCCGGCTGTGGCGGGTGCTGCTGCCGCTGCCTCTGGTCTTTCCCACCTTCGTTGGAGCGGCCGCGTTCATCCACACCCTCAACCCCGGCGGCCTGGCCAACGATCTTCTCTCCGGGATCGGCCTGGACCGAACCCCCGAGCTTCGGGGGTTCTACGGCGCGTGGCTCGTCCTGACCCTGATGACCTACCCGTACGTGTACCTGCCGGTGGCGGCCCGGCTGCGGCAGTTGCCGGGCTCTCTGGAGGAGAGTGCCCGCGTGCTGGGCGAGACCGCGCTCAAGGTCTTCGGGCGGATCTGCCTCCCCCAGATCGCCACCGCCATGGGCGCGGGGACGCTGCTGGTGTTCCTCTACACGCTCAGCGACTTCGGCGCGGTGCAACTCATGCGCTACGACACCCTCACAAGGGCCATCGCCACCAACCAGCTCGCCAACCCGCCGGTGGCCCTGGCCCTCAGCCTGCTGCTGCTCGTGCTGGCCGCGCTGGTGGTGCTGGCCGAGCGGCGCTTCTCGCGCGGCCTGCCCGACGCCGCAACAGTGCAGTCGAGCCGACCCATGGTCTACGACCTCGGCCGCTGGCGGGTCCCCGCCCTGGGCTTCGTGGCCCTGTCGGCCGGCGCGGGCGTGGGAGCGCCGCTGGTGGCGCTGGTGGACTGGGCCGCCCGCGGCCTGGTGCGCTCGGCGACAGGCGGGAGATCCCTGACGATCGACGGGGCCAAGGTGCTGGAGGCGACCACCAACACGCTGGGAGCGAGTCTGGTGGCGGCGGTCTTGTCGACTGCCGCGGTGCTGCCCATAGCGCTGCTGGTCGGCCGGTACCGGTCGCGCCTGGGGTCGTTCGCGCACGCCGTGGTCGTGAGCACCTTCGCCCTCCCCGGCATCCTCATCGCGCTGTCGATGCGCTTCTGGACATTGCGGTCGGATCTGGCGTTCGAGCTGCTCAACGACACCATGGCCCTGCTGATCTTCGCCTACATGGTCCGGTTCGGATCGCTGGCGATGGGGGTGACGCTGGTCGCGGTTCGCAGCGTCCCGGAGAGGCTGCACGACTCGGCGCGCATCCTGGGCGCAGGCCGGCTGCGCCGGTTCTTCGCAGTTGACCTTCCCATGATGGGCCCCGGCCTGCTGGCCGGGACTGGATTGGTGCTCTTGTCGGTGATGAAGGAACTGCCGATCAGCCTGTTCGTCTCGCCGCTGGGCTTCTTCACGCTGACGACGCAGATCTTCGGCTCTTTCGAGGAAGCCTTCATCGCCGAGGCCGGGATCATGGCGGTGGTGCTGGTGGGCCTGTCGTTCGTGCTGACGTGGTTCCTGGTGATCCGCCGCGATCACCTGTTGTGATCCCGCCGCCCAGCGTCCCGGGCAGGACCGGGGCCGTCCGGTGCGGGTTAGGGTGGGGTCATGCAAGGCTCACCGGAGATCATCGAGTTCCTGAACGAGGCGCTGGGCGCCGAAGTCACGGCCATCAACCAGTACTTCGTCAACTCCAAGGTGTGCGAGGACTGGGGCTGGACCCGTTTGGCCGCCAAGATGCGCGAGGAGTCGATGGAGGAGATGCGAGACGCCGAGAAGCTGATGGACCGCATCCTGTACCTGGACGGGATGCCCCGGCTGGAGAGCCTCAGCAGCGTGCGGGCCGGCAAGACGGTCGAGGAGCAGATGGAGAACGACCGCCAACTCGAGGTGGCCGCCATAGACCGCTACCGCCGGGGCGTGGCCCTGGCTGAGGAGCACGGCGACGTCGGCACCCGCGAGCTGCTGGAGCACCTGCTCGTGGGCGAGGAGGAGCACCTCGACTGGATCGAGACCCAGCAGACCATGATCGCCGACATCGGCATCCAGAGGTACCTCCAGTCCCAGATCGGCGACTGAGCGGCCGATCCCGCTGGCACACCCGGGCACGCGTGGACGGGACTGAATCGTTCCCCAGGCGCCAGGCGTTCACCCGGCGCTTCACGCTGGGCGAGCCCCGCGACATCAGAGTGTCCGACGACGGCGCCCGGGTGGTGTTCCTGCGCTCATCGGGACCGGTCGACCCCATCAACTCGCTGTGGGTGCTCGATGTCGTTGCCGGAGCGGAGCGCCTAGTCGTCGATCCGCGCCGGCTCACCGATCTCGGCGATGGCGGCGCGGATCGTGACGACGAGGGCACAGGCGGGGACGGTGGCCGGAGCGATGTCGACGGTCAGAGCGACGTCGACGGCGACGTGCCGGCGGCCGAGCGGGCCCGGCGCGAGAGAGTGCGGGAGACGGCCGGGGGAATCGTCTCCTATGACGCCGACGAGGGACTAACGGCCGCGGTGTTCGCGCTGGGCGGGCGGCTGTGGCGGGTGAGCCTCGTCGAGGGCGGCCCGCCCGAGCTGCTGGCCGCGTCGCCGGGCGCGTTCGATCCCCGCCTGTCACCCGACGGCGCCCGGGTGGCCTACGTGGCCGGATCGAGCCTGCGGGTGACCGGCGACGCCGCTGGCGACCGGGCTGTCGTCGAGGAGGCCGGCGACGCGGTGACCTGGGGTTCAGCCGAGTTCGTGGCCGCTGAGGAGATGGGCCGCACCCGGGGGCACTGGTGGTCCCCCGACGGCCGGCGCCTGCTCGCGGCCCGGGTGGACACCGCGCCGGTGCCGCGCTGGTGGATCGCGGATCCGGCGTCGCCCCATGCTGAGCCGGTAGAGATCCGCTACCCGGCCGCGGGCGAAGCCAACGCCGAGGTCGCCCTGGCCGTGTTCGACCTCGACGACGACGCTGAACCGGTCACGGTCGCTTGGGACGATGACGGTTGGGAGTACCTGGCCGCGGTTCGCTGGAGTGCTGACGGCTTGCTTCTCACCGTGCAGACCCGCGACCAGTGCACCCTCGGCGTGCTGCAAGCCGACCCGGACTCGGGAACCTGCCGCCTGCTGCGAACGGTCACCGACGACGCCTGGGTGGAGCTGGTGCCGGGAGTTCCCCGCGTGGCGGCCGGCCGGCTGGTCACCGTCGAGGACCGCGGCCCGGCCCGCCGCCTGTGTGCAGACGGCGAGCCGCTCACCGGTGACCGTGTCCAGGTCCGCTCCGTCCACCACGCCGACGGCGAGGGTGTGACTGTCACCGCGTCGACCGACCCGGCCGAGGTCCATGTGGCCCGAGTCGGCTGGGACGGAGCCCTCGAATGGCTCACTGCCGGACCGGGCGTCAACGGGGTCGCCGCCGGCGGGGACACGGTCGTTGTCGCCGGACGCTCGCTCGAGCACGTTGGCCGGCGCTGCACAGTGCGGTCGCGGCGGCGCGCCGAGCCGGACCTTCTCATCGCCTCCCACGCGGCCGATCCGGGCCTGGAGCTGAACGTCGAGATCGTCGAGCTCGGACCCCGCCGGCTCGTCTCGGCCATCGTGCTGCCCTCCGACGGCGCCGGAAGAGGTGGCAGCCCGCTGCCGGTGCTGGTCGACCCCTACGGCGGTCCTCACGTCCAGCGGGTGCAACGGGCCGAGGCGCTGTTCCACACCTCGCAGTGGTTCGCCGACCAGGGCTTCGCCGTGCTGGTCGTGGACGGGCGGGGCACACCCGGTCGGGGTCCGGCCTTCGAGCGGGCCGTACGGGGCGATCTCGCCGGACCGGTCCTCGAAGACCAGATCGAGGCGTTGGGCGAGGCCGCCGACCGCTATCCGATGCTCGACCTGGCCAGGGTCGCCGTCAGAGGCTGGTCCTTCGGCGGTTACCTGGCCGCGCTGGCCGTGCTGCGCCGGCCCGACGTGTTCGCCGCGGCCGTCGCCGGAGCGCCGGTCACCGACTGGCGCCTCTACGACACCCACTACACCGAGCGCTACCTGGGGCACCCGGCGACCGAGCCGGGCAGCTACGAGCGAACCGATCTGACCCCGCTCGCGTCCGGCTTGCAGCGGCCGCTGATGCTGATCCATGGCCTCGCCGACGACAACGTGGTGGCCGCCCACACCCTGCGGCTATCGCAGGCGCTGACCGAGGCTGGCCGCCCCCACACCGTGCTCCCCCTCAGCGGGATCACCCACATGACTCCCCAGGAGGAGGTGGCCGAGAACCTGCTGCTGCTCCAGCTCCGCTTCCTGCAGGACGCGCTGGGGATGCCACCATTGGCTCCCACCGAACAGCAGCAGCCACGCGACGAGGGAGCAAGCGGTGAGTGACACGCAGCCCGAGGCGACCGCGGACGCCGACTCCGAGGTCGTGGCCGCCCTCCGGTGGGAGCGGCTCATGGACGGCCAGGCCTGGGAGGACTTCTGCGACACGCTCAAGGCCGCAGGCCGCATCGTGGTGCGCGAGACTCCCGACGGCGATCCGAAGGACCGGGTGGAGGGCTTCCGCTATCTCACCCGCATGATCATGATGGCCTCGGCCCGGGCCATCGAGCGCCGTGCGCCCGGCATCCGCCCCCGGCCGATCCGGCTCATCCCGCCGCCGCTCCGGGGCGGCCAGGGGGTGCAGTCCCCCAACCAGGACCACATCGTCCAGCCCGTGGACTCCCGGTACCGGTACCGGGTCACCGGCAATCTCGGCAGCGCCTACACCCACCTGTCGGCGTGGAGCCCGCCCATCCCCGACGATGTCGGCGCGTTCGGTGTCGGTCTGGGAGCCGAGGACCACCTGCCCGGCTTCAACCCGAACATGGCGCTGACCCCGCACAGCTTCGTGCTGGCCGACCTGGCCGCGGCCGACGGCTCCGTGAACTTCGTGATGTCGGTCGACGACCCCGGCCCCGACGAGGTGTGGTTCCCGATGACGCGCCAGACCCGCGAGCTGATGGGCCGGGTCGTCTACGGCGACCGCGGCTCCGAGTCGCCGCCCCGGCTGGAGATCAGCTGCCTCGACGAGCATCCGCGCCCGGCCACGCCCGAGCCCGACGACATGGCTGCTCGCCTGGCCGTGGCCGCCCAGTTGATCCTCGGGCTGCTCAGCGACTACGGGGGCTGGACCCGCGACCTGCTGACCCGCGAGAACCAGCTGGAGTACACGAAGGAGTGGTACGAGCGCATCGGAGGGTCGCCCGACGACCGCCACTTCGAGTTCGGCTACTGGCGGCTGCAGCCCGGCACCGCGCTGGTGGTGGAGTTCGCCGAGCCTCGCTGCCAGCAGTGGAACTTCCAGCTGTGCAACCACTGGATGGAGAACCTGGCCGACTACTTCTGGGGCCGGGGCTACGTGGACAGCGAGAACGCGACACGCACATCCGACGGCAGGGTGCGGATAGTGGTGGCCTCCGCCGACCCGGGCGTTCCCAACTGGATAGATCCCGGCGACCGGGACCACGGCGTGATGGGCCTGCGCTTCGTCCAGCCCGACGCGCCGCCCGAGATCTCGTGCCGTCTGGTGCCGCTCGAGGAGCTGTCTGCGTCCTGATCGCAGCGGCCCGCGATGCGTCCGGGTTGTCGCCGGGCCCAGAGTGCGCGAACATGGATCGGGTTGTCCTTCCTTGACCGAAGCCGCGTGGGCTTTCGGTCACCTAGCGGGGCGGTGGTGCGCACTACCGGGGGGAGGAGGTGCGCATCACCGCCACCGCACGCCGCGCGTCACGTGACGATGGTGACCTCGGTGGCCTTGAGCGAAGCCCAGATCGTGAGGCCCGGCCGCAGGTCGAGCTCATCGGCGGAATGCTTGGTGATGTCGGCCTTCACCGCGACCGGCCCGCCCAGGTGCACCCGGGCCCGCTCCCCGTCTATGTCGACCCTGCTCAGCACGGCCTGCCAGGCGTTGCGGGCGCTGCCTGCGGGCCGGTCGCGGTGCAGGGTGACCGCATGTGCCGGGAAGGTGACGTAGACGGGTCCGGCTGCTTCTTCGGCCACGGCGAGCACCAGGCCGCCTTCGGTAGTTACCGACGTGCCGTGCGCCCGGCCCGGGACCACGTTGGCGCCCAGGAAGGTGGCTGCCCACTCGCAGCCCGGTGAGGCCGTCACCTCCGCCGCCGAGCCCCGGCCGGCGACGGCACCGGCGTCGAGCACCACCACCCGCCGGGCCAGCGTGGCCACGTCCACCGGGTCGTGGGTGATGAGGATCACATGACGGGCCGGCGAGTCGCCGAGCAGGGAGCGCAACTGGGCGCGGCCCGAGGAGTCCACCGAGGCCAGCGGCTCGTCCACGATCAGCACCTCGGGCTCGGGCGCCAGGGCACGGGCGATGGCCACTCGCTGGCGCTGCCCGCCCGACAGCGCAGCTGGTCGCCTCGGCCACGCTGCGGAGTCCAGGCCGACCCGTTCGAGCAGGGTCCCAGCCTGGCGGCGGGCGCCGGCCCGGTCCGCTCCCGCCCGGCGCAGCCCGAAGGCCACGTTGTCGATCACCCTGAGATGGCCGAAGAGCCGAAGGTCCTGGAACACCATGGCCACCCGGCGCTGATGAGCGGGAACGAACACGCCGGCCGCCGGGTCGTCGGCCACAGAGCCGGCGATTTCCAGGCGACCATCGGCCAGGCGGTCGAGCCCGGCCACGGCCCGGCCCAGCGTCGTCTTGCCCGTGCCGTTGGCCCCGATCACCGCGGTGACCCCCTCGTCCATCTCGAGTCCGTCCACCTCCAGCGCCCAGCCTGAACGGGCTACCCGGCCGTCGAACGTGACGGTCATCTCGGCATCCACCGGTCGCGCAGGGTGACCAGCACGGCCAGAGCCACCGCCATCAAGACCAGGCTGATGGCCACCGCCGCCTCCGGATTGCGCTCCAGGGCCAGGTAGGTCTCCAGCGGCAGCGTTCGGGTCCGGCCGGGGAAGTTGCCGGCGAACGTGAGCGTGGCCCCGAACTCGCCCAGAGCCCTCGCCCACGCCAGGGCGGTGCCGGCCGCCAGCGCGGGACGGATCGTGGGCAGCGTGACATGGGCCAGGGTGGCCCAGGCTCCCGCGCCGAGGGTGGCCGCGGCCTCGTCCAGGTCGTCGCCGGCCTGGCGCAGGGCGGCCTCGACGGTCACCACGAAGAAGGGGAGGGCCACGAAAGCGGCCGCCACCACGGACCCGGCCGTCGTGAACGGCAGGCTCACCCCGAACCATGAGTCGAGCCACTGGCCCACCAGGCCCCGGCGGCCCAGCGCGAACAACAGCGCGGTGCCGGCCACCACGGGCGGCAGCACCATGGGCAGCATCACCACGGCCCGCACGATCCGGGGGAACCGCAGTCGCCGGCGGGCCAGCACGAAGGCCAGGGGCAGGCCCAGCACTATGCAGGCTGCGGTAGCCGCCAGGCTGACGATCAGCGAGACACGCAGGGCCTCCAGCACCTCGGACTCGCCCAGGATCGACGGAAGCGACGACCACGGAGCCCTCTGCAGCAGCCCCACGATGGGCAGCACCAGCAGGCCGAGGGCCACGAACCCCACCCAGGTCACCGCGGCGGGCAGCCGGTTGCTCATGATGGCGCCGGCCATACCGGCCGACGGTCGGACCCCAGGAAGCCGTATGCGTAAAGGGCCTTGGCGCCGGAACTGCCGAGCTTCGTGAAGTCGTCGATCACCGCTTGTACCTCCGGCCGGGGCTCGGCCGAGACCGATGCTATGTAGTAGCCGTTGAGGTGGTCCTCCAGCTCTGGGGCGTGGACAGTGGCCAGTTCTGCGGCTCTCGCGTCAGTGGCGTACACCAGCCCGGCGTCGAGTTCGCCCAGCGACAGTTTGGACGCCAGGGCCCGCACGCTGGGCTCCAGCGTGTCGGCGGAGGGCGCGATGCCCGCTTCGTCGAGGGCCCGCCCGGCCAGCTGGCCGCAGGGGACCTCCACCGCGCACAGGCCGACCAGGAGGTCTTTGCGGGATAAGTCGGAGAGACCGGTGACACCGCCCGGATTGTCGGCGGGAGTTGCGAGCACGAGGGTGTTGGTGGCGATGAGGACGGGCTCGCCCCGCACCGAGCCCTCGAAGACGGCCCGGTCCATGGTGGCCCCATTGGCGGTGATGAGAACGTCGGCCTCGGCGCCGGCCGCGAGCTGGGCTACCAGCGTCGAACTCGCCGCGATTACCGGAGTGACGCTCTCGCGGTGCTCGAAGACGATCTCGACCACGTCGGTGAGCGAGGAGGCGGCCATCACCACCACGTCGCCGTCACCGGTACCGCGGCCAGACTGGCCGCTGCATGCGGCCCCAAGCGTCGCCACCACCATCAGGGCCGTCGCCGCCAACCACGGCACGGTCCGCGGTGGGCGCCGGTGGCCGTTGGTGCTGCCCGCCGCCATAGACGGCCGAATCTACCTAGGCCGTGATTGGGCACTGTGCCCTAGGGGCGGCCCGCCGCTCGGCCTCTAGGGTGTGGCCATGCTCCTCTTCGCTCAGACATCCACCAATCAGGGATTAGCAGACGCCTGCGGCACGTCGAATCGCGGCTTCGTCTGCGAGCAGGTCTACAACTGGACCGAGAGCGACGGTTTGGCCACCGCGGCCGACTGGCTGCTCGACCGGCCCATCCGCATCGCGCTCATCCTGCTGGTGGCCTGGTTCGTCGCCCGCATCGCCAAGCGGGCCATCGTGCGCTTCACCAAGCGGATCGCGGCCACGCCCGGCAGCGCGCGGCTGCAGAAGCTGCGGGAGAAGGGCCCCGGCCGGGCCCTGATCGACGAGGCGGAGCGCTCCAGGGCCGAGGCCCGGGCCGAGACCTTGGGCCATGTGCTGCGCAGCGTGGTCGTGGCTCTGATCTGGGGCTTCACCGCGCTGATCATCCTGGGCGAGATCGGCGTGAACCTGGGGCCGCTGATCGCGGGCGCGGGCATCGGCGGCGTGGCCTTGGGCTTCGGCGCCCAGTCGATCGTCAAGGACTTCCTGTCGGGCCTGTTCATGCTGATCGAGGACCACTACGGGGTGGGCGACTTCGTCGACCTCGGCTACGCCTCGGGCACGGTTGAGGAGGTGTCGCTGCGGTCCACGACCATCCGGGATCTCAGGGGCACGGTGTGGCACGTCCCCAACGGCGAGATCGCCCGGGTGGGCAACTACTCGCAGCTCTGGTCCAAGGCCGTGGTCGACATCGAGGTGGCCTACGACACCGACGTCCGTGTCGCCATGGGGATCATGCAGCAGGTGGCCAACGAGCTCTGGGACGACCCGGAGTGGGGCGGCGACGAACTGTCCGAGGCGCCGACGGTCTTCGGCCTCCAGAGCCTGGGCGCGTCGGGCGTCGGCCTCAGGCTGGCGGTCAAGACCGAGCCGTCGATGCAGTGGTCGGTGGAGCGCGAGATCCGCCTGCGCCTCAAGGAGGCCTTCGACGCGGCCGGCATCGAGATCCCGTTCCCGCAGCAGACCACCTGGCTGCGCGACGACAGCGACCATGCAGCCACCGTCCTGTCCGAGGCCGAGCAGGCCGCCTTCCGGGCGCTCCACGCCGAGCAGCACGCTCCAAGGCCGGAAGAGGAGTTCGAAGAGGACCGGTAACCGCTCGGGCCCAGCGGGTCCGGGCCTGCATTGGGGCCGGGGCACTTCAGGAAGCCGGTTGACAAAGTAAGTTTGTAAGGTAATGTTACTAACAATATGGGAGAGGGCTCTGGCTCGGGCGTCCTGAGGCTGCTCAACGGGCAGCGGATAGTCGACGCGCTGTTCTCGGCTCACCCGACCCGGATGTCGCGGGCCGGCATCGCCCGTGCCACCGGCCTGTCCAAGCCCACCGTGTCGGCGCTCATCGCCGACATGGAATCGGCGGGCCTGGTGCGGATCTCTGACGAGAGCCCCAGCTCGGGGTCGATCGGCCGTCCGGCCGCCCTGTACGAGTTGGTTCCCACCGCTCGCCACTCGGTGGTGGCCGACATCGGCGCGACCAAGATCCTCGTGGGCGTCTCCGACCTGTTCGGCAACCTGGTCGCCGAACAGGAACTCACCACCGGCCCCGATGCCCGCGCCGCACTGGAGAGTGTCACCACAGCCGCGTCGGAGATGTTGCGCAATATCGACGGCGGATGCCATGCGATGTGCGTCGGTGTTCCCGGGATCTACCGGCCCGGCCGTGATCGCGTCGAACAGGCCCTCAACCTCCCCGGCTTCGACAATCTGGCCTTGGGCGCCTACCTCTCCGAGAGGTTCGACGCCCGCGTCCATGTCGAGAACGACGTCAACCTGGCCGCCCTCGGCGAGCTGACCCGGATGGGCGAGGAGCAGGCCGACGGGGACTTCGCGGCTATCTCCGTGGGCACGGGCATCGGCCTTGGAATGGTGGTCGGCGGCGACCTCTACCGGGGTGGCACCGGGTCGGCGGGCGAGCTGGGATCGCTGCTGCTGTCGCCGCCCGAGCCGGGCGAGGCGCCTGTGACCCTCGAGGATGTGGCCTCCGCGCCGTCCATCCGAAAGCGGTTCGGTCGGGCCATCGAGGATGGCCACGGCTCGGGACTCGATGCGAGCGCCGACGTTCCCGACATATTCGCGGCCGCGGCCACCGGCGACCCCGCCGCGTCGGCGGTGCTGGACGAGGTGGCGGCAGCCATGGCTCTGGCCGTGTCGCACCTGTGCCTGATCGCCGACCCGACCCGGGTCGTGTTCGGCGGCGGGGTCGGAGCCAACCCCGTGTTCGTGGACGCCGTCCGGGGTCGTCTCTCCCAACTGGTCGCCTCGCCGCCGGAGTTGGCGGCGTCGACATTGGGGCGGCAGGCGGCCCTGGTGGGCGCGGTGTCCATGTCGTTGCGCTTCATCCACGAGTCCCTGGTGCCCGAGATCCTGGGGGACCAGCAGTGACGAGCGCGGCCACACGGGTCGCGTCGGCGGTCGACGGCGAGGCGGTCACCGAGCTTGTCCGCGAGGCCACCCGCATCCCGAGCGTCACGCCGAACGAGGAGCAGTTCGCGCGCTGGGCCTGCCGCCAGATGGCCGAGTCGGGAGCCTTCGACTCGGCCGAGCTCTTCGAGTGCGAGCCGGGCCGGCCCAATGTCTGCGGAACGATCGGGGACGGCGCAGGAAGGTCGCTGCTGCTGGCCGGGCACCTCGACACCGTGGCCGTCGAAGACTGGTCCCAGCACTGGGCGGGAACCGACCGGGAGGATCCCTTCGGCGCCCACGTGATCGACGGCGAGCTATGGGGTCGGGGAGTCGCCGACCAGAAGGCCGGCATCTGCGCCACCATCGAGGCGGTCCGGGCCTTCGGTCGCGCCGGGCTGCGGCCCGCCGGAAGGGTGTCGACGCTGTTCGTGTGCGACGAGGAGTCGGGCCAGCCCGGTAGCGGCGTCTCGGCCGGGATCCGGGCGTCGGTAGAGGGCCGGGCCGGGCCGCGGCCCGATGC
The DNA here is from genome assembly GCA_022828135.1 of Acidimicrobiia bacterium. Taxonomy (GTDB): domain Bacteria; phylum Actinomycetota; class Acidimicrobiia; order Acidimicrobiales; family Aldehydirespiratoraceae; genus Aldehydirespirator. Next base: position 20,842 of record JAJEJB010000056.1, on the reverse strand, counting down.
GGACTTCGCGATCTACACCGAGCCGACCACCTCCGCGATCTACACCGCCCAGATGGGCTTCCTCATCGCCGACATCGCCTATACGGGGGTCTCCGCCTACTTCGGCCGGCCCGAACTCGGCGTCGACGCCCTGCGAGCCGGGCACCGATTGCTCGACCGCCTGTGGGAGCACTCCGACCGCCTGCGGGAGTCGGTGCCCGCCCACGAACTGCTGGGCGAGGCCTTCCTGCTGGTCACGTCAGTCATATCGGGAGGCAACATCGCGGTGCCGGGCCGCTTCGAGCTGTCGCTGATCCGCAAGATCCTGCCGGGCGAGAGCCTCGACGCCGCGGCCACCAGCATCCAGTCCATCGCCGCTGAGGTTGCCAGCGAGCACGGCGTCGAGTGCAGCGTCGAGTTCAGCGCGCCCCGCGACCACCGGTTCGGGGGCACACCCGACGAGATAGCCGCCGACCAGCCGGGGGTGGCCGCGCTGGCCCGGTCGATCGAGGCGGTGACCGGCGAACCGGCCCGCATCGAGGGAGCGCCGTACTGGTCGGAGAAGCCGTTCCTTCGGGACTTGGAGATCCCCGGCGTGTACTTCGCGCCGGGCGACATCTCCAACTGCCACACACCGTTCGAGCGCCTCGCCATCGACGAGCTGGTGACGGCCACCCGCACGCTCGCTCATTTCATCGCCCAATGGTGCGGCGCTCACGATCCATAAAACCGGACCCAAAGGGAGGGGCCATGACAACCAACAGGAAAAGGCCGAAGTGGCTGCTGATCGTGTCGCTGCTCGCAGTGTTCGCGGTGGTGGCCGCGGCATGTGCCGGCGATGACGACGACGCGGCGCCGCCGGCCACGACCGCGGCGCCCGAGGCAGCGCCGGAACCTGACGACGAGACACCGGCGGAGCCTGTGGCTGAGGCGCCGAGGACTCAGGGGCCTGGTGGTGAGGAGGCGGTTGCTTCCAGCGAGGTCGCGTTGAGCGATGATGAGGTTGCTGAGGTGCAGGCGGGCGGTCATACGGCTGCGTTGTTGTGGCACACGGCGGGGGCGTTCACCGACGCGGTCAGCCAGGGCGCCCGTGACGCTTTCGCGGAGCTCGGGATCGAGGTCATTGCTGAGACCAACGCCCAGTTCGATGCGGCCCAGCAGGCCAACGACGTGGAGACGGTCATGGCGTTGAGCCCCGACATCATCATCAGTTTGGCCATCGGCCCCGACGCGGGCGCCGAGGCGTTCCGCCCGGCGGTGGATGCGGGTGTGCAGCTGGTGTTCTTGTCCAACGTTCCCCAGGGCTACGTGCACGGTGAGGACTATGTGGGCATCGTCACCGACGACCTGGCCGCCATGGGCATCACCGCCGCGGACCTGCTGGCCGATGCTCTCGGAGGCGAGGGCGAGGTCGGCTACATCTTCCATGACGCCGCCTACTACGTGACCAACCAGCGCGACCAGGCGTTCAAGGCCTGGATCGAGATCAACTATCCCGGCATCACCATCGTCGCCGAGCAGGGTCTGGCCGACCCGGCCGCCGCGGAGGAGATCGCCACAGCCATGCTGACCCGCAACCCCGACCTCGACGGCATCTACGCGCCGTGGTCGGCGGGCCCCGCCGACGGGGTGCTGGCCGCCCTTCGGGCTGCGGGCGCCTCCGACGTGGCTTTGGTGACCATGGATCTCGACACCAACGTGTCGCTGGACCTGGTCGAGGGCGGCAACGTCGTGGGCATAGCCGCCGACGAGGCCTACAACCTCGGCCGCACCATGGCCATCGAGGGCGCCTACGGGATCCTCGGCAAGCCGGCCCCGGCGTTCGCGGTGGTGCCGGCCATCGGCGTGACCGCCGACAACATCGTCGAGGGCTACCGCCAGTCACTGGCCGCCGACCCACCCCAAGAAGTCCTCGACGCCATCGGCGGCTGAGGCAGACTTGCCCCCCAAGCCCCGGCGGCAACCAGCATTGAGTTGTCGCCGGGGCTCCGGGCAGGCTCAGTGAGGAACACATGACAGACGACTCCGCCGCGGCCGGGCATCTGCAACTCGGTGTCCACCGGTGGCTGGCGCGGCGGCGCCAGGATCCGGGACTGCGCCAGTACGTGGTGTACATGGCCGCAGTGCTGATCTTCGGGCTGTTCGCCGTGATCCTGCGCGACGACGGGTTCCTCACCGCCTCCAACCTGCTCAACATCGGCCGCCAGGCTGCTCCGATCGCGGTGATGGCGGTGGGTATGGCCTTCGCTCTGGCTGCGGCGGAGATCGACCTGTCGGTCGGAGCGATCTGTGCCCTGTCGTCGCTGGTTGCCGCCGAGGCGGTGGGGAGCTACGGGTTCGTGGCCGGCGCCGCCGTGGCGCTGGCCGTCGGCGCCGGAATCGGGCTCGTCAACGGCGCCATCGCCGTCAAGGTGCGCATCCCGTCGTTCCTGGTGACGCTGGGGATGCTGGGGATCGTCAGCGGCATAGCCCGCAACATGAACAACTTGCAGTCACTGCCGATTCGCAACGACCTCTTCCTCAGCGTCTTCGGGGCCGGGTCGGTGGGGCCCATCTCGTCGCTGCTGATCTGGACCGTCGTGGTCGGCGTGATCGGGCATCTCGTGCTGCACCAACTGCGCTGGGGCCGCCATGTGCTGTCGGTGGGAGCCGATCGCTCGGCTGCCGCCGCACTCGGCATCAACACCGACCGCATCCGCATCACCGCGTTGATGACCAGCGCGGCCGCGGCCTCGTTCGCCGGTGTGCTGCTGGCCGGCCGGTTGGCCATCGGGCGCCACGACCTGGGCGAGAATCTGCTGCTGACCGTGATCGCGGCGGTTGTCATCGGCGGCACCAACCTGTTCGGCGGCCGGGCCTCGGTGGCCGGCGCCATCGCCGGATCGGTGGTGATGGCCATGCTGAACAACGGCCTGATCCTCATGGGCTTGCGGGTAGCGGACCAGTTGATCGCCCGGGGCGTGATCATCATCCTGGCGGTCGCTCTGAGCATGCGAGAGCAGAAGGAGACTTGACGTGTTCCTGCAACCGTTGCTGAGGCGCAACCCGCAGTTCTTGGAAGCCGCAGTCGAGCTCCATCAAGCGGGACGGATACCGGCCAACAGCTGCGTTCTCGATCTCGACGCGATCGAGACGAACACGGCCGGACTGTGCCGGCAGGCTCACCGGCTGGGACTCACCGTCTACGCCATGACCAAGCAGATCGGCCGGGCCCCGGGGGCGCTGGCCGCCATGACCGCAGGCGGTGTCGACGGCTACGTCGCCGTGGACATGGCCTGCGCCCGACCGATCGCCCGTCACGGCCACAACCTCGGCCATCTCGGCCATCTGGTTCAGGTGCCTCGAGCCGAGGCGGGCGAGGCCGCCGGGCTGGATCCGGACTACTGGACAGTCTTCTCCGACAACAAGGCCACCGAGGCCGCGGCTGCCGCCCATCGAACCGGGCGGTCCCAGCGGCTGCTGGTGCGGGTGTTCGCCGAGGGCGACACCTTCTACCCGGGCCACGAGGGCGGCGTGGCGCTGGACGACCTGCCCGCCATGATCGATCGCATCGCCGGGCTGGGTGGAGCCGAGTTCGCCGGGCTGACCACGTTCCCGGCCCTGCTGTTCGACTCCGCTTCGGGCGGGGCGCGCCTCACCCCCAACGCGGAGACGCTGGCCCGGGCCGCAGAGATCGCCCGCGGTCACCCCGCCTGCCCGCAGACGCTGGAGATCAACGCGCCGGGGACCACCTCCACCGAGGTGCTCGGCATGCTGGCTGAGGCCGGTGCCACCCAGGTCGAGCCCGGCCACGGGCTCACCGGCACCACCCCTCTCCATGGCGTGCAGGACCTCCCCGAGCAGCCCGCGGTGCTCTACCTCAGCGAGGTGGCCCACGTCCACCAGGGCGTGCCGCTCTGCTTCGGCGGGGGGCTGTACGTCGACCCGGTGTTCGGCAACTACGAGGTGCGGGCTGTCGTCGCCCACGACCCGTCGGAGCTGTCGACGGAACCAGTGCCGGTGGACATGCCCGACCCGGCGGCCATCGACTACTACGCCAGACTCCATCCCGGCGAGAACCGAACTGTGGCCGAGGGCGCCACCGTCGTCTTCGGTTTCCGGGTCCAGGCCTTCGTCACCAGGACGTTGATCGTGGGCCTCACCGGAGTCTCTTCCGGCCGGGCGCAAGTGGCGGGTGTCTGGAACGGCTTCGGGGACGCGGTCCCACTCGGGGGCTCGCGGTGACGGCCGCAGCCGGCACCGTGGCGCTCGAGGTCGAGGGCCTGTGCAAGTCGTTCCGGGCGGTGCAGGCGCTCGATCAGGTGGCGCTGAACCTTCACTACGGCCGGGTCACGGCCCTGCTGGGCGACAACGGCGCAGGCAAGTCGACGCTGGTCAAGTGCATCTCGGGCGTGTACGCGCCCGACGCCGGAGTGGTCAAGGTCGACGGGGTCGTCCAAGCCATCGCCTCGCCCGAGACGGCCCGGTCGCTGGGCATCGAGACCGTCCACCAGACGCTGGCCGTCATCGACCCCCTCGACGTGGTCGAGAACCTCTTCCTCAACCGGGAGCACACTCGGGGTGGGCGTCTCGGCGCCTGGCTCGGGGTGCTCGACAAGAAGCGCATGCGGGCCGAGTCCGGCGAGATCCTGGGGAGACTCGACATTCGCATCCCGTCGCTGCGCCGGTCGATGAGCGCGCTGTCGGGCGGTCAGCGTCAGGCGGTGGCCATCGGCCGGGCGGCCGCCTGGGGCCAGCAGATCGTGCTGCTCGACGAGCCCGCGGCTGCGCTGGGTGTGGAGCAGGCGGCCTGTGTGCTCGACCTCATCCGCAGCCTGCGCGACGCCGGTGTGGCGGTCCTGCTCATTACTCACAACATGGACCGCGTCACCGAGGTATGCGACCGTGCCGTGGTGCTGCGCCAGGGCCGCAAGACCGCGGAGGTGGACGTGGGCGAGGTGACCAAGGACGACCTGGTCGCCTATATCACCGGCGCCAGAGCGGGCGACCTGGACCCATGAGCGAGCAGGCCGAGATGCAGCTGGGAGTCGACGTCGGAGGCACCAGCATCAAGGGTGCCGTCGTCGACCTGGGCGCGGGCGATCTGGTCGGGGGCATCCACACCGAGCCGACACCGCCGGAGGCGTCGCCCGGTGACGTCGCGGCCGCCATCGGCCGCATCGCGGCCGCGGCGGGCTGGTCCGGCCCAGTCGGGGTCGCCCTTCCGGGCGTGCTCGACGGATCCTGCCTGCGCCACGCCCCCAATCTCTCGGCCGCTTGGGAGGTGGTGGGCGCACTGGCCTGCCTGCGGGCCCCGGCGGGCGCCAACGCGGTGCTCATCAACGACGCCGACGCCGCCGGGCTGGCCGAACTCACCTACGGCGACACTCGTCTCGACCGCGACGGGCTCACCATCGTGCTGACGTTCGGGACGGGTATCGGCAGCGCCCTGCTCTACAACGGCGACCTCATCGCCAATTCCGAGCTCGGGGGCCTGGTCGGCTCGAACGGGCGCTTCGAGGAGATCGCGTCGGGCAGGGCGATCTCCAGTGAGGAGCTGACCCCGGTGGAGTGGGCTCGCCGGGCCCAGCCCTTCTTCGACGAGCTGGAGGCCATGCTCAACCCGAACCGCTGGGTGGTGGGTGGGGGACTGAGCGAGAACTTCGACCGCTTCGCGTCGAGGCTGATGCTGTCAAAGCCCATCTCGGTAGCCCACCTCGGCATCCACGCCGGCGTAGTCGGCGCCGCCGTCGCCGTGCGCCGCGCCGGTCTGGGCACAACCGGGCCCGCGGCCCATTGAGGATCGTCGTTGCCGATACGGCCGCCTCGGCAGCGCGCCTGGCCGCCGATCTTGTCGAGGACTTCATCACAGCCGAGCCGCGGCCCGCTCTCGGCCTGGCAACCGGCGAGACGATGGAGGCGGTGTTCGCCGAGTTGGTGCGGCGCCACCGAGCGCGAGGCCTGAGTTTCGCGGGCGTGCGCGCCTACCTGTTGGACGAGTACCTGGACCTCGACCGCCAGGACCCGTGCGCCTACCGGAACGTCGTCCACCGGCTGCTGGCTCGCCATGTAGACCTCGGAGCCGGTGCTATACACGGACCCGACCCGCATGCGATCGACCTGGACGCTGAGTGCAACCGCTACGAGCGCGAGCTTCGGGCGGCGCCGATCGGGCTCCAGCTGCTCGGTATCGGGTCCAACGGGCACATCGCCTTCAACGAGCCTGGGTCTCCGCTGGACAGCACCACCCGGGTGGTCGCGCTGAGCGAGCAGACCCGGGCCGAGAACGCCCGCTTCTTCCCCGCTGGCCAGGCAGTTCCCACCCGGGCCATCACGCAGGGAATCGCCACCATCCGTGCCGCCAACCAACTGGTGATGGTCGCCTGCGGGAAGCACAAGGCCGACTCGGTGGCCCGAGCGCTTGAGGGGCCGGTCACGTCGGAAGCGCCGGCCTCCGCGATCCAACTCCATCCCAACGTGACAGTCGTTCTGAGGGCATCGGCAGCCGTTGGCCTCTCGGAGTCGCTCCGGGCAGGCGCCCCGTAGCAGACCAACAGATCATCCACATTGTGGATTACTCGCTATCCATTTGTGCGCGGCCTCTGCTAACCGGCCACGGCCACTCGCCGCCCCTCAACTGCGCTTCGGGCGCCGGCGGCGATGATCCGCTGCACGGCCGCGCCGTCGTCGAAGTCGGGCTCGACGCGGGTTCCGTCCCTGATGGCTGTTATCCAGGCGCGGGTCAGCACGTCAGTGTGGCGGAAGGTGTCGCGGTAGGTGTCGTGGACCGTCGCCCGCCGTACCCCCTCGCCCCAGATGTCGTCGGGTATCGGCAACTCCTGTAGAGAGTCCTCTCCCACCCGGACGCCGCGCACCTCTTGGCGATCGTTCCAGTCGTTGATCGCATAGATCGTGCCGTCGCTGCCGTGAAGATCGAAGTGGTGCGACTGCCCGAAGGTCGACACGTCGTGGCACACAGCCGACACCACGATCACCCCTTGGGCTCCGTTCTCGAACTCTAGGATCACGGTTGCCCCATCATCGGCTCGCGCGTAGTCGCCGCCGTCGGGTCGGGCTTCCCGGTCGATGTGGTGCGACACGACGGCGGTGACCGCCTCCACCTCTCCGAAGAACCATCGGGCCATGTCGATCCAGTGAGACCCAAGGTCGCCAAGCACGCCTGCCTCCCCTACCTCGCCCTGGTCGAGCCGCCACAGGTATTCGCCCTGCCGGGCCCATCCGGAGTAGTAGCGCAGATTGAGATGGTAGGGCCGGCCGATGAAGCCTCGGTCCAGGAGTCGCTTGATCCATCGCGTCGTCGGCATGCAGCGGTAGGTGAATGGCACGTAGCAGGTCAGCCCGGTCTGGCGGGCACGCTCCGCCAAGTCATCGGCTTCGGCCGCGGTGACCGCCAGCGGCTTCTCGCACAAGACGTGTAAGCCCGCGTCCAGGGCAGTGACGGTGAAGGGGTGGTGTGTCTTGTTGGATGATGCGACGATCACGGCGTCGACCTCACCGCTGGCGCACAGTTCGCCGATGTCGGTGAACACGTGGGGAATTCCGTGCGCTTCGGCGAAGGCTTCGGCTCGCAGGCGGTTACGGGCGTACACCGCAGTGGCGGTGGCGTCAGGACATGCCGCCAGTACCGGTGCGTACATCGTATCGGCCCACCATCCGGGCCCGACGATGCCAACCCGCACATGATCAATGCCCATGTCTGACTCCTTCAACGGTCTTGGGGATCCTGCACGTACGTCGGCGGCATCCATGCCCAGCGTTGGCCGGCTGGCGATGACTCGCGATCCTTTGAAGCGGGGATCGACGCTTGGGCCTCAACCACAACGTAGATCACCTGCAGCGCGATGTGTCGACCTCGGGACCGAGCACACCGGTCGCGAGTTGAGTGTCGATGAGTTCTCGGGCGCGGCTGACGTCGATGGCGTATGACCCGTCGTCGTCGAAGTCACGCGTGCGGGCCCACAGCACACCGATGATCTCGCCGTCAACGTAAACGGCGCCGCCCGAGTCGCCGAGCTCGATGTCGGCCGTGAGCTCAAAGCCCGGCCTGGTGACGTCACCCTCGACGTAGATGTCCTCGGTGTTGATCTGGACTCTACGCCGGACCTCCACATCGAGTTCGGTTGGTGCGCCGTCTCGAAACACCAACGCGTGGCCGGACGAGCCCGGCTCAGCATGGTCACTGGAGATGGAGGGCTCGATGGCACCGACTGCTGCTTCGGCCGGTGTGCGCAGGTAGGCCAGGTCCATGAACGGATCGAAACCGATGACGGTCGCAGACGCTTCGGTGTCAGCCTCGAACTGGACCGTGATGGTGTCTGCCCCCGCCACCACGTGGGCCGATGTCAGGACCACACCAGGCGCGACAACGAGACCACTTCCCTTCCCGGCTCCCGGTCCGCAGCCTTCGGCCCGGATACCCACCGCTCGCGGCTCGGCGCCGACGGCGCCACAGCCCCACAGGACCAGCGAGGCCACAACGACGAACGCGGTCCCGATGACCGTCCGCTGTGTGCTGCGCTGGTTCATAGGACGAGTCCTATATGAGGATGTGACGCACGTGCGTTCGGGGGTGTTTGCACCACGTTCGTCGGGGTCTCTCTGGGGTCGGTGACTCAAATGTATAAATGTCATAACAAACTATTGACGGGACGGGCGTGATCGTTAAAAATGTACGCCGGTCCGACCAGGACACGCGACCGGCTTCCAGAGGGGGCGCCGGGTTACCGAAAGGAAATTGGCGAATGAACTCAACGGTTCCGGTGGAGCGAGGCCGCTTGTCGGCATCCTCCACCCTCATAAAGCTGTTGGCGATCGTGGCAGCGATCGTGCTGCTGGCTGCTGCGTGCGGAGACGACAGCTCCGACGAACCCGCATCGGGCGGCGATGACGCTGCCGCAGACGCCACTGCGGCCGATGACAGCGATGCGACTGCAGCCGATGACGGTGAGGATGCTGTCGCCGCTGACGACGATGACGCCCAAGAAGTCGATGTCACCCAGGGTGGCGAGGCCGGCGGCGCCGGTGAGCGCGAGATCTGTGCCATCGGTGGTGCCGACGCGTTCTTCAGCGTTGTGAAGAACGGCGCGGACGCCGCGGGTGCGGCTGTCGAGGCGGCTGGCAGTAACTTCACCTGGATCCCGTTGCCGAACTACGACAACATCGGTCCGGACATGGTCAAGCTGATCGAGCAGGCCGTCGCCCAGAACTGCACGGCGCTCGCGGTGCCCGTCTGGGACGGTGCTGCTCAGGCCCCGGCGCTCGCGGCTGCGATCGACGCCGGTGTCAACGTCTTCATGTACAACTCCGGCCTGCCTCTGCTCGAGGATGGGACGATTGCTGCTCTCGGCTATTTCGGCACCGACGAGTACAAGGCCGGCCTTGCGGCCGGTCAGGCCCACGCCGACGGCGGTGGCACGAGCCTGCTGTGCGTCAACACCCAGCCCGGCGCGGTGAACTGGCAGCAGCGCTGCGGCGGCGCCATCGAGGCTGCCAGCGCTGCCGGTCTCGAGACCGAGGAGCTCATCCTGCCGGCCGAGAACTTCGGTGATGCGGCTGCGATCTCCGCCGCCGTCCAGGCCAAGCTCGCGGAGAACTCGGGCATCGACGCCATCATGACCGGCTCGGCTGCCGACGCCGATGCTGTCGCTGAGGCTCTGTCCTCGATGGGTGCCGATCACGTAGCCCAGGGTTCTTGGGACGTCTCGGCCAACATCCTCAACCGGATCGCAAGTGGTGAGGCGCTGTTCGCCATCGACCAGCAGGGTTGGCTGCAGGGCTGGTACGCCGTGTCGCACGCCTGGTACTACGACCAGTACGCCATCCTGCCGGCGACCAACGTCATCCTGACCGGTCCGGCGCTGATCACCGCCGACAATGTCGCGACGGTTCAACTCGCCGTGGACTCGGGTCAGCGCTGATCAACCTGCTGTAAGGGCTGATCATTCTTGCCGTGAGGGATGGGCCGTGGTGGTGGCCCATCCCTCACAAGGCAGATGCCAGTGAGGGGTGGGTCGTGGTAGCCATGGCTCACCCCTCACCGCATCCATGCGTGCGCATGCGCATCCCTGTATGAAGGAGATCGACATCCATGTGTGAAGGAGATCGACAGTGCTTGCCCTGAAGAACCTCGCCCGGCGACCTGAGTTCGCGGCCTTCGTCGGCACGCTGTTCGTGTTCGTGTTCTTCGGGTATTTCGGTTGGCCGACCTTCACCAGCGCGCTGGTGACCGCCGGCTGGCTCAATGTGGCGGCTGAACTCGGACTGATCGCGCTGCCCGTCGCTCTGGTGATGGTCGCGGGACACCTCGATCTCTCCGTCGGCTCCATCCTGGCCGCAGGAGCAATGACGTATGCCATTCTCACCGGCCACTACGACCTGCCCGACTACATCGGTCTGCCCGCCGGGCTGGGGGTCGGAACCTTCTTCGGGTTCCTCAACGGCTTGATCGTCACCAAGACCAAGTTGTCGTCGTTCATTGTGACGCTGGCGATGCTGTTCGCCCTCCGGGGCCTCGTCTTCGGCATCACCCGGCTCACGACCAGCACCGTGCTCGTGCCCGTCGAGGTTGACCCCTTCGTGAGGGAGACCTTCGGGGGGCGGATCTGGAGGACGTACGAGAACGCGATCATCCTCTGGGTGATCATGGCCCTCGTCGTGTCGTGGATCCTCTACAAGACGAAGTTCGGGAACTGGGTCTTCTCCATCGGCGGCGACGAGACATCGGCGCGGGCCGCAGGTGTCCCGGTGGAGCGGACGACCATCCTTCTGTTCATGGGCTCCGGCTTCGGCTCGGCGCTGCTCGGTGTCACCCAGGTCGCGCTCTTCGGCAGCGCGCAGGTGTCGGCCGGGCAGTCCTACGTGTTCTTCTCGATCATCGCGGTGGTCGTCGGCGGAGTTCTGCTGACCGGCGGCTACGGCTCGCCGATCGGCGTGATCTTCGGAACGATGACCTTCGCCATTGTGTCCCAGGGCATCTACTCCACCGGGTGGGATTCCGACTGGTCGTCGCTGATCCTCGGAGTGCTCCTGCTGATCGCCGTCTTCACCAACAACACCTTCCGCCGGCTGGCACTCTCGTCTGGTGACAAGAAGGACGAGTCCCTGAGCACGGCCAGGCGGACCGATCCGCAGACGTCGCCCGAACCGGCAACCACCAAGGAGGCAACCGTTGTCTGATGACCGCACGCCCTACATAAGCGTCGAGAACGTCTCCAAGGTCTTTGGCGGATACGCCGCCCTCGACGACGTATCGCTGGAGGTCCACGAAGGCGAGGTCCTCTGCCTTCTCGGCGACAACGGCGCCGGGAAGTCCACCCTGATCAAGATCCTCTCCGGCTTTCACCAGCCCAGTTCGGGCACGATGAAGATCCAAGGCGAGGAGCGGGTCTTCAAGAGCCCTCGCGACGCGTCGGATCTGGGAATCTCCACAGTGCACCAGTTCGGTGGCACGTTCGAACTCATGAGCCTAGACCGCTCGTTCTTCGTCGGACTCGAGCCGACCAAGGGCTGGGGCCCGTTCAAGTGGTTCGACCGCAAGACGGCGAACGAGATCGTCGTCCGTGAGATGCAGGCGTTGGGCATAACCCGCGTTTCCGACGGCAATCGACTCGTCGGCAGCCTGTCAGGCGGTGAGCGGCAGGTGTCCGCCATCGCCCGGGCGGTCTACTTCGGCGCCAAGGTGCTCATCCTCGACGAGCCGACGGCGGCGCTGGGTGTCAAGGAAGCGGCCCACGTCTTGCGGATCATCATGGAGGCGAAGCTCCGCGGCCTCGCCGTGGTGCTGGTCACTCACAACGTCACCCATGCGATGACCGTCGGTTACCATTTCGCCATACTCATCCACGGCGAGAAGGCCGATGACTTTGCCAAGGGTGAGCGCACCCGAGAGGAGATCACCGACCTGATGGCCGGTGGCGAGGCCATGGGAGAGCTGGAGGCCGAGCTCGCCCGCCTCGTCGCGGCCGGCACCCAACCCGCGTAGGGGTCCGCGAGGGATCGATCCGACACGGGTCGACTCCTTCACACCCCCGGCAGGGAATCGCCAGGGCGGCTGGAGAAACGACACACGACCATGAGCAACTGGACCAGAGCCTGCGGCACCGACGACATCGACAACGAGGACGTGATTCCGGTAGCGATCGACGGGCACGACTACGCCGTGTACCGGTCACCCGATGATGACTACTTCGCCACCGACGGTCACTGCACCCACGAGGCCTTCCTGCTCGCCGAGGGCTTGGTGATGGACAACATCATCGAGTGCCCGAAGCACAACGGCCGCTTCGACTACACCACCGGCGAGGGCAAGGGCGCACCGATCTGCGAAGACCTGAGGACGTATCCCGTCAAGGTCGAGGGCGGTTCGGTCTACATCGACCTCGGCTGACATGGCGGCGACCGGCAACGTCGAGCGGATCGTGGTGGTGGGCACGGGTGAATGCGGCGCACGCGTGGCCAGAGAGCTGCGCGAGCGAGGCTTCGCCGGTGCGATCACCATGATCGGCGACGAGCCGCACACAACCTACGAGCGCCCGCCGCTCTCGAAGTCGGCGCTGATCAGCGATGAGATCAGTCCGGTAGAGGTGCTGCCTGTGGCACGACTGGCAGAGTTCGACGTCGAACTGATGTCCGGGACGGCTGTCGAATCCGTGGACCGCGACAGAATGCTCGCCGTCCTCTCCGACGGCGGTGAGGTGCCGTACGACCGTCTCCTGCTCGCGACCGGGGCGCGCGCCCGGACGTTGCCGATCGCGGGTGGCGAGTTTGCGCTCACCCTGCGGACGATCGACGACGCGCGGGCACTACGCGCCCAACTCGGCCCCGGACGCTCCGTAACCGTCATCGGGGCAGGTCTCATCGGGTTGGAGGTCGCCGCCTCGGCACGGCAGTTGGGATGCGATGTCACCGTGCTCGAGGTCGCGCCGCGAGCGCTCGGTCGCGCCCTGCCAGCCGAGATGGCCGATGTGTTGGTCAAACGACACGCCGAAGAGGGTGTCGAGGTGCTGTGCGGCGTCGTGCCGACCGGCATCTCCAGACTCGATGGCGGGTTAGCGGTCGGTGTCGAGGGTTTCGACCAGCCGATCACGGCCGATGTGGTCATCGCCGGAATCGGCGTTACACCCAACGTGGAGCTTGCTCAGGCCGCTGGCCTTAGGTGCGAGAACGGCATCGCGGTGAACGATCGGCTCCGCACCGACGATCCGGCGATCTTCGCGGCCGGCGACTGCTGCTCCTTTCCTCACCCGCTGTACGGAGGCCGGCGCATCCGACTTGAGAGCTGGCGCAACGCTCACGATCAGGCCGTGGTCGCGGCCGCGAACATGCTCGACGGCGATGAGCAGCACGCCGCGGTGCCCTGGTTCTGGTCCGACCAGTACGACGTCGGGCTCCAGCATGCCGGACTCGCCGACGAAGCAGGATCGGCGGTGGTGCGTGACAGTGGCAATGGCAGCCAGATCAGGTTCGCCCTCGCGCTCGACGGCCGGCTTGTCGCCGCCAGCGGCGTCGGGACCGGTACTTCCACCGCCAAGGACATCCGCGTTGCAGAGATGCTGATCGCGGCGGGCAACCGGCCCGATCCTGAAGTGCTCGCCGACGCGTCGGCGTCCCTCAAGGAGCTGATCAAGTCGTGAATCACCTGAACATGAAATGGAGCGCCCTATGGGCATGAACCGAAGCCGACCGACGGTCGCCGATCTCCGCGCCAACCGCGGCAAGCGGATGATGAGCATGCTGCACATCGAGGATCTCGACGAGGCCCGCGCCAGCGCGGCAGCTGGTATCGACATCCTCTCGATCGAGGAACCGATCTGGAACGGCGAGATGCGTGAAGCCGCCGGCGACTGCTTCGTGCAGGTGGGGCTCCTGCCCGGCCTCAACGCCACCACCGACGACTACCTCCGCAAGGCGCACTGGGCGATCGCGGAAGGCGGTGACTGCTGCTACTGCGCCGCGGCCACCGGCGTCGTCGAGCGACTCGCCAACGAGGGCTTCCCGATCGTTGGACACGTCGGACTCGTACCGTCGAAGCGGACATGGACCGGCGGCTTCAAGGCGGTTGGCAAGACGATCGAGACCGCGAAGCTCGTCTGGAATCAGGTCAAGGACCTTGAGAACGCAGGCGCGTTCGCCGTCGAACTAGAGGTCGTCCCTGAGCGCATCTCAGCCGAGATCTTCAAACGGACGTCGGTGCTGTTGTTCTCCATGGGTGGTGGCGCCCACGCCGACGCCCAGTACCTGTTCTCCACCGATGTTCTCGGCTACAGCGACTGGTGGACGCCACGGCACTCGAAGACCTACCGCGACTTCCGTACGGAGTTCGAGCGCCTTCAGAACGAACGTGTCGCGGCGTTCCGTGAGTTCAAGGCCGACTGCGAGTCCTCCGTCTACCCGCAGGACGAGCACAAGGTTCCGGTCTCCGATGAAGTCGTCGCGGAGTTCATCGAGTTCGTCGACTCACACGGTTGACAAGGGGGGAGCCGATGGCAACACGTCAGCGTCGCGACTACGGGCTTCTAGGCGAGGACGGTCGAAGCGCGGTCGAGGCCGGGCTGGCCAACGCCGACTGGTACCGGGTGCCGGTGGAGCGCAAGCGACTGAAGGAGCTCATGCGTCGCCACGACACCACCGCCATCATCCACACCGTGATCTGGTTGGGGCTCATCGCCGGTCTGGGCACGTTGACGGTCGTCACCTGGCTCAGCTGGTGGACCCTGCTCATCGCCGTTCCCTACGGCATGTTGTGGGCGCTCGGCGGAGACTCGCGATGTCACGAGGCCGGCCATGGCACGGCGTTCCGGACGCGGTGGATGAACGATGTCGTCTTCCAGATCGGCTGCTTCATGACCCTGCGCGAACCGCTGGTGCGCCGCTGGGATCACACCCGCCATCACACCGACACCATCATCGTCGGCCGCGATCGCGAGATCATCGAGGAGCGGCCTCCCCGTGTCGTGCACTTCGTCCTCCTGTGGACGGGGCTCCCGATGGTCGTGCCCCAGGTCTGGGGAATGCTCCGGCACTCCGTTGGCCACATCGCGGAGGACGAGAAGCAGCTCATCCCCGAGTCCGAGTGGCCGAAGATGCTGCGACAGGCACGCATCATCCTCGCCGTTCACGCCGGCACCATTGCAGTGGCGATCGCCCTCGGCACGATTCTGCCCCTGATGCTCACCTCCTTTGCGACGCTGTACGGCGCGTGGGCCATCTTCTGGGTGGGGTTGACGCAGCACGTCGGGCTCGCAGAGGACGTCACCGACTTCCGGCTCAACAGCCGCACGGTCCACATGAATCCGTGGCTGCGATTCTGCTATTGGAACATGCACTACCACCTTGAGCACCACATGTACCCAATGGTTCCGTTCCATGCGTTGAAGGAGCTGCACGAGGAAGTCAGGGATCAATGCCCGCCCACCTACCGCAGCACCTTCCAGGTGTACCGCGCCGAGATCATCCCAGCGCTGCGCCGGCAACTGAAGGACCCCGAATACTACATCCACCGGCCGCTCCCGGACGCGGCGTGACGACGAGTGATGGCTGAGATCTCCGTCGCCTTGTTCGGTGCCGGGCGGATCGGGAACGTGCACGCCGCCAACATCGTCGCCCATCCGGACACGAGGCTGCGCTATGTGGTCGACCCCGTCGATTCCGCAGCCGAAACCCTGGTCGCCCGCACGGGAGCTAGACGCGTCGACGAGGCGACCGCGCTAGACGATCCCGGCGTGGCCGCCCTTGTCATCTGCTCGGACACCAGCACTCACGCCGGGCTGATCGAGAGCGGCGTCGGCGCCGGCAAGGCGGTGTTCTGCGAGAAGCCGATCGACCTCGACATCAAGCGGGTCCGCTCGGTTCTCGACGCCATCGGTGGCTCCGAACTTCCTTTGTTCGTCGGGTTCAACCGGCGGTTCGACCCAGCCGTGGCCGAGGTGCGCCGTCGCGCCGGCACCGGCGAGCTCGGCGACATCGAGCTGGTTACCGTCGTGTCGAAGGATCCGGACGGGGGCCTACCGATCGACTATCTGAAGGTCTCGGGCGGCATGTTTCGCGACATGACCATCCACGACTTCGACATGGTCCGGTACCTCCTCGGTGAGGAGCCGATCACGGTCAGCGCAACCGCGGCGACCCTCGTCTCCCAGGACATCGCCGACATCGGTGACATCGACACCGCGTCGATCTCTATGCAGACCGCGTCGGGCAAGATTGCAGTCATCACCAACAGCCGCCGTTGCAGCGCCGGCTACGACCAGCGGGTTGAGGTTCACGGATCGACCGGAACGGCCCGCACCGACAACGTGCCGAAGTCGATGTTCTCGATCGAGACGTCGGGAGGCACCGAGAGGGACAACCCGAAGTTCTTCTTCACCGATCGCTACGCCGAGTCCTACGCCCTCGAGTGGGGCCGCTTCGTGGACGTGTTGCGGAACGGCACACCGCCTGATCCCACCGGCATCGACGGCTACCGGGCGTTGTTGCTGGCTGAGGCTGCCTACCTGTCACTCGAGGAGCGCCGCACGGTCACGGTCAACGAGACCGAGATCCGCGTGCTCGGAGCCGGCTCATGAGAATCGGCTGCGTCACCGACTCCCTGGCCCACCTGCCGTTCGACGGATTGCTCGACACGCTTTCGGAACTGGACGTGGCCGGAATCGAGCTGAACACCGGCAACTGGTCGTCGGCACCGCATTGCGATCTGAGTGGCCTGCTCGGCGATGCGGCTGCACGCAAAGATCTGCTACGACGCGTCGAGGCTCGCGGCCTGGAGCTGTTCGCGTTGAACGCCAACGGCAACCAGCTCCATCCGACCGATGGCGAGCGCCAGTCGGCGTGCCTACGCGACACTGTGCGCCTCGCCGGTGCGCTCGGTGTCGAGACCGTCGTGTGCATGTCGGGGCTGCCCGCGGGCGCGCCGGGCGACCTCATGCCGAACTGGGTGGTGTCGTCGTGGCCGCCGGAGACGCAGACGATCCTGCGCTACCAGTGGGAGGAGGTCGCCTTGCCGTACTGGGCCGACCTCGTCGAGTTCGCCAACAGCGAGGGCGTCGAGCGCATCGCCGTCGAGCTCCACGGCAACCAGCTCGTGTTCAACGCGCCGACCCTGTCGCGTCTGCGCGCCGAGGTCGGCCCGACCGTGGGCGCCAACCTTGACCCGAGCCACATGATGTGGATGGGCGGTGATCCTCTCCAGGCGATCGACCTGCTCGGCGAGGCGACCTTCCACGTCCACGCGAAGGACACGTACATCAACCCGGTGCAGGTCGGGACGCGTACGCTCCTCGAGAACGGCTCGCTGTCGGACCTAGCGGCCCGGTCGTGGTGGTACGTCACCCTCGGCTACGGCCACGGCGAGCGGTGGTGGCGCGACTTTTGCTACCGGTTGCGCATGGCCGGCTACGACGGTTGGCTCTCGATCGAGCATGAGGACATGAATCTCTCCCGGCTGGAGGGACTCCGGATGTCGGTCGATCTACTTCGCAGCGTCGCTCCCACCGAGGTCTCCGACTTCGAGGTCCAAGACATCTGACCAGCGAGTGAAGGCGGGGGACGCCATGGTCGACGAGACAGCATTCGGTACTCGCGATGCGAAGGGTCAGTTCGTGCCCGATCAGCGGGTCGGGCACGGTCCGCTGTTCGCCTGGCCGACCAAGCCGTTGACCATTGCCAAGTGGTTGGTCTCCTTCCCCGGCTACCTGTTTCCGTGGAACGCGCTGTACTTCGGGTTCGCGGCGGCGATCTGGTTCTTGCTGACACCCTCGACATCGACGATGGCGTCGTTCGCACCGGGCTGGATCGCGATCATCGCTGTCCGCAACCTGGCCATCGTCGCCGGTTACTACTCCTACTTCCACATCCGCTACCACGTCCGGCGCCGCCAGGGCACCCGGTTCAAGTTCAACGAGCGCTGGCCGGGCGACAGCGGCCGGTTCACCCTCGGCAACCAGACCCGCGACAACGTGTTCTGGGTGCTCGCGAGCGGGGTTCCGGTTGTCACCGCATGGGAAGTTGTCGGTCACTGGCTGTTCGCCAACGGCCACATCGGGTGGTTGAGTTGGACCCGGAACCCGGTGTGGTTCGTTGGCTTGATGCTGCTCATCCCGATCTGGCGCGAGTTCCACTTCTACTGCGTGCACCGGCTGATCCACATCCCGTTCCTCTACCGGTCCGTCCACTCCGTCCACCACCGCAACACCAACCCGGGGCCGTGGTCGGGAGTCTCGATGCATCCGGTCGAGCACCTGCTCTATTTCAGCGCGATGGCGATCCACTGGATCGTCCCGTCGCACCCGCTCCACATGATCTACAACCAGTACCACTCCCTGCTGTCGCCGATACCGGGACACACGGGGTTCGACCGGTACGAGCTCGGCGGGGGTCGCTCCATCAACACCGGCGGCTACGCGCACTACCTCCATCACAAGTACTTCGAAGTGAACTACGCCGACGGGGTGATTCCCCTGGACCGGTGGTTCGGCACGTTCCACGACGGCTCGAACGAGGCGACCGCCAACCTGCGGTCGAAGAAGTCGGCGGCCGCGGTCGCCGATGTCGGCTGACCGGGTGGAGTAGCTTCAAACTCATGGTGGACACGACAGCCGTCGACATCCGGATCGACCGCAACGGCCCCATCCCCATCAGTTTCCAGGTCGCCCGCGAGCTCGAGGCCGCCATCGCCGATGGTCGACTGCCGCGGGGCGCCTATCTCGACAACGAGCTTGCGCTCGCCGAGAGATGGCAGATCTCCAGGCTGACCTTACGGCGGGCGATCGGCGAACTGGTCGAGTCGGGTCTGCTGGTCCGGCGGCGGGGGATCGGCACCAAGGTCGTCAGTGATCAACTACCGAAGCCGCACCGGCTCGGCAGCCTCCACGACGACCTCGTCGCGCGCAACGAGGTGCCCCGCACCACGGTGCTCGCCGCCGACCGCGTCGTTGCCGACGATCACATCGCAGACCAACTCGACCTCGCGCCGGGGAGCACGATCGTGTATCTCGAACGATGCCGCCTCCTCGGCGATCGCCGGCTCGCCCTGCTGCGCGACTGGCTCACGCCGACCGCGTTCGGCACCATCACGCCGGCGGAGCTGATCTCGCACGGGCTGTTTGAGCTGATGCGCCGTGAAGGGGTCTGGCCGCACTCGGCCGAACGGAAGGTGGGTGCTCGTATCGCCGGGCCGGTCGACGCCGCGTTGCTGGGTCTTCCGGTCGGCGCGCCGCTGCTGACGGTGTCGTCGGTCGTGCTCGACAGGGCCGGGGTGCGGATCAATGTCTCCGAGCAGATCCACGACGGATCCGACTACACGCTCGAGCTGAGGGTCGTCGAGTCCTGAAGGTCAGACCAGTCGCCGAAGGTCGATGTCGGGGTCGCCTAGGTCGGCGGGTGCCGATGACGCTCGTCCGGCGATGAGACGTTCGGTGGCGAGGATGTCGCGGGCGAGTGTCGTCCCGGGCGCGGCACCGCTGGCCGAGACGACCCGACCGTCGTCGTCGAGTCCGATGTGGACCTCGTGTCCGTCGCGCCGCCGGCGCACCACATGGCGCCGGGCGGCCTCGTGGAGGCCGACGACCTGCATCGTGAGTTCGTACTGGTCCGACCAGAACGACGGGACGGCGTTGTAGACGGCGCTGCCGCCGAGCAGGTTCTCGGTCGCGACCTCGGATTGAGCCAACGCGTTGCCCCATGCCTCGAGGCGGAGGCGACGGCCGCCGTATAGCGGGTGGGGGACGGAACAGCAGTCGCCGGCCGCCCAGATCGCGGGATCGGACGTGCGGAGCTGTTCGTTGACGGCGATGCCGTTGTCGATCAGGAGGCCTGCGCTAGCGGCGAGTTCGGTGTTCGGGATGGCGCCGACGCCGCCGACGAGAAGTTGGGCCTCGAGCTCGGTCCCGTCGTCGAGTCGGATGCGGTGCATGCCTGTTCCAGCGTCCTGCGACCAGGATGTGACACCGGTGCCGAGCCGGAGGTCGACCCCGGCTGCGAGGTGGCGGTCGCGCATCACCCGCGCCACCGGGGCGGGAACTACTCGGGCCATGAGTTCGTGAGCGAACTCGACCACGGTGACCTCGCACCCGGCCTCCCGGGCGCAGGCTGCGACCTCCAAGCCGATGAATCCGCCACCGATGATGATCATCCGCTCGCTGTCCTCGAGCTGCTGCCGGAGCAGTGCGGCGTCGCGAATCGAGCGGACCGACACGGCATGTTCACCCCCAGCGATCGGTGGCCGGCGGGCCCGTGAGCCGGTGCTCAGCAACAGCCGGTCGTAGTCGACAGCGGAGCCGTCGGCGAGGGCGACGCGCCGGTTGTCGGGGTCGACCTCGACCGCGGCGACACCTGGCTGCCAGTCGATCGCCGACGCCGCCAGCTCGTCGGCCGTGGCGATCGTCTTCGCCTCGTTCGTTTCACCGGTGAGGACGCGCTTGGACAGCGCTGGTCGCTCGTAGGGATCGGAGGGCTCATCGCCGACGAGAACGAGTGGTCCCTCGAAGCCTCGGTTCCGCAGTCCGAGGGCTGTGCGGGTTCCGCAGTCGCCGGCGCCGACGACGACGATCCGCTCTCGGGGCGACGCCATGGCTGCTCACGGTAGCGGACGGCGCGCCCTCGTCTCCGTTCATGTCTTGAGAGGCACCCCGACGGTCAGACAGCTTTGTAAATATGTCTAAGAGCGCGCGCAAATAGGTGTGGCCATCCACCTGTCGTTGTGTTGGCCCGAGTGAACTCTCGGGTGTCCATCCAACGACAACGACGAGGTGGAGGTGGTTTCAGCATGCTTGCTTTGGAGCCGAGGGTGGTGGATGCGCTGTGGGCGGCGTTCGAGCCGCGGATCCCCGAGCGCGAGGAGCCGGTGCATCCGCTGGGGTGTCACCGGCCG
>JAJEJB010000020.1 GCA_022828135.1 Acidimicrobiia bacterium | reverse complement strand
CGGCCGGTGACACCCCAGCGGATGCACCGGCTCCTCGCGCTCGGGGATCCGCGGCTCGAACGCCGCCCACAGCGCATCCACCACCCTCGGCTCCAAAGCAAGCATGCTGAAACCACCTCCACCTCGTCGTTGTCGTTGGATTGACACCCGAGAGTTCACTCGGGCCAACACAACGACAGGTGGATGGCCACACCTATTTGCGCGCGCTCTAACTGCCCATTCGCACAGCCTCAGGAGTCCCAGCCGTGTCCAGCACCCAAATCACCCCATGGTGGAAGGTCATGCGCCTGCGTCCCGAGATAGCGGCAGCAGGCGGAGCCGACGATGTGCGCATGTCGCTGCACGACGCAGTGTTCGGCGCCAAGGGCGCATCCACGGCCAGCAGCCCCTACTCCGACACCGTCGCCTACGCGGCGGTCACCCATCCCTCTGTGGGGCTGGTCGAGTTGATGACCCGCATCGCGTTGCGTCTCGCCGGCCCGGCGTCGGTGCCGCAGACCGCGGTGTGGCGTCTCGATCAGGCGATGGGCGGCGGCAAGTCCCACGGCCTTGTCGGGCTGTGGCACCTCGCCGCGCATCCCCGCAAGCTCGCCGGGACGGACCTCGGCAAGCAGGTGTCGCGCACCGTCGCGACGATTGCCGGCGACTCGAAGGTCGCCAGCGATCTCAACGATCCGCTGTGCGTGGTCCTCGACTGCGACAACGCCACCGCCGCCACAGAGGACTTCGGCCCGGCCCGCAGCCTCGGAGAGCGGTTCCTGTGGCGGCTCTTCAGTCCCGACTACGAGCAGTACGCGGCCTTCGCCGGGCACACTCCCAACAAGGCCAAGCTCGCGGAGGCGTTGCGCAGCGTCGGCCGGCCGGTTCTGGTGCTGATCGACGAGATCATGGACTACATCCGCTTCATCGCAGCCGACGACCACGCCGCTGCGGTCAAGGACATGGCGTTCCTGCGGGCGCTGCTCGACGCTATCAACACCGTCGAACACGCCGCGGCGGTAGTGGTCATGATCGACTCCGAACTCGACAACATGGCTCTCACCGAAGAAGGCACCGAACTGCGCGGCGAGTTGGAGGATCTGCTGCGCCGCAACGCCCGCACCAGGTCGGTCACCTCCGGCGGCGAGTTCGCCGAGATCATCCAGTGCCGCCTCTTCGAGAAGCCGCCGTCGAAGCAGATCGTGGCAGCTACCGCCAAGGCGTTCTCTGCGGTCGCCGGAACCGGATCGTGGAGCACCAAGGTGTTCAAACGGCTCGGTCGCGGCACCGCTGGCGACTTCTCCGGCAGGCTGGGCCGCTGCTATCCGTTCGCTCCCGAGTTGATCGACCTCGCCGAGAACGAATGGTCCCATCACGCTGGGTTCCAGAAGGTGCGCTCCACGATCCGGGTGTTCGCTGCCGCGGTGCACGAACTCACCGAGCGGGCCGAGGCGGGGGAGTGGTCACCGCCGTTGATCGGCAGCGGCGACCTGCCCCTCGACAGCCCAGCTGTGCGTGACGCTCTGCTGCATTCGGGGCTTGTCGCTGAGGGCCGCACCGAATCGAATCTCAGGGAAGTGGCCGCCACCGACATCGCCGACCCTCAGCGTCCTGACCGTGGCACCGCCCGCAGCCTCGACAACAGCCGCGACCAGGACCTCGACTGGGCAACGGTAAACCCGCACGCCGCTCAGCGGGCCGCCACCGCGCTGTTCGCCCGATCGCTGTGCCCGCGCCCGGGCGGCGATAGAGGCGCCACTGAGATCGAGTTGTACGCAGCGACATTCGTTCCGGACGGGTCCTACACCTACGGCGACGCCGAATCAGTGCTCGTCACCCTCGAACCGCCCGAAGGGCTCGTATCGGTGGAGATCGTCGCCGGCAAAGGCAAGAACTCGCCGCGGCGCTGGTACTTCGAGACCCGCAACACGCTGGCGATGCTCACCCGAGCGGCACGCCAGAGCGTCCCAGCAGCCGAGCGCGACAAGGCGATCACCGACCGGGCCTTCGCTCTCGCCGGCGACAGTTCCGGTCCCTTCGACCGGGTCATCTGCGTCGACGGCGGGCCTGTGCCCGAAACCCCCGATACCGCCGGGACGAAGGCCTGCATCGACGTCCTCAAAGGTGCCGGGATCGACAACAAGAACCAGACCCGCCTCGTTGTGCTCGACTCCAGATGGTTCTCGCTTTTCAACGGCGACGACTCAGCGACACGCGAGGCGCTCGAGGCCGCCATGGGGCTCGGCTCCGACGCGATGATCGTCGCCTGGGCGTCCTCAGCGGTGTTCGCCTGTGCCCACACCGCGTCACGCGCACAGGCCCGCGGCGTCGCCACGGAA
Organism: Acidimicrobiia bacterium; assembly: GCA_022828135.1. Taxonomy (GTDB): domain Bacteria; phylum Actinomycetota; class Acidimicrobiia; order Acidimicrobiales; family Aldehydirespiratoraceae; genus Aldehydirespirator. The sequence continues at coordinate 21,311 of JAJEJB010000020.1, read as the reverse complement.
TGGCTCGCCCGCCGCGCTGTCGCGGAGATGGACTCAGTGCGCGACGACCCGGCAATGCACGCAGACGCCGTCAAGCAACAACATGAGGCCCTCAACCAGCTCGACCGTCAGGTCCGAGGCTGCTACAAGCACATCGTCTACCTCGCCCCGACCGGCGAACACGACCGCAAGATCGAGTTCCTGCGCATCCAGCAGGACGCCCTCACCGCGTTGAGCGGAGCCGATGTCTGGGCCGAGCTGCGCGCCGCGTCCAAGGCCGCAAGACCGGGCGAACTCGACGCCAAGATGCTGCTGGTCAACCTGAGGCCCAACGACTACGGCCGGCCGCTGCGCGAGATCCGAGACAGTTTCTGGAACAATCCCCACAAGCCGCTGCTGCCCAAAGGCGACACCGAGCTAGCCGACGCCATCTACCAGGCAGTCACCGCCAAGAAGATCGTTCTTGTCGACGGCGTCGGCACCCCCTACAAGGTCCACACGCCAGGTGACGTCAACCTCGCCGACTCCGGCATCCGGCTCCAGCGTCCAGCCCCGCCACAAGACTCGCCGGACCCCGACGATGGCAGTGTATCCGCCGAAGCGTCGCCGACAGAGCCAGGCGTGGGCAAATGGTCCACCGGCTCAATTACGGACACGATGTCACCACCCGCCCCAGACGATCCGGCCTCCGCAGAGCCGGATGCGGCACCAGGCGGACAGCATTGGATGGCCAACATCACCATCAACACCGACATCGACGCCACCGAAGGCAACGACCCACTCGTGCAGCTGCTCCGAGAAGTCATGCATGCCGTCGACGCCGGCGCCATCGCCCACATCAATCAGATGTCCAGCGTCACCATCACCGCTGATCAGCAGACAGCCGACAAGCTCCAAGCCGCCGCCGACCAGGCCGGAGCTCAAATCAACATCAGACCGCTCTGAGCGCTGGGCTTCACCAGCGTCGCCAACTATCGCATCCGGGTGCCGCTGGATGCCGGCAACCCAACCGAGGCTCGAACCCTCACCCCGACCTGAAGCGCGGAGATCAGCTAGCCAGGCTCCGGATCGTCTGGAGCCTGGATGGGTGCGGACTGCCTTCAAGGTCGAGATCGCGCTCTACGCTCGGCGAACTGAGCGAGCATCCCCCGCATCCTGGAGGGACGGGCCTGACAGCGTCGCCTCGGACCTCAGGGATTCCATGATGGGAGTTGGCTGAGGAGTCTCCACCGCACGGAGCCCGGCACACGACCCTCGCGGATCGCTCGCGGAACGTTGCGGTCGTGGCCGAACCAGATGGTGGCCTGATACACGGCCGCGGCTGCGGCGTACTCCGAAGCGAGCCGGTTCAATCGGACCCCTCTCAGCGCTGCTTCACCGGTGATCGCTTCGGCGGCCTGCTCCAGCGCGGACCTCTCGATCACCTTGAAGAGTCGATCGTCTCCCTCCAAAACGGCGCGCTGCACTGCCCGATCGAGTTGCGAGAGCCGTCCGCTGATCTGCCCTCGGCTTGTCAGGGCTCCCCGTGCCTCTCTCATGCCGACGCGCCGCAGCCTCTCAAACGCCGCCGGAACGATGAGGAGCGCTTGACGGTCAAGTTCGGCAGGGAGCCGGCCCTCGGCAGCGATGACGGCGATGTGCTCATCGCCGACGATCACGCCAGCGCTCTCTACTCGTTGCTGAGTTCGGGATCCTGTCTGCCGACCTCGTCCAGGGCATCCTGAAGCAGTTCGCTTCCGCCGACGGCAGAGGCCCGGTCCCGGTCATCGGCGAGGTGCCTGCCCGCTCCAGTGGGTCTGAGCCGCGAAACGCTCGACTGTTTCGCCACGAGTGTCATCGTAGCATCACGGACGGCGCCTGCGGGTTCGCGGCGCCGCGGGACTCAGGACTCGTGCTCTCAGGCGGAGCCGCGGATGGAACCGCTCGCTGGCGCAGAAGGAACAGAGCACTAGTTGTGACGTCGTGGTCAGCGGTGGAAGGGGGGTTTGACCACCTCGGCCGGCAGGTCGCGGCCACGCACGTCGATGATCACATCGTCACCAACCTCGACGTCGGGCACCAGGAAGGCCAAGGCGATGCCCTGGCCCAGCACCGGCGAGAAGTTGCCGCTGGTGACCACTCCGACCTCGTCGTCGCCTCGCCGGACTGCGCAGCCGTCGCGGGGCGGGCGGCCCTTGGCGGCCAGCAGACCACGCAGACGACGGCGCGGTCCGGCCTCGCGCTCGGCCTCCAGCGCGGCCCGGCCCCTGAAGTCGCCCTTGTCCCAGCGCACGACCCAGCCCAGCCCGGCTTGCAGCGACGTGATGCCGGGACCCAGCTCGTGGCCGTGCAGCGGCAGCCCCGCCTCCAGGCGCAGGGTGTCGCGGGCCCCCAGACCGGCCGGCGAGACGCCCGCGTCCACCAGCCGCTGCCACACCACCGGGGCGTCGTCGACGCCGACCGCCATCTCAACGCCGTCCTCGCCGGTGTAGCCGGTACCGGCCACTGTGACCGGAATCTTGTCGAAACGGGTGGCAGCAACCTTGAACCGTCCCACCGAGGCGACGTCCTCCGCGCCGGCGGCCGCGAGCCGGGCCCGAGCCTCGGGGCCCTGGACCGCGATCACGGCCCGGTCGGCGGTGACGTCCGCAATGTCCAAGTCGCCCGAACCTTCCCTCAGGGCGCCGACGACCCGGTCGGTGTTGGAGGCGTTCGGCATCACGTCGAAGAGGTCGGGGCCGATCCACCACACGATGATGTCGTCGAGCACGGAGGCATCGGAGGCATCCAGCAGATGGGTGTACTGGGCTGACCCGACCCCGACGCGGTCCAGATCGTTGGTCAGCGCCCATTGCAGGCTGCGGTGCGCGGCGTCGCCCCGCACCCGCACCGTCCCCAGGTGGGACACGTCGAACATGGCGGCGCTCGTGCGGCAGGCCATGTGCTCGGCCACCGTGCCCGTCTCGTACTGAAGGGGCATGTTCCAGCCGCCGAACGGCACCAGCTTGGCACCGGCCTCCTCATGCACCTCGCGCAAAGGCGACTGTCTCAACTCGTCAGCCATCTAGGTGAGGTTAGGCGGCGACCGGGAGGCCGTACTTGCGGCCGATCCACTCCATGTCTCGACGGTTCAGGAGCTTGACTCGAACGTCGGGATGAGTCTCAGCCAGCAGCCTCAGCTTCTGCTTCTTGCGGTTGACCAGCCGCTGCCGCAACGTCGTGAGCTCCACGTACATGTCGAAGTCGGGCAGGTAGAAGTCGGGGGTGAATCCGCACGCCGTGTTCCCGTCGGCGTCCCGCTCGAGCACGAACATGCGGGGCTCGTACTCCCAACGGATCCCATAGGAGTCGAGCAGGCTGGCGAAGGCCTGCTCGGAGGGATGGGCGAACGTCATAGGGTCAGGACTCGCCGATCGCCGTCCGGAACTCGTCGGTGGCCTCGTCCACCTCGTCTGCGGTCTCATCGTCGGCGTCGGCGGCGGAGGGCCGCAACTCGATGATGGCTGCGTCCACCTCCTGCTTCACGTTCGACAGCGGCAGGACGTTGAGCACGCCCTGGCCTCGCTGCAGCACGTCGATGAACTCAGCCTCGCTGCGGGCGCACACGACGTTGGAGCCGTCGATCACGAGGTTGGCCCGCGAGATGTCCTCGCGCAGCTCGCTGCGCATGTACTCGAAGATCGACCGGACCTTCTCCAGCTTGATCCCCGAGTCGAGCAGCCGCTTGATGACCTTCAGCTCCAGCAGGTTGGCGTAGCTGTACTGGCGGCGGCTCCCGCTGCCGGTGGCCCTGGCCAGGGAGGGCACGACCAGATCGGTGCGGGCCCAGTAGTCGAGCTGGCGGTAGGTGATGCCGACAACGTCGGCGGTGAGCTTCGCGCTGTAGCCCTGGGCGGTGTGCGCCGTTGCGTCCATTAGCCGCTCCTTGCTTGTCGCCGGTGGCCGCCGCGGACGACGATCACGATGGCCGGTCACCATGACCGGTGCAATGACAACCCCGAAACTACGACGCTGTCACCTGTGGAAACTCTAAGGCTCCAAGGGGCGCGAGTCAACCACCGGGCACCTGACACCCCCCGTGGCAGCCCGGTTCGCGGTCGGTGGCGGGTGCCGATCCGGAGGGCTAGTGGCTGCCGAAGTCCTCGGGTGAGACGGAGTCGATGAACTCCTTGAACTGCTCCACGACCTCTTCGGCCTGTTCCTGCCCCGCCACCGCGAGACCGTCGGTCGTGTAGCCCGCCTCCTGTATCACCGCCTCCTCCGCGAAGATCGGCGTGCCGGTGCGGGCCGCCAGCGCGATGGCGTCCGAGGGGCGGCTCGACAGCACGAAGCGGCCGCCGTCGCGCAGCACGTGCAACTCCGCGTAGAACGTCTTGTCCCGCAGTTCGGTGACCACGACACGCTCGAGGTCGGCTGACAGCTCATCGAGCACGTTGCGGAGAAGGTCGTGGGTCATCGGCCTGGGGGTCGTCACCCCGTCGAGGGCGATGGCAATGGCCGTCGCCTCGGGCGCTCCGATGAAGATCGGCAGCAATCGCGCCGATTCGGACATCTCTCGGAGCAGCACGATCGGCGTGTTGGACGGCAGTTCCACCCTCACCCCGACCAGTTCCATCTGCTGCACGCCGAGCATCCTAGCTTCGTGCCGCGGTCGTCGATCCGTAGAAGACCGGGACGTAGGCGTCGGGGTCGTCGGCCAGCAACTCCATGTCGGCCGCGGCGACGAGGCGCAAATTGCGGTAACGGCCCTCGTGGTCGAGCCCGAAGCCGATCACGAACGCGTCGGAGACCTCAGACCCTGCGAAGTCGATTTCCACGGGCACCACTCGCCGGATCCGCCGGTCCAGCAGCGTGCACACGGCCACCGAGCGAGGCCTGCGGCGCTGGAGCTCGGAACGCAGGAAGGCGGTGCTGAGACCGGTGTCGACGATGTCCTCGACGATCACCGCGTCGCGGCCGGCGATGTCGAGATCGAGGTCCTTGAGCAGGCGTACACGGCCGGAATCGGGGGTGTAGGGCGTGATGGCCATGAAGTCCACGCTCACAGGAACGGTCATAGCCCTGGCGAGGTCGGCCAGGAACGGGACGCTGCCCCGCAGCACGCCGATGAGCACAACGCCGTCGGGATAGCGGGCTGACATCTCCGCGGCCAGCCGAGCGACGATCTCATCGATTTGCTCGGCGGTTAGCAGCACGCGCGGCTCGGCCGGCACCGAGGGGTCGGAGGGCACCGTGCTCAGTCCAGGTGGGTGCGGAGCGTGCGTTGCAGCAGCAGCCGCCGCAATTGTTCGGTCAACTCGACGATCTCGGCCAGTTCGGTGCGCAGCCGGTCCGTCTCGCCCCGAGCGATCAGCGGTCCCAGTAGTTGCTCGTAGATGCCGGCCTCACGGTCGGAGGCCACCTTGAACATTCTCAGGTTGCGGGCTGGAATGCCGTGGTCGGCAAGAGCCGCGGCCGTCCGCGCCGTCAGAAGCGCATCATGGCCGAACACCGGATCCGCCCCGTCGTCGTCCGCTTCGGGTTCACCGTCACCGTCGGACCCTTCCGCGACCGGGACGATGATGCCGAGCCGCTGCAGTTCGGCTATGTGCTCGGCATCTATGCCGACGGCCCTGGCCAACCCGGCCGCGGTGAGGTTGACCGATCCGTCCGGTGCCGTCTCTGCCGCGTCTGCGCCGTCTCCGGCGCGCGGGCGGGTGGTGAACAACGACGGCGTCGCGGCAACGGCCTCAGACCCGGCGCCGGCGCGCGGCGCGGCTCGGGCCACCGCCCCCGAAGCCAGTCGGCGTTTGATCTCCTTGAGGGGCAGGAAGTGGTCGCGCTGCTGGATGAGCACCCAGTTGAGCCGCTCGATATCAGCCTCGAAGAACTTCCGGTAGCCCGAGGGAGTTCGCTGCGGGTCGATCAATCCTTGGCTCTCCAGGAACCGGATCTTGGAGATCGTCAGGTCCGGGTGCTCGTCGGCGAGCAGGGAGAGCACCTCGCCGATGGACCGGTAGGCGCGGCTCACTGGGGTGACGTCCCGTGCACGAACACGAGCTTGAACTTCCCGACCTGGACTTCGTCGCCCTCGTTGAGCTCGCCTTCATCGACGAGTTGGCGGTTGACGTAGGTGCCGTTCAGCGAGCCGACGTCGCGGATCGAGTACCGGGCGCCGTCCCGGGCCACTTCGGCGTGACGGCGCGACACCGTGACGTCATCGAGGAAGATGTCGCTCTTGGGATCGCGGCCCACCGACACGACATCGGTGTCCAGCGCGTAGCGGGCTCCGGCTTTGGGACCCTGGTTGACCACGAAGAGGCCTTGATGGCGTCCGAAAGCCGACCGGTCCACGTGCACCGTCCCCGGAGAGGCATCGGGCTCCACCGTCCGGTGCTCGGTGGTGATGTCGCCGGTCGCCGGCTGCGATCCGCAGGACGCGCAGGCGTCGGCCCGGCGACGGTTACTGTGACCGCAGGCCGGGCACGGCGTGGACGCCACTTCCCTACCCCGCTATCAGATCCCTGTAGCCGTCGGCGTCGAGCAGGCTGTCGAGCTCGGCGGCGTCATCGAATGCGATCGCGCAGATCCATCCGTCTCCGTAGGGGTCCTCGTTGAGTCGCTGTGGAGCGCCGGCCAACTCGTCGTTGACCTCGCTCACCGCGCCGGTCACCGGGGCAAAGAGCTCCGACACCGACTTGGTCGACTCAACCTCCCCGAACGGTTCTCCCTGGTCGACCCGGTCCCCCACCTGGGGCAACTCCACGTAGACGACATCGCCAAGGGCGTCCTGCGCATAGTCGGTGATTCCGATGCGAACAACGTCCCCGTCGACTGCAGCCCACTCGTGGTCGGTGGAGTAGCGCAAGTCTTCAGGAATGTTCATGCCCCGAAGCTACCCCATGCCGGCGACGAACTCGCGACCGGTACCCCGGGATGGTGTTATCGTGCCGTTGCAAGCGTTTACGAGGTATCGGGAGAGGTCCGGTGGCCGACGTTGTCCTAGAAGACGTCATTAAGGAGTACGACAACGGGTTCAGGGCGGTCACCGATCTGAACCTGGAGATCAACGAGGCGGAGTTCCTGGTGATGGTGGGCCCGTCCGGCTGCGGCAAGTCCACCACGCTGCGGATGATCGCCGGACTTGAGGACATCACCTCGGGGACCCTGAAGATCGGCGAGCGGGTGGTCAACGAGCTACCGCCCAAGGACCGCGACATAGCCATGGTCTTCCAGAACTACGCGCTCTACCCGCACATGAGCGTGTTCGACAACATCGCCTTCTCGCTGAAGCTGGCCCGCCGCCCCCGCTCCGAGATCAAGGAGAGGGTCGGCGAGGTGGCCCGCATCCTCGAGTTGGAGAGCCAGCTAGAGAAGCGGCCCGCCCATCTCTCCGGCGGCCAGCGCCAGCGGGTGGCCATGGGGCGCGCCATCGTGCGCCGGCCCCGCGTGTTCCTGCTCGACGAGCCCCTGTCGAACCTCGACGCCAAGCTGCGGGTGCAGATGCGGGCCGAGATCACCGCCCTCCAGCGTGAGGTGGGCATCACCACCTTCTACGTCACCCACGACCAGGTCGAGGCCATGACCATGGCCGACCGGGTGGCTGTCATCAGCGCCGGAGTGCTCCAGCAGGTCGACACCCCGATGACGCTGTTCAACGAGCCCGACAACATCTTCGTGGCCGCCTTCATCGGGTCGCCTTCGATGAACATCATGGAAGGGGTGCTGTCCCGCAACGGCCAGGGTCTGCATCTGGCCCTCGGAGACCAGTCTCTGGCCGTGCCCGACGATGTCTTGAAGCGCCGCCCGGCCCTGGACGGCTACCTCAACAGGAAGGTGGCCGTGGGACTGCGGCCCAAGGACCTCGAGGACGCTTCGGTGGTCTCGGATCATCCGGCCGACCAGCGGCTCCGGGCGTCAGTGCTGCACACCGAGGCCCTCGGCTTCGAGATCATCGCCTACTTCGATGTGGACGCCACGCCCGTCATCTCCAAGGAGGCCCTCGAGCTCACCGACGAGGAGATCAGCGCGGCAGAGAGTTCCTCGACACGGGTGCATGCCCGCTTCAACCCCACCACCACAGTGCGCGCCGGCGACACCATCGATGTGGCCGTCACCGTGGAGAACGCCCACTTCTTCGACCTGGAGTCCGGCCTAGCCATCCGGAGCTGAGCAACCCGGCCTACTCTGCCCCCGGGGACGCGCCGATCGGGGGAGGGCAGAGTTGGACACATCCAGGCGTCTGGCGATCGGCCCCCGCACTGGCGACGTCGAACTGGTCGCGGCTGTTGACGAGTGGATCGATGCCGCGGTGCCGGAAGAATGGCGACGGGCTGCCGCCGACGGCCGCCAGGCGATCCGGGCGGTCCGCAGCCGCGGTGAGTACGCCGAGTGGTACCCGGCGTTCGCGGCCTCCGGACTGGTGGTGGCCACCTGGCCGATCGCCTACGGCGGACTGGACCTGTCGCTGCGGCAGGCCCGTCTGGCCGAGGACCGGCTGGCTCCCTACAACCTCGGGCGGCTCAACCCCCTCGGGCTGCACAACACCGCTCCTGCGCTGTTCGCCCACGGCACCGAGGAGCAGCGCCTGCGGTTCCTGCCGCCGATGGTGGCCAACACCGAGCGCTGGTGCCAGATGTTCAGCGAGCCGGGCGCGGGATCGGACCTGGCGTCGCTGGCGATGCGCGCCGAGCGCGACGGCGACGAGTGGATGCTCACCGGGCAGAAGGTGTGGAGCACTTGGGCCCACCGCTCGGAGTTCGCGATCTGTCTCGCCCGCAGCGATCCGGCCGTGCCCAAGCGCAGGGGCATCACCTACTTTCTGGTCGACCTGCGCAGCCCGGGTGTGGAAGTCCGCGAGCTGCGTCACATGGGCGGCGAGGTCGACTTCAACGAGGTGTGGCTGGACGGGGTGCGTGTCCCAGACTTCCATCGCGTCGGCCAGGAGGGCGACGGATGGCGGGTGGCGGCCGCCACGCTGGCCGGCGAGCGCCAGATGGTGGCCGGCTCCGGCTCGGGGGGCGTGGACCGGATCGGCGGAAGCGGCACGGGACGGCTTCTCGGTATTGCCGGCGAGCAGGGTGTCGACGCGGTCATGCGCGACCGTCTCATGCGCCTCTACAGCGAGGAGCGCATCCGGGAATGGACCAACGACCGGGTGCGGGCCGCGGTCAAGGCGGGCGGCACGCCGGGGCCGGCCGCGTCCATAGGCAAGGTGCACCAGGGCACGCTGAACCAGGCGATCCAGATGCTGGCCACCGACATGCTGGGTGCGGCCGCCATGGCCTATCCGGATGCGGCGACCTGGTCCGAGGCGCTGCCGTTCGAGGTCTCCGGCATGTTCCGCAGCCGGGCCAACACCATCGAGGCCGGCACCACCGAAGTGAACAAGAATGTGATCGGCGAGAAGGTCCTGGGTCTGCCCCGCGAGCCCGACCCGTACCACGGGTGCAACTGGGAGGATGTCCCCCGATGAGCTACGAGCACTTGATCGTCGAGCGCCACGGCCCGGTGGGGTGGCTGATCAACGACCGCCCAGACGTGCGCAACGCCATGAACAGCGCCATGCGCGACGAGTTCGCCGCGGCCTGGACCGAACTCGACGACGACCCCGGGGTGAGGGTCATCGTCCATACCGGCAACGGCCGCGACTTCCAGACCGGCGTGGATGTCGGCGAGATCGCCTCCGACGGGGTGGGGATGGAGCGGTACCGCCGGTCGATGGAGGACTTCGACGTCCACTTCACGTCGTGGCACCAGGGAGTGTGGAAGCCGGTCATCACCGCGGTGAACGGCATCTGCTGCGGTGGCGGCTTTCACTGGGTGGCCGACTCCGACATCGTCATCGCCGCCAGCGACGCCCAGTTCTTCGATCCGCACACCTCGGTGGGCCAGGTAGTGGCCATCGAGGCCATCGGCCTCATGAAGAAGATGCCGGTCGAGACGGTGATGCGCATGGCCTTTATGGGCAGGTACGAGCGCATGGGGGCCGAGCGGGCCTACGAGCTCGGCATGATCTCCGAGATCGTCGACCCGCCCGATCGCCTGCGCGAGCGGGCCCAGGAGCTGGCCGAGACCGTCGCCCGGAACTCCCCCGCGGCCATGGCCGCCACCAAGAAGGCGCTGTGGGGAGCGCTGGAGACCGGACTGACCGACGCCTGCAGGCAGGGCGCCCAGCATCTGGTGTCGATGTGGGGCCACCCCGATCAGACCGAGGGCCCGGCAGCCTTCGCCGAGCGCCGCGACCCCGACTGGCAGTCGTTGTGACTGCACCGGAGATCCCGGCGAGTCGATGAGTCTGCTGCGCCTGCTGGTCGACCACCCCTTCGCGGATGGCGAGCCGCTGGTTCACACACTGGACGCATCCCTGACCAAGGCAGAACTCTTGGGTCGAGTCGAGGCCCGGGCCGCAGAACTCAAGGTGGCTGCGGGGCAGGCCGCGCCGGTCGTGGCCGACGGCGTTGACGCGCTGATCGCGATGTTCGGCTGCTGGCGCGCCGGCGCGGTCTATGTGCCGGTCAACCCCCGCCAGCCCCGGGCCGCGATCGACGGCACCGTCCGATCGATGTCGGATCTCGACCCGCCGCCGGGGTCGGCATTCGTGCTGTGGACGTCGGGCACGACGGGGCTCCCCAAGCCGGTGATCCACACCCACGACGGCTACCTCGAGATCATCGACAGGGTCCTGGCGCCGCTGCGGGCCGAGCCCGGCGCCAGGAGGGGGCCGCCGTCCCCGAACCTCATCCCGGTGTCGATGGCGCTCAACGCAGGCATCTTCAACGCCCTGTTCGGCCTCCGGGCCGGCGCGCCGCTGGTGATGCTGGCCGGCTTCGACACATCGACCTTCGCCACGCTGGTCGGTCGACACCAGATCCGCTCGACGGTGCTGGCACCGGCCGCGATGGCGATGCTCAGCGACGACACGTCCATCGAGTCGCTGGCCCCGCTGCGCTACGTGCGCTCGATCACCGCACCGCTGTCGCCGTTCCAGGCCCGTCGTTTCACCACCCGTTTCGGAGTGACCGTGCTGAACGGCTACGGCCAGGCCGAGATCGGCGAGGTCATCGGCTGGACCGCCGCCGATGCCAGGCAGCATCCGGACAAGATCGGCGCGGCCGGCCGGCCCCATCCCGGCGTGGCGATCCGCATCGACGACCCCGACGGCGACGGGGTCGGCGAGCTCCTGGTCAAGCCGCCCAGCACCGCCGTCGATCTGGCGCCGGACCGTCTGACCGTCGATGGCTTCGTGCGAACCGGCGACCTGGCCCGCGTCGACGGCGACGGGTTCGTCTGGCTCGAGGGTCGCCTGGGCGACCTCATCAACCGGGGCGGCCACAAGGTCTTTCCCGAGGAGGTCGAGGAAGTGCTGGTCTCCACGCCCGGGATCCGCGAGGCCGCGGTGGTGGGTGCTCCCGACGAACGTCTGGGCGAGGTGCCGGTCGCGTTCGTCGCCGGGGAGGCCCGCTCCGATCTCGAAGCGGTCTGCCGCCGGCATCTGATCCCCTACAAGGTGCCGGTGCGCTTCGAATGGGTCGACCGGCTTCCCCGTAGCGAGACCGGCAAGGTGCTGCGCCGAGAGCTGGCGGACCGGCTGTGACCGCCCCGGCGAGGGATCCGGGCCGCCCATGACCTACGAGACGCTTGAGGTGCGGGCCGACGGCCCTGTGGGGTGGCTGGCGTTCAATCGGCCCGAGGCCGGCAACGCCATCGACGCCCGGATGTTCGTCGAGCTGGAAGCGGCCTGGGCCGAGCTGGAGGCCGATACGTCGGTGAGGGCCATCGTCAACACGGGCAACGGAGACTCCTTCCAGACCGGGCTCGATATGAAGCAGCTGTCCACCGACCCCGGGGCGCTGCGGGCCAGCTCCCGCCAGACGCGTGAGTTCGCGCTGCGGATGACCTCGTGGCACTGCGGCGTGACCAAGCCGGTGGTCGCGGCGGTCAACGGAACCTGCGCCGGTGGAGGCCTCCACTTCGTGGCCGACGCCGACATCGTCATCGCGGCTGAGGACGCGACGTTCCTGGATCCGCATGTGTCGGTCGGGCAGGTGTCGGCGTTCGAGACGATCGGGCTCCTCAAGAAGGCTCCCATGGAGCCAGTGGCCCGGATGGCGCTCATGGGTGTGCACGAGCGCCTCAGCGCGGCGCGGGCCCACCAGCTCGGCATCGTCTCCGAGATGGTGGCCGCCGAGGCACTGTGCGACCGAGCCGGCTCGGTGGCACGACGGCTGGCCGAACAGGATCCGGCCGCTCTGCGAGCGATCAAGCAGGCCTTCTGGAACGCACTGGAGGCACCATGACCGGGATGGTGCCGTCATCTGACCGGCAGCCGTTGCCGCTGTGGACCCTGATCGAGCAGGCCGCCCAGCGTTGGCCCCAGGAGCCGATGCTCGTGTCACGCCAGGGCGATCGAGCCACTTTCGGCCATTACCGGGAGCGGGTCCTGGCCATGGCGGCGGGGCTGGCCGACCTGGGCATCGGCCGGGACGATGTCGTGTCGTGGATCCTGCCCACGTGGGTCGACACCGTCGTGCTGGCGGGTGCGCTGTCGCGGCTAGGGGCGGTCCAGAACCCGATCATCGGCATCTACCGGCATCGCGAGGTCGGGTTCTGCGCTCGCCAGGCCGGCTCGAAGTACCTGATCTCGCCCGGAGTCTTCGGCGGCTTCGACTACGGGGCTATGGCCGCCGAGGTCGCCGCAGACCTGGATGGACTCCAGACGCTCTCTGTCGCTCCGGGCTCGTTCCCGCAGGGAGCCCCGGCTTCGCTCGCGCCCGCGGTCGAGGCCGAGCCCGGCAACGTGCGCTGGGTCTGCTACACGTCGGGAACGACCGCCGACCCGAAGGGGGCCAGGCACAGCGACCAGACCGTCGGCGCTTTCGGGGGCCCTATGGCCGAGCGCCTGGATGTGCAGCCCGGCGACCGCTACTCGCTGACGTTCCCGTTCCCCCACATCGGCGGTATCGGACTGCTGTTCATGGCCCTGGAGCGCGGTTGCACCCACCTGCTCGACGAGACCGTCGACCCCGAGGCCACCGTCCGGTTCCTGTCCGAGCAGGGCTGCACCCACGCCGGAACCGGGACACCCTTCTACCTCATGTATCTCGCGGCCCAGCAGCGGCTGGACCGCCCGCTGTTCGGCGACCTGAAGGTCTGCCCCGGCGGCGGCGCGCCCATCCCTCCGGCGATCCACCGGCGAGTGGTCGAAGAGCTCGGCGGCGTGGGTGTGGCCTCCGGTTGGGGGCTCACCGAGGCGCCCGTGCTGACCAATGGCGCGGTCGACGATCCCGATGAGAAGCTGGCCAGCAGCGAGGGCAGGGCCCTGCCGGGCGTGGAACTGATCGCGGTGGCCGAGGACGGCACCCGGTGCAAGCCGGGCGTCGAGGGCGAGCTCCGGGCCAAGGGCCCCCAGGTGATGCTGGGCTACATGGACCGCTCGCTCGACGCAGAGGCCTTCGATTCCGACGGCTACTACCGCACCGGCGATCTGGGCGTCATCGACGCCGACGGCTACGTCACTATCACCGGACGCCTCAAGGACGTCATCATCCGCCACGGCGAGAACATCTCGGCCAAGGAGGTCGAGGACCTGCTGTTCGGATTGGACGGCGTCGCCGACGCAGCCGTGATCGGGCTCCCCGACGAGCGGACCGGCGAGTCGGTGTGCGCGGTGGTGGTTCCGGCCGAGGGCGCCCGAGTCACGCTGGAGGGTCTGTCCGCCGCGCTCGCCGAAGCCGGTCTGCGCCGCCAGGCGACCCCTGAGCGCCTCGAGATCGTGGATGCGCTGCCCCGCAACCCGGCCGGCAAGGTGCTCAAACGCGAGCTTCAGCAACGATTCGGGCCGGCAACGAAGTAGAACTGCCGTGGGGATGCTCCCCACCGGTGCCAAGATGAGGTGATGATGAACGCGACGATCAACGGAGACCGGTACACCATCGTGTCGGCGGACTGCCACGCGGGCGGCGACATCGACGACTACCGGCCCTACCTCAAGTCGAGGCTGCACTCCGACTTCGACACCTGGAAGCAGGCCTACATCAACCCGTTCGACGATCTCCGCGACTCGAAGCGGGTCCGGAACTGGGACACTCCGGTCCGCCAGCGCGACCTGGAGGCCGACGGCCAGGTCGCCGAGGTCGTGTTCCCCAACACGATTCCGCCGTTCTTCCCCTCGGGCCTGCTGGTGGCCCGGCCGCCGGCGACCGCGGCCGAGTTCGAGGAGAGGTGGGCCGGTCTCCAGGCCCACAACCGGTGGCTGGCCGACTGGTGCCAGGAGCTCCCGGGGCGCCGGGCCGGCCTCGCCCAGGTGTTCCCCAACGACATGGAAGCGGCCGTCGCCGAGGTCGAGTGGGCCGCGGAGCACGGGCTGAAGGGGGTGCTGGTGCCGGCCGTCCCGCCCGACTCCGGTGTGCCGGCGCTGTGGAGCGACTACTACGACCCGCTGTGGGCCGCCTGCCAGGACACCGGGCTCTCGGTCACCCAGCACGGGGGCGCGGGCATCCCCGACCTTCAGGAGTCGCCCAACCGCAACTTCTTCATGATCATGGAGGTGCCCTTCTTCGCCAACCGCAGCCTGTGGCACCTCATCCTGAGCGGCGTGTTCGAGCGTTTCCCGGGGCTCAAGTTCGTGATGACTGAGCAGCGGGTCGGGTGGGTCCCGGCCACGCTGTCCAAGATGGACGCCTTCTGGCGGCTCTTCAACGGAAGCGGCAATGTCGGGGAGATGTCGGCGGACGCCGCGCAGCTGCCCAACCCGCCGAGCAGCTACTTCTTGAGCAACTGCTACATGGGAGCCAGCTTCCCGGGCCGGGACGAGGCCGAGGCGATCAAGCAGATCGGGGTCGACCGGTTCATGTGGGGCAGCGACTACCCCCACGCCGAGGGCACCTTCCCCGACTCGGTGGCGTCGCTGCGGCACGTGTTCTGCGACTGGTCGCCCGAGGACCTGCGGCGGCTGTTCGGCGCGACCGCCGCGGAGGTGTACCACCTCGACCTGGACGCGCTGGCTGAGGTGGGGGTCGGGCCGACGGTGGCCGAAGTGGCCGAGCCGCTGACGGAGTTGCCCGACAACCCGAGCATGGCGTTCGGGACCCGTCCCTGAACCTGGCCGGCCCGTACAGGCCGTGACCGACTTCCCGACCAGGCCGGAGGCGCTCGGACCCGACGAGCTGACGCACTACCTGCGGGCCGCGGGCCTGCTGGCCGGCGGTCGGGTGACCGGGGCCCGCTTCGAGTTGATCGGCACGGGCAAGATGGGCGACAACGCCCGCTACTTCCTGTCCTATGACGGCGAGGCGGGCGGCGCGCCCCCGACGCTGGTCGCCAAGTTCCCGGCCGCCGACGAGCGGACCCGGTCCCTGGCCGGCGTGTCGGGCCTCTACTACAGGGAGACGATGTTCTACCGGGTGCTGGCCCCGAGAGCGTCGATCCGCATCCCCGCCGTGTACGGCAGCGAGATCAGCGCCGACCGTATGTCGTTCCTCCTGCTGCTGGAGGACTTGGCCCCGGCCGAGCCGGGCGTCCAGATGGTGGGCGAGACCCGTGAGCACACAGTGCCAGCGCTGCGCGAGGCGGTGAAGCTGGCCGCCGCCTTCTACGGCGACGCCAGCATCCTCGACATGGACCACGTGGGCAGGGCTCACGGCGGGAACGTCGACTTCGCGCAGATGCTGCTCGCCGACGCCTGGCCGGGGTTCGTGGACCGGTTCGGCCACGGGCTCGACCCCGGCCAACTGGCCTTCGGCGAGCGCTACGTGGCCGACTTCGCCTCGGCGGCCTCCAGCTACGAGGGCGCGACCACGCTGGTGCACGGCGACTTCCGCAGCGAGAACATCCTGTTCGGCGGCGGCATCCCCACCACCGTCGACTGGCAGACCGTGGCCATTTCCGGCCCGCTCACCGACGTCTCCTACTTCATCGGCGGCAGCATCGAAGCCGGCGACCGCAGAGCCTGGGAACACGACCTGCTGTCGGGCTGCCGGCGGCAGTTCGGAGAGGCCGGCGTCGAGCTGGGCGAATCCGAATGCTGGGACCTGTACCGGTGGGGCGCCATGCACGGGGTGATGATCACCGTCCTCGGCGCGACCTTCAGCAGTCCCGACCCCCGCGGCGACGAGATGTTCATGACCATGATCCGCCGCCACACCCGACACTGCCTGGACGTGGGCGTCGACGAGTTCCTCTGACTCTGTCTATGTTCCGGGCTGATCCTGCGCCAGCACGATGGTTGACTCGGCAGGCACGGAAATGGCGTCATGGGCCGGGCCGGCCTGACGGCTGCCTTCATGGCTGGCGAAGACGGGCTCCCATCCGGGGGATCCCAGACTGACGTCAGCGCGCCGGCCGGACAGGTTGGCGACCACCGCGACCGTGCCCCGCCGCAGTGCCGCTGCCTGGGGGTCCGGCGTGTCGATCCACTCCAGAGGCGCCCGCCACATGTCGGGATGCCGCCGACGGACGGCCAGCAGGCTGCGATAGCGGTGCAGCGGCGAATCGGGGTCGTCGCGCTGGGCGGCGACGGTCTGTTCGGCGCGGCGGGGGTGGGCGTCGATCCAGGGCTGGGCCGTGCTGAAGCCGTTGTGGGGGCTCGAGTCCCACGGCATCGGGGTGCGGCATCCGTCGCGTCCGCTGGTGGCGCCGACGTTGCGCACCGTCACCGGGTCGTATCCGCCGCCGCGCAGCACGCCGTCGTCAAGGCCCAACTCCTCGCCCTGATACAGGAACGGCGTGCCGCCCAGCGCCATCATCAACGTGCTCATGGCCAGCGAGCGGCGCACACCGGTCTCGCCGCCGCCGAAGCGGCTCGCCGGACGGGGCTGGTCGTGGTTGCTCATCACCCAGGAGATCCCCTGCGGGGCGGCGTCGTGCATGGCCCGGGCCATCTCCAGCAGCCTTCGGGGCTCCCAGCGCAGCATCGCCAGCCGCAGGAAGAAGGCCCGGTCGAGGGCGCCGGGTGAGACGTAGCCGGACATGCGCTCGGGCCCGGGGGGGTTGACCTCGCCGAGCAGCATCGCCTCATGTGGTGCGCACAGCCGGTGCCAGCGCCGGAAGATGCCGTCGTTGTCGGGCTGGTTCAGGTCGTGGAGATGCTCGAAGGCGTTGAAGGCGGCACGGGGGTCCATGCCGTCGGCGACCGGCGCGATCTGGGGGTTGTCGCGCCAGTCGGCGTCCTTGATGAGGCCGTGGGCCACATCGACGCGAAAGCCGTCCACTCCCCTGTCGATCCACCACTTGAGGATCGTGTCGAAGTCGTCGCGGACCGCTTCGTTGCGCCAGTTGAGGTCGGGCTGCTCCGGCAGGAACAGATGGCACCAGTACTGTCCGGAGGCATCGTCGAAGGTCCAGGCCGGGCCGCCGAAGTGGCTGCGCCAGTTGTTGGGCGGTCCGCCGTCGGGCGCCGGGTCCACCCACAGGTAGCGGTCGCGGTGCTCGCCGTCGGGGTCGCGGCGGGCGGCGGCGAACCAGCGATGCTCGCTCGACGTGTGGTTGGGCACGATGTCGACCATCACTCGCAGGCCCCGGCGGTGGGCGGCGTCCACCAGTGCGTCGAAGTCTGCGAGCGTGCCGTGGCGGGGCGATACCTCGCAGTAGTCGCTGACGTCGTAGCCGTGGTCGTGGCCCGGCGACGGATAGAAGGGGGTGATCCAGACCGCGTCGATGCCCAGCCATCTCAGATAGTCGAGCCGTTCGGTGATCCCGGCCAGGTCTCCCATGCCGTCGCCGCTGGAGTCGGCGAAGGAGCGCACGTAGACCTCATAGCCGACCGCGCCCTGCCACCAGGGGCTCGTTTGCGACGTGCTGCTCGCCACCCGGCATCCCTCCGCAAGCGTTTACAGGCGGGCGAACTCTACACCTTCGACGCGCCCGCGCTGTGTCGGGCCGGGGCCGATCAGCCGACGCTCAAAGCAAGGACAGACGGTGGGACCGAACCGGGCTCAGACCGCGATCTGCAGCGGGCCGCGGTCGAGCCGGGGCAGGACGTGACGGCCCACGAGGTCGCACTCGTCGAGGTGCGGATACCCCGACAGGATGAAGGCGTCGATCCCGGCTCGGCGGTACTCCTGCAGCTTGGCCACCACCTCGTCGGGATCCCCGACGATGGCCGCGCCCGCGCCCGAGCGGGCCCGGCCGATGCCGGTCCACAGGTTGGCCTCCGCGTAGCCTTCGCCGTCGGCCACATCGCGCAGCTCGGCCTGTCGGCTCACCCCGACGGAGACCGCGTCGAGGGAGCGGCCCCGAATGGCGGCGCCCACCGTGTCGTCGAGGCGGCTCACCAGCGCGGCGGCCGCGGCTCGGGCCTCGTCGTGGGTGTCGCGCACGATCATGTGGCTGCGCAGGCCGTAGCGCAGGCTCCGGCCGCGGCGGGCCGCCCGCTGCCTCATGTCGGCGACGGTGGCGGCCACACCGGCCACGGTGTCGGGCCACGTCAGGAACACGTCGCAGGCCTCGGCGGCGGTGTCCTTGGCCGCCTCTGAGAATCCGCCGAAGTAGAACGGCGGGCAGCGGCCCGAGGTGGTGCGAGCCTTGGGCGGGTCGAGCGACAGGTCGACGAACTCGCCGTGGAAGTCCACCGGCTCGCCGTTGAGCAGCGTGCGCAGCACATGCATCCACTCGAGGGTGCGGCGGTATCTCGGCGCCGATTCCAGAGTCTCGCCCGGCATGTCGCTGGAGATGATGTTGATGGTGAGCCGGCCGCCGAGCATCCGGTCGATGGTGGCCATCTGGCGGGCCAGCTGGGGCAGCCACAGCTCCCCCATCCGCACCGCCAGCAGCAGCCGAATGCGCTCGGTGAGGGGCGCGACCCCGGCCGAGAAGGCGGTAGCGTCGATGCCCAGCGCATACCCCGAGGGCAGCAGGATGTTGTCGAAGCCGTTGCGGTCGGCCGCCAGGGTGATGTCGCGGCAGTGCTCCCAGCTGGCGGCCAGCGCTGGGTCGGGAACCCCGAGATACCGGTAGTCGTCGTCGCAGAGAGCCGCAAACCACGACACCTCCACCGGCCCGGGCGCGGTCATGGCAGGCGTGCCCCGTCGGAGGCTTCGATGATGTCGTAGACGTCGCTGCGGTCGAGCTGCACTCCGACGGCTCGGGCCAGGCCGGCCAGACGCTCGGGACGCTGGGTGCCGAGCAGTGCGACAGGCTTGGCCGGATGGGCCAGCACGAACGCCACCGCCAGGGTGGCCCGGTCGACGCCCTCGCGCTCGGCGAGACGGTCGAGGGTGGCCAGCAGTTCGGGCCGGGCATCGCCGCCGTCGGCGAGGCGTCCCCCCGCCAGCGGACTCCAGGCCAGCGGCACCACGCCGTCTCGCATGCACAGGTCGAAGGTGCCGTCTCGCAGCGGTGCGAGCTTGACCGCGGAGTACTCGGGCTGGGTGGCGGCCAGCGGGAAGGGCAGGTGGGCGGCCAGCGCCTCGTGCTGGGCGGTCGTGAAGTTCGAGACGCCGACCTCGCGGATCTTGCCGGCGGCGCGCAGGCCGGCGAGCGCTTCGGCCAGCTCGGCGGGGTGGGTCAACATGTCGGGGCGGTGGATCTGGTAGAGGTCGATCACGTCGCAGCGCAGCCGACGCAGCGAGTCTTCGCAGGCCTCGGTGATGGCTGGGCGTCCCGAGTTGTAGGGGATGCCGGGGAGGATGCCGCCCTTGGTGGCCAGCACCATGCGGTCGCGCAAGGCCGGTTCGGCGGCGAGGATGCGGCCCAGGTTCTCCTCGGCCTCGCCGCGGGCGGTGCCGCCCCAGCCGAGCCCGTAGATGTCGGCGGTGTCGACGAGGTTCATGCCGAGGTCGAGTCCGGCTTCGAGAACAGCCCGCAGTTCCTCGTCGGGACGGGCCACGAAGCGCCAGCAGCCCACCCCTAGCGGCCCCACTTGGAAATCGCCGCCCAGCGGGCGACGATGGGGGTCTATGAGCCCGACCTGCATCTCCGACACGCTATCGGCGACATGCCGACACCCGATGGAGCGATTCTCGGCGGGCGGGTGCGTTGGGCGGGTCCGATGAGCATGGACGAGGTGCGTTACGGGGTTGTCGGCACCGGGATGATGGGCCGCGAGCACATAGCCAACATCAACCACCTGCCCGGCGCCAGCGTCACCGCGGTCGTAGACCCGAGTGGCGCCTCGATGGAAGCGGCCGCGGCACTCGCACCCGGAGCGGCCCGCTTCGACGACCACCGCGACATGCTGGAAGCAGGCGTGTGCGACGCGGTGGTGATCGCCACGCCGAACATGACTCACGCGGCGGTGCTCGACGACGTGCTCGGCACCGTCCTTCACGTCCTGGTGGAGAAGCCGCTGTGCACCACCGTCGCCGACTGCCAGAGGATCCTCGAGGCGGCCGCAGAGCACCGCGGCCTGGTCTGGGTCGGGCTCGAGTACCGCTACATGGCGCCGTTCGCCCGGCTCATCGACGAGGTGCGAGCCGGGACCGCGGGCCGGGTGCGCATGGTGTCGCTGCGCGAGCACCGCTTCCCGTTCCTGCGCAAGGTCGACGACTGGAACCGCTTCCGGGCCAACACCGGGGGCACTCTCGTGGAGAAGTGCTGCCACTTCTTCGATCTCATGAACCTGGTGATGCCGGGGCGCCCGGAGCGGGTGTTCGCCTCGGGCGCGCAAGTGCTCAACCATCTCGACGAGAGCTACGACGGCCGTGTCCCCGACATCATCGACAGCGCCTACGTGATCGTCGACTACGACGACGGCGCCCGCGGCCTGCTCGACCTGTGCATGTTCGCGGAGGCCACCCAGGACCAGCAGCAGTTCTCGGTGATGGGCGACGCCGGCAAGATCGAGGCTCTCGTGCCGTCGGACGTGGTGCGCATCGGTCGCCGGGGAACGCACGGCATCGGTGACGTGGAGTCGGTGTGTGCGCCGAGCACAGCCCCCTACGAGGGCCTGCATCACGGCTCCAGCTTCGTGGAGCATCAGCGCTTCGCTGAGGCCGTCCGCTGGCTGGATGCGCCGGGGCGGCGCGCCTCGACTCAGGCGAGCCTCACGGCCGGACTCGTCTCGGTCGCCATGGGTATCGCCGCGCACCGCTCGATCTCCACCGGGGCTCCGGTCCGACTCGCCGAGGTTGTCGAGTGATCGCGTCCAGCGGCCGCGACAGACGGCGCGGTGGGATGGCGCCAGCGCGTGGTTATGCAGACCTTCTCGGGCCGCTACGACCGAGAGATCGAGCGCAGGGCGCCGAGAAAACGAAGAGAAGGGGGCGGGGGTGTGGCTGGACCCAGCAGTGTCGTCAGTCGTTGTCGGTGATGGTTGTTGTGGCTGATCCGGGGGCGGCTATTTGGTAGCCGCCCGATGGTTGGAGGGTGAGGGTCAGCTCGGTGTCGGGTTGGTCGGTGTCGTCGTCGTGGGTGCCGATGCGCACGATGGTGCGGGC
>JAJEJB010000048.1 GCA_022828135.1 Acidimicrobiia bacterium | reverse complement strand
TTGTAGCTGTCGCGGCTGAACTGCACCTTGTTGTTGGTCCCTTGCCCGATCGGACCGATTGGCGACGTGTAGACCTGTGTGTACAGCCCATCTGAGTCGGTGTAGGTGGCCCGCAGAAGGAGGTACTTGCCCACGTCTGCTTGCTGCAGGGTGTAAGTCGTGGAATTTGCTCCAGTTGGTCTCCCTATCCTCGTGCCATCGGCCTCATCGCTCCGCAGCCACCTGTAGTTGAACGTGCCATCGCCGTCGGGGTCGGCGCAGACCTGCCGGGACGACAGGGAGTTGCCCACGGTCGGCGTGCCGCTGGTCATGAACATGGCCTGGCCGCTGTTCTCGTGGATGGTCACCGTGGTTGCCGAAGTGCTGCCGAGGGTGTAGCCGCCGCCGGCGACGATGGCCAGAATCAGTGTCTGCTGGTTGTCGTATACCGCGTCCTCCTGTTAGGTGAGTGTCAGGTAGATTTCCGCACCGTGCTTCGTGCCAGCGTCGATCTGAAACGTCCCGGTCATCGCGCTGCAGTTGGCGCCCGGAATGGTGTAGTCCACCCCGCAGGTCGCCGTCCCGCCGAGGGTGTAGTTGACGGTCAGGTTCGCCGTCACATCAGCGTTGCTGCGAACTACTACACGATCATCAGGCGCATGGGGTCGCCCATGTCGTGGTATCCGAGGTAGCCGCCGCCCACCGCCGAGGCATCGTAGAGGGCGTAGCCCAGCAGCTCTTGGGCTCGGCGGGGCAGGCTGCGGGCCACCTCGGGCCCGATGTTGGTGTAGCTGTTCTCCACCGGCCGCAGCCAGCCGCAGCAGTAGCCGGTGGACAGAGCCCGCCGCCGGCGGTCACCGGTGCGGTTGGCCCCTCCGGCGTGCAGGGTGTCGCCCCGGAAGAACAGCACCGAGCCGGCCGGCAGCGAGCAGGCGGCCACCTCTCCGGGATCAGGCTGCCGGCCGGGTTCCCAGCGGTGGCTGCCGGGAGCCACCAGCGTGCCCCCCATCTCGGGGGTGATGTCGACCAGAGCGGCGATGCTGTTGACGATCATCGGAGCTGCCGGGTGGGCGAAGTTCCAGGCGTCGTCATCCCGGTGGAACGGCTGGGCCAACTCCCCCGGACCGATGTCGATGACCTCGCCGTTGTTGAGGATGATCGTGGGGCTTATCGGCCCCATCACCGCCTCAGCGAAGCCGAGCAGGCGCTCGTCGAGCATGATCTCCACGAAGCTGGGGGCCTTGACGCACAGCGCGTGGAGCCGCCGGGTTCGCCTCCCCAGGAACTCGTCGGACGGGTCGGAGCCCGAGTCGGTGCCGCCGTGGGAATCGAGCCACGGCTCCAGTTCGGCGTTAAACCGGTCCAGCAGGTCGGGCGACAGCCAGCCGTCGACGATCACGCCACCGTCACGCTCGTTGGCCTCGACGATGTCCTCGGTCGTGCAGTCCGCTGGCAGCCGCTTCACCTCGGCATTGCTGATGCGAGTAGCCATGGGAGAGAGTCTTGCAGTAGTAAGTCCCGCCGCGACGAAAGGGAGCCGACATGAGTGAGCCCGACTCCGTCCGGGGCGGTGCCATGCGGCGCGAGGATCCTGACTTTCTGGAGCACTGTTACCGCCGGGTGCTGGGCGAGTTGGGCTACTCGGCCGAGCACGCTGCGGTGGTTGCCGGCTGCGTGTCCGACGGGGACCGCAACGGCAAGCTCACCCAGGGCATGGGCGTCTTCGAGATCCCGGTGCTGATGGCACGCACCGGCACCATGGATGTCACCGCGGTTCCCGAGGTGGTGGACGAGGGACCGGCCTGGCTGGTGATCGACGCCCACCGATCCTCGGGCCAGTGGGCGATCACGATGGCCACCACCGCCGCCATCGCCAAGGCCCGCGAACACGCCATCGCCATCGCCTTCGTGCGGGACTTCAACGACGCGGGCGCCTTCGGGACCTACGTCCGGATGGCGGCCCGCGAGGGGATGCTGGCCATGGCCACCAACAACAGCCTGCCGCTGGTGTCGCCGTGGGGAGGGATGGAGAACGTGCTCTCGGGGGCGCCGTTCGCGGCCGCGGCCCCGGGCGGCGAGCACCCGCCCATCACCTCCGACATCCAGGCCGTGGAGGTCCACGACGGCGACCTCAGCGAGGCCTACTTCCAGGGCAAGCGGCTCCCCGGACCGTTCCTGGTCGACCCGGACACCGGCGAGCTCACCGACGACCCGGCTCCTTACTTCAAGCAGATGGAGGACTACGGCCGGATATCGGACTGCGAGGCGCCGTCGGTGTTCGGCACACCCCGGCTCTATGCGTTCAACCTGTTCACCGAGATGCTGGCCGGGATCATCAACCCTGGAGCCCGGCTGAGCCCTGAGATCGCCGGACCCCCGTCCTACTGGCTGGAACCCCGGGACGAGGCCCTCACCGGCGGAGCCTGCGTGATCGTGATCGACCCGTCGCACTGGATGCCCGCCGGCGAGGCGGGCCGCAAGTCGGACCGGCTGGTCGAGGCGGTAAAGGGGGCCAAGCGGCGCCCCGGAGTGGACGAGATCTATCTGCCCGGAGAGCGGGGCTGGCGGGCCATGGCCTCGACTGAGCCGGTCGAGATCCTTCCCGCCCACTGGGACTCGTTCGTGCAGATCGTCGAGAGCGTCGGCCTGGATGTCGACACCCTCCGAGCCGAGTTCGCCGGCTAGGAACGCAGCCGCTATGAAGGTCTGGTGATGGAGTTCCGGTTCGACCATGTGGGGTTTCTGAGCCCCGACGTGGACTACAGCTTCGGCGTCTACCGGGCTCTGGGCTGCGAGGTGACCGAGCGGACCTACCGCCGCGGCTCCCATGACGTGGCCTACGGGGGCGCGGGGACCGACGTGCTGCTCGAGTTCCAGGGCCCGCCCCTGCTGGCCGAGTCTGAGGAGTACCTGAGGAGCCAGCCCTGGAGCATCGAGCGGGTGGCGCTGGTGTGCGAGGACGTGGAGGCCGCCTACGCCGGGCTCATCGACGCCGGGGTGCCGTCGGCGTGGGAGCCGGAGCCGTTCATCGTCGACGGGGTGACCCTGGCCGTGGCCGCGGGGGTGTGGTCGCCCGAGGGGCTCATGATCGACCTGGTGGAGCATCGCGACGTGGCCGTTCCCCGGCCTGCCAGGGGCCGCCGGGAGGACCTGGCCCTGCACCACGTGTGTTTCGTGACCTCCGACCTGGCCCGGGCCGAGGCCTTCTGGGTCGAGCACTTCGGACTGGTCAAGACCTACGACTTCACCGCACCGCTTCCCGGCGGCGGCACGCAAGGCTTCGTGATGCTGAGCGACCCGTTCTTCGACGCGGCCGGCCACGAGTTCAGCCTGGAGATCATCGGCGGCGCCTTCGACACCATCGACGGTCCAGTGTTCGAGCGGCGGGGAAGCTGCTACGACCACATCTGCTTCACCACCGGCGACGTGGCCGGGGTGTGGCAGCGGGCGGTGGACCGCGGGGTGGAGCCGCTGAGCGAACCGGCCGACTACCCCGAGTACGACAGCACCATCGCCTGGCTGTACGACGCCGACGGCACCCACATCGAGTTGATGAGCCCGGTGCCGGCGGACCTGATGGTCGACGCCCACCGCAGCGGCCGCTGCGCCAACGGTTGGGTGGACGACTGGCAGCGCAACCCGCCGGTGCTCCCCCGCCGGGGCGACACCGCCCTGCAGGTGCGCCGCCACGGGGACCGCTGATGCACGACCCGACCTCACGACCACAAGGAGACTGCCCCACATGAAAGCAGCCATCTACGACGCACCCGGCCAGCCTCTGCGCATCGCCGACATCCCCGATCCGCGACCCGGCCCGGGTCAGGCGGTGATCAGGGTGTCGGCGTGCGGGGTGTGCGGCTCGGACCTGCACGCCACCACCCCCGAGGGCGACCTGGCCCGCCGGGGCGCGGTGCTGGGCCACGAGGTGACCGGCGAGATCGTCGAGATCGGCCCCGAACCGGTCGGGAACTGGACGGTGGGTGACCGGGTGTACGCGATACCGATCGGGTCATGCGGTCGCTGTCCCCAGTGCCTGCTCGACCGTCCCGAGGAATGCCCGGATCAGCTCACGTTCGGGGCGCTCGGCCCCGACGAGCCCGACGGCGCCTACGCCGAGTACCTGACCGTGTCGCTGTCGGACCTGCTGGCCGTTCCCGACGGCGTCTCCATGGATGTGGCCGCGCTGTGCGAGCCGCTAGCCACCGGGCTGGTGTGCGTGCGCCAGGCCTCGCTGCAGATCGGTGACCGGGTGCTGATCCTGGGAGGAGGCCCCATCGGTCAGGCCATCACCGTCTGGGCCCGGTTCTTCGGCGCTCGCCGGGTGGTGGTGTCGGAGCGGGTCGAGCACCGCCGAGAGCTGGGCCTGCGCCTGGGCGCCACCGACGCCATCGACGCCGACGGCGACACCGACGTGGCCACCCGCTTCGCGGAGTTGACCGGGGGTGAGCCCGACGTGGTGATCGAGGCGGTGGGGCGACCCGGCATGCTCAACGCGGCCATCGCCGCTGTCCGGCCCCAAGGGACGGTGGTGACCGGCGGCGTGTGCATGGAGCCGGACTCCTTCGACCACCTGCTCGCATACTTCAAGGAGCCGCAGGTCCGCACCGCCCGCGTCTACACGAAGGCCGACAACGAGTTCATCATGGAGATGATCGCCACCGGGCGCATAGACCCCACTCCCATGATCTCGCACCGCATCGGGCTCGACGCCCTGCCGGAGGCCTTCGAGGCGCTGCGGACGCCCACCGACCAGTGCAAGGTCATGGTGATGCCGTAGTGGCTCGCGGCCACTTCGAGAGGCCCGGGTCGCAGCCGTGACCGCGGAGCGGGGCTCGTCGGAGGGCCAATGGCTCACCTGGCTCGAGCGCATCGCCGCCGACGGCCCCGGAGCCGACCCCGAGGCGCTGGCGATCTGGGGCTACACCGACCGGCCCAGCTACGCCCCCGGCGAGACGGTCGGCCTGCACGTCTCTACGTCCGCGGCCAACTGGGGGTTCGAGGTATGGCGCGACGGGCACACCTTCGACAAGGTGTATGAGCAGGGCGGCCTGGTGGGCGCCCGCCATCCGATCCCCGACGACGTGGTCTCGGACGGCTGCGGCTGGACCCAGGGCGCCGCCTTCGAGATCCCGGCGGGCTGGGCATCGGGCGGCTACATCGTGGTGCTGCGGGGCGAGCGGGACGGCCAGGAGGTCACGCAGGACGCATTCTTCGTGCTCCGTGCGGCCGAACCGGGCCGCGGCTCGAAGCTGGCCATGGTCGCGGCCACCTACACGTGGCAGGAGTACAACGATTGGGGCGGCGGCTGCGGCTACTTCTCCGACGAGTACGTCGACCACACCGCCGATCCGCTGGAAGTGCGGGAGAAGAGCTTCAAGCCCCGCCTCAGCTTCCATCGGCCCTGGTCGAGAGGCCTGATCCGCACCCCGGTCGGAGCGCCCCGAATCGCCCAGCCACCCCCGCCAGTGGGCGCAGCCGTGGGGGTTCCGGCCGCGGACTGGGCCATCAGCCACGGCTACTCGGTGTGGACGGTGGCAGCGGGCTGGGCCCGCTACGACGCGCTCACCTTCCGGTGGCTGGAGGCCAACGGGTACGAGCCCGAGCTGCTGTCGCAGTGGGATCTCGACCGCGACCCCGGCGTGCTCGACGGGTACCGGGCGGTTGTCACCACCGGCCACGACGAGTACTGGACGGCCGCGGGCCGCAGCGTCCTCGACCGGTTCATCGAGCGGGGCGGCAGCTACGCCCGCCTAGGCGGCAACATCGTGTGGCAGGTGCGCATGGAGGAAGGCCTGAGCACCCAGGTGTGCCACAAGTACGCGGCCCACGCCGACCCCAAGCGCCACAGCGATGACATCGACCAGCGCACCGGCGCGTTCGAGGCCCACTACATCGACCGGCCCCCGGTCACCACCTTCGGCGCCAACGGCTTCCGGGGCGTGTACTCCCGCATGGCCGGCCTGTCGCCCCGAGGGGCGGGCGGGTTCATCGTGTACCGGCCCGGCCACTGGGCCTTCGACGGGGCCGACGTGTACTACGGAGACATCCTCGGCGGCGACGTCCCGCTCGTGGGCTACGAGACCGACGGCGTGGCCTACACGTTCCACCAGGGCCTCCCCTATCCCACCGGCGACGACGGCACACCGGACGAACTGGAGATTCTGGCCCTTACTCCGGTGACGCTCGAGGAGGAGGACCACGGCCAGGCCGGGAACCTGATCTCCATCGCCGACGGCGACCTGGCCTTCGCAGCCGAGGCGCTCTTCGCTGAAGACACCCCGGAGAACCGCGACCGCATCCGTTACGGCAGCGCGGTCATCACCGCCATGTCCAAGGGTGCAGGCGAGGTCTTCTGCGCGGGAACCACCGAGTGGTGCCACGCCCTGGCGGTGGGCGACACCCAGGTCGAGACCATCACCCGCAACGTCCTCGACCGCTTCCTGGGCTAGAGCGCGGGCGAGCGGCGCTCCCGCCGACCGCTCAGAGTTGGTCGAAGAGGGTGAGGTGCTCGACCAGGCCCTCGTCGAAGCTGGTCATCCAGCGGCCGGCGGCATGGACCCGCGAGAACAGCCACTGGCCGTCAACCCGGCGGTACTCCTCGGTGTAGGTGCCCGCGGCCCACAGCATCTGCTCGGCGCCGTCGATGAGCTGGATCGACAGGAGCAGGACCTGCCAGCGGCCCGAGGCTGTGTCGCCGTCGACCTCGATGAGCGGAGCCACCGCATAGTGCCGCGACCACACGCAGGTACGGGCGTACTCCTCGTTCCACTCGAAGATGGCGTCGCGGCCCTCCAGATGGTCGATCGGCTCCTCGATGAACACCGCATCCTCGGTGAACAGCTCGGGAAAGCGGTGGTACTGCTCGGGGTCGTCGGTGTACCAGCAGTAGCGGGCCTTGAGCGCTTTGATGGCCTCGATGTCGAGCAGCCGCTGGAGGTCGGGATCGGTCATGAGGGCTCTCTCACGTCATCGCCGTCATTCGATGATGGCGGTGCCGTCGCGGATGGACCCGCCGACAGCGGCCTCGATCATCTCGATGCTCATGCCGGCGCCCAGCCCGCCGTCGACCCACAGGGCGTGGCCGTTGACCATGGACGCGTCGTCGGAGGCCAGGTAGTGGATGGCGGCCGCCACATCGTCGACAGTGGCGAGCCGGTCGGTGTGCTGGTGGGCCAGCACTTGCGACCGGACCGCCCAGTGGTCGAGGTCGCTGCCCACCATGGGGGTAGCGACCCCGGTCGGGCAGACGCAGTTTGCTCTGATACCGAGAGGACCCAGCTCCACAGCTGCGTGCCGGGTTAGCCCCACCACGCCCCACTTGGAGGCCCCGTAGGCGCTGAGACCCGGGAAGCCCACGATCCCGGCCATGGAGGCGGTGTTGACGATGGCGCCGCCGGGGCCCATGGCCCGCGACGCGTGCCTCATGCCGAACAGGACCCCGAACAGGTTCACGTCGATCATGCGCCGGACGTCGTCGGTGGAGTCTGCGTCGATCCCCTTGGCCGTGAGCAGCACCCCCGCGTTGTTGACCATCACGTCGAGGCGGCCGTGGGCCTCGACCACTGAGGCCACCAAAGAGGCGACCGAGTCCTCCTCGGACACGTCGACCGCCAGGAAGTCCGCCCCGAGGTCGGAGGCCTCGTCGGTGGCGTCATTGATGTCGCTCAGCACCACCGTCGCGCCCGCGGCTGCGAACCGCCGGGCGGTGGCCAGGCCGATGCCCGAGGCGGCCCCGGTGACCACCGCCACCTTGCCGGCTAGGGAGAACAGGGCAGGCTCCTCCGGTGACGGCACAAGAGGGCACCATAGCTACCGTGCAGCACCGTGACCCAGCCCGATGACCGCACTGATCGATGGCTGGTCGTCGGTGCCGGGCCGTCGGGCCTTTCGGTGTCGCTGGCGCTGTGGCAAGCCGGCGTGGCCTTCGAGGGAATCGAGGCCGGGCCGACGGTCGGCGGCATGTGGAACATGGACAACCCCGGCAGCGGGATGTACGAGTCGGCCCACTTCATCTCCTCCGCGGCCCGCTCGGGCTGGGCCGACTTGCCCATGCCCGACCACTACCCCACCTACCCCCGCTGGTGGGAGATACGCGACTACATACACGCGTGGGCCGCCCACCACGGCCTGGCCCGCCACTACACCTTCGATTCCCGGGTCGAGCGGGCCGTCCCGGTCGAGACCGGCGAAGGCGAGTGCTGGGATGTCACGCTGGCCGCCGGCGAGGTCCGCCGCTACCGGGGGCTGGTGGCCTGCCCCGGCTTCCAGCGGGTGCCCAACGTCCCGACCTATCCAGGAACTTTCGACGGCGAGGCCCACCACAGCCAGACCTACAAGCGAGCCTCGGAATTCCGGGGCAAGCGGGTGATGGTCGTCGGCGCGGGCAACTCCGCGGTGGACATCACGGTGGACGCCGCCATCACGGCCGACCGGGCGGTTATCTCCACCCGGCGGGCCTACTGGTTCTTCCCGAAGCTGATCGGGGGCATCCCCCTCGACTGCTTCGCCATCAACTCGGTGTCTAGTCAGGAGCGGCTCCGGCGCTTCCTGGAGATCCACGTCGGAGACGTCGGCCGGGTGGGGTTCGGCACGCCCGACCATCAGCCGCTGTCGCACCATCCCATCCTCAACGACCAGATCCTGCACCACCTGTCCCACGGCGACCTCCTGTCCCGCCCCGAGATCGAGCGGTTCGACGGCCCCACGGTGCACTTCATCGACGGCACCAGTGAGGACATCGACCTGATCATCTGGGCCACCGGCTACCTGGACCGGGTGCCGTTCGTGGACGCCGAGCACTGCCGGATCTCCAGCCACGACGCCGACAATGACCTGTTCATCTGGATGTTCCATCGCCGTCACCCGCAGATGATGGTGCTGGGCCCGGCCAACCTCGCCGCCGGCGGCTACTGGGCGCTGGCCGCGTCCGCCGACCTGATCGCCAACCACATCCGCGACCAGCAGCACGACCCGTCGCGCTGGGCGCGGATGCGCGGCATCATCAAGGGACCCGAGCCCGACCTGAGCGGCGGCTACAGCTACTACCAGAAGCCCGGCCATCTCAACTACGTGAACGCGGCCGCCCTCGACCGGTACTGCGAGGAGTTGGCCGACAGCCTCGGGTACGAGCCGCTGGCCCATCCGGGCGACTTCAAGGCTCCCGAGCAGATCGACATCGACGGCTGGCTCGACAATCCCCGCCCGTTGTCGATGCCCTCGCACGGCTCGCTGACCCCGATCCCCTACCGGCCCCAGGACCTGATCGATGGTTGAGCTGAGCGCCGGGCCGGACGGCGACCAGTTCGACGCGCTGGCCGCCGACATGTTCGGCTACCTGCGCGGACTGCAGCGACACGGCGACGCGGTGGCCATCGACCTCGCCGGGGTGCGCACCGCGGTGCTGTACGACCTCGACTCGATCTACCGGGTGCTGGCCGACAAGCTCCAGCACGTCGGCATGGCTCCGGTGTTCGAGCGGTTGAGCCACGCCACCGGCTCGGGCATCCTCACCAACTACCACTGGCCAACCTGGCATCCCCGCCGGCGCCGCATCGTCAAGCCGCTCGGAGCCCGCTCGGTGGACCGGTTCCGGGAGCGGATGACGGCCATCATCGACGACGAGCTCGGGTCCTGGCCGGTGGCCGAGGAGTTCGACCTGTACCCCGCGGCGCGCCGGCTCACGCTGCGGGTGGTGGCCGACCTCCTGTTCAGCACGGACCTGACCGCCGAGGCGGTGGCGGTGATCGACCGGGCGGTGGAGGAGATCCACGCCTGGGCCGAGTCCGACCCGGCCAACGAGGACCTGGCCAACGAGCCCGAGTCGTTCCGCTCGGCCATCGCCGACCTGCACACCCTGATCGACTCGGTCATTGCGACCCGCGACCGGGCCGACCCCGGCCAGGACATGATCGGCGTGCTCGTGGCCGCGTCCGCCGAGCCCGACCCGCCGCTGGACGGCGCCGGCGTCCGCGACGAGGCGGTCACGCTGATCCTGGCCGGCCACGAGACGGTGACCAACACCATCTCGTTCGCGGTCGACCTGCTGGGCCGCAACCCCGGCGCCCGGAGCTGCGAGCCCCGACACATCGTCGACGAGACCCTGCGGCTCTACCCGCCGGTGCATGTGACCAACCGGGCGATCGTCGCCGACTTCGATGCCGGCGGGTTCACCCTGCCCGCAGGCTGGGAAGTGCTGATCCCCGAGTACGTGATCTACCGGGACGAGCACCACTTCGAGAACGCCTCCGGGTTCCTCCCGGACCGGTGGGCCGACCACAGCCGGCTGCACCTCAACCGCCGGGCCTATTTCCCGTTCCTGACCGGCCCCAAGTTCTGCGTGGGCAGCCACTTCGCCCTGCTGGAGGCAACCGAGGCCGTCGGGCGCTTCACCGCCCGCTTCGACCACGAGATGCTCGACCCCGAAGCACCGTGGGGCCGGGAATTCGCGCTGTCATTCGCCCCCGACCGGCCGCTGCCGTGCAGACTGGCGCTGCGATGATCCCCGAACTCAACCTCAGCGGCGCTCCCCGGGATCGGGGCCGCCAGCACGGCGAGGAGCTGCGCGGCCTGATCGCCGCCGCGATCGGCGCCTGGTTCGAACATCTGGCTCCCCGCACCGACCCGCACGCGTTCGTTATGGAGATTGCCGCTCGAACCAGGCTGCGGGCCGCGGGCGAGGCCCACGCCCCCAATCTGATGGCGGAGGTCGCCGGCATCGCCGAGGGGTCCGGCCAGGACTTCGAGACGATGTTCGCGTGGCAGCTCATCGACGAGTGCTGGTGGTACCTCGACGACGCTGAGGCCCGGTCCTCCGGCGCGGCGGTCGACGGGCGCGAACGCTGCAGCGCGCTGGCCGTCCACCACCAAGGCCGGGGCATCGTCGCCCAGACCCAGGATCTGGACCGCCACTGCGACGGCACCCAGGTGATGCTGCGCTACCTGGACCCGTCCGGGCTGGAGATCCTGGTGCCGTCGCTGGCGGGCCTGCTGGCGCTCAACGGGGTCAACAGCGACGTGCTGGCGGTGGGCATCACCACTCTGAGCCAGCTTCCCCACAGCACCTCGGGCGTCGCCTCCGGACTGCTGGTTCCGATGCTGCTGCGCTGCACCACCGTGGATGAGGCGCTGGCGCTGCTGGACCGGGTGCCCATCGCCAGCGGCAACAGCTTCGTGATCGGCTCCCGCGACCGTTCAGCCGCGGTGGAGGTCTCCTCGGAAGCGCTGGCGGTGTCGGCGGACGACGGCCGGGCGCTGCACACCAATCACGCTCTGGTCCAGGAGCCTGTTCACCCCCATAGGCGCTTCGACCACTCCGTGGCCCGGCTGCGCCAGCTCGAAGAGCGGGTGCGACCCGACTCGACCGTCGAGGACCTGGCTGCGATGTATGCGGGCGGGCCGGTGTGCCAGAGCCGGACCGGCCCCGGGACCAAGATGAGCGTCGGCACCATTATCTTCGAGCTGGGCGACGAGCCGGTGTGCCACTACGCCCCCGGACCCCTCGACACCGACGAGCTGGTCACCTACCGGATGCAGTCCCGCCCAGGGGCCGGGGCCTAGCCTTCGCGCCATGGCTGCACGCGGCATCGACGTCGGGGACGACCCTCTCTACGAGCCCCGTTACTCCGAGATCGCCACCTTCATGCGGGCCCCCTACGTGCCCGATCTCGACGGCGTGGACATCGCCATGTTCGGGGTGCCCTTCGACGGCGGGGTGACCAACCGACCCGGTGCCCGCCACGGCCCCCGCGAGATCCGCAACCAGTCGTCGCTGATGCGGGCCATCAACCACGCCACCGGGGTCAACCCCTTCGACGAGGCCCGGGTGGCCGATGTCGGCGACGTGCGCTTCTCGCGAGTGTTCGACAACGCCGCGGCCACCGACGACATCGAGGCCTTCACCCGCCGGATCGTCGACGTTGGGGCGGTGCCGCTGGCGGCCGGGGGCGACCACTCGATCACATACCCGATCTTCCGTGCCCTGGCCAGCCCGCAGGCCCCGATAGGGATGATCCACATCGACGCCCACACCGACACGTGGGGTCCGTTCCGGGGTGAGAAGTTCCACCACGGCGCCCCCTTCCGCCTGGCCGCCGAGGACGGGCTGCTCGATCCGGCCCGATGCATCCAGATCGGCATCCGGGGCGCCCAGAACTGGGGCGACGGCTGGGAGTTCTCCCAGAGCGCGGGCATGCGTGTCATGTTCATCGAGGAGTTCGAGGAACTGGGCGTGGCGGGAGCCGCCGCCGAGGCCAGACGGGTCGTGGGCGACGGCCCCACCTACATCAGCTTCGACGTGGACGGCCTCGACCCGGTCTATGCGCCCGGCACCGGCACACCGGAGGTGGGCGGCATCACCACCCGGGAGGCCCTGTCACTGCTGCGGTGCTTCCGGCACATGAACCTGATCGGCGGCGACGTGGTGGAGGTGGCCCCGCCCTTCGACCCGTCGGGCAACACCGCCCTGGTGGGCGCCACCCTCATGTACGAGATCCTCTGCCTGCTGGCCGAGTCCCGCCGCGGCTGAGGAAGCCACCAAGCTCAGGAACCCGCCGAGCGGGGCCGACGGCTAGTCCAGACCCTCCTCGATCATCTTCCAGGCCTGCTCCGTCTCCTCGGGGGTGCCGAGAATCTCGATCCCGATCTCGTCCGCGCCCGCGGTCGCATACCGGGCCAGTTCGGCCCTCACCTCGTCGGGGCGACCTACCGCTACAAGGTCCATCATGTCGGCGATGCCCTCACGCTCCACCATTGCCCGATAGGACGGAAGGGCGGGGTAGATGGCGAGCTCCTCCCGGATCCTGCGCCTGGCATCGTCGACGTCGGCGGTGACGCACACCCCTACTGCGGCCGACACCAGGGCGTCCTCACCGATGGTCGGGCGAACGTAGTTCTCGATCGTGCGTGGCCCTGTGAACGCCAGCACGGTGCCCTCCGTGCGGTCGCGCGCCAGCGCCAGCATCCTCGGCCCCATCGCGGCCAGCATCACTCTCGGGGCGGGCCCGGGCACGTCGATCTCGGTGTGGTGGGACACCTTCGTGCCGTCGACATCCACCCGCTGGTCGGCCAGCAGCGGAAGCACCGCGTCCAAGTACTCGACCATGTGGCGGTACGGGCGGTCCCATTCCAGACCCAGCATCCCTACCGCGATCGGCTCATGACTCGCGCCCAGACCCAGCGTGAAACGGCCGTCGCTGATCTGGTTGAGCGTCCGGGCCTGCTGGGCAACGTACTGCGGCAGCGTCGATTGGATGGCCATGACCGTGGTGGCCAACTCGATCCTCGGCACCCGGTCGGCAACCACCGCCAGCACGGCCACGCAGTCGGCCCGCTCAACCTGGGCAACCATGTAGCGGTGAAGGCCGGCGGCTTCAGCGCGGGCCGCGTTGCGTACTCCGTCGGCCGCAAACCTGGGCATGTCCACCAGCGAATACACCGTCATGTCCAACTCCTGAAGCGGTTGACTTTAAAGTGGGCCGCTACCCATAATAATGCAGTGCCCCGCGTAACTGAGGCGACCAGAGCCGAACATCGGCGCAAACTGCTGGAGGCCGCCACCGCCGAGTTCGCAGCCAAGGGCTTCGACGGAGCCCGGGTCGACGACATCTCCCTGGCCGCGGGACTGGGCAAGGGAACCATCTACAACTACTTCGAATCGAAGCACGAGGTCTTCCGCGAGGCAGTCGCGGCCTGGTTCGCACGCATCGTCGAGGTGCTCGAACCGCTCCCGGCCGGTGCGCCCGCCCGCGAGCAGTTGCTGGCGATAATGCGGACGGACCTGAAGGTGTCGGCCCAGATCGAGGAGTTCGCCCGAGTCATGTACCGGGAGACCCTTAGGCCGGACCGTGACGAGGTGGCGGCCCTCCTGCCGGCCGTCGACCCGTCCGACCAGGCGCTCGAGGTCGTCATCGCAAGGGGCCAGGAGACGGGCGAGATCCGAGCCGACCGGCCGGCCTCCGAGTTGACCCGCGTCCTGCGCAGCTTGGTCAACGGCCTGATCTTCGAGCGTTGGATGCCCGAGTCCACCCTCAACCTGGACGATATTCCCGAACTGGCCGTCGACCTTTTCTTGCAGGGTGTAGGGACCTAGTGCAGCCGGCGTCCAGCTCCAATCCCGATCGCGCCGAAGGCGGGGATGCAATGTTCTCAGTCACAGACAAGGTGGTGCTGGTCACCGGCGGTGGCAGCGGGATCGGTCTGGCCACCGTGAAGCGCCTGCTGGCCGCGGGGGCCTCGGTGGCCTTCTGCAACCGCTCGGACCACTCGGAGCTGGCCAACCGGCTCGGAGCCACCTTCATCCGGGCCGATGTGAGCGACGAGGAGCAGGTCAGGGCCCTGATGAGCCAGGTACGCGACCGGCTGGGACCCATCGACGTCCTGGTCAACAACGCCGGCGTCTGGGACTTCGACTGCCCAATCGAGACCGGCGACGCCGGAGCCTTCAGGCGAGACCACGAAGTCAACGTGATGGGCACGGTCTACTGCATCAAGCACGGCGTGCCGGTCATGAACGACGGAGGGGTGATCATCAACGTCTCCTCCCTGGCGGCCCACATCTCGCTGCCCGAGTACGGCCCCTACAGCGCATCCAAGGCGGGGGTGGACGCCGTCACCCGCAGCGCGGCCATCGAACTCGGCGACCGCGGCGTCCGGGTGGTGGCCGTCGCACCGGGCACGGTGGCCACCGAGACCCTGGCGGACGAGACCGACTCGGAGGCCGAGGTGGCCGCCTTCAACCGGCTTACCCCCCTGCGACGGGTCTGCGAGATGGACGAAGTGGCCGCCACGATCCACTTCCTGGCCTCCGACGACTGCCGCTATATCAGCGGCAGTTCGCTGGTGCTCGACGGCGGAATGCTGGCGGGCCTGTCGGTCGGCCTGTGCGAGATGCTGATCTCGGCCGGCGAGTGACCCCCGTGAGCGCTGAAGTACTCATGCCGAAGGTCGGTATGTCGACCAGCGAGATCGTCCTCAACGAATGGCTGGTCTCATCGGGCGACGAGGTCGTGGAGGACCAGGTCATCGCCACCGTCGAGAGCGAGAAGACGGTGGTCGAGGTGGAGGCCGTTTGCGACGGATTCATCGACATCCGCCTCGCCGAGGGCGAGGAGGCGAGACCGGGCGAGCTGATCGCCGTGATCGGCGAGAGCGCGGAAGCGGCCAGAGACGCCCGCGGCACTGCGCCCGGATCCTCCGCCGAGGCGGCGCCAGCGCGTACACCTAAGACCGTGAGCACCGCCGTCGCCGCGGAGCCGGGTGTTGTGTCCCAAGACAGGGTCGTGATGCTCGAAGGCTCGCAGCGAGTCGTCGCCACCCCCGCGGCCCAGAGACTCGCAGAGCAACACGGCATCGATCTGTCGACTGTGGACGCGACCGGCCCGAGGGGGCGCGTCACGAAGGCCGACGTCGAACGTGCGCTAGCTGGCGCGGCGGCACGCCCCGCCCCAGGCACCGACCAGGATCTGCAGAGGAACCTCCATCGGGAGATGCTGCGGGCCCGCGCCCTGGACGAAGGGCACATGCGGTTCATCAGGCGGGGACGGTGCGAGAGCATGTCCCACCCCGCCACCGGCCAGGAGGCGATCTCGGCCGGCATCACCGCTGCACTCGAGCCCGAAGACATCCTCTACCCGACGTTCCGGGGGTTCGGCGACTACTTGGGCCGGGGCACGGACATGAACGCGCTGGTGGCCGAGCTGATGGGACGCCGGACAGGCATCAACCGCGGCGTCGGCGGCGTGCACCTCGGCGACCGGACCCACAACACCCACGGGGTGTCGGGCTGCCTGGGCGCCAACCTGACCATGGCGGTCGGATCAGCGCAGGCAATCAAGATGCGGGGCGAGTCGCGGGCGGTGATGGTCCATGTGGGTGAGGGCGCCTTCAACACCCCGGACTCCCACGCCATGATGAACATGGCCGCCATCTGGGGCCTCCCGCTGGTGATCATCGTGGCCAACAACCAAGTCGTGGAGTTCAGCTACCACGACGTCCACTTCCCCCCGGACGCCGAGGGCGTCGGGAGCCGGGCCGGCTACTACCGCATCCCCAACAAACGCCTCGACGGCAACGACGTGGAGCTCGTGTACCGCGAGACCCGCGACGCCGTCGGGTGGGCACGCGAGGGCAAGGGACCGGTGCTGCTGGAGCTGGTCACCTGCCGCATCGCCGGCCACTACGACGCCGACCCCCTCAGCTACATCGATGATGGCCTGGTCGAGGAGTGGAGGGGCAGGGACCCCATCAGCCGCTACGAGGCGGCCCTCATCCAGCGGGGAACGATGGACGCCGGCGCGATCGAGACGGCCCGTGCGGCGGCCCGGGCCGAAGTCGACACCGCATTCAAGCTGGCTCTGGAGGACGAGCCCGCTGATGTCGGCTACCTGTTCGAGAATCTGGCCGAGACCGGAGTGCTGTGAGCATGGCCGCGGTGAAGTACATGGACGCTCTCACGGAGGCGCTGCGCGAGGAGATGCAGCGCGACGACCGCGTCTTCCTGCTCGGTGAGGACATCAGGGTCTCCAACCTCGGCATCACCGCCGGTCTGGTGGAGGAGTTCGGCACCGAGCGGGTCGTCGACACCCCCATCCACGAGAACGCGCTGGTCGGTGTGGCCATGGGGGCGGCGCTGGAGGGCATGAGGCCCGTGGTCGAGATCATGTTCTCGGACTTCGCGCTGCTGGCCGCCGACCAGATCGTGAACCAGGCGGCCCAGTGGCGCTATATGACCCAGGGCCAGTACGAGGTGCCGCTGGTGATCCGCATGCCGACCGGCGGAGGCTTCGCCTACGGCCTGCACCACTCGCAGTGCACCGAGACCCACTTCTTCCAGACGCCCGGCCTGCCCATCGCCATGCCGTCAACCCCGGCCGACGCCAAGGGCCTGTTGAAGACCGCCATCCGGTCGAACGACCCCGTCCTGTTCCTCGAGCACATGCTCCTGTGTCTCCAGAACGCGGAAGCGGAGGTGCCCGACGGCGACCATCTGGTGCCGTTCGGGGAGGCGGCCGTCCGCCGGAGGGGCAGCGACGTCACCGTGGTCGCCTTCGGCGCCATGGTGAACCAGGCCCTGATCGCCGCTGAGACACTGGCCGAGCAGGGCATCTCCGTCGAGGTGGTCGACCCCCGCACCATCGTCCCGCTCGATGCCGAGACGATCTTCATATCGGTGGCCAAGACCAACCGGCTGGTGATCATCGAGGAGAGCCGCATACGCGGCGGCCTAGGGGCCGAACTGGCGGCCCAAGCCTCAGCCGGCGACAACTTCTTCCTGCTGGACGCCCCCATCGAGCGGGTGGCGGCCCCGAACATTCCCGTGCCGAGCACGTCGCAGTTGGAGCAGGCCTACCTCCCCGACGCGGGCAAGCTCATCGAGGCGATTCACCGCACGCTGGCCTGACCGGGGATTACCTAGCGGACGATCCCCGGGGGCCAGCATGTTCCGAAGGCGTTAGCCCTCGAGCAGGAAGTTCAGTTCAGTGAAGTCGAGGGGGAAGAAGCCGTCGGGCGCGATCAGGTCGGTGCCGTCCACCGTCACCATCAGCGGCGCAGTGTTGCAGGCGCCGATCCAGGGATCCGGTCCGGGGCAGGACACCTCCGGGAAACCCAGGATCGTGTCGCTGGTGAAGCCACCGTCGAGGGTGGCGATCACCGACTCGTCGGTGGCATCGGCGCCGCCGGCCGCGATCAGGACCTCGCGGGCGATCATCACGTTGCCGAGGGCCCAGCCGCCGAGCCCCGCACCGTGTGCCTCCGCCGAGCCGTAGGTGTCGAAGATGTGGTTGATCACCTCGACATCGGCCCCGCCGTCGATGGTGGGCGCCGACGAGACCATCGGCGCAACCCAGCCGTCGAGGTCGCCGGTGCTGAGCACGTCGACCTGCATGCACGAGTCCAGGGTCAGGATGGGGCCGTCGTAGCCGATCGACTTGGCCGCGTTGGCCGCGGCCTGGCACTGGGCTCCATCGGCGAGAACGAACATCCACACGTCGTTGGACGTGTCGGCCGCTGAGATCGGGCCGGTGAGGTCCGGCTCGAACCCGATCGGGATGTGCTGGTTCATGTCGATGCCGTTGTCGGCCGCGATGGCCTGGAACGCGGGCACGAACACCTCGACGCTGGGGTCGTCGTACAGGAACAGGGTCGCGCTGGTCGCGCCGCCAGCGGCTGAGTACACGAACAACACCTGGGACAGGCCGGGTATACCGGGCTCGAAGGAGTACACGCCCGGGGTCAGGTACTCCACGAAGTCGTTGCCTAAGGGCATCGATGCAAGGCCAGCTTCGGCCATGACCGCACCCGAGGCCGCCGTGTTGGTGCCGATGCCGCCGTTCACCACGATGTGTATGTCGTCGGCGTTGACGAACCGCTGGGCGCAGGCCACGTGGCTCTCCGGCCCATCGCCGGCGCCGCAGACATCGATCTCCACGGGGTGACCGTCGATGCCGCCGAGTTCGGCGTTGAAGTACGCCACCACGGCCTCGGCCGCGGCCCGCATCTCCGGGAAGGCGATGAGCTCCTCCTCCTGGGCGATCATGCCGATCCTCACCGGTGGAAGCGAGTCATCAGCAGCCCGGCCTGCGGCGTCGTCGGCCATGTCATCAGCCGCCGCTTCATCGGCCGCCGCTTCTTCAGCCATGTCATCGGCCGCCTCGTCATCAACCGTGTTATCGGCCGCCTCGTCATCAACCGTGTCATCGGCATCGTCGGCGGGGGCCTCGGCCGGCTCGGCCGGTGCTGCTTCGACCGGCTCGGCCGCAGGTGCCGGTGCTTCGTCCTCGTCGTCACCGCAGGCGGCCCCGACCAGCGCGAACACCAGTACGACGGCCGACAGGCGGAACATGTTCTTCCTCAAGTCCCTCATTGTCTGGTTCTCCTCGCCCGCCGGTCGGGCATCCGGCGCCGGGTCCGGCGAGCTGTCGGTTCTCCCGGCAGCCCATCGCTTGACAGTGACGAGCCTCGGGTGGCTAATATGGGTCAAGACCCACATTAGCACGGACCGGGAGGAAAGGTGAGGTCGGAGAGAATCAATGCACTACTTGAGCAGTACCAGCCGGGCTACGGGTTGCCGGCAGGGTTCTACACCAACCCTGACCTGTTGCCAGCCGACATAGGGCTTCTGGAACCGCTGTGGTACGTGGCAGGCCACAGCTCGGAGATACCCGAACCCGGCGACACCAAACTCGTGTCGTTGTTCGGCGAGTCGGTGATCGTCGTCCGCGGCAGCGACCGGGTCGTCCGCGCCTTCTACAACGTGTGCAGCCACCGGGCCGCCCGCCTGTGCGGTGAGAGCGCCAAGGGGCTGCGCCAATTCACCTGCCCGTACCACAACTGGAGCTACAGCCTGGAAGGCAAGGTCAAGTCGCGCCGGCTCGAAGTGATCTTCGATGAGACGTTCGACCCGGACGCCCACAACCTCCGCCCGTGCCATCTGCGCGTCCTCGAAGGCCTGATCTTCCTGTCCGTGTCGGACACCCCTACCGACTTCGACGCGGCCTACCAGCCCTTCTCGGACATCTTCCGGTTCTACGGGATCGCCGACGCCAAGGTGATCCGGATCGAGGGCTTTTCGGCCAACGCCAACTGGAAGACCCTCGTCGAGAACACCATCGACCCGTACCACGTGCCTGTCGTCCACCCCAACTTCACACGGACCCGCACGCCGGCCTACTGGCAGGCGGCCGCCTCCACCCGGACCGAAGAGGTGATCGCGGCCGCGACCCAGGCGGAGCAGGAGATGAAGGAGTGGGAGGCCGCCCTGACCCAACTCCCCGATGTGACCGGAGTGATCGTCCAGGACGGCGAGCACGACGACCAGTTCCGTTGGCTGGTGCGGGGTCCGCTGGCCCCCGGGTACCAGTCAGAGACGATCGGCGGCAAGCGAGTGGCTCCGTTGATGGGCCAGTTCACTGAGTCTGACGAAGCGTCGGTGTTCTCCAACCTCAACCCGCTCGACTCGCTGTTCATATCGGTGGACCACGCCAGCATCTTCAGCATCAGACCCCTGGCTCACGACCAGATCTACTGGCAGACGACCTGGCTGGTCGACAAGGACGCCCAGGAGGGGCAGGACTACGACACCGACGAGGTGTGCGAGTTCTACGCCGAGGTGAATGCTGAGGACTTCCCGATCTGGGAGCGGACCTACCAGGGGGCAACCTCGCGCGCCTACCGTCCCGGCCGCCTCGCCCCCCAGGAGAGCTTCATCGGAGAGTTTCAGCGGTGGTACGTCCGTCGCCTTCGCCAACAGGTGGAAACGCCCGCCACACTGTCGGTGTGACCGCGCCGGCGTGGCCACACCGGCGCCGCCATCCGACCCCGAAGGGGGACGAGTGACTCAGGTAGAGGGCAAGATCGCGATCGTCACCGGAGCCGGCCAAGGTCTCGGTGCCGAGTCGGCCAGGACTCTGGCCCGGTACGGGGCCCGCGTCCTGCTGTGCGACATCAACGCCGAGACGTGCCGGGCGGTGGCTGCCGAGATCGGATCCGCAGCCGCAGCGTTCGCGCTCGACGTGACCGACGAGGACCAGTGGGCCGCGGCCGTCCAGCATTGCGAGGACACGTTCGGCCCGCCCGACATCCTGGTCAACAACGCCGGCATCGCACAGTTCTCGCCGCTCGAGAGCACGTCTCTGGAGATGTACGAGCAGACGATGGCGGTCAACGCGACCGGCGTGTTCCTCGGGATGCGGGCCGTGTTCGAGCCCATGAGACGCAACGGTGGCGGTTCGATCGTCAACATCTCATCAGCGAACGGGTTCATCGCGTCCAACGAGGTCGGCGCCTACGTCACCAGCAAGTTCGCGGTGCGGGGCCTCACCCGCAGCGCAGCCTTCGAATGGGGCCGCCACGGCATCCGCGTCAACAGCGTCTGCCCCGGCATGATCAACACTGCGATGATGATCGAGGAGGAGGCGGCCTACACCCACAGGATCACCACCCTCGAACGCGTCGGCCAGCCCCACGAGATCGCCAACGCCGTCCTGTTCCTCGCTTCGGACCAGTCGAGCTACGCCACCGGCGCCGACTTCCTGATCGACGGCGGCGTCATGGCCGGCGTCCGCGTCCGCGAAGAGACGGGGTGACCGGTCGCCCAACCTCCAGGGGCGCCAGCTCGATGGCCCACCTGTCGTGGCCGGCGTACGCCGATCGGATCGCCAACGGCGCAGTGGTGCTGATCCCGGTGGGGGCGCTGGAGCAGCACGGCCGCCACCTGCCCCTGGGCGTGGACTGCATGCTGGCCGAAGCGGTGGCGCTGGCCACGGCCGAGCACATCGATGCGGTGGTCGCCCCGCCCTTCGTGTACGGCTACAAGTCGCAGCTGCGCACCGGTGGCGGGCCCCAGTTCCCCGGCACCGTCGGCCTTGACGGCCACTCGCTGTCGAGCGCGATCACCGATGTGCTGCGCGGCCTCGCCCGCGGCGGGGCCGGCAAGCTGGCCATCGTCGACGGGCACTACGAGAACCAGATGTTCCTCACCGAGGCGTGCGACCTGGCCATCCGGGAGTTCCGCCAGAGCGGGCAGGATGATGTCAAGATCGTGCAGGCCCGCTACTTCGAGCAGTTCGACGAGGCCATCATCGAACGACACGTCCCGGGCCCGCCGTTGGACCTCTCCTACGAGCACGCCGGGGTCTTCGAGACCTCCCTGTTCCTGCACCTCTTCGGCGACCTGGTCGACATG
The DNA here is from genome assembly GCA_022828135.1 of Acidimicrobiia bacterium. Classification (GTDB taxonomy): domain Bacteria; phylum Actinomycetota; class Acidimicrobiia; order Acidimicrobiales; family Aldehydirespiratoraceae; genus Aldehydirespirator. The sequence goes on along the minus strand of JAJEJB010000048.1, from coordinate 92,759 downwards.
GACGCCGCGCCGGAGCAGGCTTTCCAGGAGTTCCCCAGCTACGACTGCCACCCTCCCCACGACGACTGGGTACCGGCGACGGGGGCACTGTCGGATCCCCACCGGGCAACCGCGGCGCTCGGACGGGAGATCTTCGACGCCTGCGTGCAGGGCATGGTGCGAATCCTGGAGACCGAGTTTCGCCGTGAGGGGGGCGGGGGGAACTGACGATGCGCGCCGGCGATCGGATGCAGAGCGGCATCGGGGCCCTGCTCGACCCCCGGTCCGTGGCCGTCGTCGGGGCCTCCGACCGCGAGGGCTCGTTCGGCGGGGAGTGCCTCGACAACCTCCGGACCCACGGCTACCAGCACGAGCTGGTCGCCGTGCACCCCAGACACGCCGAGGTGCGAGGGGTGGAGTGCGTAGGAAGCCTCGACGCCTGCCGGGGCCCGCTCGACGCCGTGGTGCTGGCCGTCGGTGCCGGTCGTGTCCTCGACACCCTCAAGCAGGCCATCGCGGTCGAGGCTCGCAGCGCCATCGTGTTCGCCTCCGGCTTCGGTGACGGGGGCGCAGAGGGCAAGGCCCAGGAGGCGGAGCTGACCCGCATCGCCAACAACGCCGGGATGGCCGTGGTCGGCCCCAACTGCCTGGGCACCATGAACCGCCACACCGGAGCCACCCTCTGGGGCACCTACATGAAGCGGCTGGGAGCCCCGGGGCCGGTCTCGATCATCGCCCAAAGCGGATCGGTGGCCCAGATGCTGTCCATCGACGACCGGGGCCTGGGCATCGCCAGCATCCTGTCCACCGGCAACGAAGCGGTGGTGACCTCCGCCCATGCCCTGGACTACCTGGCCGACGATCCCTGCACCGAAGTGGTCCTGCTGTTCATCGAGACGATCCGCGACCCAGCCGCCTTCGCGGCCGCGGCCCGGAGGGCCCGGGCCAACGGCAAGCGACTGGCCGTGGTGCGCAACGGCCGCAGCGAGACCGGCTCGGCCACCATCGCCAGCCACACCGGCGGGCTGGCCGGCGACGACGCTGTGTACTCGGCCTTCTTCGAGCGGCTCGGCATCCCCCGCTTCAACGACATCGACACCCTGCTGGAGGCCGGGGCCTACCTGCTCGCCTTCAAAGATCCGCCCGCCCGCGGCGGGGTGGGCGTCATGACGCTGTCGGGCGGCGAGGCCGGACTGGCCGCCGACCTGGCCGACGATGCCGGGCTGGAACTGCCGCCGTTCTCCGATGAGGGCGCGATCAGCCTCAACGAACTACTGCCAGACTTCCGTTCGCCCAACAACCCGATGGACGGCATAACCCTCGGCTTCGATGTCGAGGGTGTGCGCACCGTCTGCGATGCCATGGCCGGCGACACCGCCTTCGGCACGATGGCCATGGTCTTCGGTGCCCCCGCCGCCGGCGGCCATGACGACGCCTTCGTGCTCAATGTGATGCGGGACGGCTTGCTGACCGAGCCGGACAACGACACCAGGCTGGTCATCGTCAACACGGTGGCAGCCCTCGGGCGGAATGCACAGATCGAGCAGCGAGCCCGCGAGCTGGGCGGCGTGATGCTTCACGGCCTGCGGGCCGGACTCGAGGTGATCTCCAAGTGCGGGGACGCCGCTCCCGCGACAGCAATGCCGAGACTGGCCGATGTGGCCGCCCCGGCCGGTCTCACCGGCTGGGGCGGGCTGGATGAGGCGGCACGCTTCGAGGTGATGAACCGAGCGGGGGTGCCGATGGTGGAGTGCCGTCTGGTCGGCGACCGCGCCGAGGCCGTGACCGCGCTGCACCAGTGGGGCCGCCCGATCGTGCTCAAGGGGAGCGCACCCGGTCTGGTCCACAAGACCGAGCACGGTCTCGTCAAGACCAACCTGGCCGAGGCCGCCGCCGTTGAAGCGGCGTTCGACGAAGTCGTCGCCGTCCTCGGAGAACTCAGCCTGCCGGGTTCGCACGTCGTGGCTCAGCCCATGGCCCAGGACGGGCTGGAGTTCATCGTCGGCGTGCGCAACGAGCCGGGATTCGGCCCGATGCTGGTGGTCGGTCCCGGAGGCGTGCTCGTCGACCTGATCAGCGAGGCCAACATCCACACCGCCCCGATCAGCGAGGACACCGCAGCGGAGATCGTGTCGAGCGGCCGCATCGGCCGGCTCATCGACGGCTACCGCGGGGCTGGACCATTCGACCGGGATGCGGCCGCGCGGGCCCTTGTGGCCATGTCGGAGTTCGCGTGGGCGGCCCGCCACTGCCTCTCGTTCGCGGAGATCAACCCGCTCATCGTCCACGCCGACGGTGCGTCGGCCGTCGACATCGCCCTCTCGTTGCGCGAGTCGACCTCTCAACCGGGCGTCCAACCATGACGACCGGAGGGGACAGGGCCGTTGCCGACACCGGGCAGGTCCTCGATGAGCTGCGGGCCACGGTCGGCGGCCAGCTCGGCACCACCGAGTGGTTCCAGGTGACCCAGGTCGAAGCTGACGTGTTCTCGGCGCTCACCGATGACTGGGACCACATGCACAATGACCCCGGGTGGGCCAGAGGCACCCCGTGGGGCGGCACCATCGCCCACGGGATCTACATGATCGCCCTCATCCCGTCGGTGATGAAGAAGCTGACCGCACTCCCCTTCGTTAACGACGACCCGGAACGCGGCTTCACCCTGAACTACGGCTTCAACAAGGTGCGCTTCGTGGCACCGACACGCATCGACCTCCCGGTGCGGGCCTCCGTGGGGGTGCTCTCGATGGAGGACAAGGCCAACGGCAGCGTCCTTCTCACCTTCTCGGTGACCTTCCTCCAGCGCCACCATGACGAGGAGGTAACCACCACCTACGCCGAGTACCTCCTCTACATGGACTTCTCGTCCGTCTGATCCTCAACCCGCGACCCGCCGATGGCGAAAGGAACCCGCAATGACCGACACCGAGTCGAAGCCGAGCGTCGAGCGGCTGTACGAGTGCTTGACCGACGGCCGCTACGACGAGGCCCGGGGCCTGCTTCACCCGGAGTATCGATCCAACACCCAGCCGTACGAGACCAGCGTCGATGCGCTTATCACCGAGATCGAGGCGATCAAGCAGGCCATGACGTCCCTCGAACGCGAGACGATCCTGACCATGACTGATGGCGACATGGAGGTGATCCTGCAACGGGTCGAGGGCATCGACCCGTCCTCGGGCGACACCGTCGCCTACCGATCGGCCGACTTCTTCCGGAAGGCCGCCGACGGGCGCTTCATCGAGCATTGGGATGCGCTGACCTTCGACGGCGGCGACCTGTTCGACGCCATCGAGCTGTGAGGAGGCCGTTCCCATGAGCCTTGAAGGCAAGACCGCCATCGTCACGGGCGCCTCCCATCCGCGAGGCATGGGCGCGGCGGTCGCCGCCAAGCTCGCGTCGATGGGTGCGGCCGTGGCCCTGGTAGACCTCGAGCGCACGGCCGGCGAACTGGCCGAGCGGGCGGCCGGCATCGTGGCCTCGGGCGGCCGGGCCGTGGCCGTGAATGCCGACGCCACCGACGGTGATTCGGTGCAGTCCTGCGTGGCCGAGGTCGTCGAACAGCTGGGACCGCCCGAGATCCTGGTCAACAATGCAGGCGTGGGGATCGGCAGCCACCAGCTGCTGCAGAACTCCGAGGAGATCTGGTCGCAGACCTTGGCTGTCAACCTCATGGGGGTCAACCGGTTCAGCTGCGCGGTCATCCCCCACATGCAGGCTGCCGACGGCGGGGTGATCGTCAACAACTCCTCGATGTCGGGGCTGGGCGCCATGGCCGGCATACCGCCGCCCTACACCGCCAGCAAGCATGCCGTGATCGGGCTGACCAAGGCCATCGCGCTGGAGTTCGGCCCCGACAACATCCGCTGCGTGGCCATCTGCCCGGGCTCGGTCAGGACCCAACTGCACGCCCGGGTCATGGAGATGCACATGGACATGCACGGGCTGTCGTACGAGGAGGCAGAGGAGCTGGAGGTCAGCTTCATCCCGCTCGGTTACTCCTGCGAACCTGAGGAGGTGGCCGGTGTGGTGGCCTTCCTGGTCGGTCCCGAGGGCCGCTACCTCACCGGAGTGAGCATCCCGATCGCGGGCGGGATGGCGCCAGGGCTGTAGCCGGCACAAGCAGAGCTGAACAAGGAGAAAGACCCATGACGACAATCGGCGTGCTGGTCCCCTACCGGTCCGACCCGGAGATGATCGCTTTCGTCAGAGAGCACCTCGACCTTGAGGCGGACCTGGTGGTCTGCGGCTCTCAGGACGGCATGAGCGACGATGAGCTGCGGGCCCTGTCGGAGGGCGTAGAGCCCAACTCGTACGCGGAGATCCTCGAAGACGGATCGACGGTGAACATCACCCGCGAGGTCGTGCTGGAGGGGTTGCAGCGGCAGGCGCAGCGCCTACTGGACGATGGCTGTGACGCGGTGATGATCTGCTGCACGCTCCCCTGGGAGGAGCTCGACGCCATGGCCGGCGTGGTGACCCCATACACGATTCTCGAGGACACCGCGGCCACCGTCGCCGGGGGAGCCGGTTCCATCGGGGTGATGCAGCCCGTCGAGGCGGCTATGGAGGAGGAGATCCAGCACTGGCTGGCCCTGGGCGAACGCCGCGGGCTGGAGATCCACGCCCGCTACGCCGCCCCGCAGGTGCCGGGCGAGGACGTGGTCTTCAGCGACGACCAGTACGCCGAGGTGGCCCGGTCGCTGACTTCCCAGGATGTCGACGTGATCGTGATGGACTGCATGGCCTATACCGAGCACCACCGAGCCGTGGTGGCCGAGGTGTCCGGCAAGCCGGTCCTGAGGGCCATGCAACTGACCGGCATGGTGGTGGAGCACGCCTACGGCTGACGCCTCCGGGCGCCCGCCCCGGGGCGACACCCCAGTTCAGGCGCCGACGATGCTTATGCCGCCGTCGACTCGCAGGGTCGTGCCGGTGATGAACTTGGCGCCCGGGGTGCAGAGGAAGGCGACCGCCTCCGCGATGTCTTCGGGGGCGGCGTAACGGCCCGGAAGGCTGGCCATGCTCTCCAGCATCTTGACAAACGCTTCGGGGTTCTCGGCGAAGCCCCGCTCGGTGAACAGTTCCGCCTCGCGCCGGCTGATGTCGGTCCACACATTGCCAGGGCAGACCGCGTTCACCCTGATGTTGTCCGGGCCGAACTCCTCGGCCATCACCTTCATCATGCCGACCGCGCCGTGCTTGGTGCCGCTGTAGCAGCCTCCCCCCGCGAAGGCGACGAGGCCGGCCACCGACGTGTTCTGCACGATCGACCCGCCGCCCCGCTCGCGCATGTGGGGCACCACGGCCGCGGCGAAGTCGACAGGCCCCTTGAGATTCACGCGGTAGGAGGCGTCCCACATGTCGTCGGTCGTGTCGGCGATGAAGTGGCCGTGCAACGACCCGGCGTTGTTGACGAGGATGTCGATTCCGCCGAAGGCGTCGAGCGCGGCGTCGACGACCTCGCCGATCTGCGCCTTGTCGGTAATGTCGGCGGTGACCCCGATGGCGTCGGTTCCGAGCGCCCTGACCTCGTCGACGGCCTCGGCCAACTCCTCGCCCGACCCGACACCCAAGCCCTCGTAGTTGTAGCGGGGATCGTCTCCTTCGAGGTCGGTCATCACCAGCTTGGCGCCCCGCACCGCCAACGCCTTGGAGATGGCCCGGCCCTGGCCGTTGGGCCGGGACGCCCCGGTGACGATGGCCACCTTGCCCTCCAGGGTCTGGGACTTGATCAACTCGTCGATGTTCATGGCTCGAACTCGGACTTTCTGGCGCGTGCGGTGACTACACAACCGCCGCAGGGCCTGATAGTGGGTCGCCACCCACTATAGGGCCGCGCAGCCCGCCCCAGGAAGAGCCTGAGTCCAGACAAGGCGGCCGATGCGGCCCCCTCGAAGATGGCCGCTGAAGAGACGCGGGTACGCCATGCAGCCCTCACTCCTGGGGGAGGAGGTAGATCTTTCCGCATTGCTTGGCGAGGGCGATCTCGAAGGCCTCGCCGGCCCGGCTCATGGGGAACGTGTGGGTGACGATGGTGTCGATCCACCCCTGCGCCTGCGGGTCGCACAGCATTCTCAGCAGGCCGTCGCGGTCGCGGTGGCGCACGTCGTGGCCTCCTGTCCAGTTGATGTGGCGCTCCATCAGGTCGTTGAGGATGCTCAGCGAGTAGAGCACCGAGCCCTCGTCGTGGCCCAGCGAGTACATCGTGCCGTAACGGCGCAGACCGGCCATGCACCGGTCGAGGTAGAAGGGCACGCCGGCACATTCGAAGGCCACATCGGCGCCCTGCCGCCCGCCCGTGAGGGCGTGGACCTGCTCGAGCCAGCCGTCGTCGTCGGGGTCGATGATGTGCTGCACTCCCAGCCGGCGGCACAGCTCCATGCGGTACGGGTGCCGGCCCAGCACCACTACCGTCGCCCCCCGGTACAGGGCATTCACCACCGCGCCCAGGCCGATGAAGCCGATCGCGCCGATGAGCACCACGTCGCCGGGTCGCACGCCGGCCTCCTCGGCTGCGGTGTAGGTGCAGCCCAGCAGGCAGTTGGCCGCGGCGGCGTGATGAAACGACAATGCGTCGGGGATCGGCTGGATCATGTGCTCGGGCGCCAGCCGGTACTGCACCATGCCGAAGCCGCCCGAGGCGCTGCCGTTGACCTTCTCGATACCGAGCAGGCCTGCTTCGATGTCCTGGGGGGCCATCCCCTCCTCATAGGACTCGTACGGGATGCCCAGGCAGTGCGTCGGCGACAGTCCCTGGGTGCACACGAAGCACTCCTGGCAGCCGTTGGCCTGGTAGACGATCACCCGGTCGCCGACGCTGTACCGCGACCCCGGCTGAGTCTCCACGATGGTGCCGACCCCCTCGTGGCCGAGGTGCTCGGGGCTGTCGTGCCACTCGAACTGGTGGTCGCGGTAGATGCGGCCCTCGTTGCACACCGGCGCCACCGCCACCTCGACGATCACAAAACCGGGTCCGGCCACCGGGTACGGCTTGGTCGCCAGAGCCGCAGTGCGGGGCTCGGGAATGGTCAGAATGGTGTTGGTCTTGTCGGCCATGGCGATCAGTCCTCCAGTGATTCGACACCCAGGTAGCTGGCGTCGAGCAGGGCCCGGTCCGCCAGCAGGTCCGAGGCGGCGCCCTGCATCACCAGGTCGCCGTGGTTGAGCACGTAGCCCCGGTCGGACACCTCCAGGGCCAGGTCCACGTGCTGTTCTACCAGCAGCACTCCGGCGCCGGTCTCATCGGCGATGCGGCGCACCACCGGCATCAGCTCCTCGTAGATGACCGGGGCCAGGCCCAGGCTCATCTCGTCGACCATCATCAGCTTGGGCTCGGCCACGATGGCCCGGCCGAGGACGAGCATCTGCTGCTCGCCGCCGCTGAGCAGCCCGCCCCTGCGGTTCATCAACGGGCCGAGGGCGGGGAAGAAGTCGACGGCCCGGTCGATGTCGACCTTGCCGCTGGTCTTGGCCAACTGCAGGTTCTCACGCACGGTCAGCTGGTACAGCAGGCCCCGGTTCTCCGGCACGTGGATCACGCCCCAGCGGGCCACCCGGTGGGCCTGGCGCAGCCGCGGCACCGGTCGTCCCATGATGGTCACCGAGCCGTTCAGGATCTGGCCCATGCCCGAGACCGTCATCAGCGTGGTGGTCTTGCCCGCGCCGTTGGGGCCCAGCAGGGCCACCACCTCTCCCGCGTCTACGTGCAGGCTCAGGCCGCGCACCACAGCCACGCCGTCGTAGCCGGTGTCGAGATTCTCGATAGTCAGGAGACGCTCGCTCACGACTCGGCCCCGCTGTGGCCCAGGTAGGCCGCGATGACCTCGGGATTGTTGCGCATCTCGTCGGGCGTGCCCGACGCCGTTAACTGGCCGAAGACCAGCATGTGGATGTAGTCGCACACATTGAGCACCAGGCCCATGTCGTGGTCCACCAGCAGCATGGTGTAGCCCTGATCGACAAGCTGCCGGAGTTGGGCGCCGAACCACCCGGTCTCGGCCTTGTCGAGGCCGGCCGCGGGCTCGTCCAGCAGGAGGATCTTGGACGACTCCGCCACCAGGGCCCGCCCCACGCCCACCAGCTTGCGCTGGCCCTGGGACAGCTCGCGGGGCTGGCGCTCGGCGATGTCGCCCAGGTTGAGCAGCTCCAGCACCTCGTCGACCCGGTCGGCGCGCTGGCGGGGCCGCCAGTAGTCGAGCAGCGCAGAACCCATCGTGAGGCGGCGGCTGGCCACATCGAGGTTGGAGCGCACGGTGATGTCGTCAAATAGTTCCAGCGTCTGCCAGGTGCGGGTGAGTCCGTCGTGGGACAGCACATGGGGCGAGCGTCCGAAGACCTCCTCGCCCTCCAGCTGGACCGAACCCACAGAGTTGTTGGGCAGGAAGCCGGTGATGGCATCGATGAAAGTGGTCTTGCCCGCCCCGTTGGGACCGATCAGCCCGGTCAGCCGGCCCCGGCGGCACTCCAGCGACACGTCGTTGACGGCCAGCAGGCCGCCGAAGCGCACGGTGAGTCCGCTGGTGGCGAGAACGGTGTCAGACATCGGCAGGCTCCGGGACCCCGCGTCCCAATCGGCGGCTGAGCCAGCGGCCCAGCTGGTGGAACTGCCTGCGCTGGAATCCGTCGATGCCCTCGTTGTTGTAGACGGCCGTGCCGATCAGGAAGAACCCGGCCACATAGGCGGTGTAGGGCCCCACATCGATCACCCACTCGTTGGTGACCACGATGCCGATCCCCTCGGAGAACAGCGTCCCCGCGGTGATGGCACCGCCGACGGTGCTGATGCCGCCGAGGTAGGCGAAGGCGAGCACGGTCAGCGAGGCGAAGATACCGAACGTGTCGGTGCCGTATGTCCCCAGGTTGAACGCCATGAGCGCGCCGCCGAGGCCGGCGAAGAAGCTCGATATGGCGAACGCCGACAGCTTGATGGCGGCCACGTTCACGCCGGCCGCGGCCGCGGCCCGCTCGTTGGCCCGCACCGCCAGCATCTGCTCGCCCAGGCGCGACCGTCGCAGCCGCATCACCGAGATGCAGCACAGCGCGCCCACCACCAGCAGGAACAGCCCGTACCCGCCGGTGGGGATCTTGCCGTCGCCGAAGATGAAGTCGCTGTTGGGCCCGAACTCGATTCCGAACAGCACCGGAGGGTCGGTCGTCTTGACGCCGCGGTCCAGCCCGAACCATCCGGGGCGCGAGAAGAAGATCTCGCCCATGGCCAGTCCGCTGGCCAGCGTGACGATGGCCAGGCTGGCGCCCCGGGTGCGCAGCGACGGGATAGCTGCGATCAGGCCGAAGCCGACGCCGGCTGCCACCGCCAGCGGCAATGAGATGAACAGGGGCATCCCGGCCTGGGTGCCGAAGGACGCCACCGAGAAGGCGCCGATCCCGGCCAAGGCCATCTGCATCAGCGAGATCTGGCCCACGTAGCCGGTCACCACCACCAGCGACAGGGCCAGTATCACCCCGATCATGGAGTTCTGCATGCCGGCCCGGTACTGGAAGGGCGCGAACACGGTCAACCAGAACGCTGCCGCCAGCAGGGCCCCGTATCCGACCATCCGACCGCGGGTGATCCGGGGCACGTACGCCTCGGGCAGCCGCTCCACCGTGAGCGCGCCCCGCGACGGCAGCGACTCGCCCCGGGCCACCATGGCCAGCGCGATCACCACGAACGGGAGCGCCCTGCGGATCCCGATGTCTGGTATCCAGTCCCACTCCAGTTCCAGGCGGAACAGCTCCTGGTCGACGACGCCCAGCATCAGGCCTGCGGCCGCGGCGATCACGAACGACGACATCCGACCGATGAGGGCCGCTCCCAGCGAGGAGATGAGCAGCACGGTGAAGAAGTTCGGGGTCACGCCGGTGATGGGCGCCACCAGGATCCCCACCAGACCGGCCAGGACCGAGGCCATCACCCAGCTGACGCCCGCTTGGAAGTCGGCGTTGAAGCCCAGCAGCGTGGTGAACCGCTCGTTCTCAGCTCCGGCCCGGGTGGCGATCCCGAAGCGGGTGAAGCGGAACAGCACCCACAGCGCGGCGGTGATGACGATGACGGTGCCCAGCACCCAGAGGCGGTCTTGACCGACCCGTGCCCCCAGGATGTCGACCGGGTCGTCGGGGAAGATCGGCTCGGTCGCCTTGGCCCGGGCACCGAAGCGCAGCACCACCGCGGCCTGCAGGAACAGCATGATCCCGACCGACGCGATCACCTTGGCCAGCACCGGGGCGTATCGCAGCGGGCGGAAAATGGCGAAGTGGGCGATGAGCCCGAGGACCGCGGCGGTGGCCAGCGCGATCACCAGCGCGGGAGCCTTGCCCATCGAGTCGCCCAGGCTGATGAAAGTCGGGAAGTCGACGATCTCGATCCCGGCGATGCCCTCGATCGGTGCCAGCGGGTTGGGTATCGGCGGCACGGGGTACTGGCCGTCGCCGACCAGCGACACGTACACGTAGGTCACGTAGGTGGCGATCGCGCCGTGCCCGAAGTTGATGACCCCCGAGGCCCGGAAGGCCACGACCAGCCCGATGGCCAGCGCGGCGATGATGGCGCCGGAGCCGAGGCCGAACAGCACCGGGTCGAAGAACAGCTCCCTGCGGAGCCCAGCGCCGATGATCCAGGCGACCGCGAGAGCGCCGAGGACGGCAGCGCTGATCCGCTCGGCTGGAGACAGTCTGGCGATCACGAGGCCCCCTGCTGAGACGAGCCTAGCCGGGCCCTCGACGGGGCCCGGCTCGACTCGACCTCAATGAGCGTGTGAGTTCGGTACGTCAGCCCAGCAGGAAGTTGAGTTCCGAGAAGTCCAGGAAGGTGAACCCGTCGGGAGCCGTCATCTGCCCGCCCGCGATGGTCACCATCAACGGAGAGGTGTTGCAGGCGCCGGCCCACGGATCCGGGCCGGGGCAGCTCACGTCGGGGAAGCCGGGAACGTCGCTGCTGGAGTAGGTGCTGAGCGCGGCCAGCACAGACTCGGTGGACGCGTCGGCGCCGCCGCCTGCTATGAGCAGGTCCCTGGCGATCACCGCTTGACCCACCGCCCAGCCGCCTAGGCCGGAAGTCTGCACGTCCGCGCCGCCGTAGGTGTCCAGGACACGGTTGATCTCGTCGATCTCCGCGCCTCCGTCGACCGTGGGAGCGCTCGACACGATCGGGCCGGCCCAGCCGTCCAACTCGCCCGACTCGACAAGATCCTGGCTCAGGCACAGATCGTTGCCGAAGAGGTGGCCCTCGTATCCGACCGTCTCCACGCCATTGGCGGCGGCGGTGCACTGGGCGCCGTCGGCCAGAACGAACAGCCAGCCCTCGTTGTCGGTATCGGCCGCGGACACCGGCCCGGTCAGGTCAGGCTCGAACCCCAGATAAATGGTCTCGGTGATCGTGATCCCGTTGCTCTCGCCGATGGCGTACAGGGCCGGCTCGAACGGTGCGATGGCCGGGTCGTCGGCCAGGAACAGCGACATGGTGGAGACATCGCGCTGGTTCTTGGCGAACACGAAGAAGACCTGGGCCAGGCCGGGCAGGCCGGGATCGAAGTTGTAGAGGTTGGGGGTGAGGTAGTCGATGAAGTCGTTGCCCAGTCCGAGGTTCGCCTTGCCGGCCTCGGCCAGGATGGTGCCCGAGGCGATGCTGTTGGACAGGAAGCCGCCGTTGATCACAACATGGACGTCGTCGGCGTTCACGAACTCGTTGGCGCAGGCAATGTGGGACTCCACCGCGTCGCCGGCGCCGCAGACCTCCAACTCGATGGGATGCCCGTTCACACCGCCCAGCTCGGCGTTGAAGTAGTCGACGTAGGCCTGGACCGCGGCGGTCACCTCCGGGAAGGCCATGAGCTCCTCCACCTGGGCGATCAGCCCGATCTTCACAGGCTCCATGGACTCGTCGGCCATCATGGAGTCGGTCTCTTCCATGGGCTCCTCGGCCGGTTGTTCCATGGGCTCCTCAGCGGGCTCCTCCATGGGCTCGTCGGCCGGATCCTCCATAGGCTCCTCCGCCGGCTCCTCGACCGGCTCCTCCGCAGGTGCCGCCGGTGCAGGCTCCGCTACCGCGGGGGCGTCTTCCTCGTCGTCGCCGCAGGCCGCGGCGATCAGTGCGAATGAGAGCAGGACTGCGGCCAGCACCCTCCAGCTGGACTTGGGACTCATGGTGTGTTCCTCCTTCGCGCCAGGCACGCGTATTGTGGGAGTCTTGATAGCTGAATTGTACATATGTTGGCAAGTCAGCGCCTGAAGCAATAGTTCCGCTGTCCTATGGATGAGTTGACCACGGATTCTGCGCTGAACTAAACATGCTGCCTGCGCTTCTTGGATGAGTCCTCGCAATCGCTCGGAGACCGGTTATGACCCTCGCCTACGATGAGCCCGCCATGGCGGACCTGGACGACATCGACCGAGCCCTGATCGATGCTCTGGTCGCTGATGGTCGGGCCAGTTACGCCGCCCTGGCCCGTCGCATCGGGATGTCGCAGGCTGCGATCAAGGCCCGGGTCCTCAGGCTGCTCGACAGCGGTGCCATCCACATCCTCGGACGCATCGATCCACGCGCTCTTGGATACGGCGAGTTCGCCTACTGCCTGATCGACGTGGAGGGACCGGTCGGGCCGGCAGCCGATCGGCTAGCCGGGATGGACGAGGCCGCCTTCGTGCTGATCCTGGCCGGCGCCCGCGGGCTCTTCGTGGAGTTCAGGGCCCGCGACGCCCAACAACTGGACGCCGCCGTCGAGCGAGCCCGATCCGACCCGGGAGTGCGGGGTGTCGACGCCCTCTCGCTGGTGGCCTACGTCAAGCAGGACTGGTCACAGTCGGGACAAGATCCCGCCGTTGCCGACCACCGCCTCGGCGCCCGCGGGCGCACCGTCGACGCCACCGACATCACACTTCTGGAGAGTCTGGCCGCCAACGGCCGGGCCACCTTCGCCGAGATGGCCGACGCCGCCGGAATGTCCCAAGCAGCCACCCGGGAGCGAACCCTGGCGCTGATGGCCGCTGGCGTGGTGAACGTCCAGACGATTGTCAGCCCCGGTGTGCTCGGTGTCAAGGGCTACGCCGGCTTGATGATCAAAGTGGACGGCCCGGCCGAGCCCGTCGCCGCGAAGATTGCGGCCATGGCCGACATCACCCTGGTGGCCAGAGTGCTGGGCCGCTTCGATGTGATTGCGGAAGCCAGCTACCGCGACGAGGCCCACCTGGCCGAGCTGCTCGACCGCGCCCGCTCGACGGGCGGCGTGCAGCAGATCGAGTCCTTCGTGTACCTCGTGGAGGTCAAGGAGTCGATGACAGCCGGCCTCAGCTAGCGGCCCTAGGGCAGCACGCCTCCGTCTATGGGGATCAGCGCCCCATTGATGTAGGCGGCGGCCGGCGAAGCCAGGAACACCACCAGCTGGGCCACCTCGTCGGCCGTGCCCCACCGGCCCAGCGGCACCTCCGAGACCAGCATCTCACTTGCCTCGTCGTCGGTGACGCCGGCCAGGTCAGCGACCAGCCTGCGGTTGGCCACCGCCATCTGGGTGTCGATCGGGCCGGGGCACACGCCCACGCAGCGGATCCCGTCGGGGCCGTGCTCCTTGGCGATGAGCTTGGTCATGGCGACTAGGCCGAACTTGGTGACGTTGTAGGCCCCATAACCGGGATCGGACACCAGTCCCCCGATCGACACGTTGTTGACGATCACGCCCCGGCCGGCCTCGATCATAGGCCCCAGCGCCAAGAGCGCCATCCGTCGCGAGCCCATGACGTTGACCTGCCACGACAGGTTCCACTGCTCCTCGGTCTGGTCGACAAAGCGGCCTACCCCGGTGGTGGCCCCCGCGTTGTTGAACAGGATGTCCAGCGATCCCAACTCCCCCACGGTGCGCTGGACCACAGCCTCGGCCTGGGCCTGGTCGGTGACGTCCAGCGGCGCTGCGAAGCTCCTGACCTCGAAGCGGTCGCGCAACTCGGCCGACAGCGCCTCCAGCGCGGCCAGATCGTCGCCCAAGCCGTGGGTCTCGTCCTGTCGCAGCTCGGGACGGTCGCGGGCCAAGTCGGTGACCACCACGTCGGCGCCGGCCTCGGCCAGCCGCCGCGCGGTCGCCTCGCCCATCCCCCCGGTCCGGCCCGCGCCGGTGACCAGCGCCACCTGCCCGGCCAGCGCTCCCTTCACGGCGCGGCCTCGCCCTCGGAGGGATCGGGCAAGTCGGCGGCTAGACGGGCCATCACCTCCTGGCTGTAGCCGAGGGGGATGCCGTCGTGACAGCCGACGAGCGAACCGGTGAGGGTCGCGCTGGCGTCGCTGACCAGGAAGTGGAACACCGGCGCCATCTCCGACGCCTTGCGGAACACGCCATTGGCGGTCATGCGCCTGATCAACTCCAGGTCGGGCGCCGACTCCGCACCCATCTCGCTCTCCACGATGCCGGGCAGCACCGCGTTGACCCGGACTTGGCGCGGTCCCAGCTCCAGGGCCCACACCCGCACCAGGTGGTCGAGAGCCGCCTTGGACGCGGCGTAGGCGGCCATGCCCGGCGCCGCCACGGAGCCGGCCGGCGAGCTGGTCACGACGACCGACCCGTGGTCGCGCACCATGCCCACGCCGTGACACAGCGCCCGCACCACTCCCAGGGTGTTGATGTCGATCACCCGCTCGAACACGTCCATGTCCAGGGTTTCGACCTCGCCGTGGTACTCGTCGATGCCGGCGTTGAGGATCAGCGCGTCGAGGGCGTCGAACCGCTCGGACACCGCCTCGAAGGCGCTCTCGATCGAGGCGTCGTCGGAGACATCCATCATCACGAAGGCCGCTCCGATGCCCTCTGCAATCGTGGTGCCTTCAGGCCTACGGCCACAGATCACTACCTGGGCGCCGCAGTCGACCAGATGAGCCGCTACCGCCAGGCCGATTCCGGCCGTGCCGCCGGTGACGACCACCCTGCGGCCGCCCACGTCGAAGGTGTCGGCCGTGGCCGTCCTAGCTGTGCTTGTCTCGGTCATGAGGCCACCCTAGTCATCGAAACTCATGCTGTCTGTAGAACGCAGATATGGATTCACAGGCATACGACGTGATACACAAGCGTTTCCTACCCTAGAGTGTCGCCGTTGGCGGCTCAAATAGGCCTCGGCCCGAGCGGCCGGCGAGCACAGCGAGCAGGAGCGGAAGGAGCGTGAGGATGCGGCAGATCCTGGACCCGGCCGGAGAGCTTGTAGGACCGGTCCCCGATCTCGACGACGGCCAGCTGGTCGACATGCTCCGCCTGTTGCTCACCACCCGGATGGCCGACGAGAAGCTGCTCAACCTCCAGCGGCAGGGACGCATGCCGGCCTACTACCAGGTGAGCGGCCAGGAGGCCCATGCAGGGGCGGCGCTGGCGCTGCGGGAGACGGACTGGCTCTTCACCGCATACCGCGAGCTGGGCATGTGGCTGGCCCGGGGCATGAGCCCCATCGCCGCCCTCGGGCTGTGGATGGGCGTGCCCGACGATGACGACCTCTGGGACGTCAACCGCTACCGGGTGACCAAGCTCAACGCCACCATCGGCACCCACCTGCCCCACGCGGTGGGCTTCGGCTACGCCGAGCGACTCCAGGCGCGCGACACCGTGGCCATGGTGGTGTTCGGCGACGGCGCCACCTCGGAGTCCGACTTCCACGCGGCCATGAACTTCGCCGGAGTGTGGAAGACCCCCACCGTGTTCCTGTGCCAGAACAACCAGGTGGCCCAGTCGACAACCATCGACAAGCAGACCGCAGCGGCCACCCTGGCCGCCAAGGCCGACGGCTACGGGTTCACGGGCGTGCGCGTCGACGGCATGGACCCGCTGGCCATGTACCAGACCGCCCATGAGGCGGTCGAGCGGGCCGCGGCCGGGGAAGGCCCGACCCTCATCGAGATGCACACGTACCGGTTCGCACCCCACTCCACCTACGACGGGACCCCGGTGTACCGCACCACCGACGAGGAGGCCCGGTGGCGCGAGCAGGATCCCATCACCCGGATGCGGGCCTTCCTGGTGAACAAGGGCCTGTGGGAGGCCGATCAGGAAGACGATATGCGGGCCGGGATCTCAGCCGAGCTCGAGGCCTTCGTCGACCAGCTGGAGTCCCGGGCCGGAGTGTCGCGCGACTACTCGCCCCAGCAGCTGTTCGCCCGATCTCCGGCCTCGCTCACCGAGCAGTTGCACCGCGAGCAGCAGGACGCCGGCGAGCCCGCTACAACGCTGGGCCCCGAGGAGGTGTGGGCGCTCGAACCCGACCCGGCGCCCGCCGGCGAGACCCGCCGGCTCGACATGACCGCGGCCCTCAAGCTGACCCTGCACTCGGCCTTCGAGCGGGATCCCTCGCTGGTGATCCTGGGCGAGGACGTCGGCGTGGAGGGAGGAGTGTTCCGCATCACCGAGGGCATGCACGAGCGCTTCGGCGAGGACCGGGTGATCGACACCCCGCTGTGCGAGACCGGCATCATGGGCACCGCGGTGGGGATGGCCATGGCCGGGCTGAGGCCGATCGCGGAGATCGAGTTCGCCGGCTTCGTGTACCCCGCCTTCGACCAGCTCATCGGCCATGTGGCCCGCATCCGGTGGCGCTACCGGGGCCATCTGACCGCGCCGGTGGTGGCCCGGCTGCCGGTAGGCACCAACCTCGACAACCTCGAGTTCCACACCGACTCCCCCGAGTCGTTCCTCATCCACGCGCCGGGGCTGGTGGTGGTGTACCCCTCCAACCCCTACGACGCCAAGGGCCTGATGGAGTCGGCCCTGTGCAGCGAGGATCCGGTGGTGTTCCTCGAGCCCATCTCGCTGTACCGAGGCCTCAAGCAGGACGTGCCGGTCGAGCCCTACCGGATCGGCTTCGGGCGGGCCAGCGTGCTGCGGGACGGCACCGACGTGACGGTGGTGTCGTGGGGCCCGCCGGTGCGCGAGGCGCTGAAGGCGGCCGAGACCCTGGCCGCCGAGGGCGTGTCGGCCGAGGTGGTCGACCTGCGGACGCTGTATCCGTGGGATCGCGAGACCGTGCTGGAAAGCGTGGACCGGACCGGGCGCCTGGTGGTGGCCCACGAGGCCCACACCACCGGCGGGTTCGGGGCCGAGATCCTGGCCGCAGTCAGCGAGCACGGCCTCTACTCGCTGGAGGCGCCGCCGGTGCGGGTGGCCCACATGGACGTGTTCTGGGGTCCGACGCAGCTGGAGCGCTACTCCATGATCACCGCCGACCGCATCACTGCCGGCATCCGCCGCGCCCTGGCCGGCTGACATGGCACACATGCCCGACCTGCCCTCCGTGGCCCCCGACCCGCGCGGCTCGATCAGGTGAGGGGCTGATATGGCGTCGATCTTCAAGCTCCCTTCCGTGGGCGACACCATGGTCGAGGGCGAGATCGTCGAGTGGCTGGTCACCGTCGGCGACACCGTCGATCTCGACCAGGCCATCTGCTCGATCGAGACCGACAAGTCGGTGGTGGAGATGACCACGCCCTACCGGGGAACGGTGCTGGCCCTCGGAGGCGAGCCCGGCGATGTCATCGAGGTGGGCGAGACCCTCATCGTGATCGGAGAGCCGGGTGAGGAGGTCCCCACCGAGGACGAACCCGCCCCGGCAACGGGGGCCGCCTGTTCCGCTGGAGCGCCGCCCCCGGCCCCCGCGCCCACGCGACCCCAGCAGGCCGCCCCGGGCTCGGTCAAGGCCGTGCCCAAGGCCCGCAAGCTGGCCCGAGAGCTGGGCATCGACCTGGCCGCCGTGGCCGGTACCGGGCCGGGCGGCTCGATCACCGTCGCCGATGTCGAAGCCGCAGCTGCGCCAGCAGCGGTCGCAGGCGGTGGCCGGCGCGAGCGCCTGTCGGCCATCCGGCGCTCCATCGCCCGGCATATGACCGAGTCGATGCAAATCCCGCAGTTCACGTCGATGGTCGACGCCGACGCCACCAGGCTGCTGGCGACCCGAGCCGCCGCCTCTGCCGAGACCGGCTCGCGGGTACCCCTCGATGCTCTCCTGGTGGCGCTGCTGGTGCCGGTGCTGCGGGACCATCCCGTCATGAACGCCAGGCTCGACGGCGACGAGATCGAGTACTTCGAGCGCTACGACATCGGCGTGGCCGTCGACACCGCCGAGGGACTGATGGTGCCGGTAGTGCGGGGCGCGGACGCCCTCTCGGTGCCCGAGCTGTCAGCCGAGATCCTGCGGCTGGCGGGCGCGGCCCGCGACCGCACGGTGGCACCCCAGGAGTTGACCGGAGCCACCGCCGCCGTCAACAACGTGGGGGCGCTCGGGGTGCTGGCCGGCACGCCCATGCTGCCGGTGGGCACCAGCATGATCGCCGCCTTCGGCATGGCCCGGCCAACGGTGCGCCTTGTGGGCGGCGACCCCGTCGAAGTGCCGACCATGACAGTGTCGGCCACCTTCGACCATCGCATCATCGACGGCGGCGCCAGCGGCCGGTTCCTGGCCCAACTCAAGGAGGCCATCGAAGCGGCAACCCCGCACGTCCTGGGCTGACCCCGAAAGCTCCCGGGGGCTCAGGGCAAAGTAAGGGTTGTCCCTGGTTGGGGAGGTTCGGGGCGCTCGTAGAGTCCCGCCAGAGCCTTCACTACCGCTCCTAGGAGAACCTGTGACTTCCTCCCCCACCCAAACATTGGCCACAGCCGCCCGGGCGGTGGCCGCCAGCAAGATCTACGGCTCCGGCGACACCGAGGTGCGAGCGCTCGACGCCATCGACGTGGACTTCGAGCAGGGCCGCTTCACCGCCATCATGGGCCCGTCGGGCTCGGGCAAATCCACCCTGATGCACTGCATGGCCGGGCTCGACACCGTGACCTCAGGCCAGGTGATCATCGGCGACACCGACCTCACCACCCTGTCGGAGAAAGACCTGACGCTGCTGCGCCGAGACAGCGTCGGGTTCGTGTTCCAGGCCTACAACCTGGTGCCCACGCTCACCGCCATCGAGAACATCACCCTGCCCATGGACCTCGCTGGCGAGAAGGGCGACGAGGTCTGGGTCGACGAGGTCGTGGGCGCCACCGGGCTGTCGGACCGAGTCAAGCACCGCCCCAACGAGCTGTCCGGCGGCCAGCAGCAGCGCGTCGCGGTGGCCCGCGCGCTGGCCGGCAAGCCCCAGATCATCTTCGCCGACGAGCCCACCGGCAACGTCGACTCCAACACCGCGGCCGAGATCCTCGGCTTCATGCGGAGCGCGGTCGACCAGATGGGCCAGACCATCGTGATGGTCACCCACGACCCGGTGGCCGCCTCCTACGCCGACCGCGTCGTGTTCCTGGTGGACGGCAAGATCGTGGATGAACTGGCCGACCCCACGCCCCAGGGCATCCGGGACCACATGACCCGGCTCGGCGCCTGAGCCGGGCCGTCCCACCGATCCCCCGCCTGTAGGGATCCCGCATGCTGCGCCTGGCCCTCAAGTCGCTTCTGGCCCACAAGATCCGCTTCGCGCTCACCGCGGGGACGATCGTGCTGGGTGTCACCTTCGTGGTGGCCGCCTTCGTGACCGCCGATTCGCTGCGAGCCACCTTCGACGAAGTCGGCGCGGACATCAACACCGGCCTGGACTTCACCGTCAGGGGTGCCCTCCCCTTCGGCGAGATCGCCAACACGCCCCCAATTCCCGACAGCCTCGCCGGCGACATCCGCGCCGTCGAAGGAGTGGAGGCCGCCGAGGGGGGCCTCTTCGTCGACGGCGTGGTCCCCGTGGACGGCTCCGGGGAGGCCGCCTCCACCGTCGGACCGCCTCTCGCGGGGGCCAACTGGCTCGAGGACGAGTCGCTCTCGCAGTTGTTCCTGATCACCGGCGAATGGCCACAGGGTGCATCGCAGTTCGCCATCGATGTCGAGACGTTCGCCAACTACAACTACGAACTGGGCCGGGAGTATCAGGTGGTCACCCCCACCGGGCCCCGCGCCTTCACCCTCACCGGCACCATGCAGTTCGGCTTCCCGGAGAACGCCGGCGCCGGTGTGGTGTTCACGGTGTTCGATACGGCCACCGCCCAGCAGGTGCTCGGTTTCGAGGGCCTGTTCAACGAGATCGCCGTGCGGGCCGCACCGGGCGCCGACCTCGACGAGGTCCGGGACCGCATCGAGGCAGCCCTGCCCGACACCGCCGAGGTGATCACCGCGGAGGAGGCGGCCGAGGAGTTCGGCGACTTCTTCGAGTTCTTCATCGGCCCCCTCCAGACGATCCTGCTGACGTTCGCCTTCGTGGTGCTGTTCGTCAGCACGTTCATCATCTCCAACACCTTCAACATCGTGCTCGGCCAGCGGGTGCGCGAGCTGTCGCTGCTGCGGGCGCTGGGAGCCACCCCCCGGCAGGTGCGCCGCTCGGTGTTGATCGAGTCGCTGGTCATCGGTGTGACCGCCTCCGCCGCCGGCATCGGGCTGGGCATGCTCGGCGCCCTCGGGCTCGGAGCGCTGTTCGACGCCTTCGGCGCCTCCCTGCCCGACGGCCCTATGCCACTGAGGCCGCGCACCGTCGTTTGGGCGTTCGCCGTGGGGGTCGGCTTCACCGTGATCGCGTCGCTGGTGCCCGCAGTGAAGGCGTCGAGGGTGTCGCCGGTGGCCGGGCTGCAGGAGAGCACCGGAGACGACGGCGGGCATCTCCGCCTCTGGCGGCCGATTGCAGGCGCCGCTCTGGCCGTCATCGGGCTCGTCCTCACCGGCAGGGGGCTGTTCGCCGACTTCGACTCGGTCACCGCCCAACTGCTGTCGCTGGGAATCGGGGCCGCGGTGGTGTTCGTGGCGGTGGCGGTGCTCAGCCCGCTGATCGCCGGGCCCGTCGTTTCGACCCTGGCCCGGCCCCTGCCGCGGATCCTGCGCACCCCGGGTCGGCTGGCCCGCGACAACGCGGCTCGCAGCCCCCGCCGGACGGCGGCCACCGCGGTGGCGCTGACGATCGGCCTGGCGCTGGTGGCCATGGTGCTGGTGGTCGGGCAGTCGCTCAAGGACACCTTCTCCGACAGCCTCAGCAGCGCGGTGAGAGCCGACTACATCATCAGCACCCAGACGATCTCGGGAGTGCCCAAGACCCTGGCCGAAGACCTGAGGGCGGCGGGAGCCGGGACCGTGGTCGGGCTGGACGAGGACCTCGTGCAGATCTTCAGCCCAGTCGCCCCGGACCGGATCGAGCAGACCGAGATCACCGTTACCGACCTGGCTGCCATCGGCGAGGTCGCCAACCTCGGCGTCACCGAAGGCTCGCTCAGCGCCATCGACCCGGCCTCCGGGCTGCTCGTCAATGGCGACAGGGCCGAGGAGTGGGGCTTGTCGGTCGGAGACCCGGTCGAACTCGTGCTGGTCAGCGGCGAGACCCTGACAGTGACGGTCGGAGCAGTCTTCGCCGAGACCCAGCCGCCCTTCTGGGACGACTGGCTGATCGACCAATCGCTGTACGAGCAGGCGGTCGCCGCCGACGCCTTCGAGCAATGGGTGGCCGTCAAGGGGGCCGGCGCGGAGCCGGAATCGACTCGGGCCCTTCTCGAGGAGGTGCTCAGCGCCTATCCGCAAGCGAACCTGGAGGACCGCCAGCAGTTCCAGGAGAACGCGGAGTCGAACCTGAACACGGTGCTGGCGCTGGTCAACGTATTCCTGCTGTTCGCGCTGGTGGTGGCCCTGGTCGGGATCGTCAACACCCTCACGCTGTCGGTGTTCGAGCGCACCCACGAGATCGGACTGCTGCGGGCGGTGGGCATGACCAGGCGCCAGCTGCGGCGGGTCATCCGCTGGGAGGCGGCCACCATCGCCCTCTACGGCGCACTCGTCGGGGTGGCGCTGGGACTGGCCTTCGGGGTGGCGCTCTCGGTGGCCATCCCCGACGAGATCATCGACCGGGTGTCGGTGCCCGGCGTCCAGATGGCAGGGCTTGTCCTCGTGGCCGTGATATTCGGCCTGCTGGCGGCGGTGTTCCCGTCGTACCGGGCCGGCCGCATGAACGTCCTCGAAGCGATAGCCGCCGACTGACGGCAGGCAAGAGGGTCCACGGATGTTCAAGCTCGCCCTCCGCAGCCTGATCGACAAGAAGCTGCGCTTCGCGCTCACCACTCTGGTGGTGGTCATCGGCGTGATGTTCGTGGTGGGCTCCTTCACGCTCACCGACAGCCTGCGGTCCACGTTCGCGGGGCTGGCCCAGGACATCGCCAAGGGCGCCGACCTCACGGTGCGGGTGGACCAGGAGTTCGGCGGCGACTTCGAGCGGGCCACCGTGCCGGAAGCGGTGGCCGAGCAGGTGGCCGGCATCGAGGGCGTAGACCTGGCACGGCCCGAGTTGGCAGCCTTGAACGTCTTCATCGTCGACGGTGACGGCGAGCCGATAAGGCCCCCTGGTCCGCCGGCGCTGGGCTTCAGCTTCAACCCGGGCTCGTTCTTCATCACCGAAGGCCGGCAACCCGCCGCTCCCGGCGAGTTCGCGGCCGACAACGTAACCGCGGCCAACAACGATCTGATGATCGGCGAGACCTACCAGATCAACGGCCCGCTCGACGCCGAGCCGTTCGAGCTGGTCGGCCTGTTCAACTTCGGATCCCCCGATTCACACACCGGTCTGGGCCAGACGATGGCCGCCTTCGAGCTGGAGGAGGCCCA
Source organism: Acidimicrobiia bacterium (assembly GCA_022828135.1). Classification (GTDB taxonomy): domain Bacteria; phylum Actinomycetota; class Acidimicrobiia; order Acidimicrobiales; family Aldehydirespiratoraceae; genus Aldehydirespirator. The sequence continues at coordinate 70,223 of JAJEJB010000048.1, read as the reverse complement.
GCGCTTCTTCGGCATGGAGGACGGCTACCAAGCGGTCGGTGTTCTGGTGTCGGCCGGCGCCGACGTGTCCGAAGTGCAGACGCGGCTGGAGGCCGAACTGGGCGACGACTACCGGGTGATCACTCAGGAGGTCGACGCGGCCGAGCAGGAGGAGGACTTCAACCAGGTCGTCGACATCTTCAACACCGTCCTGCTGGTGTTCGCGTTCATCGCGGTGTTCGTGTCGGCGTTCATCATCAACAACACCTTCCAGATCATCATCGGCCAGCGGGTACGCGAGATCGGGCTGTGGCGGGCCATCGGCGCCACCCCGAGACAGGTGAGCCGGTCGGTGATCACCGAGTCGGCCATCGTGGGCGTCGTCAGCACGGTCATCGGGATCGGGCTCGGCCTGGTGCTGGCCCTGGTGCTGCGCGCCGTCCTCGAGGCGATCGGCTTCCCGCTCCCACCGGGCCCGCTGACGCTCCAGCCCCGCACCGTGGTGCTGGCGACGGTCGTGGGCCTGGGAGTGACGATGATCTCGTCGATCGCGCCCGCCATGAAGGCCCGCCGGATCTCCCCGGTGGCCGCGTTGAGCCAGGACTTCCAGCTGGGCGCCACCGGCCTGCGCCGCCGCCTGATCACGGGCGGGGCGGTGTTCGCGGCCGGCGTGGTGGCGCTGGCCGCAGGCATGACGGCCGGGCTGGACACCACGCCGACATTCGTGCTGCTCGGAGTGGGCGCCGTGCTCGCCTTCGTGGGCATGAACATCGTGAGCCCAGTCTTCGCCCGGCCGGCGGCCTCGGCGCTGGGCCGCCCGGTGAAGGCCCTGTTCGGCATGCCCGGCCGGCTGGGCCGCGACAACGCGGCCCGGAACCCTCGACGGACTGCCTCGACGGCTGGTGCGCTGCTGATCGGCCTCGCCCTGATGGGACTGGCCGCGGTGGTGGGCGAGTCGATCAAGAAGACCTTCGGCAACATCCTCGACAACGCGGTGGAGGCCGACTACTTCATCCAGTCCTCCGCCACCGGCTTCGGTCCCCCGCCCGGCTTCCCGGCCCGGGTGGCCGACGAGATAGAGGCGCTGGACGAGATCGAGAGCGTGATGCGGATCCAGTTCGCGTTCAGCGGGTTGAGCGTCGACGGCGAGCCGCGCGACATCGTGGCCGCCGACATGGCCCTGGCCGACGACCACTTCGACGGCCAGGTGAGTTCGGGCGACATGGCCGCCGGGGATCCCCGCACCGCGCTGGCCCTGCACAGCGACTCGGCCGAGAGTCTGGGCGTCGACGTGGGCGACACCGTCGAGGCCACCTTCCCCGACAACCAGACCGAGACGCTCACGGTGGTGGCGATATTCGAGGATGCGGCCATATACGGCAACTGGCTGATCGACGGCGCCCTGTGGGACCGCCACTTCAACCGCAACGATCTGGCCTTTGCCAGCGCCCGGATCGCCGGCCTGTCCGACGCCGCGAGCGGGGTGGAGCAGGCCGCGCTGCTGGAACAGAGCCGGGCCGCGGTCAACGACGTGATCGACCGCTACCCCACCGTGAAGGTCGAGAACCAGGCCGAGTTCCGCCAGACCCAGCAGTCCCAGCTCACCGCGTTCATCAGGGTGATCCAGGTGCTGATCGGGCTGTCATTCGTCATCGCGCTGATCGGCATCATCAACACGTTGAGCCTGTCGGTGTTCGAGCGCATCCACGAGATCGGCCTGCTCCGCTCGGTGGGCATGACCCGCAAGCAACTGCGGCGCTCGATCTACTGGGAGGCGCTGATCGTGGCCGTCTTCGGGGGGCTGCTCGGGGTGGCCGTCGGCACGGTGTTCGGGGTGGCGACCACACTGGCGCTGCCGGAGTCGTTCGTGCAGGTGGTGGCCGTGCCGTGGCTGGACCTCGTGGTCTTCGTAGTCATCTCGGCAATCGCGGGGCTGCTGGCCGCCATCCTGCCTGCGGTGCGGGCCGGTCGCATGAACATCCTCGACGCCATAGCCCACGAGTAGTTCGACGGTCAGGCGTACCGATCGAAGAGGGCGGCGAGCTGCTCGCAGATGTAGTCCATGTGCTCCGGTTCGAGGCCGTGGTGGATGGGCAGCGACAGCGAGCGGTCCATCACCCGGTCACAGTTGGGCAGTCCCCCGGCCGGGGCCCGGTGTTCGATGCCGGCGAAGCCGGGCTGGCGCAGGATGTTGCCGGTCCACACCATGCGGGTGGAGACTCCCCGCTCCGCCAGGAACTCCTGGGCCTGGGTGCGGCTGAACGGGGCTTCGGGGGTGATCTCGAAGCAAAACCTCATCCAGGTGGTGTCGGTCTCAGGCGTGGTGCGGCCCGGTGTGACGCCGGGGCGGTTGGCCATGAAGTCGTCGAGGCGGCGCCAGTTGGCCCGTCGGCGAGCATTGAACTCCTCGAGCTTGTCGAGCTGCACCAGCCCGTAGGCCGAGCTCAACTCGTTGGGTTCGAAGTTGTAGCCGATGGAGTCGAACACGAACACCAGGTCGTAGGGCGTGCCGTCGGCCAGCGCCGAGAAGCGGTCGTGCCGGCCCCGCCTTGATCCGTACAGGTACGACTCGCTGCGCCGTCCCCAGCGGCGCAGCGACAGGGCCAGGTCGTACTGGTCGGGGTCGTCGATGCCGACCAGCCCGCCGGTCCCGCCCGCGGTCATGGCGTGGGAGCGGGCGAAGCTGGTGACGCCGATGTCGCTGCGCTCGCCGGTGCGGCGGCCCCGCTGGTAGCTGTCGAGCACGTCGCAGGAGTCCTCCACCAGCGCCAGACCATGGGCGTCGGCCACCGCCCGCAGCCGGTCCCAGTCGGGGCAGTTGCCGCACAGGTTGGGAACCAGGATCGCCCTGGTGCGGGGACCGATCATGTCCTCCACTGCTTCGACGTCGATCTGGTAGGTGTCCGCGGTGATGTCGGCGAACACCGGCACCAGCCCGGACTGGACCATGGGCGCGACATCGGTGGAGAACGTCAGCGGCGAGGTGATGATCTCGTCTCCGCGCTCCAGGCCGAGCAGGTCGACGGCGATGCGCAGCGCCGACGAGCCCGAGTTGACCATGAGCCCGAACCGCTTGGACAGCTTGGCCGCCACCCGCTCCTCCAGCGCCAGGGTCGCCTCGCCGATCTCCAGCTTCGGGTTGTCCCGCATCACCGCGGCGACCGCTTCGATCTCCCGCTCGTCTTGCACCGCTCCCGCAGGCGGCAACTCCATGGTGCTTCTCCTTGACGCTCGATCCCACCGGGTGCTCGCCAGCGTAAGCACCGGGACCGGCCGTTCAAGTGCGGTAGAGCATTCCCTTGTAGGCGGAAGTGAAGCCGGCCGCCTCCAGACGGGCCGCCCACGGCGTCTCCCGGACCGGCTCACCGTTGACCTTGGCGATCTCCAGCTTGCGGAGGCGGCCGTCCTTGACCAAACCGATGATGGCCTCGATCCAGGCGTCGTTCGACTCCGCGCCCTCGAAGGTGGTCAGGGACCGGCCGCCGCGTTCGAGTATGACCAGCGGCAGCCCGTCGGCCAGCACCACGTGAGCGCCCGCGGTGCGGGCGGGCCGGCCCGGCGAGTCGGGCCAGGCCAGAGCCGCACCGTAGGGCTGGGCCGGGTCGGTGGCGGCCAGCACCACGGGCGGTGTTTCGGGCTCCGGTGTGCGGGTTCCCCGCAGGCGGTCGACGGCACCGGGGAGGGCGAACTGGGCCGCGCCCAGCCCGGCCACGAAGTAGCCCCGGCGGGCCTCGCCCCGCTCCTCCAGAGCCTTGAGCACCGGGTAGACGCCCGCGAAGCCACCCTCGGCGCCCTCGCCCAGAGCGGTCTCCCGAGTGACCACGCCGTAGCGGTCGAGAAGCTGATGGGCTCGGGCCAGAGCCGATTCCGTGGGCGCGGGCTGGGGGCTGAGCAGCGGCTCCACCAGCGACCAGCGGCCAGCGGCCGACGGCGGCCCCGTGGCGCTGAGACCTCCGAGCCGGAGACGGCCCCGCCGGGACCGGCCGGCTCGGGTCGAAGCGCGTCCGGCCCGGGACGGCTGGCGGCGGGGCCCACCCGATCGGTGGCCGGCGATGCGGGCTCGCAGCGGCGCGAGAGAGTCGTTGGTCACCTCGCCCGCCCACACCAGATCCCACAGCGCGGCCAGCACCGTCTCGGTGTCGTAGGGCAACGACGCGGCCTGCGCGGCGGCCACCAGCTCCGGCCAGAACGACGCTCCCCCATCCCTCAACCGGTTTCGCAGCGCATCGTGGACCGCTCCCTCACAGGATTCGGCGATGGGAACGAGCAGGGCGGCCTGATCACGGAACACCAGGCGCACCCTGCCGTCGGTGGCGCCCAGTGCACCGGCGCCCACCCACACAATCTCGCCGGAGGTGCAGAGTTGGTCGAGTTCCGCCGGCTTGTAGCCGGCCATCCGGCAGGCCAGCACGTCGGCCTCCAGCACCGACGCGGCCACCGGCGCTCCCTGCACCTGCGCCACTACGTCGGCGAGGGCGTCAACCCCCCGTCGCCGGCCGCCGACCCCCTGCCACTGGGGCAGGAACCGCGCCAACGCCTCGGGCGGCACCGGCTCGACCTCCTGACGCAGGGCCGCCAGGCATCGGCGACGGATTCGCCGCAGCACGTCGGCGTCGCAGAACTCCCGGTCGGCCCCGCCCGGCCGGAACTCGCCCCGCAGCAGGCGGCCCTCGGCCACCAGCGACGCCAGCCGGGCCGCGACCGGCTGTTCGCCCATTCCCAGCCAACGAGCGACATCGCGGGCCAGGAACGGGCCATGGGTGCGGGCGTAGCGGACGCACAGATCGCCCAAGGGGTCGTCCACCGGCTCGGTGGCGGACGCAGGCAGGCCTACCGGAAGGGCGGCGCCGGCCGCGTCTCGCAGCCGGGCCGCGTCGGCCGCGTCGGCCACCACGTCGCGACCGGCCAGGCGCACTTCGATGGCCCGGCGCTGCTCCACCAGGGCGCGCAGCCACCCTGAGACTCGCTCGGTGTCGGACCCCGCCGAGGGAGCGGTCCTGGCCACCACCTCGTCGAGCGTGAGCGGCCCCAGCACCCGCAGCAGATCGTGGGCCTCGTCCGCGTCGCGGGCCTGACTTCCGGCCACCAGCCGTTGCAGCTCCAACTCGAAATCGGCGATCACCCCGGCATCGAGCAGTTCACGCAGCTCCTCGGCTCCGAGCAGGTCGCGCAGCAGATCCCGGTCGAGGGCCAGCGCCGCGGCCCGCCGCTCGGCCAGGGGCGCGTCTCCCTCGTACATGTAGACCGCGATCCACGAGAACAGCAGCGACTGGGCGAACGGCGACGCCTGGGCGGTGTCCACCGCGATCACCCGGACGCGGCGTTTGCGCAGGTCGGCCATGAGCTCCATGAGCGCAGGCAGGTCGAACACGTCGTTGATGCACTCGCGGGTGGTCTCGAGAAGAATCGGGAACGACGGGTACTTGGCCGCCACCGACAGCAGGTCGGCCGCCCGCTGGCGCTGCTGCCACAGCGGCGTGCGCTGGTCGGGCCGGCGCCGGGGCAGCAGCAGGGCCCGCGCCGCGCACTCCCGGAAGCGGGACGCGAACATTGAGGTCTCGGGTAGGCGTCCCACCACCAGGTCACGGACCTCGTCGGGATCGAACAGGAGGTCGTCCACCACCAGCTCGTCGACGGCCTCCGGCAGGCGCATGACGATCCCGTCGTCGCCCCACATCAAGTCCACGTCGACGCCCCAGGCCTCCCGCAGGCGGGCCTGCAGCGCTACCCCCCAGGGCGCGTGCACCTGGGCACCGAACGGCGTGAGAACGCACACTCGCCAGTCACCGATCTCGTCGCGGAATCGCTCCACTACCACCGTGCGATCGTCGGGCACCGCCCCGGTGGCCTCGGCCTGGTCCTCGAGGTAGGCGAGCAGGTTGGCCGCGGCCGTCTCATCGAGGCCGCAGCGTCCGCGCAGTCGGGCCGCAGCCGCATCGTCGTCGTCTGAGCGCAGCTCCCGCACCAGGCTGCCCACGGCGCGGCCCAGCTCGATGGGACGACCAGGTCCGTCGCCGTGCCAGAACGGCATCTTGCCCAGCTCACCGGGCGCAGGCGTAACCACCACCCGCTCGAAGGTGATGTCCATGATGCGCCACGTGGTGGCCCCCAGCAGAAACGTTTCGCCCACCCGGCTCTCGTAGACCATCTCCTCGTCGAGTTCGCCCACCCTGGTGCCGTCGGGCAGGAACACGCCGAACAGGCCCCGGTCGGGAATGGTTCCCGAGTTGGTGACGGCCAGGCGCTGGGCTCCGGCCCGGCCCCGCAGCACGCCGCCGGCCCGGTCCCACACCACGCGGGGCCTCAGCTCGGAGAACTCCTCGGCCGGGTAGGTGCCCGACAGCAGTTCCAGCACGCTGTGCAGCACTTCATCGGACAGATCGGCGAAGCCAGCGGAGCGTCGTAGCACGGCCGCCAGCCGCTCGACCGGCCAGTCGTCCATGGCGCACATCGCCACAATCTGCTGGGCGGCCACGTCCAGGGGATTGCGCAGGTAACGGGTGTGCTCGACCTCGCCGGCATGCATGCGCTCCACCACCGCGGCCGCCTCCAGCAGGTCGGCCCGGTGCTTGGGGAAGATCCGGCCCCGGCTCGGCTCGCCCACCCGATGCCCGGCCCGGCCGATCCGCTGTAGCCCCGAGGACACCGACCCGGGCGAGGCCACCTGCACGACTAGGTCGACGGCGCCCATGTCGATGCCGAGCTCGAGGGTGGAAGTCGCCACCAGCCCCCGCAGATCGCCCCGCTTGAGCTCGTCCTCGATCAGCAGGCGGCGCTGCCGCGAGATCGAACCGTGGTGGGCCTTGACCAACTCCAGGCCCTCGGCCGCCCCGACACCGGCCTGCTCGTCACCCAGCGCAACCGGAGGCGGCGCTCGGAGCACAGCCTCGATCGACTCACCCACATGCACCGGCCCATCACCGCCCACCCCCACAGATCTCGGGTTGGTTTCGTGTGGCAGGTCCACAGCATTCGCACCAAGATCCTGCGCCTCCTCGTTCTGGGCCTCATCCTCGGCCTCCAGGTGCAGTTCGTTGAGCCGGGCCGCGAGCCTCTCGGCCAGCCGCCGGGCGTTGGCGAAGATCAGCGTGGACCGGTGGGACTGCACCAGCTCCAGCAGGCGGGGATGGATGGCGGGCCAGATGCTGCGCCGCAGCGGCCCGGCCGCCGCGCCCGCAGAGGCCGGAGGCTCGACCGTCTCGCCCAGCGAGGCCATGTCGGCCACCGGTACGACCACCTCGACGTCGAGTTCCTTGCGGGCTCCCGAGTCCACCACGGTGACCGGACGGGGCACGGGCGAGCCGTCGGCGCCGGCCTCGGAGCCGCCCAGGAAGCGGGCGATCTCGTCGAGGGGCCTCTGGGTGGCGGAGAGCGCGATGCGCTGCGGCGAGCGCTCGCACAGCTCCTCCAGACGCTCCAGCGACACCATCAGGTGGGCGCCACGCTTGCTGGCCGCCACCGCGTGGATCTCGTCGACGATCACATGCTGCACGCCGGTGAGTGTCTGGCGGGCCTGGCTGGTGAGCATCAGGAACAGCGACTCGGGGGTGGTGATCAAGATGTTCGGGGGATGCCGCACCAGCCGCCGGCGCTCGTCGGCGGAGGTGTCTCCGGTGCGCACTCCCACCGTCGGCACATGCACCGTCGTGCCGAGGCGCTCCGCAGCCAACTGGATGCCGTGCAGCGGGGCCCGCAGGTTCTTCTCCACGTCCACCGCCAGCGCCCGCAGGGGCGACACGTACAGCACCCGGGTGCCGGAGTCGGGCGCGGCATGACCCTGCGCCATGAGCCGGTCGATGGCCCACAGGAACGCGGCCAGAGTCTTGCCGGTGCCGGTGGGGGCGCACACCAGCGTGTGGTCGCCGGCCGCGATGGCCGGCCAGCCCTCCACCTGGGGTGGGGTCGGCTCCGAGAAGGCCGACGCGAACCAGGCCCGGGTCGGCTCCGAGAAGCCAGCGAGCGGGTCGACCACCACGCCGCCACCGTACCGACCCCCTGCGACACCCGCCCGCAGCCCCGGAATCGCGATCGCGAGGGTTCTCGACGCAGTTGACCTCATCAGGGCGGCACAACTACATCAAGAACGGCCGAGACCACCTGAATCCGCCGTGCCCGCCGACGGCCACCACCTCTACAGTGGGCCCCATGACTCATCCATTCCGTTTCGGCGTCGAATTGAAGGGGCCGCTGCCCGGGCTGACGTGGCCACAGACGGCCAAGAGGGTGGAGGAGCTGGGATTCTCCAACCTGGTGATGCCCGACCACTTCGACGAGCAGCTGGCGGTGGGCCCGGGACTGGCCGCCGCGGCCGCGGCCACCACCACCCTGCGCTTCAGCGCCTTCGTGTACGGCAACGACTACCGCCATCCGGTGATGGTGGCCAAGGAGGTGGCCACCCTCGACGTCCTTTCCGGCGGCCGGATGGACCTTGGGCTCGGAGCGGGCTGGAAGCGCGTCGACTACGACGAGGCCGGGATGGACTACGACCCGCCCAGCGTGCGCATCGAGCGAATGGTCGAGTCCCTGCAGATCATCCGCGGCCTCTTCGAGGACGGACCCCTCACCTTCGAGGGCGAGCACTACACGATCCGCGGCCTCGAGGGCCTGCCCAAGCCGGTGCAGTCTCCGGTGCCGGTGGCCATAGGCGGGGGCGGGCGCCGGATACTGACCCTGGCCGGCCGCCACGCCGACATCGTGGGCGTGAACGCCAACCTGCGCTCCGGCGAGATAGGCCTCGACGCCATGAACGACGTGCTCGGCGCCGACCGCTTCGACACCAAGCTCGAATGGGTGCGAGATGCGGCCGGCGACCGCTTCGACCGGCTGGTACTCAACGTGCTCATCGCGTCGTGGCAGATCACGGAGGGCGGCCGGGCCACCACCGAGGCCATCCAAGCCACCGCGGCCATGTTCGGTCAGCCTGCCGAGACAGTGGCCCAGATCCCGCTGCTGCTGATCGGCTCGCCGGCCGAGATCGCCGACACTCTTCGCCAGCGGCGAGAGCGCTGGGGCTTCAGCTACATGATCCTGGGGGCCGCCAACGCCGACGTCGAGGCCTTCGCCCCGGTGATCTCGGAACTGGACGGCGAGTAGCACCCCTCCGTCACCAACTTCCGGCGGTTGGGGGCGACTATTCGCCTCTACGGCCGGAAGTTCGCTGGGAGCCTGCGGACGGCCCCTTGCGCGCATAGGGTTGTGCCATGACCTCGACGCCGATCGAAACGACGCCGTACGAGTCGCCCGAATGGCATCCGGCCTTCGAGGAGTACTGCGAGACGATCTTCGAGTTGGCCGAGGACGACCTGGACGTAATCCAGGCCCGCATCGCCGACCGCCTGGAGATCTCCCGCCCCGCGGTGTCGGAAATGATCCGGCGGATGCAGGCCGAGGGCCTCGTCGAGGAGGGCAGGGGCACCATCAAGCTCACCGCCAGGGGACACTCGCTGGCCGAGACAGTGGTCCGCCGCCACCGCCTGGCCGAGTGCTTCCTCACCGACATCCTGGGACTGTCGTGGGCCGAGGCCCACCAAGAGGCGGGCAAATGGGAGCACATCATCTCCCCGGCGGTGGAGAAGGCCATGATCCGGGTGCTCGAGCAGCCCACCACCTGCCCCCACGGCAACCCCATCCCCGGCTCCGGCTACGAGCCGCCGGAGATGGTGGCCCTCGACACCCTTGACGTGGGACGGGAGTTCACCGTGCAGCGCATTCCCGAGGAGCTGGAGTTCCAGCCCGGGATGCTCGAATTCCTGGAGGAGGCCCGAGTGACGCCGGGATCGACCGGCACGGTCACGGCCCGCTCCCCCGACGGCACGTTCACCCTCGACGTCGAGGGCGGCCCCGTCGGCCTGAGCGACTACGCCACCTCCCGCATCCTCGTCAGCGCCGCGCCCGCCGACTAGGCGCGTCCCGGCCTACTTCTCGCCCGTCGCGGGGCGCGGCGTCTCGCTTGGGCGCGTCAATCCGGCGCGTGCTACTTTGATCACATCAAAGTAGCACCTCAGCCTTCGCCGGCTCACCGTCGCGGGCTGTCTGAACAGGGGGACCCATGACCGCCAACCAATTCTCCAGACGCACATTCCTGGGAGGCACCGCCGCCGGTGCCGGGCTGCTGCTGGGCGGCAGCACCCTCATCACCGCGTGCTCGGGCTCCACCGAGCCTCCGCCCGCGGCACCGCTCACACCGGTGAACTTCCATCTGAGCTGGTTCGACTCCGTGCAGTTCGGCGGCTCCTACCTCGCCGACGTGAACGGCCATTACGCGGCCCAAGGCCTCGACGTGACGCTGGTGCCGGGTGGACCGGGCGTGTCTCCCGACACATCGGTCATCGCAGGCCAGTCCATCATGGGCATATCGGCCGCCAACTTCGCCGGCCAGGCGAAGGCCGACGGCGCGCCCATCAAGGTCGTGGGCGTGGCCATGCAGCGCAACCCGTTCGTGATCGCCTCGCTGACCAGCAACCCGATCAACGAGCCCAAGGACCTGGAGGGCCGCAGGCTCGGCATGGCGTTCAACAACCAGCTCGACCTGGAGCTGCTGTCCTCGCTGAACGGCGTCGATGTCAACGCCATCGAGGTCATCCAGGCCGACTACGACCCGGCCCCGCTGGTCAACGGCGAGGTGGACTCCCTGCTGTGCTGGCTCGTCGACCTGCCCGTGGCCATGACCGTGGCCGGCATCGACAACACCACCATGCTGTTCGCCGACTTCGGCTACGCGGTGCACAGCCAGACCTACATCGTCACCGAGGACACGCTGGCAAACCGCCGGGACGACGTGCTCGCGCTGCTGAGGGGCGAGATCCTGGGCTGGCAGGACCACAAGGCCGACCCGGACACGTCCGCGCAGGTGACCGTCGACCGGTTCCCCGACGCCGGCATGGACCTGGAGACCGAGACGGTCAAGGCCCACGAGTTCGTCAAGCTCATGTTCAGCGACGTGACCGACGCCAGCGGCTTCCTGTGGTGGACCGACCAGTCGGTGGCCGACAACATCCGGGTCCTCAAGGCGCTGGGTGTGAACGTGACCGAGGACTTCTGGGACCGGTCGCTGCTGGAGGAGATATACGCCGACGGCCCGGTGCTCTAGCGACGGAGAGCCATAGCAGTCTCTAGACACCGCGGGTGATGGCCCGGCGGGGAGCGCCGGTAGACGTCGTCGGGGTCGGTCGCACATTCGCCCTGGCCGGCGACGAGGTGACCGCTCTGCACGAGTTCGACATGCATGTGCCCGCAGGCGGCTTCACCGCGCTGATCGGGCCGTCGGGCTGCGGCAAGTCCACCGCGCTGCGCCTTGTGGCCGGTCTGGACACGCCCGACACCGGCACCATCGACATGGACGGCTCCTCCCCCGACGAGATGCGGCGGCGCCAGCGCATCGGGGTGGCCTTCCAGGATCCGTCGCTGCTGCCGTGGCGCACGGTCTCGACCAACATCCGGCTCGCGCTGGAGCTGATCGGCCGGCGCCACGACACCAAGGCGGTCGACGAGTTGGTCGAACTCGTGGGCCTGCAGGGATTCGAGAAGGCCCGGCCATCGCAGCTGTCGGGAGGCATGCGCCAGCGGGTGGCCATCGCCCGGTCGCTCGTCACCAAGCCGGACCTGCTGCTGCTCGACGAGCCCTTCGGTGCCCTCGACGCGTTGACCCGCCAGCAGCTCAACGACGAGCTCCAGCGTATCTGGACGGCCCGGGGCACCACCACCATCCTGGTCACCCACTCGATCCCCGAGGCGGTGTACGTGGCCGACGAGGTCCTGGTCATGTCGCCCCGTCCGGGCAGGGTGGTGGCCCGCCATGCCATCGGCTTCGAACGGCCCCGCACCCGCGAACTGCTGCTCACCGACCGGTTCCACGCCGAAGTGGAGGCGGTCTCAGCCAGCCTGCACCGCTCCGAGGGGCAGGTCGTGCAACTCGACACGGACCCCAGTTGAGCGCCACCGCCGAGACCGCGGCCACCGCGCCGGCACGCCCGGCGGGCGGCAGCCGGCTCGACCGGGTACCGCCACGGCTGCTGAGTTCGGCGGTCGGGATCGCAGTGCTGCTGCTGTGGGAGTTGCTGGCCCGCACGGTCTACGCGGGCTCGTACCGGCTGTCGCCGCCCACCGCGGTGGTCGTCGAGTTCTTCGAGTTCCGCGGCCTCTATCTGCGCAATCTGTGGCACTCGACCAAGACGGCGGCCTGGGGGTTCCTGTGGGGGAACCTGGCCGCCATGGCGCTGGCGGTGACCTCGACGCTGGTGCCGTGGCTGCGGCGCAGCATCGGCGCAGTGGTGCTGACCGTCTTCTGCCTGCCGTTCATCGCGATAGCCCCGATCCTGCGGCTGATCACCGGACCGGGCAACGCCACCCCTATTGCGCTGTCGGCTCTGGCCGTGGTGTTCACCACCTACGTGGCCGCGCTGTTGGGCTTCGACCTGGCGCCGGGCAGCGCTCTAGACGTCGTGCGCTCCTACGGCCGGGGGCGGCTGACCGCCTTCCGCAACGTCCGGGTCCGGGCGTCGGTCCCGGCGCTGTTCGCCGGCCTTCAGATCGCCGCGCCGGCCGCCTTCCTGGGCGCGGTGGTGGGCGAGTTCACCGGCGCTCACCGCGGCTTGGGAATCCTCACCGTAAGGGCCCTGGGAGCCCTGCAGACCGACCGGATCTGGGTGATCGCGGTGATGTCCACCATCGTGGCCACCGGCGGATACCTAGCCATCGGAGCGCTGGGCCGGTACCTGTGCCCCTGGTCGCCCGCATTGGATGTGGGCGCTGTGCCCGTGCCCCGCATCGAGCCCGGCCTGCTCAACCGGCTGGCCGGGCTGCTGGCCCCCATCGCCGTAGTGTTCGTCTTCTGGTACGCGTTCCTGTGGGTGTTCGGGATCGAGCCATTCTTCGCCAAGACACCCGTCGATGTGTGGGCCGAGCTGTTCTCGGTCTCCGAGGCGCCCGAGACCCGCTCGATCATCTTCGGGGCGCTCGGCACCACGCTGTGGACGACCTCGCTGGGCTATGTGGTCGGCCTTGTGGGCGCGCTGGCGGCTGCGCTCGTGTTCATCCTGATCCCGTGGCTGGAGCGCGCCCTGATGCCGATTGCGGTGGCGCTGCGGTCGATCCCGATCATCGTCACCACGCCGGTGATCATCCTGTTCGTCGGGCGGGGCCTCCTGACCACCACCGCGATTGTGGCCGTGATGTCGTTCTTCCCGACGCTGGTCAACTGCTACACGGCCATGACCCGCACACCGGAGGGGATCCTCGACGTGCTCAAGTCCTACGACGCCACCTCCGCAGCCAACGTGCGCAACGCCTACCTCCCGACATCGGTGCCGGCTCTGCTGGCCTCGGCCCGCATCGCGGTGCCCACCTCACTGCTGGGCGCCACCGTGGCCGAGTGGCTGGCCACCGGCGACGGGATCGGGGCGGTGATGGTCACGGCCTTCACCCGCAACGACTTCAAGATTCTGTGGGTGTCGGTGGCGGTGCTGACGATCGTCGCCGTGATCGGCTACTGGCTGGTGGCCGCGTTCGAGCTTCGTACCCTCGATCGCATGGCTCCGGGAATCTCCCGATGACCGTCGCAGCCGCGATCCCGCCCGAGGGTCCCAGCGCCGCGGCGTCGAGCGATCAGGCCGCCGTGCTGGCCCGCTACGACGAGCTGGGCGAACTGCTGGCAGGAATGGACGACCGCCCGGCGGCCGACCCGGAACTGTGGGGTCCGGCCTCCGCCGCGTTGCTGCACGAGGCCCGCCTGCTGGACGCCGGGCGCTTCGAGGACTGGCTCGGCGGCTGGACCGACGACGCCGTGCTGTGGGTGCCCCTGTCGACGCCCGCCCATCCCGGCAGCGACCAGTCCCTGCTGCTGGACGACCGCCGCCGCCTGGCCGAGCGGGTCGAGTGGCGCCGCGATCCCTCGGCATGGGGCCAGCAGCCGCCGTCGAACACCACCCGCATCGTCGGCAGCGTGGAGGCTTGGCCCGCACCGCGAGGTCTCGTCACCAGGTCCACCCTGCTCATCGACGAGCACCGCCACGGCCGTCAACAGCAGCTGACCGCATTCCAGATCCACGAACTCGTAGGCGACGACCTGCGGCGCCGCACCAAGATCCTCGTCGTGCCCGCTCTGGGTACCGGCGTCCGAAATCCGAGCTTCCTCTTGTAGGGGTGAAGTTGTGACCGCCATCGACTTCGAACAGCTGGTCCAGCCCCACCGGGTCCACCGCCGCCTCTACACCGACCCGGAGATCTTCGGTCTGGAGATGACCCAGGTGTTCGCCGCCTCATGGTGCTACGTGGGCCACGAGAGCGAGATTCCCGAGCCCGGCGACTACCGCACCACCACGCTCGGTCTGCGGCCGGTGCTGATGACGCGGGGACGCGACGGCGGGATCAACGTGCTGCTGAACCGGTGCGCACACCGCGGGACGGTGGTTGCCGGCGAGGAGCGAGGCTGCGCCAAGCGCTTCGTGTGCCCCTACCACGGCTGGACCTACTCGCCCGACGGCAGCCTGGTAGCCATACCGTTTCCCGCCGACCACCCGGCGAAGGACTACTCGACGCTCTCGCTGGGCCGACTCGCCACGGCCAACTACCGGGGCTTCGTGTTCGCCACCCTCAATGCCGACCCCGAGCCGCTGGAGTGCTGGCTGGGCGAGGCTCAGGAGGCGTTGGACACCATCATCGACCGCCACCCCGGCGGCCAGATAGCGGTGATGGGATCCCCGCAGCTCCTGGAGTTCGCGGGCAACTGGAAGCTGTCTTGGGACAACGCGGCCGATGGCCTGCACGCCACCTTCGCCCACCACTCCTACAACACCCTGGGCGAGACGGTGGAAGTGGAGACGGTGCTGGCCCGCGACCCGGGATCCACTCCTATGTTGTCCAAGGCGCTGCGCAACGGCCACATGGTGGTGGACCAGCGCCCGGGCATCCCCCAAGGGCCGTGGGCCACCATGCGCGACGTGCCCTTCCGCGAGCCGTTGGAGTCGACGCTGGCCGAAGCGGGCGCCACCGAGCTGCTCGACCTGGCCACCGGCAGCATGCTCAACCTCTCGCTGTTCCCCAACCTGATCTTCGTGGGCAACCAGCTGCTGGTGGTCGAGCCAGTGGCCGTGGACCGGACCAGGCTGCAGCTGTGGCTCACCTCCGCGCCGGGTGCCCCGCCCGAGATCGACCTGCTGCGCCTGCGGGTCGACGAGGACTTCGTCAACTTCGGCACCCCCGACGACCTCGACATGTTCGAGCGGGTCCAGCGGGGCCTGTCCATTCCGGAGATGGAGTGGATCGACATGAGCCGCGGGCTGCCCGACGACAGCACCGCCGACGGCACCGTCTACGGACCGATCACCTCCGAGGCGCCGCAGCGCCGCTATCTCGCCCACTACGCCGAACTGATGACCACGCCGGCCAAGACCCGTGCCCTCTGAACCGAGCCTCCAACCGGACTCGGCGCGCCGCACCGCATTCAGCGAGCGGGGCGCGGTGGTGATTCCCGGGCTGCTGGACGACAGCCGGTGCCAGCGGCTGCACGCCGCCATCGAGCGCTGCCAGGCCAGCCCCAGCCAGTTCTACGGGGTGCTGTCGCCGCCCGGCGAACTCAAGGTGGACAGCGACCTGTTCCGCTGGTTCGACGACCCCGACATCGCGGAGGCGACCCACGAATCGAACCTGCCCGCCCTGGGAGCGGAATTGTGCGGAGCCGAGGCCGCAGTGCTGATCGAGGACCAGTGGTTCTGCTCGGAGCCCGGCGCCATCTCGCGCAGTCCCTGGCACCAGGACCACCCCTACTACAACCTCGACCGGCCCTTCGTCACCATCTGGGTGACTCTCGACGACGTGACCGCCGACGCCGCGTTGCGGGTGGTGGAGGGCTCCCACGCCACCGGCGTCACCTACGCGCCCATCGAGTTCTCCTCATCGATCGACACCATCGGTGGTGACTCCGAGCTGGAGCCGGTGCCCGACGTGGACGCCGACCCCGACAGGTTCCCGATCACCACCTGGGATCTGAAGGCCGGCGACGCGGTGGCCATCGACTCCCGGATGCTGCACTCCACCGGCATCCGCGAGGTGGCCGACCGACCCTTCAGGCGCCTGTCGACCCGCTACGCCCACCCCGACACCCGGTACCTGGACCTGGGCGAGCAGGCCGCGGTGTTCTGGAAGATGCTCCCCCACGGCCTGAGCACCGGCGACCCGGTGGCCGGAGAGGTCTTCCCCCTCATCAAGCCCTGAGCCGGGTCGCGACCGTACCGCTCCCGTCTAGCCGGGGGCGGAGACGTGGACGAAGCGGGTGGTCTCCCCGCCGAGGTGGTGCCAGCGGTGGCGCGTCGCGGTGGAGTAGATCATGGTGTCGCCCGCGGCCAGGCGGTGGGTGACGATGCCGCCGTCGCCGTCGTCGAGGTCCACGGCCAGCACCCCCTGGGTGACGTGGATCATCTCCCGGCCCTCCGAGGCGAAGAACCCGCCCAGCTTTGAGCCGGGCTCCACTACGTACTCAGCTGCGCTGAAGGGCTCCTCCAGGCCGCTGAGCTGGCGGCGGAACGCGGTCTGGGGCGCGTCGGTGATGTCGTAGCGCGGGCCCTCGTCACATCCGGTGACCACCACGTCGGCCGACACCGGACCGGCCAGCAGCCGCTCGGGGGTGGTCTCCAGCACCCGGGCGATAGCGAACAGCGAGGTCAGGCTGGGAGCGGCGAAGCTGGTCTCGACCTGGCTCAGGAAGGGCGCCGACAGACCGGCCTGATCGGCGACCTGGCTGAGCGTGAGCCCAAGCTGGTTGCGGCGGCTGCGTACCGCCTGGCCCAACTCCTCCAGCGCCCGGGTGTCGTGATCCCGGTGGGGCTGGGGCTGTGCGCTGGCGGCCATCGGCGGGAGGGTACTTGCGGCCCGACCGGTCAGGCGCCGGCGTCGGCCGGTCCGCTGCCGGCGGCGGTGCGGCCGGACTCGTGCTCGGGGAACAGCTCGGCGTAGGTGTCACCCTCGCGGTAGGGGTGGGCGGCCAGCTTCTCCTCGTCGACGTCCACGCCGAGGCCGGGCCCGGTGGGTGCGGTTATATGTCCCCCGCCGAGATCGGTCAGCGCGAGGCCCGGATTGTCGCCGATGTCGGTGATCATCGGCTGGTGGGGGTCGATGTCGTACTCGCACAGCCGCACCCTGGCCGCGGTGGCCCAGTGGAGGTTGGCGGCCAGCCCCACCACCGTCGGCCCGCCCACATGGGGGATGACCTCGATCGAGGACCGGGCCGCGAGATCGGCGATCTCCAGGCAGCTCAGGATCCCGCCTGTCAGGCAAGCGTCAGGCTCGAAGACCCGGGCCGCGTCGCGTCGGGCCAGTTCGGCGAACATCCGGGGCGAGTAGACCCGCTCGCCCACCGCCACCCGTATCGACGAGTTGTGCTGGAGCCGCTCCAGGCCCTCGACCTGGTACTGGGGAACCGGCTCCTCGAAGAAGTGGATGCCGTAGGGCGCAATGCGGCGGCACAGTTCTATGGCCGAGTCGGGGTCGTGGAACCAGTACGAGTCGACGCCCATGAGCTTGCCGGGGCCTATGTGCTCGCGGACGGTGGCCACCGCCTCGGTGTCGCCGTCGATGGTCCGGCCCAGCCGCACCTTTACGCCGGCGAAGCCCAGGTCCATGCACTGGTCGAAATAGTGGGCGTGCCACACCGCACTCTCCTCGAACATGGTGGTGCCGGTGCCGTACAGCGGGATCTCATAGGCGCTGCCGCCCAGCAGCCGGTGCACGGGCGCGTCCAGGGTCTTGCCGAGGATGTCCCACAAGGCGATCTCGACGGCACCGATGGTCTGGCTGGAGAGGCCCTCCCAGCCGAGGTAGCCGTCGAGGGCCACCCGCAGGTCGGCCACCCGGTCGCGGATGGCCAGCGGATCGCGTCCCTCCAGGTGGCGGGCGCACACGTCGTCGACCGCGGCCCGGAACACGGTGGGGTACGAGTGCCCCCAGTTGGTGGACGCCTCGCCCCAGCCGACGGTGCAGTCGTCGGTCTCGACGCGCACCAGCGCGAAGCTGCGCTCCATGTCGGGGTCGATCTTGCGGTAGCCGGCGAGCACGGCCCGCACACTCTCGATTCTCATTCTTGTGACTCCATTTCTTGCAGCTCCAGCCACAGGTCGTCGGGCACCGGTGTGCGCAAGGCCGCCAGATTCTCGTCCACCTCGGCCGGCGCGGCCATCCCCACGATGACGGAGGTGACCGACGGGTTGGTGAGCGGGAAGCTCACCGCCGCCGCCCGCAGGGTCACGCCATAGCGCTGGCAGACCGAGTCGACGGCGGCCGCCCGAGCGAGCGTCTCGTCCGGGGCGGGGCCGTAGTCGTACCAGGAGCCGGCCCGGGGACGGGCCAGCACTCCGCTGTTGAACACCCCGGCGGCCAGGTAGGCGACCCCCCTCTCAGCGCAAGCGTCGATCAGGTCGGCGGCGGACCGGTCGAGGAGCGTGTAGCGGCCCGCGACCAGCATGCAGTCGAGGTCGGCCCGCTCCAGGAAGGCGGCCGCGGTTCCCACCGAGTTGGTGCCCAGCGACACCGCACCGATCACCCCCTCGTCCCTCAGCGCCACCAGGGCCGGGTAGGTGTCCTCCAGCGCTTCGGGGATGTGGTCGTCGGGGTCGTGGATGTGCACGATGTCGACCCGGTCCACCCCCAGGCGCTCCAGACTCGACTCCAGGGACTGCCGGGCGGCGTCGTAGCCGAAGTCGAAATGGCAATCGACCGACCCGTCGGGCTCGACGGTCAGTATCCGGCCGGCCTTGGTGGCGATCACCGGCCGCTCGCCGCCTGCCCCGGCCAGCGCCCGCCCCAACCGGCGCTCGGCCTCCCCCAGCCCGTAGAAGGGTGCGGTGTCGAAGAACCGGATGCCGAGCTCGAGGGCCCGGGCCGCGGCCCGCACCGCGGTGCCGTCGTCGTTTCCCCAGAAGATCGAGGCCAGCGGCGCTGTCCCCAGCGCCAGCCGTCGAACCCGGAGCCCGGTCCGTGGAAGCGCTGCTTCGTCCAGGGGATCTCGTATCAAGCGTGTTTGATCCTATCAAAGTCTTGTGATTGTCTTCAGGGCGTGGAACGGGTCAAGCCCACCGTGGCCGACCTCCTCGCCGGCAAGGGGAAGCGCCAGCTCACCGACATATTCGTCCTGTCCCTGGACGAGGTCCGGGCGGTGGAGGAGGCCGGCCTCGACATGATGTGCCTGCCCGACGAGACCATGAGCCGCGAGGTGCGGGAGGCCGCCCCCACCACGTTCATCATCGCCGCACTGGCCTACGGGATTCACGCCACCACCGAGGACTACCTGCGCATGGGCTTCGCCATGTACCGCCTCGGCGCCGACGCCGTGTACTGCGCGGCGGGGCTCGACACCGTGGCCCGGCTCGCGGCCGAGGGGCTGGCGGTGGTGGGCCACATCGGGTTCATCCCCACCCACCGGACCTGGTACGGCGGGTACAAGGCCACCGCCAAGACGGCCGAGAGCGCTCTGAGGGTGTGGCGCCAGGCCCGGGCCCTGGAGGACGCCGGAGCCTTCGCGGCGGAGATCGAGCTCGTGCCCGAGCCGGTGGCGGCCGCCATCTCGCAGCGCTCGTCGCTGCTGTTGATCTCGATGGGGTCGGGGGCCGGGTGCGACGCCCAGTACCTGTTCAGCATGGACATCCTGGGCACCAACACCGGTCACTACCCGCGCCACTCCAAGAAGTACCGCGACTTCCGGGCCGAGTACGAGCGCCTCCATGCCGAGCGGGTGGCGGCCTACGGCGAGTACCGGGCCGACGTCGAGGGCGGGGCCTACCCAGCCGCCGAGCACAAGCTGCAGATCGGCGACGCCGAGCTGGCCAAGTTCATCGAGGCGCTCGACACAGGCGAAGATGTTGGCAACGACGGCACGGCATCGATCGGAGGAGTGCCATGGACGGAGATAGCCAGACCGCAGCACTAGGCACCGACGCAGCGGCCGAGCCGGTCTCGATGCTGGTCGAGGGCACGGTGGTGACCATGGACGCCGAGCGGCGGGTCATCGGTGACGGGGCGGTGGCCGTGGCTGGGGACCGCATCGCCGCGGTGGGGAGCGCGGCCGAGCTGCGGGCCCTGCACCCCGACGCCCGACGCATAGGCGGGGCCCGGCGCTACGTGATCCCCGGGTTGATCGACTGCCACAACCACATCGCCCAGGCCCTGTGCCGGGAGAGCACGGTGGAGGACTTCCCCAACATCTACCGCATCTACATCCCGGCCGAGGACATCCAGGACACCGACGATGTGCGGGTCAGCGCCCGGGTGGCCTTCGCCCAGCTGCTGAGGGCCGGCGTCACCACTATGACTGAGACCACCTGCACCGTCGCCCACGAGGAGCCCATCGCCGAGACGGTGATGGAGACCGGCATCCGCTGCGCGCTGGCCCGGGGCATGTGGGACCGGGAGTCCCGGCTGGCCGGCAACTACGAGCAGATCACCGAGAGGTCGTGGTACCGCGACGACCCGGCCGCACTGGCCGACGACCTGGCCTACACCAGGGAGTTCTTCGCCAAGTGGTTCGAGCGGGGCGAGGGACGGCTGCGGCCCTGGGTCCACAACCTGGGCGTGCCGTCATGCTCCGACGAGCGCTACCTGGCCACCGACGAGCTGGTCCAGGAGTGGGGCACCGGCATCATGACCCACATCAACCGCGACCGCGAGGAGATCGAGCTGAGCGTGTCGCTGTTCGGCCACCGCCCGCTCGAGCATCTGGCCTCCATCGGAGCATTGACCGAGCGGCTGGTGGCCATCCACGCCATGCTCACCACCGACCGCGAGATCGACCTGATGGCCGAGGCGGGGGCCAAGCTGGCCCACGCGCCGGTGGTGTGCACCGACATCATGTCGGCCGTCACCCGGGTGCCCCTGATGCGGGCCCGGGGCATCACCGTCGGGTTGGGCTGCGACACCATCATCAACGACGTGCTGAAGCTGATGCGGATCGCCCACATCATGCACAACCAGGCGGCCATGCCGCTGTTCGACCCCTACGGGTTCTCCTGCAACGACGCCTTCGAGATGGGCACCATCGACGCGGCCAGGCTGCTGCTGTGGGACGACGAGATCGGGTCGCTGGAGGCGGGCAAGGCCGCCGACATCACGGTGATCGACGCCAACAACGTGCGGCTCACCCCGTCCACGGACCCGGTGGCCACCCTGGTGCGATACGGGGTCGGGACCGACGCCGAGTCCACCATCGTGGCCGGCGAACTGCTGATGCACGAGGGCCGGCTGCTCACCATCGACGAGGAGGAGCTGCTGGACGAAGCCGAGGCCCTGGGGGCCCGCATGATCGCCGAGATGGCGCCCCGCCGCTACGTGCAGCTCGGCACCAACGTCGACTACCTGTGATGGGGCGGGCTGCAAGGTGAGCGGATCGGAGCTGCTGGTCAGGCGGGCCACGATCCTCGACGCCGAGGGTCCGCTGCAGGTCGCGGACATCAGGGCCACCGACGGCACCATCACTGAGGTGGGGCCCGGCCTGCGGCCCGGGCCGGCCGAGGTGGTCGAGGCCGACGGCATGGTGGCCATGCCGGGCCTGATCAACGCCCACACCCACTCGGCCCAGAACCTCGACCGGGGAACGACCCCGAACCTGCCCCTCGACCTCTGGCTGATGTGGGCCGTGTTCGGGAAGCCCCCCATCACCGCGGACGACCGCTACACGCTGGCCATGGCCGGGGCGCTGGAAATGCTCGAATCGGGCTGCACCGCGGTGCTCGACCACGGCTGGGTCCCGCCGTGGGACTTCGAGGACTACTCCGAGGCCGTCATGAGCGCCTACGCCGACGCCGGAATGCGGGCTGGGCTGGCCCCCATGATCGGCGATCTCGACATCTTCGACACGATGTCGTTCGCAGGCGCCTCCCGGCCGAAGCCCGAGCCTCTCGGCGACCCGTTCGACCCGCGGGGGCTGGTCGAGTCCATGGCGGGGTTCTTCGACCGCTGGCAGGACGCCCACTCCCGGCTCACCCCGATGGTGGGGCCCTCGGCCCCCCAGCGCTGCAGCCACGAGTTGATGGACGGCCTGGCCCGCCTAGCCCGCGAACGAGGCGCGGGGTTCCACACCCATGTGCTTGAGACCAAGACCCAGATCGCCGCCAACCTCGAGCGCTACGGGCGATCCAGCGTGTCGTACCTGGAGGACCTCGGCGTGCTGACGGCGGGGGCGAGCCTGGCCCATTGCGTGTGGATGGATCCCGACGAGTACTCCACGGTCCGCCGCTGCGGCGCCACCATCGTGCACAACCCGGTGTCGAACCTGCGATGCGGGTCCGGGATCCTGCCGGTGGCCGACCTGCTCGAAGGCGGGGTGAGCGTGGCGCTAGGAGCGGACGGAGCGGCCTCCAACGACAACCAGAACATGTTCGAGGCCATGAAGTTCGCCACGCTCCTTCAAACCCTGCACGGATCCCACCGGCGCTGGCCGCAATCCCCCGCGATCTGGAAGATGTGCCTTCGGGGCGGGGCCGCCGCGCTGGGCCAGCCGCTGGGCTCGCTGCAACCGGGAAGCGCGGCCGACATCGTGCTGCTGGACACCGAGCGCCATGTGCCGGTGCACGCCGAGGGCCTGGCGACCAGCCTGGTCCTGGCCGAGCACGGAGAGTCGGTGCACACCGTGATCGTCGACGGCGAACCGGTGGTGTCCGAGGGCCGATCGACCCGCGTGGACGAAGACGCAATGGCCGCGAGGTCCCGCGACCTGCAGCGGCGTCTCCACGAGAACCTGCCCGAGCGCCAGGCCTTCTACGACCGCTACGTGGACGTGCTGACCGAGATCCACGACTACGAGATGGCCCAACCGGCACCCGTGGAGCGCCTGGCCCAGATCACACCGGCCTTCCCGGATGCCGGCGTGACCGCACCCCGCCATTCTTGATGTAGTTGTGCCGGTCTGGTGCGGTCAACTACATCAAGAAAGCAGGGGGATCCCGAATGCTGGCGTTCGGAGACACCGGCAACCCTGACGACTGAGGCGATACAAGGGAGACCAGCACGATGAACGCGGACTGGAGCACGACCTGGATCGACAACGAGCATCCGGCGCTGCGACGGTGCTGGCATCCGGTGGCCCGCAGCGCGGACGTCGGCAGCGACCAGCCAGTGGCGGTGGACCTGCTGGGCGAGCGCTGGTGCCTGGTGCGGCTGGGCGGCGAGTTGGCCGCGCTGAGGGATCCCTGCCCACACCGCTACTCCCCGCTCAGCGCCGGGACCATCGAGGGCGACACCCTGCGATGCGCCTACCACGGCTTCCGGTTCGCGGCCGACGGGACCTGCGTGGAGATACCGGCAGTCGATCCCGACCTGCCCATACCGGCCCGGGCATGCGCCACCGCGGCCGCGGGAGTGGCCGAGGCGCTGGACCTGGTGTGGCTGGCGCCGGAGGACCCCATCGCGCCGCTGCCGGAGGTTCCCGAGCACCACGACCCCAGCTTCGTCACCTGCCACCTGCCCCCGTCCGACTGGAACGCGGGGGCGGCCCAGATGGCCGACAACTTCCTCGACCTAGGCCACCTGCCGTTCGTGCACCTGGACACGTTCGGCGACCCGGACGACAAGCTGGTGCGGGACTACAAGATGGAACGCGACGGCTGGCGCTTCACCGCCCACCACCGCCACTTCACCAAGGCTCTGGACGACTCGATGGGCACCGACGGCGACTACAAGGTGGTGGAGCGGGAGCTGCTGTTCGTGTTCACCGCCCCCCACCACGTGTACCTGCGCATCGGCTACCCCGAGGAGGGCATGGTGCTGACCATCAGCTTCTGCCACCAGCCCGTCGATGCGGCCACCACCCGGCTCTACTGCACCGACTACCGCAACGACATCGATGACGAGCCCGACGCCATCGCTGACACGGTGGCCTTCCAGCAGGCGGTGGCGGCCGAGGACAGCGTCCTGCTGCAGCGCATCGGCACGAAGGCGGTGCCGCTGGTCCCGGCGCTCGAGTACCACTCCAAGGCCGACCGCATCACCCTGGAGATGCGCCGCATGCTGGCCGACCTTGTAGCCGAAGTGGGTGCGGAAGTCTCCGGCTAGGAGGAACGGGGGAAGGCCACGGTACGCACCCCGCTGTGGCAGATGTCGACACCCGAGCCGATGCCGAACCGGGGGGCCCCAGTGGCCCGGCAGCGCAGCACGCCACCGTCGGCATCGCGGATGTAGTACAGGGTGTCGTGACCGAAGAACTCGATGTGGTCGACGGTGCCTGAGCTGCCCTCCGCCAGCGCCAACTCCTCGGGCCGCAGCAGCACGTCCACATCGCCATGGAGTGGCGCCTGGAGCTTCATGGGCCCCAGGACGGTGTAGGCGATGTCACCCTCGGCGTTGCCGGGCACTGTGTCGGCCTCACCCACGAAACCGGCCAGCCAGCGATCGGTCGGGCGGTCGTAGAGCACGGCCGGCGGGGCCTGCTGGATGACAGCCCCGTCGCGCATTACGGCCACCTCGTCACCCAGCACGAAGGCCTCGTCCTGGTCGTGGGTCACGAACACGCAGGTGACCTCCAGTTCCCGCAGAAGCCCGGCCACCTCCGCCCTGACCTCGACTCTCAGCGTGGTGTCGAGGCTCGAGAAGGGCTCGTCGAGCAGCAGCACCGACGGCCTCGGCGCCAAGGCCCGGGCCAGGGCCACGCGCTGCTGCTGCCCGCCCGACAGCGAGCCGGGCAGCCGGTCGGCCAGCTCGGCGATCCCCACCATCTCGAGCAGGTCGCGCACCCGGGCTGACGCGGGCCGGGGCAGCACCCGACTGCGGGGGCGTTCGGCTCGGGGCAGGCCGAACGCGACGTTGGCGGCCACGGTGAGGTGCGGGAACAGCGACCAGTCCTGGAACACCATGCCCACGCCCCGCCGGTGAGCAGCCACGTGAACCTTCGCGCCCGAGGCGCCACCGCGCGGCGCGGCGGCCGTGCCGTTCCTGCGCGCCGCAGGCCCGTCCACGAGCCTGCCCCCGAGATAGACTTGGCCGGAGTCGAGCCGCTGTAGTCCGGCCAGAACCCTCAGCAGCGTCGTCTTGCAGCATCCGCTCGGACCGAGGAGCGCCAGCGTGCGGCCGGCCTCAGCGGTGATGGTGGCGCTGCGGAGGACCGGCGACCCCCCGAGGGTGACGCTGACTCCGTCCGCGACGATCCAGCGGCCTCGTCGCGGCCCCGCCTCCGAGGGCACCGCCTCCGAGGACCGGGCCGCCGGGGCGACCGGCGCCGCAGCGCTATCAAGCATGCCTTATACCTTAACGCCAGCGATCCTCACTATGTCAACCCTAGGAGTCCTGACTGCGAAGGCTCAGGCTGCCGCGTACGGCTGGGCCAGAACCTCGGGCAGCGGCTCGGCGTGCACCACCGTCACCCGCCGGGTGGCGCGGGTGAGGGCAACGTAGAGCGACCGGACTCCCTGGCACTCCTCGGCCACTATGCGGGCCGGCTCGACCACCACCGCGGCATCCACCTCGAGGCCCTTCACCAACCGCACCGGCACCAGCGTCACCTGCTGCTCCAGGCCGCTGCGGCCGGGTCCGCCGAAGACCACCGAACGGCCCGCCAGCTCGACCCGCAGGGGCTCATGCAGCGAGTCGGGCACGATCACGGCCACATTTCCCTCGCCGACCTCGTCCCGCTCCTGGGTGATCACCTCGGCCAGCGTCTCGCCCAACGCGGGAGTGTTGCGACTCGCAGCCGCAGGATCGCCCATCGTCGCGGCCGCGCCGCACGCCACGATGCGGGGCTCGTCGCCGACGGTCCGGACCGTGGAGGGAGGCACCGCGCCGGGCGAGGCGTAGGGAAGCACCCGGTTGGCCAGCGCCATCGCCGGGGCAGGGATCCGGTAGCCGAGCGTCAGCTCCACGCGCCGGGGCGGGCGCCGGTCGGGCAGGCCCTCCAGCACCGACTCCCAGCCGTCGTGGGCCCAGGACCCGGTGGCCTGAGCGATGTCTCCCACCACCGTCATCGAGCCGTTGAGGCTGCGCCGGGCGATCATGCGGAGTTCCATGGGCGACAGGTCCTGAGCCTCGTCCACCACGATGTGGCCGTAGGTAAGGACCGCGTCCTCCTCCCGGTGCCCGGGCCGGTATCCCAGCAGGGCGCGGGCCTCGTCCAGGATCGGCACATCCTGGAACGACCATGTCACCTCGGAGGCGTGCCCGGCCCGGGGCCGGTGGAGCAGCTCTGTCTCGTCGTCGCTGAGCCGCGTGCCGGCCGCGGAGCGCAGCAGTGCCTTCGATCCATAGAGGTCGTTCACCAGGTGGGCCGGGGTGAGCACGGGCCACATCCACTCCAGCGCCTCGCGCACCTCGAGGTGGTCCGAGAGGCTCTCGCGAACCTCGGCCGGATCGGCGGCGCGGCGTGCGCTGCCGGCCAGCGCCGCAAAGAACGCCTCCTCCACCAGCCGGCGCCCGGCGTTGTGCTTGCGGATCCTCCGCGACGCCTCGGCCACGATCTCCGCCGACTGCTCCACGGTGAGATGCAGCCGCTGCAGCTCGTAGCCGACAGTCAGGTCGCCTCTCAGGGGCCGGCGACGGTCCCGCACGGCGCGGCGCAGCACTCCGGCCATGCGAGGGTCTCCCTTGATACGGCTGACGGTCTCGCTGTCCAGGCCCGCCACCCGCACCGCGGGGCTGAGCAGGTCGGCCAGCACGGCCTGCTCCACGCCGGCCTCCCCCAGCGAGGGCAGCACCTGCTCGATGTAGGCGAGGAACAGGCGGTTGGGCCCGACCACCAGCACGCCCTGACTCTCCAGGGGGAAGCGGTGCGTGTACAGCAGGTAGGCGGCCCGATGCAGCGCCACCACGGTCTTGCCGGTGCCGGGGCCTCCCTGCACCACCACGACGCCCGGCATCTCGGAGCGGATCACCCTGTCCTGCTCGCTCTGGATGGTGGACACGATGTCGCTGAGACGACCGGTGCGAGCCGCCTCCAGCGAGGCGATCAAGGCGCCCGAGCCAGACCTCCCGTCGAGGCGGCCGTCACCGGGAGAGCCGACGGCGCCGTCGAAGTCCCGGTCGGCCAGGTCGAGGCCGATGGCGGCCTTCTCGCCGAAGAACTCGTCCTCGATCCCGAGCAGGGTGCTGCCCCGAGACGCGAAGTGCCGCCGACGCTCCAGGCCGAGCGGCTCGCGGCCGGTAGCACGGTAGAAGGGCTCGGCCACCGGCGCCCGCCAGTCCACGAGGATCGGGTCGTGATCGGCATCCCACAGACCGACCCGTCCGATGTAGAACCGCTCACCCGTTCCCGCCGGGTCGATGCGGCCGAACACGAGAGACCGGTCGCCGATGTTGAGCTTGGTCAGCCGGGCGAGGGCGGCTTCCAACATGGCCTCGCGCTCGAATCTGGCCTGGGTGGTGCCGCCCCGACCGGTGCGGAACACCGACGTGGCCATTGTGGCCCGCTCCCGAGCCATGTCCAGGCAGGCATGAGCCAGATCGAAGTAGGCCTGTTCGGCTTCTAGGTCGGGGTGGCGACTAGTCAAGGCTGAACCCGGCGGGGACTTGGTTGTCGGGTCCGCTGGAGAACGGCGGGCCGCTCCGAGACGGATCCGGCATTCGAGGGAACTGTTGATCTTACCGCCCCTAGCCTTGGCTGCATGGACTCGAGCGAGCGGGCACGACTCAACGGCGTGGAGGACGCCGAGATCGTCGACACAGCCGACGCTCCCGGCCCGTCCGAGGGCGGCCCCGTCGACCAGGTCTCGGTGGGGCTGGTCTTCAGCGCCGGCGGCGCGGCCGCCGAGGCGTGGCACGCGGGCGTGGTCGGAGCCCTTCACAAGGCCACGGGCTGGGATGCCCGCCGGGCGGAGCTGATCATGGGCACCTCGGCCGGGGCCATCACCGGGCTCTGCCTCCGGGCCGGTATCCCGCCCGCCGACCTGTACGCCCACCGGCGCGGCCAGCCCGTCAGCGATGAAGGGCAGGCCATCATTGATCGGGTCGTCACTCCCTACAGCGAGGGTCGCAGCGAACGCGCCCGGAGCGAGCAGGGACCCCAGTCGCCGACGCTGGTGGCGAGGGCTCTGTGGCCCCCGTGGCAGGCCCGTCCCCTGCATGCCGCAGTGGGGCTGCTGCCGCGGGGCACCCGCACCACCGAGGCTCTCCAGCAGCGCATGGCCGAGCTGCATCCCGAGCCGTGGCCTGCGAAGCGGTTCTGGGTCCCGGCCGTTCGGCTTTCCGACGGCGAGCGAGTGGTGTTCGGGCGCGACGACCTGCAGGCCACCGCGGCGGAGGCGGTGCGGGCCAGCTGCGCCGTACCGGTGCTGTTCGAGCCGGTCACCGTGGACGGGCGGCGCTACATCGACGGCGGCCTGCACTCCTACACCAACGCCGACCTGATGGGGCCGCCCGCCTTCGACCTGGTCGTCGTGTCGTCGCCGATGAGCGGCACCGCGGGATGGTCGAGGGTACGCGGCTCCCTGTCGGAGGCTTGGACCAGCGCCCGGTCCGGCGTCGGGCTGGGCGAGCCCAGACCGCCCAGCCCCCAGGCCGCCGATCAAGCCTGGTGGTCGGAGGCGCTGGGGCTGGCGTGGGACGACGGCCGGGCCATGCGGGCGGCGCGACGGCAATGGGTCGACGACAAGCTGCGCGAGGAGGTGGACGGGCTGAGCCGTAGAGGCATCGCGGTGCTCGTGGTGGCGCCCGACGCCGACGGTGTGGAACTGGTGGACAGGGGAAGCAGCGAGGACGTCGACCGCACCGGCCACAGCTCCGAGAAGGCCGACCACGACGATCCCATGTGGGTCTGGCGAGCCGAGATGGCCGGCGCCGCGGATCGGACCGTCCACAGCCTCCTGGCGGACCGCGAGAACAGGCGCCTTGCGGGCCTGCTGCGCCAGGCCGCGGCCTGATCGCCGCCCGGCACCAGCAGCGCCGACTTGACGCAATGAGCAGGGGCCGCTTCGACGACAGCGACTTCGTGCGGGCCTGCCGCCTCCAGACCCATCGGCGGGTGCCGGTTTGGTTCATGCGCCAGGCCGGACGGTCCCTTCCCGAGTACCGGGCGGTGCGGGGCGACGGTTCGATACTCGACGCCATCGCCGATCCCGGTCGGGCCGCGGAGATCACACTGCAGCCGGTGCGCCGCTACGGAGTGGACGCTGCCATCCTGTTCAGCGACATCGTGGTGCCGGCTCATGCCGTCGGCTTCGGCGTCGATGTCGTGCCCGGCACCGGGCCGGTCGTCGAGCACCCCTTCGCGGCCCGCGGCGACCTTGATCGCCTGCACCCGCTTGATCCCGTCTCCGACACGCCGTATGTGATCGAGACCGTCCGGCGCGCCGTCGAGGCGCTGAAGGTGCCCCTCATCGGGTTCGCCGGAGCCCCGTTCACGGTGGCGTCGTACTTGGTGGAGGGAGGCCCGTCCCGTCACCATGCCAGGACCAAGGCCCTGATGGTCGGCGACGAGGCCCTGTGGCACGCGCTCATGGACCGTCTCGCCGACCTCGCCATCGCTTCGCTGCTCGCGCAGGTGGAGGCCGGGGCGGCCGCGGTGCAGCTGTTCGACAGCTGGGCGGGGGCGTTGTCGCCCGACCAGTACCGGCGGGGTGTCGCCCCGCACTCCGCAAGGGTGCTGGAGGCGGTGGGCTCCACCGGAGTGCCGCGGATCCATTTCGGGGTCGGCACCGGCGAGCTTCTCGACCAGATGGGCGACTGCGGGGCCGAGGTGGTGGGCGTCGACTTCCGCGTGCCCATCGACGCAGCCCGGCGACGGGTCGGGCCCGGCCGGGCACTGCAGGGAAACCTGGATCCGGCGGTGGTGCTGGCCGGAGAGTCGGCGGCCTGCGACGCGGCCCGCGCCGTGCTGGCCGCCAACGGCGGTCATCCCGGCTTCGTCTTCAACCTGGGCCACGGCGTCCTGCCCGACAGTGATCCGGATGTGCTGGCCCGCGTGGTGCAAGTGGTGCACGACGAGGGCCGAGTCTCGTGCCAGTGACCGCGCCGGGAGGCCGGGTGGTCATTGCCGGCGCGGGGATCTCCGGGCTGGCCGCCGCATACGAACTCCAGCGCAGCGGGATCGAGGTAGTCGTGCTGGAGGCGGGCGACCGGCCGGGCGGGAAGATCGACAGCGCGCCGGTCGGAGGGCTGAGCGTGGACTCGGGACCCGACGGTTTCGTGGCCCGCGACCCCGCCGCCGCCGAGCTGTGCCGGCGGCTCGGCCTGGGCACGGAACTGGTCGAACCCGCCGCGAGCGGAGCCTTCGTGTGGGTGGACGGCCGCCTGTGCCCGCTTCCGGACCGCTCCGTGCTCGGTGTGGTGTGGACAGCCGACGCGGTGGCGGGCACCGGCGTGGTCTCCGAGCCGGCCGTCGACGCGCTGGCCCGCGGGCTGGCCCGCGACGCCGATCCGCTGCTTCGCGACGCTTCTGTGGGCGAGGTGCTGCGCCCCCGGGTCGGCGACGAGGTGTTCGAGCGGCTCGTCGACCCCCTGCTCGGCGGCATCAACGCCGGATCGGCCGACCAGATGAGCATCGAGGCCTGTGCCCCGCCGTTGTACGAGGCCGCCCAGCAGGGAGGCCCGCTCGGCCCGGCCCTCCAGCGGGTCGCCTCTGCGCAGGGCCGAGACGGCGACCGGGAGACGACGGCGCCGGTGTTCCAGAGCGTGAGGGGCGGCGTGACCCGCATAGTGGACGCGCTTGCTGCCGAACTGGGCGAAGCCGTCAAGCTGGCCACCCCCGTCCAGTCGGTGGAGCCGGCAGCAACCCGAGGCGCCGGACGTCGATGGAGGGTGACAACCCCGAACAGTCGCCTCGACGCCGACGGGGTGATCCTGACCTGCCCTGCCTGGGAGTCGGCTCGCCTGCTCGAACCGCTCGCGCCGGACGCGGCAGCAGTCCTAGGCGACATCGAGTACGCCGACGTCGCGCTGGCCACCTTCGTGGTCCGCGACGAGCACCTGGCCCGGCCTCTCGACGGCAGCGGCTTCCTGGTGCCCCGCAGCCAGGGACTCCTCACCACGGCCTGCTCGTGGACATCCTCGAAATGGCGGCACTACGCCCATGAGGGGCTGGCTGTCCTGCGCGTGTCGGCCGGGCGGACCGACGACCGGCGCTGGACGGACCTCGACTGCGCTGAACTGGTCTCGACACTGGCCGCCGAGCTCGCCGGCACCGGTGTGGTCTCGGCTCAGGGCGCTGCTCGGGGCCGCTTCGAGGCCCGGGTCACGCCGTGGCTCCGCTCCCTCCCGCAGTACCGGCCGGGCCATCTCGAGCGGGCCGCCGCGGTGGACGCCTGCCTGGCCGACGGCACGCCCGGACTGGTGGCCGCCGGCGCCGCCTTCCGGGGCGTGGGCCTTCCGGCTTGCATCCGCGGCGCCCAGGAGGCGGTAGGTGCAGTGGCGGGGGCCGCGCTGTGCTAGGCGAACCGTCTGTGAACCCTGATCCCGCCCCGGGCGAAGCCGAGCCGGTGCTGGCTCCCCTCGTCGCGCCCGACACCGGACCGGCCCGCGAGTGGGCCGAAGCCAGCCCGCCGCTCGTCACCGTCCATCCCGACGAGCTGCCCGAGGGCGACAGCCACCTCAGCGTGACACGCACCTTCTGTTTCGCCGACCTCTGCGGCTTCACCGGCTACACCCGGGCCCATGGGCCCCACGAGGCCGTGGCGATGCTGGGAGAGTTCCGCAGGATCACCCGCAGCGTGGCCGCCAAGCGGGGGGTGCGGGTGGCCAAGTGGCTGGGCGACGGAGCGATGCTGGTGTCCACCAACGCGGCCGCCGCGCTGTCGCTGGGCGCCCACCTCATCCATCATTTCGCCAGCCGGGGCGTACAGATCCGGGTCGGCGCAGCCACCGGCGAGGCGCTGCTGTTCGAGGGGGACGACTACGTCGGCGAGCCGGTCAACCTGGCGGCCAAGCTGTGCGCGGCGGCACCTCCGGGCGAGATGTACACCGTCACCGACGCGCTCGATATGCCCGACTGGGTGACATGCATCGGAGACGTGACCGTGCAGATCCGAGGCGTCGGCCCCATCTCCGGCGTTCACCGTGTGCTCCCCTTGGGTCTCGCCGATGAGCATGGGGGGGCCGTAAACACGCTCAGCAGCGACATCGACGCTCTCACCAACGAGCTCGACCAGCTCAGCAGCGAACTCGGCAACGAGCTCGACCAGCTCAGCAGCGAACTCGACGAGCTTGGGGCGGCGGGCAACGAACCCATGAGCGACCGCTGATCGACCGGCGAAGGGTTGAGCACGGTGGCAGCGCGGGGGAATCAAGGCCGGGCGGCTGACACCGGCGGCGCATCGGTGCTGACCGTGGGAAAGCCCTGGATCCGCGGCGTGCTGGCGGGGCTGCTGCTGGCTGCCTCGTTGCCGCCCTGGGGCTTCTGGCCGCTGAGCTTCGTGGGGATGGCGCTCTGGGTCGAGCTGCTGACCGAATCCAGCTACTGGCGCCGGGCCGGCCTGTCGGCACTGGTCAGCGTCAGCTGGATGGCCCCCGCCACCATCTGGATGGTCGACCTGACGCTGGTCGGCTGGCCGCTGGCGGTGCTCGGATTCGCGGCGATGCACGCCGTGGCCGGCGCGCTCGTGCCGCCCGACGGCCGACGCCAGACCGCCTTCCCGGCCGCATTCGCTCTGGCCGAGCTGCTGAGGTGGACCTGGCCCTTCGGCGGCGTGCCGCTGGCGACGATGGCCATGGCGCAGGTGTCCGGCCCGCTCGCATCGGCGGCCCGCATCGGCGGCCCGCTGCTGCTGACCGCACTCACCGCGATAGGCGGGGTCACGCTGGCCGCGATCCTGGCCGCCCGCCTCCGGCCGACTGCGGTGGGCATGGGTGTGCTGCTGGTGGCCCTTCTGGCCGCCATCGTCGCCCCCGGCTCCGAACCGATCGATGTCGACGGCAACCCGAACGAGGACGCCCTCATCACCGTCGCCGCCGTGCAGGGCGGCGGGCCGCAGAACACCAGAGCCGACGTGTGCGAGCAGCGGGCCGTGTTCGAACGCCACCTCGACACGACCCTCCAGCAGGTGTCCGCGCCGGTGGATCTGGTGGTGTGGCCCGAGGACGTGGTCCACCCCAGCCCGGACACCGCGATCACGCCGGCGCGCTGCGACCAGCCGCTGCTCGCCGACAGCGAGGCCCGAGCCGCGCTGTCGAAGCTGGCCCGCGACCTGGACACGGTGCTCATCGTCGGCTTCTTCGAGCGGACCGCCGATCGCGAGGCCAACCGCAACTACGCGGCCGTCTACGACCCATCGGGCGTGCCGGTCGACACGTACGACAAGGTCCAGCTGGTGCCCTTCGGCGAGTATGTCCCGCTGCGCTCCACCGCGGAGCGCTTCAGCGACGAGCTGCCCGCCCGCGACGTTCGGCCCGGATCCTCCGACGAGCCCGCCGTCCTCGAAACGCCGCTGGGTCCGCTGGGCGTCGCCATCTCGTGGGAGATCTTCTTCGACCATCGGGCCCGCAGCGCGGTCGGCGACGGGGGCCGGGTGCTGCTCAACCCCACCAACGGCTCCAGCTACTGGCTCACCGTGGTCCAGACCCAGCAGATCGCGTCCAGCCGCCTGAGAGCCATCGAGACCGACCGGTGGGTGGTCCAGGCCGCGCCCACCGGATTCTCCGCGGTGATCACTCCCGAGGGCGACGTGATCGAACGGACCGGGATCTCCGAGAGCAGGGTGATACAGACGACGGTTGAGCTGCGCCGGGGCGATACGCTCGCGGTCCGGTTGGGGGCATGGCCTGTGGCTGTCGCCGCAGCGTTGACGCTCTCGCTGGCGCTCGGCCTCGGCCGCGTGTTGACCGGTTCCAGGCCAGGGAGAAAGCTCTAACGCCATGCCCGACCCCGCCGACAACCACGCACCCCTGCGCGTGGCCTTGCTGTCGTACCGGGGCAAGCCTCACGTCGGCGGGCAGGGCGTGTATGTGAGCCGTCTGTCTGCCGCGCTCACCGACCTTGGCCACCGCGTGGTGGTGCTCGGCGGTCCCCCCTATCCGGAACTCGATGAACGGGTGCCGCTGGTGCGGCTCGGCGGTCTCGACATCTGGGCCCCGCCCCATCCCATGCGCAAGCCCAGAGCCTGGGAGCTGAAGGATTGGATAGACATCGCCGAGCACGTCTCCTTCGTCACCGGCAACTTCAGCGAGCCCATGGCCTTCAGCCTGCGAGCGTGGCGGCATCTGCGCACCAGGCGGGCCTACTTCGACGTGGTGCACGACAACCAGACGCTGGGTTGGGGAATCCTGGCGCTGCAGCGCCAGGGTTGGCCGCTGCTGGAGACCATCCACCACCCGATCACCGTGGATCGCCGCCTCGAGCTGGCCCACACCCACACCCTGCGAGAGCAGATCGGCAAGCGCCGCTGGTACGCGTTCACGAAGATGCAGACCCAGGTGGCCAGACGGCTGCCCAGGGTGTTGACCGTCTCCGAATCGTCCAAACGCGACATCGCCAACGATCACGGCGTGCCGCCGGAGCGCATCCATGTGGTGCCGGTGGGCGTGGACCCCGAACTGTTCGCGCCGCTCCCCGAGATCGCCCGCGTGCCGGGCCGGCTGATCACCACCGCCAGCGCCGATGTCACCATGAAGGGACTCAGCTTCCTGCTGGAGGCGGTGGCCAAGCTGCGCACCGAGCGCCACATAGAGCTGACCATCATCGGCAAGGCCAAGGCCGACTCCGCAGCCAGCCGGGCCATCTCGGAACTCGGGCTGGCCGACGCGGTCACATTCGTGTCGGGAGTGCCGGACCGCCGCATCGTGGAGCTGTACGCCGAGGCCGAACTGGCGGTCGTGCCCTCGCTGTACGAGGGCTTCTCGCTGCCGGCCATCGAGGCCATGTCGTGCGGTGTGCCGCTGGTGGCCACCACCGGCGGAGCACTGCCCGAAGTGGCCGGCAAGCACGGCGAGACCTGCTTCCTGACCGAGCCCGGCGACGCCGAAGCGCTGGCCTCGGTGCTGCAGGACGCGCTCGACAGTCCCGAGGCCCGGGACCGGGTGGGGCGGGCAGGACGCGAGCGTGTGGTCAGCCAGTGGTCCTGGCGACACACCGCTGAGCGAACGGTGGAGCAGTACCGAGCGGTGATCGAGGCGTCTGGCTGATGCTCACCGTCGACTACGACCGCCTCGACCTGAGCGCCGGTGAGCGCCTCCTGGACCTGGGTTGCGGCTTCGGTCGCCACTCCTATGAGGCCCTCAAACGCGGCGCCGAGGTAGTGGCCTGCGACCTGGCCCGCCCCGAGGTCGAGCAGGTACGCGACCTGGCCCGGCTGCTGGTGGCCGAAGGCGAGGTCGACGAATCTGTGATGGCCGCGCCGGTGCAGGGAGACGCCGTGGGACTGCCCTTCGACGACGATTCGTTCGACAGGGTCATCGCGTCAGAGGTGCTCGAGCACATCGGTGACGACGAGTCGGCCTTCGCCGAGTTGGCCAGGGTGCTGCGCCCGGGGGGCCGGCTGGCCGTGACCATCCCTGCGTGGCTGTCCGAGACGGTGTGCTGGAAGCTGTCGAGCGACTACCACGCCCCGGCGGTGCCGGGCGGCCATGTGCGCATCTACCGGTTGCGCGACGTGCGGCGCAAGCTGGCCTCCGCGGGGTTGCAGCCGGGCCGCTGGCATCGGGCCCATGCCCTTCACACGCCCTACTGGTGGCTGCGATGCGCGGTGGGCCCCAACCGTGAAGTCAGCGAGAACCGGCTTGTCGGCACCTACCACCGGGTGCTCGAATGGGACATCACCAAGCAGCCGCTCGTCACCGCGGCTGCGGAGAGACTGCTGAATCCGCTACTGGGGAAGAGCCTGGTCGTGTACGCCGACAAGCCGCAGGAATTGGTGGCCTCGGCCCCGGCGAGCGCACCCGTGGAGTCGAGCCGTGCCGCCTGACCCGGCCCGCCGTCCGCACCGGACCCCGACCGTGGCCGGCCTGCTGTCCCGGTCCGACGCCGACGGCACCGCCGACACCATCGCGGCCCGCCAGCTGCCCAGCGGCATGATCCCCCGATTCGACGGCGGCGTCGCCGATCCCTGGAACCATGTCGAGGCGGCCATGGCCCTGGCCGTGACCGGACGCCGGATCGAGGCTGAAGCCGCCTACGGGTGGCTGGCCCGCATCCAGCGGCCCGATGGGTCCTGGCACCAGTACTACACCGCCGACGGCGTCGACCAGGACAAGCTCGATGCCAACACGATCGCCTACATCGCCACCGGCGTGTGGCACCACTGGCTGTGCTTCGGCGACGCCGGGTACCTGGCTGAGATGTGGCCCGTGGTCGAGCGGGCCCTCGACTTCGTCTTGGGCCTGCAGACGACCCGGGGCGAGATCCTGTGGGCCCGCCACGCCGACGGCACCCCCTGGCCGTTCGCGCTGCTCACCGGTTCTTCTTCGATCAGTCACAGCCTGCGATGCGGTCTGGCCATCGCGCATGTCGTGGGCGAGGAGCGGCCCAGTTGGGAGCTGGCCCTGGCCCGGCTGGTCCACACCGTCCGCCACGGCGGCCATGACGCGTTCGCTCCCAAGGACCGCTGGGCCATGGACTGGTACTACCCGGTTCTGGCGGGGGTGCTGTCCGGTTCGGAGGCAAGGGCCCGGCTGGCGTTGAGGCGCAGGATCTTCGTGCATGAGGGCGAGGGCGTGCGTTGCGTGAGCAACCAGGACTGGGTGACCACCGCGGAGACCTGCGAGTGCGCGATGGCCTACCTGGCTGCCGGCGATCGGGCGGCGGCCCTGAAGCTGTTCGAGTGGGCCCAGCACCGGCGCGAGCCCGACGGCAGCTACCTGACCGGTCGGGCCTTCCCCGCCAACGTGAGCTATCCCGACCAGGAGTGCACCACCTACTCGGCGGCCGCGGTGCTGCTGGCCGCCGACGCCCTGGCCGGGGACAGCCCGACCTCGGGCCTCTTCGTGGACCTCGATGCGTTGCCGGCTCCGCTCGACCTGGACCCGGTGGAGGAACCGGCCCGCGACTAGCCACCGATCAGCCCCCCGCTCGGCCTCTAGGGTGGCGTCTATGTGGCACGAGGAGCGGCTGCTCATCGACGGCGCTCTGGTGGATGCGGCCGGCGGGGCGGTGTTCTCGACGGTCAACCCGGCCACCGAGGAGGTGCTCGGGACAGCCGCCGACGCCGGTGTAGACGACGCCGAGGCCGCGGTGGCCGGGGCCCGGCGGGCTTTCGACTCCTCCGACTGGTCGCGGGATCACGCCTTCCGGTCGCACTGCCTGCGCCAGCTGCACGCCGCGCTGGTCGGCTCCATCGAGGAGATGCGGGCCATCACCGTGGCCGAGGCGGGTGCGCCCATCATGCTCACCCGGGGCGGGCCGCAGCTGGAGGCGCCGGTGGAGATGCTGCGCTGGCACGCCGACCTGCTCGACTCCTATGAGTGGACCGAGGACCTGGGCGTGGCCGAGTCGGTGTACGGCTCGCACCGGCGCTGGATCGAGCGGGAGGCGGCCGGCGTGGTGGCCGCCATCACCCCCTACAACTTCCCCACGCAGATCAACCTGGCGAAGCTGGCCCCGGCGCTGGCCGCGGGCTGCACGGTGGTTCTCAAGGGCGCGCCCGACACGCCGTGGTCGGCGCTGGCGCTGGGGCGGCTGATCGCGGAGCGCACAGACATCCCGGCGGGGGTGGTGAACGTGCTGTCGTCGTCGGGAGCGGGGGTGGGCGAGGCGCTGACCACCCACCCGGGCGTGGACATGGTCAGCTTCACCGGGTCGACCGCGGTGGGGCGGCGGGTGATGGCCGCGGCGTCGGCCACCGTGAAGAGGGTGTTCCTGGAGCTCGGCGGCAAGAGCGCGTACGTGGTGCTCGACGACGCCGACGTGGGCACAGTGGGGCTGATGGCCGCGGCAATGGTGTGCACCCACGCCGGTCAGGGCTGCGCCATCACCACCCGGCTGGTGGTGCCGGCCGCCATGCACGACACGGTGTTGGACGCGGTGGGAGCCACGCTCGACGGCATGCCCTACGGCGACCCGACGAACGAGTCGCATCTGATGGGGCCGCTGATCAGCGAGCGCCAGCGGTCCAAGGTGGAGGGCCTGGTGGACGTGGCCCGGTCTGAGGGGGCCGCGGTGGTGCGGGGCGGGCGCCGACCCGAGCACCTGCCACGGGGCTACTACTACGAGCCCACGGTGCTGGTCGGAGTGGGCGAGGACGACACCATCGCGCAGCAGGAGGTGTTCGGGCCGGTGCTGTCGGTGATCGCCTACGACGGCGGCGACGACGAGGCGGTGCGCATCGCCAACAATTCGGAGTTCGGCCTGTCGGGGGCAGTGGCCAGCGCCGATTCCGAGCGGGCCCGGTCGGTGGCCCGGCGCATCCGGACGGGAACGGTGAGCGTGAACGGCGGCGTGTACTACGGGCCGGACGCCCCCTTCGGGGGCTACAAGCAGTCGGGCATCGGCCGCGAGATGGGCGTGGCCGGGTTCGAGGAGTTCCTGGAGATCAAGACCCTCGCCGAACCCGCGCCATGACGAGAGCATGACCGTACTGCTAGCCGTGATCGGCGCAGCCTTCGGCGCCCTGGTCGGCGGGCTCGTCGGGCTGCTGGCCGGAGGAGCCATCGGCCTCTTGGTGGGCCAGCAGCTGGATCTGCGCAAGAGGCTCAAGAAGCTCGAGGAGACCCAGGCCCGGGTTGATGAGGTGCAGGTTTGGGCCACCGAGATGAAGGCCTGGGCCAAGCAGACCCACACGTGGCTCACCCGCCTGGCAGGGACCGTGCAGGCGCCGGAGGCTCAGCCCGATACGGCTCCGGAGCCCGAGTCCAGCACGGAGCCAGCCCCGCAGCCGGAGCCTGACGTGGAGATCAAGCCGGCCGTCGGGGCTGCTCCAGTTGTCCGGCCGGTCGCCTCCGAACCCCGGGCCGAGATACAAGCACCCGTCCCCAGCCCGACGACCCCCGCACCTCCAGACGTTGGGACCCGGGCGTCCCAGGCCAGCGAGCCGGCAGCCGCCGACGCTCCGACAAGCGCTCCCGGCCGCGCTCGGGGGCGGCCCTCCGATCCCGTCTCGTGGGTCGTCAACTGGATCAAGCAGTGGGTGACCACCGGCAACGCGCCGGTGAAGGTAGGGGTGCTGGTCTCGCTCGTCGGTGTGGGTCTGCTGCTCCGGGAGGCCCACCGGCGGGGCATCATCGAGCTGACGATCGAGCTGCGCCTGGCGGCGGCGGCCGTGTTCGGCCTCGTGCTGCTGGCCGTCGGCTGGCGCCAGCGCCGGAGCCGCCCGATCTACGGCGTCAGCCTCCAGGGCGGCGGCGTCGCCGTGCTGTACCTCACGACGTACGCCGCCTTCGTCGTGTACGACGTCGTGGGGGCGGTTCCCGCCGCGGCTGCGGTGGTGATCGTCACGGTCGGTGCGGGAGTGCTCTCGGTGCTTCAGGACTCGCGACCGCTGGCCGTGCTGGGAATCATCGGTGGGTTCCTGGCACCGGTGCTGACGTACTCGCGCCCCGACGACCATGTCTACGTCTTCAGCTTCTTCCTGGTGTTGAACACGGCGATCCTCGGGGTGGCCTGGTTCAAGACCTGGCCGGAGTTGAACCTGCTCGGCTTCGGCTTCACGTTCGGTCTCACGTACTTCTGGCTGGCCGATCGCTACGAGCAGGAAGAGTGGGTCTCCACGCAGCCCTTCATCGCGTTGTTCGTGCTGATGTACATGGGGATGCCAGCCCTCTTCGCCGCTCGTGAGGCTCCCGACCTCAAAGCCGTGTTCAGTGGGGGGCAGACGCCGGACATCGCTTTCGTGCGCGGGGCATGGACGGCGCCGCTCGTGTTCGGCACGCCGTTCGCGGCTCTCGGCCTGCAGCAGTTGGCGTTGGGCCACACCGAATACGGCTTGGCCGTCACCGCAGCCGGTTTGGCCGTGGTCCAGGCTGCGCTGGGGTTGACCATGCGACGGCTCGGCGCCGGCGGCCGCCAGCTGGCGGAGGCCTACGCCGGGCTCGGTGTGGCCTTCAGCGCCATCGCGGTCCCGCTCGCGCTGGAGGCCTATTTCACGTCGACCGTCTGGGCGGTGCAGGGTCTGGTCCTGCTGTGGCTGGGCTGCCGGCGGGACCGGCTGCTCGCCTTGATCGGCGGCGCGGTGCTGCAGGTGCTGGCCGCAGTCTCCTTCGCCCAGCACCTGGGAGAGGCCCTCCCCTATGCCGAGGACGCTTGGCCGATAGCCAACCAGCATTTCCTGGGCGCACTGCTGCTGGCCGTGGCCGGCTTGGCGTCTGGGTGGCTGTTCAGCCGCCGACCGCAGCGAGGCGACGGCGACGAGGCGCTCGTTTGGACGGCGCTCGCCTGGGGGGTCGTGTGGTGGCTGGTGGGCGGGGTGATGGAGATCGTCCAGCAACTGCCCGACAGCGGTCGGCTGTCGGCGGTCCTGGGGTTCATGGTCGGATCGTTCGTGGCCGGATCGTTGGGCGCCCGCCGGCTGCGATGGCAGCAGCTCGAGTCCGTGGGACTCTTGATCCTTCCGACTCTGGTGCTGATGCTGGTGCTGTCGCTGCTCGCCCAGTCCCATCCTTTGGACCAGTGGGGATGGGCGGCCTGGCCTCCAGCCTTCGCGGCGCACTACCTGTACCTGCGCCGCCGGGAGGGTTCGTTCCCGCGGCTGGCGGCGCTGGTCCATGCGGGCGGCTATTGGACGCTGGCGGCGCTGGCGGCGGCCGAGGTCTATTGGCAGGTCGACCGGGTCGCTGAGGGTGTGTGGCCGCTGGCCGCGACGACGGCCGCCGTCCTGGCGCTGGCGAGCGCGACGATGGCCGGCCGCCGCGGGCTGGCGTGGCCGGTCGCGGCCCACTGGCGGACGTACCTGCTGGCCTGCGCCAGTCCGCTGCTGGCGGTGCTCGCAGTGGTGGTGCTCGGAGCGGCGGTGTCCCACGACGGCGACCCCACGCCGCTGCTGTTCCTGCCGGTGGTGAACCCCTTGGGAGTCCTCATCGGATTGCACCTGGCCGTGCTGCTCGCTTGGAGGAGGCTGGTCGAGCCACTGCCGGACCATCCGTTCCGGGACTTGGCGACTGCTCGCTGGACGCCCGCGCTGGCCGTTCTGGGGTTGGTTCTCGCCACGGTCGAGACGGCCCGAACCGTGAGCCACTGGCTGGACGTGCCGTGGGAGTTGCAGGCGCTCTGGGACACCACCGAGTTGCAGACGTCGCTGTCGATCCTCTGGGCGGTGATCGGCTTGTCGGGGATGGTGGCCGGAGTGCGCATGGCCCGCCGAGTGGTGTGGGTGGCGGGAGCGTCGTGGATGGCGGTGGTGGTGGTCAAGCTGTTCCTGGTCGACCTGAGCAGCCTGACCGCGCTGGGCCGGGTGGTGTCGTTCATCGTGGTCGGGGTGCTGCTGCTGATAGTCGGCTACCTGGCCCCGGTCCCCCCGGCTGCACTCACCGAGCCCGAAGAGGCCGCGCCGGAGTCCGAGGCGGACGAGGAGACCGCCGGGCCGCGATGACGCCAACCAGGGGGCGCCTCGGCCGTTCCGTTCGGGATGGCACCGGCAACACGGCTGATTCCGGCTTTGACGGCGCTCACACCGCTGTTTAGGGTATTGCACATGACATACCCTGAGATGCCACAATGATGACAATCAAACGCGCTGGTCTTGCACTGATGATCAGTGTGGCCCTGGCCTGGATCGCTGGACTGTTCATGCCCGGGTACGGGCTCATAGACCCGGTGGACCAGACCGACTTTGCCGCAGCGCGGGACGCTCTGGGCGATTCGGCGCTCCTTGCGCATTGGATGAACTTCATCACGCTCATTGCGCTGTTGCTGATGATCTTCGCCTTCCTGAGCATCTACCCTCTGGCGAGTCGGCAAGCCGGCGCGGGAGGCAGGCTCCTGCAGTTCGGCATCATCACCTCCATCATCGAATGGAGCATCCTCATCATCGTCGTGGGGATGCGGCACTTCGAGATCAACTTGATGCAGCGCAGCAACCTGGCTGATAGCGGATCTCAATCGGCGGCTGACTTCGAGGCTGCGGCTCTGGGCGTGCACTTCGGCATGACGGCGGTCCTGTTGGCGTTCGTGGTGATGTTCACTCTGGCGTCCATCCTGGTCGGCCTCGGGCTGGCCAAGCAGCTCGCATCCACCGACCTCTACAAGGGAGCGG
The DNA here is from genome assembly GCA_022828135.1 of Acidimicrobiia bacterium. Lineage (GTDB taxonomy): Bacteria > Actinomycetota > Acidimicrobiia > Acidimicrobiales > Aldehydirespiratoraceae > Aldehydirespirator. The sequence goes on along the minus strand of JAJEJB010000048.1, from coordinate 28,245 downwards.
CCTACGTCATGGCGGCATCCGGGCTAGTGGGGCTGATCAACTTCCTCCTCGCCATGAACGATCCCGGCTTGGGCCTTGAGGCCCTGTTCACGATCAACGGCATAGCCCTGTTCGCCGCGGGAGCTTGCCTGTTGATCGTCGGGCTCGGCATGTACAACGGTCGGATCGAGTTCGCCGAGCGCGAATGACCAGGTTCGAGAGGCTCGTTCTACCTGGAGCCTGACGCCGGACGAGATCGTCGAACCCGCCCACCCACCGCATCGGGCCCTAGCCCAACCGTGGCAGCGCCGAACGCGGGCGCGACGGCCGGGCTACGGGTAGAGGTGGGAGGCGCTGCCGATGGGGACCTGGCCGGGCTCGGGGTTGGTCACCAGCACCTCGCACTCCATCCGGTCGGGATCGCGGAAGAACAGGCTGAGCTTGCGGCCGAAGTCGGTGACGATGCCGTCGGTGGCCCCGGCCGCCGTAAGCCTGGAGCGGATCTCGTCGAAGTCCTCGAGGCTGGCTGCGTGCAGGCCTATGTGGTCGAGCCGGCCCCGGCCGAACATCGGCGTCTGATGGTCGGCCTGGCTGTTGCCGTCGATCTCGAAGACGTTCAGCTCGGTGGCCGGGCCGATGTTGATGACGGTCATGCGAGGCCCGCCGGGGAACTCCTCGCCGTCGAACTCCACGGTGGCCCCGAACATCTCGATATAGAACGCCTGGAGCCGGTCGGAGTCGTTGGTAATGACGGCCACATGGTCCAGTCCCTGCGTGAGCATCAGGTCACCGCCTCTTGTCTCGCGGATGGGTCGCTCGGCCGGAGCTCCCGTCCGACCGCGACGACCGCATGGTACGGCAGACGGGCCACCACACCTCGCCCCGGTTCATTCCGCGCCACGCCTCGGCCTCGTCCCAGAAGTCGTCGGGCCGTTCCGGGAACCGCTGGTACGCCGCCCGGTCCGCCTCACCCATGGCCCGCTTCACCGCGGCCACGACAGCCGCTATGCTAGGCCAAGGCTCATTGCTTTTCAAGATACAACATGTTACTGTGTGATCTCCAACATTTTTCGAGGCACTGAAATCGCACCAACGTGGTCGACAGTGAATCGGGAGCACCTTTGGAGGCTCCCCCGCTAATCGAGACAGCCATCGAGTAGAGGGGACGCCACCATGGTGATGACTGAGACGCAACGCACGACGCTGTACAACCAGTTGAGCGGCGCGATCGGACAAGAGGCAGCGAGGACCCTCATGGAGCAGCTACCACCGAGCGGGTGGGAACAGGTCGCCACCAAAGAGGACGTCAAGGCCAGCGAGAGCATGCTCCTGCGAGAGATCAAGGCCAGCGAGACGCGGGTCCTGGGTGAGGTGAAGCAGTCCGAGGGGCGGCTCATGATCCAAATTGCGGACTCCGAGTCGCGACAGGGAGCCCGCATAGACGAAACCAACACCCGTATCGACGGCATGAACACGCGCCTCGACGAAACCAACACCCGTATCGACGGCATGAACACGCGCCTCGACGGCATGAACACGCGCCTCGACGGCCGCATAGACCAGACCAACACCCGCATCGACGAGACCAACCGGCAACTATCCGCGCTTGCGGAAGAGATACGAACCGGCTTCGCTGACTTGAAGCTCGCGCTGGCCAAACAGATCCGATGGGTGGCGGCCGTGATCATCGGGGTCGCGGCGTCGATAGCGGTGCCGCTGGCACTCGCCCTGGTCTGACACGCGGCGGTAACGGGACGGGGTCAGGGGGGTTTGTGCGGTTAGTCAGCCGTCGATGGTGAACAGGCGGCGTGACACGAAGAGGGATGGCCGGTGGGTGAGCTAGAGGCGCCGGTGCGCCATATCTGCGGCATCTCGGGCGGCAAGGACTCCAGCGCCTTGGCGATGTACATGCGGGACCGGGTACCGGAGATGGAGTACTTCTTCTGCGACACCAGTGCAGAGCTGCCCGAGACCTATGAGTACTTGACCCGCCTGGAGGTGATCCTGGGCCGGCCGATCGTCAGGCTCAACGCGTCGCGGGGCTTCGACCACTGGTTCGAGGTGTTCAGGGGAGCACTGCCGTCGCCGCAGATGCGGTGGTGCACCAAGAACATGAAGATCAAGCCGATCGAGGAGTGGATTGGCGACGCCCCGGCGGTGTCGTACGTGGCGATCCGGGCGGACGAGTCGAACCGCAAGGGCTACGTCTCCACCAAGCCCAACATCAGGACCCGCTTCCCGTTCGTGGAGGACGGCATCGACCATGCGAAGGTGCTGAGGCTCCTCAACGACGCCGGGATCGGCCTGCCTGCCTATTACCAGTGGCGGACCCGCTCAGGCTGCTATTTCTGCTTCTACCAGCGCAAGGCCGAGTGGATCGGACTCGCCGAGCGCCATCCGGACCTATTCGAGCGGGCGGTGGCCATCGAGCAGAAGGTCCTCCAGGACGCAGGCGTCGACGGCGACGCCGATTTCGGCGACCGGGCCATGCGAGACCGCCAATACACGTGGTCCGGCGGCGAGACCCTGGTCCAGCTCCGCGGCCGCCGCGCGGAGATCCTCGAACGCCACAACACTGCCATGGCCCGCGCCAGCAAGACGAGGGCCAACCTCCCCCTGATCGAAACGCTGGCTGACGCCCTCGATGAAGAGGACGACACCGAACCCTGCACGGTCTGCGCCCTATGACCAAAGCCAAGTCGCCATTCGGCCACACAGTGCCGTACTTGCATTCCATAGCGCTGGTGGAACCGGCCGGATCCCATTGCCGAGGGAATGACGCTCGCGGCTAGCGGGCGGGGTCTTTGAAGAGGTTCTTGGTGTGCCAGTCGATGTGCTTCGGGGCTGGAAGCCGGTAGCGGCGCAGTGGCCGGCGTATCAGTGCCCCGACCAGGCTCTTGATCCGGGCGGCAGACTCATGGTCACTCAGGTTCAGATGCTCGCTCACCAGGATCCGATGATCCTGATCTAGACCGAGCGCCCCAGCGTCGAACAGCCGATGATGCTGCACACAGAGCGCTAGCCCGTTCTCGATGCGGTCCGGCCCGCCCTTCGTGCGCATCTGCACGTGGGCGGCGTCGATACCCACCGGTGAGCCGCCGAGGCGCAGGTCATAGCCACAGAACGAGCATCGATCCTCGTAGGCCCGCATCACCGTGCTCTTGAACTTCGGATCACGGGCCGCCTGCGCGACTGCCACCACATGACCGAGGTTCACATCCCGCAGGATCTCCTCGTGCTGGGTCTCGGGAAACTCCATCTGCAACAGCGCGTTCACCACCGCCGTGCGCACCGCAGCATCGTGCAGGGCGAACTCGAACTCAGGCTTGAGGGCGCCGACCGCCTCCTCGCGCAGGAACACCGGGCTCTCCTTGGTCGCCTGCGGCATCTTGGACACGTCGTTGCCGCTCGAGTCCTCCACCCTCCACAGTTCCGGGCTTGTGCCGAGGTACACGAACGGGTTGGCCACGCGAACACTCCGGCCCAGGCGGTACCTGTGCATCAGCAGTTTCAAGTCGAGCTCGGCGTCCTTGAACGACACCGCAGCGGACTGCCCCCCAACAACGCGGCCAATCATCCACAGCAGCAGCAGGGGCTTGTACGGGGCCCGGACGTCGGCGTCGCGCACCGTGAACCGCCGGATCGACTTGACGCGCCCGACCCAGTAGTCGGCCTCGCTGACCACCTCGACCTCGTCGCCACCCGTTCGCTCCATGTGCCCTACCCGCAACAGTCGGTGGCCCCTCAGCATAGAGTTCGTTGCTCGTGGCTCGTAGCTCCACCGCCTTCCTAGACCTGCCAAGCCAGAGCACCAGGCCGGCTACGTCAGTCCGCTCGGACCGTGCCGACCATCGTGCGGATCGAGGCTGCCGTCTCGCTGCCGTCGTCGCATGCCTGTGCCCAGCCGGAGGCATCGGAGCCGAAGTTGGCGTCCTTGATGGTGGCTGCCGCCCCCCGATCGAGCAGGTGCCGGACCATCTCGGCCCGCTGGAACTGGATGGCAAAATGCAGCGCGGTCGTGTTCTGGTAAGGACGGGCGTCAATGTCGGCGCCCGCGTCGAGCAGATAGTCGACGACGTCTCGCCGGTTGTTGAGCGCGGCGAACACGAAGGCTTCGCCCACGATCTGGGCCGGATCGTCGGTCGGCGGTGCGCCAGCCGGTCGGCCCACATCGGCCCAGCCGGGGCGATACGGGCCGGGATCGGTCCGTAGCGATCCGTCCGGCCCGACCCAGTCCCGGACCTCCGGCAACAGCCCCGCGGCTGCGGCCAGCCACAGCGAGGGCCGGTGCAGTCCGTGCGCGACGAGCACGTCGGCAGCCTCGGTGGAGCTGTGCATGGCCGCTGACTCCAACGGTGTGATGCCGGCGTCCGCCCTGGCCGCAGGGTCCGCGCCGGCGGCCAGGAGTTGGGCGCAGAGGCTGGCCAGGTTCCAGCATCCCGCGAGGTTCAGAGCCCGTTCCAGGTAGGCGCCAGCGTCGATGAGGACAGCGGCCATCTCCGGCGATGGCGGCCCTCCCTCGGGCTGGGTCATCAACTCAAGCATGGTGTCGTTGCCGATCTTGAGGTTCACCACCCCCGGATCGGCTTCGAGAGCTGCTCGCAGCCCGTCGACGTCCTCGACCAAGAGCGCCTGCAGCGCAGCCTGGATCCGCTCGTCGTCACCCTCACTCATGGGCTACGCGCCGACTCCGATTGTGAACAGGGCTATACAGATCGAGATCGTGGCCGCGGCGATGGCCGAGACGATGACGTAGAGCTGCTTGGCCTGGACCTTGATGATCTCAGCCTGAGCCTTGATGATCTCGGCCCGCTCCTTGGCGGCCTGGGCGAAGCCCTCATGCATGGCGACCTGCAAGGCTGCGTGGCTCTCAACAAGCTTGGCGTTCGTCTCAGCGAACTTCGCGTTGGTCTCGGCAAACTTCGCGTTGGTCTCGGCGGCCAACACCGCGAGGGCAGCCTGCAGGCGCTGCTCGACCCCGGCGAGATCGTCCTTGGTGGCCATCTGGTCCCACCCGCTGGGCGGGAGCTGATCCATGAGGGTTTCTGCGGCTTCGTCGCCCATCGAGTCCACCAGGCTCGTGTACAGCGCGGCGCGCTGCGATTGGGTTGCGGCCATCACGGGGCCTCCGTCCGTTCAAGGTTGATCGGCTGGGGGCGCCCGCAAGGGCTGCTCCGAGGCCGCCCGTCAGGCCTGACAGCCCAACACGCGGCAGGACATCTATACTACAGTGTTCAAGCTGTTGTTTCAAATGATCTAATGCTAGTTTGACCCGGACTCAGGGGTTTGGGCGGTTAGGCCGCCGTCGATGGTGAAGAGGCTTCCTGAGACGAACGACGCCTCGGCGCTGGCCAGCCAGAGCACCAGGCCGGCCACATCGTCGGCATGGCCAAGGCGGCCGACGGGGTGACGCTCGACCGCTGCGGCGCGGGCTGCGGCCGGATCGGCCGCGTGACTGAAGGACGAGTCGGCCATGGCGGTTTCTATCCAGCCCGGCAGGACCGCGTTGCAGCGGATGCCCTCGCCGCCGTGGTCGATGGCGATCGAGCGGGTCAAGGCATGCACCGCCGCCTTCGACGTGTTGTACACGGCCATGCCGTGATCCGAGACCGTGCCCGAGATCGAGCCGACGTTGATGATCACCCCGCCATCGGGCTGGTCCCGCATCTGGCGCACGGCGGCCCGGCACACGTTGAACACACCCCGAACGTTCACGCCCATTACGTAGTCGAAGTCCTCGTCGGTGGTGTCGGCCACCGTCTTCTCGACCTGCACGCCGGCGTTGTTCACCACCACATCGACCCGGCCGAAGGCCTCCGCAGCCGCCGCTACCAACGCGTCGGCATGGGCTGGATCGGCCACGTCGGTGCGAATCCAGCGGCCGCCACCGTCGGGCGGCTCGCTCCGGCTGCCGGTCAGCACCCGGGCGCCCGCGGCCACGAAGCGCTCCGCGATAGCGAGGCCGATCCCCGAACTGGCCCCGGTCACCACCACCGCCGCGCCCTGAAGAGAGTCCACCGGCTGTTCCCCCGCCCTAGACGAAGCGCGACCCTGGCGCGGTGCCGTCGACGTAGCGCTGCTGACGGGCCTTGAACTCCTCGCTCAGGTGACCGAGCCGGTTGAGCTTCTTCAGCACGCCCTGCACGTCGTCGATGTCGAACAGGTCCAGCTGCTCCGACCACTTGAAGTCGCCCGAGTACCGGAACCACGAGCACCCCAGGCCGTTGGTCCGGATCCGCCGACCCGCCTCGTCGTCGAACGGCGTGACCTGGCTCCAGTAGCCGACGATCTCGCCCCGGGAGTCGTCGATCACCACCTTCTCATACGGGTAGGTCCAGCCCTCGAAGCCGATCATCTCGAAGACCAGGACGTGATCGATGATGTCCTGGCGGCCCCGGGCCGCGAACTCCCCGTGATGGCCCACTGTCCACGAGTAGTACGCGTCCTTGGTGTAGAAGTCCCCGAGCCCGGTCCAGTCGTTGGCAGCCTCCGCCGCCTCATTGGCCGCCGTCCACCGGCTCCACATCTGCTCCATCTCGCTCCGGGGATACCCCATCGCCGCTCCCTCCTGCTCGCCGTCGGGTGTCACACCCCTTCGGGATCATAGAGCTATGGGAGCGATCGACCGGTTGGGCGGATGGCCCGGGCTCCAGGTCAGTCCTCTCCACCCCACGCATCGTCAAGCGCGTCGAAGTCGTAGCGCCCCGGCTCTGAAAGCAGTGCGACCAACTCGAGACGGCGCCTGGCGTTGACAATCTCTCGCAATGACGCGTCGACGGTCTTCAACACCCCCTGCACGTCGTCGATGTCGAACAGGTCCAAATGCTCGGATCACTTCGCGGGAAACCCATCGCTAGTCACCTTCCCATCTATCTCACGATAAGTAGGCGTCGAGCGCGTCCCGGATCACCTGGCTCTCGGTGGTGCGGTCGGAAGCAGCCCGCTGCCGGATGCGGTCCATGAGGCTCGGAGGAGCGCGAAATGTGCGCACCTCGGCCTTGGCCTCGCCTAGACGCGGCGACCGGCGCCGCGTCCTCCTGATGGCGGCGAGTTCGCCCGAGCTGAACTCTCGAGTCTCGAACTCGTCGACAATGGCAGCAAGGTCTTCGTTTGTCGGCTGGGCACGGGCACCGCTTTGTCGGCTCATCTGTCAACCTCCCGTCAGCAGTGTCCCGAAGGCGGGCCGCAACGGCATCGCATGGATCACCAAGTTCTCCCCATGAAGCTGGAGATAGAGGATCTCAAGCAAGTTTCCGGCCCCGTCCGGGCCGATGCAGAGGCTCTTGATCGGTTCATGCTCAAGGTCGATATCGAAGAATCCGACGGCGTTGGTCCATGCGTGTCGAATCTCGTCGCCGGTCAGCCCGTGCCGGTAGGCCGACTCCAAGATTCGCAGCCGTCCTAAACGTAACACGTTTAAGGCTTCGACGGAACCAGTTCGCCTGATCTCGTCCGGTCTGATCTCCTGCGATCCGAGCGCCACATGGTGGTCACGCTCCCGCGGCGGGCTGAGTGCGGGTCCGACTGTCTCGCCAAGACGCCCACAATCCGGCTATCGCCACCGCCAAGAAGCCGGCGGCGATCACCCACAGGGCACCCATGAAGATCCGCATGTCGCGAGAGAACCGCCGGCTTGACTCGTCCCAATGGGCGTCCATCGCACCATCGGTGATGTCCTCCAGTTCGCCGAGCCTCGCATCGACGCTGTCCTGAAGTCGCGCGAACCGGGCATCGACGGAGCGTCGGAGTTGATCGACTTCGTCACGGCTGGCATCAACCTGGCCCTCCAGCTCCCGCACGCTGGGACGGAAGTCGGCCCCGAGGCTGGAGGAAAGCGAGCCCAAGTCAAGGCCCACCGACCAGAGCGCGGCGTCGAGGGAGTACAGGTCGCTGTCCAAGTCCCATCGGACATCTCTGAGCTCGCTATCGGTCCTCCAGCGCGCCGAGTAGGTCAAGGACTGGAGGTTGCTGTACGTCTCCCTCGCGCTGTCCCCATCCCTCTTGCCGTCGCGGATGGGCAGGACAATCATGACCAGCACGAGGGCGACCACGGGCGGGGCTATGAGCAGCATCAGGAATGCCGTGTGCGAGGCGCCCCACCCGGATTGCTCAGCGCGAACCGTAGGAGCGCCGGCGATCCCGGAGTCGATGCTGGCAGTGGGGTCCTCGGTCTGGGTGTGAGCGGTAGTCATCGTCCCGAGAGCCTCCTCGAGGTCAGGCCGTGCTTGAGACCCCAGACCCCTGGGTCGGACGTCACTGCACGGTCTTCAACTGGTCAGCCTTCGCCGACATACTCAGTGTTACTAAAGGCTGTTGAAACTAGTTACAGGACAGGTCATGAGTGCATCATGGCGAAGTTAAATACCTGTTATAGCAGAAAATCATCTGTTGATCAAGCTTGCTGGTTCGCAACACCGGACCAACAAACCGCGTCATGCTGCGCCATCATGGGGGCATGGAGATCTATGGGACGTGCAAGCCTGGGTTCGAAGCGGTCCAGGAGGCGTTCGAGGCCAACTTCGACGAGGGGCTGGAGGTTGGGGCGGCTGCGGCGGTGACCTTGGACGGCGAGTTCGTCGTCGACATCTGGGGCGGCGACGCCGACACCGACGGCACGCCCTGGCAGCGCGACACCATCGTCAACGTCTACTCCACCACCAAGACCATGGCCGCCACCTGCATGCTGATGCTGGCCGACCGGGGCGAGCTCGACTTCGACGCCCCCGTGGCGCAGTACTGGCCCGAGTTCGCCCAGAACGGCAAGGAGGGCGTGCTGGTGAGCCACGTGATGGCCCACACCGCCGGCGTGCCCGGCTTCGACCCGCCCCTGACCGACGTCGAGCAGCTCTACGACCTCGAAGCTGTGGCGGCCAACCTGGCGGCCCAGGCCCCGTGGTGGGAGCCGGGCGCCGCGTCGGGCTACCACGCCATCAGCCAGGGCAGCCTGCAGAGCGAGATCCTCCACCGCATCACCGGCCGGCGCATGGCCGACTGGTTCCGCACCGAGGTGGCCGAGCCCCTCGGAGCCGACTTCTGGATCAGCCTGCCCGCCTCCGAGGACCACCGGGTCGCCGCGCTGGTGCCTCCGGTGTTCAGCGGCGACAGGCTCACGATCAACGGGCAGGAGGTGTCGGCCGACTCGATTGCAGTCAAGGCCATCACGAGCGTGCCGATGACCGCCGCAGAGCCGGCCACACGGGAGTGGCGGGCCGCGGAGATCCCCGCCGCCGGCGGGTTCGGCAACGCCCGGGGAATCGCCCGCATCCATGCCGCGCTGGCCTGCGGCGGCGCAGTCAACGGCGTGCGCCTCATGTCGGAGGCGACCGCCCGGCGGGCCCTGGAGGAGCAGGTCGACGGCATCGACCAGGTGCTGATGGTCCGCCTGCGCCACGGGCTCGGCTTCGGGTTGCAGCTCGGGGAGATGTTCACCACCGAGCCGGGCCAGATGTTCTGGGGCGGCTGGGGCGGCTCGCTGGCCGCGGTGGACCTCGACAATCGCCTGAGCGTCGCCTACGTGATGAACCGCATGGACGCCGACCTGATGGGCGACGTCCGCGGCCGCCGGATCGTCGACGCGGTACGGACCTGCCTGTAGCCCCGCGTCTCCAAGTTCTTGATGTAGTTGTGCTCGCTGGAGCGGAACAACTACATCAAGAACGCGCTGCTGCCGGCTATTCCTCGCCGATGTCCTCGTTCCAGAGGTCGGGCTCGGCCGCGATGAACTCCTCCATCATGGCCACGCACGTCTCGTCGTCGAGCACGGTCACCCTCACGCCCCGCTCGGCCAGCAGGGCCTCCTCGCCCATGAACGTCCGGTTCTCGCCCACCACGACCTCACCGATGCCGTAGAGCAGGATCGCGCCGGTGCACATCGCACACGGCGACAGGGTGGTGTACATCACCGAGTCGCGGTAGACGCTCGCCGGGAGCCGGCCGGCGTTCTCCAAGGCGTCGGTCTCGCCGTGGCGGATGGCCGAGCCCATCTGCACCCGGCGGTTGTGGCCCCGGCCGATGATCTCGCCGTCGTGCACCAGCACCGCCCCGATGGGGATGCCGCCGGTGGCCCGGCCCTTGCGAGCCTCGTCGATCGCAGCCTGCATGAACTGGTCCATAGCCCCATTCAACCCGCACGAGCGAGCGAGCGTGCATCCCACTATACCTAGCAGTTCTAGGTATAGTGCGCAGGATGCGCATGCCGAAGGATCTCGTGGCGGCCTCGGCCACCCCCCTCGTCCTCGGCATCCTCAGCGAGGGCGAGAACTACGGATACGCGATCCTCAAGCGAGTCAACCAGCTCTCCAGCGGCGAGCTCGAATGGACCGACGGGATGCTCTACCCCCTGCTGCACCGGCTCGAGAGGCTGGGCTACGCCGATGCAGCCTGGAAGGTCCCAGCCGGCAGCCGGGCCCGGCGGCGCAAGTACTACCGGATCACCGAGTCCGGCCGGCAGGCCCTCGCCGAGCAGCGCCAGCAATGGGCCGTGATCACGGACACGTTGCGCGACCTGTGGCACGAGATGTCGCCGCCACCGTCCCCTGCGCTGCTGAAGGGCTGACGGCCGTGCCCGGCACCGACGACACTCCCGAACTCGAAGCCCTCCTCGCTGAGTGGCGGGCCAGCCTCGAGCAGCCGAGCGCCGTTCACCCGGCGGACGCAGACGAGCTCGAGGGCCACCTGCGAGACCAGATCGCCGATCTCGCCTCAACGGGCCTGGCACCCGACGAGGCCTTCCTCATCGCGGTCAAGCGGATGGGGAGTGTCGACGCGCTGTCAGGCGAATTCGCCCAGGAGCACCCCGACCGGCTCTGGAAGAGACTCGCCCTGGGGCCATCCGACGATGAGCGGCCATCGGCTCGCAGCGACTTCTGGACGATGATCGGGTTCGCCTGCGCCGCCGCGCTGGCCGTCAAGGCCCCCGAGGCCTTCGGCGTGGATCTCACCGGCAACGCCCGCTTCTACGGGCGTAACGCCGGCCTGTTCGCGCTGGTGCCGCTGGCCGGCTACTTCGTGTGGAACCGGGGAATACCCGCAGCCCGAGCCCTCCGCACCCTGGCACCGGCATTCGCCGGAGTCGCGGTCGTGGTCAACGCCTACCCGTTCGAGAACGGCTCCGACACCGAGACCCTCGCCGCCCTGCACGCGCCGATCGCGCTGTGGCTGCTGGTCGGAGTGGCCTACGCCGGGGGCGGCTGGCGATCGGACCGCAAACGCATGGACTACGTGCGCTTCACCGGCGAGTGGTTCATCTACTACGTGCTCATCGCCCTCGGAGGCGGCGTGCTCGCCGGATTCACGACCGGCGCCTTCGACGTCATCGGCATCGACGCCGAGGAGTTCGTCACGTCCTGGGTGCTGCCGTGCGGCGCGGTCGGCGCCGTGGTCGTGGCCGCATGGCTGGTGGAAGCCAAGCAGAGCGTGGTCGAGAACATGGCGCCCGTGCTCACAAAGCTGTTCACGCCGCTGTTCGCCGCCATGCTGCTGGCCTTCCTCGGAGCCATGGTCTGGACGGGCCGAGGGATCGACTTCGACCGCGACGTGCTCGTCCTGTTCGACCTGCTGCTGGCCGTAGTCCTCGGCCTGCTCCTCTACGCCACTTCGGCCCGGGACCCCAGGGCGCCCCACGACGCGTTCGACCTGCTGCAGTTCGTGCTCGTGGTCAGCGCCCTCGTCGCCAACGCCCTGGTGCTCGCGGCCATGGTGGGCCGGATATCGGACTTCGGCTTCACGCCCAACCGGGTCGCGGCCCTGGGCGAGAACGTGGTCCTGCTCGTCAACCTCGCCTGGTCGGCCCGGCTGCACCTCGGCTTCTGGCGGGGCCGCCTACCCTTCGCGTCCCTGGAGCGCTGGCAGACGGCCTACCTTCCCGTCTACATGATCTGGGCGACCCTCGTGGTCGTCGCCTTCCCGCCCCTGTTCGGCTTCGCCTGAGCCGCACCGGCGCACCCAAGCGCCCGCGAGGAAGGCTCGGCGGCCCAGTCCCCTCCGAAACCGGGCCGCCGAGCCCCATACCGGGCCCCTCCAGGGGTGAGTCACAGGGGGTTGGAGGAGCCCTGGTCGCCGCTAACGGCGGCGGATGCGTCGAGCGGTGTCGATCAGGTCGGCCAGCTCCTCGGCGTCGGCGTCACGGCGCAGCTCGTCGGCCACCCGGTCGGCCTGGTAGCTCAACTCCTCCATGCTGCGGTCCTCCACGAACGGGCTGTCCCGCAGCACCTCGGCGAACTCGGCCGCCACCACGGCCAGCCGGAAGTGGGGGTTGGTGTCCCGGAACGAGCGCTCCACGTCGTCGGCGTGCAGGCTGGCCCAGGTCTCGGTGATCCGCTCGCTGGCCGGCCGGCGGTAGCGCAGGGTGGCGGTGGCGATCGGTCCCCGGCCCCGGTCCCAGCTGCGGTCCAGCGTCACCTCGTAGAGGGCGGTCGAGCTCTGGCCCGCACCGACCTCGCCGGCGTCGCGTGTGTCGTCGCGGAAGTCCTCGTCCGCGATGGCCCGGTTCTCGAACCCGAGCAGCCGGTAGGAGAGCACCTTGTCCCGGTCGAACTCCACCTGGATCTTGGCGTCCCGGGCCACCGAGGCCAACAGGCTGGTGAGGTTCTCCACGAAGATGCGCCGAGCCTCGGACGGCGTGTCGATGTAGTGGTAGGTGCCGTCGGCCTTGTTGGCCAGCTGCTCCATGAGCTCGTCGTTGAACGGGCCCAGGCCCACGCCGATGGTGGACAGCCCGATGTCGCCGCGCTCGCCGATCTCCTCGAGGATGTCGTCGGTCCGGGTGGCGCCCACATTGGCGACCCCGTCCGACAGCAGCAGCACCAGCACGGCCCGGCCCCTGTCGGCCTCCCTCAGCGCCATGTCGTAGCCCCTCACGAGACCGGCCTCGGCGTTGGTGGAGCCTCCCGGAAAGACCCGGGCCCGGATCTCGTCCACGATCCAGTCGGCGTTGCCCGACACCTCGGTCGGATCGAGGACCGTCGCGGCCCGGTCGTTGTAGGCCACGACGCCGACCCGGGTGCTGCCCGGCAGTCCCGACAGCAGCAGCTCGACGGCCTCGTGGACCAGGCTCATCCTCTCCATGGGCCGGTCGGCGGGTCCCGCGGACTGAGCCATCGACCCGGAGCGGTCCAGCACCAGCACCACGGTGTCCGGTATCACCAGATCCGACAGCAGTTCGGGCGCCTGCACGCCCACCCGCAGCATCACCCGGTCGGGGTCGCTGAACGGGGAGGGAGCCGCCTCCAGGGTGACGTTGAACTCGTCGATGACGGTCCGGTACCCGCCGTCGAAGTAGTTGACGAACTCCTCCACCCGCACGGCCCCGATCGGCGGCAGCTGGCCGCCCTCCAGGTGGTTGCGGGTCACGACGTAGGACGCGGTGTCCACATCGAGGGCGAAGGTGGACAGGTTGTCGTCGTACGGGTCCACGAACGGGTTGACGCCGTAGTCCTCGAACGTGTTGGCCCGGCACTCGGGGCAGCGCCGGCGCTCCTCCTCGGGACGCTCGCGGTCGGACTGGGCCGCCGCCCGCCGGGACACGCCGCTGGTGGACGAGTCGGCCGTCGCGGCCTCCGTCTCAGCCATTGCGGCCTCCAACTCCGCCACTGCTTCCGCCGGCGCAGCCGTTCCCTCCGCTGCCGCGTAGGCGTCGTCGTAATCGGCAGACTCCTCAGCCGGCTCGGGCTCGGCCATGGCGTCGTCCGTCCGGCTGCGGGATCCGGCCGTGGTCGTCGCCGCGTATGTCTCGCTGCCCGAGTCGGCGCGGTCGCCGCTGACATCCGGCGAGGGAGCCGCCGTCTCGACGGCGGCCGTGTCGGCCGTCGCCCCGTCGTCGCCGGGTCCGCTGCACGACACTGCCAGCACACTCAGCGCCAGCACTGCGACCAGCCATCGGGCCCGCCGGTTCTTTCTCGTTTGGAACCTTCCGGATCCCCTTGTCGCCATGGTCACCCTCCTCCAGGTGGTGGACGCCCTGTGCGTCCAGTCGGTGCCTATGACGACGCGCGCCGGCGTCTGGTTCCCGCAGCGGAGAAGAGGCCGGCTAGGAGCGGGAGGCTGCGAGGGCCTGGTCGACGAGCTCCAGGGGGTGTCGCACGTCCAGGCCGGCTGCGGCCAGGTGGAGCGAGCAGCCGGGGTTGGCGCTGGCCACCACAGTCGCGCCCGAGCGGGCCACCGCGGCGGTCTTGCGCTCGCGGATCGCCCTGGACAGCTCGGCCTCCATCACCGAGTAGGCGCCGCCCGCCCCGCAGCACAGGCCGTCGTCGTCGAGGGCGACCACGTCGGCCACGAACGGGGCCAGCACAGCCGGGACGGCCTGATGGGCCCGCTGCACGTGACGCAGGTGGCAGGGATCCTGGACGGCCACCGTCACGTCCAAAGGATCGACCGGTCTACGGGACCGCAACTCCTCCAAGTGTTCGGCCAGCCACTCGTGGACGTCGTACACCCGGGCCGAGAAGGCCCGAGCCTCGTCGGTCCCGAGCAGATGCCCGTAGTCCTTGAGCGCGGCACCGCATCCGGCCGCGTCCACCAGGATGGGACGGTCGTCGCCGGACAGGCCGGCCATCACCCGGCGGGCCATGGCCTTGGTCTCGGACTCCAGCCCGGCGTGGATGTGCAGCGCCCCGCAGCACGGCGCGGCCCCGCCGGTGGGCTCCACCCCGACGCCGGCGGCCTCCAGCACCCGCTGCACGGCCAGGTGCACGTCGCGCTGCCAGGCGTCCATCACGCAGCCGGTGAACAGCCACACGTCGTCGCCCGAGGTGCGCAGCGGCGGTCGTCGCAGCGGCATCCTCGCCGGCAGGCCGAGGCGCCTGGTCGGTACCAGGCGCAGCCGTATTGCCAGCGCCAGCAGGGTGGAGCCGGCCAGCAGCAGCCGGCGGTGGCGCAGCATCCCCAGGGCGAGCCGCTGCCAGCGGGGGGTGATCCGGCCCGCGCCGGCCAGCGCGGCCCGGGTGCCCTCCATCAGATGGCCGAACGGCACCGCGCTGGGGCAGGCCGTCTCGCAGCCGCGGCACTGCACGCACGTCTCCATCGACCGGACCAGGTCGTCGGTCACCGGCGCGCCCTCGTTCTGCACGGCCCGCATCAGCGCGATCCGTCCCCGGGGCGACTCGGTGTCGCGGCCGGTGATCACGAAGGTGGGGCAGTGCGGCAGGCACAGCCCGCAGGCCACGCACGCAACCAGCTCGTCGTCGTCCAGCCCGAGGTGCATCAGGGCTTCCGCAGGGGGTCGCGGCCGGGGTTGAGGCGGCCGGTCGGGTCGAAGCGCTCCTTGAAGCGGCGGTTCAGTTCGACCACGCCCGGCTCGACCGATCGGGATGGCTGGGGTTCGGAAGCGTGAACCACCCCCACGCCGATCTCGGCCACGAACGGGCCGGCCGCGCCGTTGCGGGCATCGAACGCGGCTGCCTCTGCCGGGGTGCACGCCCACCGGTGGGGCGGAAGCTCGGGCGGGCCGTCGACATCCTCACAGTCGCACAGCGCCGCCAGCCGGCCCCGGTCCTCGTCAACATCGACTTCGTAGCCGCTCAACAGCGTCCACACGTCGGTTCCGTCCCACAGCACGGACGCGGCGGTGTGGCATGACCTCACCGCCCCCGCCTCGGCGCCGGCCAGGCGCACCCAGCGCTCGGTCTCCCCCACCGGAACCGTGCGCAGCAGCGCCTCGCCCACCAGGCCGAGCGTGCCCAGCGACCCGACCAGCAGCCGGCACAGGTCGAAACCGCTCACGTTCTTTACCGTGGCCGCGCCGGCGCTGGCGATCCGGCCGTCGGCGCACACGTAGCGGGCCTGCAGCAGGGCCTCGCGCACCGACCCGAGCCCGAGGCGGGCGATGCTCGACTCCCCCGCCATCAGCGCCCCGCCCACCGTTCCCCCCGCACGCTCGGGCAGAGCCGTGCGCTGGCCGGCCGTGGTCAGCTCTGCATGGAGTTCGGCCACCGGGGTTCCGGCCCGGACCCGCACCGTCATCTCGGCCGGCTCGAAGGCCACGACGCCCGCCGGGGCCTGCACCTCCCGGGTCCCCGGCGCCGCCTCCCCGCCCAGGTGCCAGCGGGTGCCGCCGCCCCGAACGCAGACCGGTCCGTCCGGGCCGACCTCGGCCGCGAAGGCGGCGAGAGCTTCGTCGAAGTCAGCCACCCCGCTCGGCCTCCGGTTGCCCGCTCTTGTTCGCTGCGCTCACGGGCCGCTCGGGCCACGGCCTCGCTGCGTGCCTCGCCATGATCCTCATGGATTGCCGCCTACCCGCTCGGCCTCTGGTCAGCCCCAGACGCCGGCGGCGTCGGCGGCCCTCAACGCGCCGATGTCTGAGCAGCTGTGGGCGCTCGGCAGCACCTTGCCCGGGTTCATGCGGCAGTACGGGTCGAACGACGCCCGCAGCCGGCTCTGCTGGTCGAGGTCCACCTCGGTGAACATGCGGTTCATGTACTCGCGCTTCTCCACCCCGATCCCGTGCTCGCCGGTGAGCGCCCCGCCCATGTCCAGCGACATCTCGATGATCTCGCGGCCAGCGGCCTGCACCCGCTCGTCGGTGCCCGGCACCCGCGAGTCGTAGGCCAGGATGGGGTGGAGGTTGCCGTCGCCGGCGTGGAAGACGTTGAGCACGAGTAGGTCGTGGCGGTCGACGATCTCGTAGATCCGCTCCAGCACCTCCACCAGCCGGGTGCGGGGCACCACCGTGTCGTGCAGGTAGTAGTCGGGCATCACGTTGGCCACCGCCCCGAACGCGCTCTTGCGGCCCTTCCACAGCCGGGCCCGCTCGTCCTCGTCGGCCGCGATCCGCACGCTGATGGCCTGGTTGCGCCGGGCTATGCCGTCCACTCGCTCGCTGGCGATGGCCACGCCGCCGGAGGGGCCGTCGACCTCGACCAGCAGTACCGCGGCCGCGTCCTCGGGGTAGCCCGCCTGAGCGAAGTCCTCGATCGCCCGCACGCATCGCTGGTCCATCATCTCGATGGCGGCCGGCACGATCCCGGCCGCGATGATGGCGCTCACGGTGGCCGCCGCGTCCGACACGTCCTCGAAGCACAGCAGCATGGTGCACACCGCGGGCGGGTTGCGGGTGAGGCGCACGGCCACCGCGGTGGCTATGCCGCACATCCCCTCGGACCCGACGAACGCCCCCCGCAGGTCGTAGCCGGCCGGTTCGGCGGTGACGTCGCCCAGCGTGACCACCGACCCGTCGGACAGGACGACCTCCACCGCCACCACGTGGGCGCTGGTCACGCCGTAGGCCAGGCAGTGCGGGCCGCCGGAGTTGTTGGCCAGGTTGCCGCCGATGGTGCAGACCGCTTGGCTGGACGGATCGGGCGCGTAGTGCACGCCGTGGGGGGCCAGTGCCCGGCTGAGGTCGAGGTTGACCATGCCGGGCTGCACCCAGGCCACGCCGTTGTCGAGGTCTACTTCCAGCAGCTTGTCCATCCGGGTCATCGACAGGACCACGGGCTGGCCCAGCGGGGCGGCCCCGCCGGCCAGGCCGGTGCCGGCCCCCCGGGGGGACACGGCCCGCCCGTGGCGGATCGCAACCTTCACACAGGCCGCCACGTCGGAGGTGGAGCCGGGATAGCACACCGGCCCGGCGTTGCCCTCCCGGTAGATGGACGCGTCCCTGGAGGCGAGGTACCGGGCTGCCGTGTCGGCCCGGACCCGGTCGTCGCCGATGGCCTCGACCAGATCGGCGACGAGGGCGGCGTCACCGGCGTCGACCGCCCCGGCGACCTCCGCCGCACCGCGGCCGCGGCGGCGCGATCCCAGCACCCGGCGAGTAGCAGCGGCGAGGGTGTTGGCCACGGTTCAGACCATAACGCGGCGCCGTCTGAGCCAGAAACTTCGAGCCGTTCGGGGCTTCCAGGAGTTTCCCCGGGGGGTTATGGTCGTATGTGAGCAACAATCGACGGAAGTTCTAGAGCAGCGATCGATGACCCAGACCGAGGCCTCCTACCACCGGGTGCCCGACGCGGTGCCGCCGCCTCCGTCGGGTTGCCCGGTGACCGGCTTCACCCCGTTCGCGCCGGAGTACCTGGCCGACCCGTATGCCGTGCTCGACGGGCTGCGGGACACGCCGGTGTTCTACTCCAGCGAACTGGGATACCTGGTGGTCACCCGCATGGAGGACATCAGCGACGTGTTCCTCGACCCCGAGACGTTCGGCTCCCAGAACGTGCAGGACCCGGTGTTCCCCCTGAGCGCGGCGGCCCACGACGTGCTGGCCGCACCGGACTTCAACCCGGTGGCAGTGATGTCCAACCGCCAGCCTCCCGACCACGGCCGTATCCGCAACCACACCAAGCAGGGCTTCTCCAACCGGCGGATGCGGATCCTGGAGCCCTACATCCGCAGCCGCAGCCACGACCTCGCCGACGCGCTGCTGGCCGGGGGCTCGCCGGCCGACTTCGTGCCGGTGTTCGCGCACCCCCTGCCGGGCGAGACGATCTTCCGCTTCATCGGGTTCCCCGAGGAGGACGACGAGAAGCTCAAGGGATGGTGCTCGGACCGTCTGGCCTTCAGCTGGGGCAAGCCGACCGAGGCCGAGCAGGCGGACATCGCCCACAAGATGCTGGCCTACTGGCGCTACTGCCGCAGCGTGGTGGCGGCCAAGGTCGACGACCCCGGTGACGACTTCGCCTCCGAGCTGCTGGCGGTCCACAAGGCCGACCCGGACGAGCTCACCTACCGGGAAGTGGAGTCGATCGTCTACGGCCTGTCCTTCGCCGGTCACGAGATCGTCAGCCACTTCCTGTCGAACTCGCTGATCTGCCTGCTGTCGCGCCCTGACCAGTGGGATCAGCTCTGCGCGGACCCGTCCTTGATACCGGCCGCGCTGGAGGAGGTGCTGCGCTTCGAGTCGCCCCAGACCAGCTGGCGGCGCGTCGCCAACGTCGACGCCGAGGTGGCCGGGGTGAGGGTGCCGGCCGGGACGAACATCTTCATGAGCCTGGCCGCCGCCAACCACCAGCCCGACTGCTTCGACGACGCCGGAGAGTTCGACATCCACCGGCCCAATTCCCGGAACCACATCTCCTTCGGAAAGGGCATCCACTTCTGCCTGGGCGCCCGCCTGGCCCGCCTCGAGGCCACCGTCGCCCTGGAGGTGCTCACCGAGCGGATCCCGTCGCTGCGGCTGGTGGGGGGCCAGAGCTTGGAGCGCTTCGCCAACATCACCTTCCGGGGCCCCAGAAAGCTGCTGGTGGCCTGGGACAAGTGACCACCATCCCAGCCCTCGTCGACGACGCCGCGGCCCGTTTCGGTGCGTCCGAGGCTCTCGTGGACGGCGAGATGCGCATGTCGTTCACAGAGCTGCGGGACCGGGTCGCCGAGATGGCGGCCGCTCTGGGTGCATGGGGCCTGGCCCCCGGCGACCGGGTGGGCGTGTGGGGACCCAACTGGTGGGAATGGGCGGTGGCGGCACTGGGCGTGCACGCCGCGGGCGGGGTGGTCGTGCCGGTCAACACCCGCTTCAAGGGGGACGAGACCGCTTTCGTGCTCGACCGGTCCGGGGCGCGCCTGCTGTTCTGCTCGACCGGCTTCCTGGGCACCGACCACCTGGATCTCCTGCGCTCCGCCGGCGGCGGGGTGCCCCCGTGCGTCGAGCAGGTCGTGGCCCTGCGGGATCCGGTTCCGCCCGGCGCGATCGGGTTCTCCGACTTCGTGGCCCAGGCGCCGCCGGCTGCGTCCTCCGTTGGACTGCCCGAGGTGTCGGACCGCGATCCGTGCCACATCATGTTCACCTCGGGCACCACCGGGCGGCCCAAGGGAGTGGTCCTCAACCATGGCGCGGTCTGCCGCGCCTACCGGAACTGGGCCTCGGTGATCGGCCTGCGCCACGGCGACCGGTACCTGATCGTCAACCCTTTCTTCCACTCCTTCGGCCTCAACGCCGGGATCCTGGCCTGCCTGATGACCGGGGCGACGATGATCCCCCACCCGGTGTTCGACGTGCCCTCGGTGATGGCCCGAATCCCCGCCGAGCGGGTGTCGGTGCTGCCCGGCCCGCCCGCCATCTACCAGACCATCCTCAACCACCCCGACCTCGACACCTTCGACATGTCCACCCTGCGCCTGGCCGTGACCGGGGCCGCCCCGGTGCCGGTACCGATGATCGAGGCCATGCGCGACCGGCTCGGCTTCGAGGTGGTGGTGACGGGCTACGGGCTCACCGAGGCCTCGGGCATCGCCACGATGTGCCGCCACGACGATCCCCCCGAGACGATCTCGGCGACGTCGGGCCGGGCCATCGACGACGTGGAGGTCCGGGTGGTGGGCCCCGACGGCGCCGAGGTGCGGAGCGGCGAGCCGGGGGAGATCGTGGTGCGGGGCTACAACGTGATGGACGGCTACCTCGACGACCCGGAGGCCACCGCGGACGCCATCGACGCCGACGGGTGGCTGCACACCGGCGATGTCGGCACGATGGACGTGGCCGGCTACGTGGCCATCACCGACCGGCTCAAGGACATGTTCATCTGCGGCGGCTTCAACGCCTACCCGGCCGAGATCGAGGCCGCCATGCTGGCCCACCCCGCAGTGGGCCAGGTGGCGGTGGTGGGCCGGCCCGACGACCGCCTGGGCGAGGTGGGCCACGCCTTCGTGGTACCCGCCCCAGGCGCCGCCACCGGCGAGGCGGATGGCGACGAGCTAGTGGAGTGGTGCCGCCAGCGGATGGCCAACTACAAGGCCCCCCGCGGCGTCACCTTCACAGGGGAGCTGCCGCTCAATGCTTCAGGCAAGGTGCTCAAGCACGAGCTGCGTGCCCGGCTGGTGGACGACGGCGGCGCCTGACGGCGCTGGCCGTCGCATTCGTGAATCCGGTCACATAGCGTTGCCGTCCATGACCTCGCCCTTCGTGCCCGTGCCGCTCACGCCGGTGTCCTTCCTCGACCGGGCCCGGGTCGTGCACGGCGACCGCCCCGCAGTGGTGGACGGACCGCTGCAGCGCAGCTACGAGGACTTCGCCGACCGCTGCGAGCGGCTGGCCGGAGCCACTCTCGATCTGGGCCTGATACCCGGCGATGCGGTGTCGGTGCTGGCCCCCAACGTGTCAACGGCCCTGGAGGCCACCTTCGGGTTCCCCATGGCCGGGGTGGTGTTCAACGCGCTGAACTCCAGGCTGTCCGCACCGGAGCTGGCCTGGATCGTGAACCACGCCGAGTCCAAGGTGCTGTTCGCCGACCACGGCTTGGCCGATGTGGCCCAATCCATCCAGCAGCAGGTACCGGGATTGCGGCTGGTCGTGTCGAGCGACGCCGGCGTGTCCGGAGCCTTGGACTGCGAGTACGAGGCGCTGCTGGCGGCTGCGCAACCCCATCGGGTCGAGATCACCGACGAGCACACCGTGCTGAGCCTCAACTACACGTCGGGCACGACCGGCAGCCCCAAGGGCGTCATGTACTCGCACCGGGGCGCCAACCTCAACGCGCTGGCCATGGCCGCCCAGTGCGGCCTCGACAGCGACGCGGTGTTCCTGTGGACGCTGCCGATCTTCCACTGCAACGGCTGGTGCTTCCCGTGGGCGGTCACCGCGGTGGGCGGAGCGCACCTGATGCTGCGGACCCCGGACCCGGGCACGGTGTGGCGCCACATCCGCGACGACGGCGTGACCCACTTCAACGCCGCCCCCACCGTGCTGATCGGCCTGGTCAACCACCCCGACGCGGCGCCGGCGCCCCGCACAGTGAAGGTGTGCACCGGCGGCGCTCCCCCGTCGCCGACCCTGTTGGCCCAGATGGCCGAGCTCAACGTTCATGTCACCCACCTCTACGGGCTCACCGAGACCTACGGCCCGTCGCTGATCTGCGACTGGCGCAGCGAATGGGACGGCCTGCCCGCCGACGAGCAGGCCCGGATCAAGGCCCGCCAGGGAGTGGGCACGCTGGTGACCTCATCGGTGCGGGTAGTCGACGCCGACGGCGCGGATGTGCCCGCCGACGGCACAACCCAGGGCGAGATCGCCATCCGGGGCAACAACGTGATGCTCGGCTACTACAAGGATCCCGAGGCCACCGCGGCGGCATCGGTGGACGGGCCCGGCGGGACCTGGTTCCGGACCGGGGACATGGCCGTGATGCACGACCACGGCTACGTGGAGGTGCGGGACCGGGCCAAGGACGTGATCATCTCCGGTGGCGAGAACATCGCCTCCATCGAGGTGGAGCAGGCCCTGGCCTCGCACCCCGACGTGGTGGAGTGCGCGGTGGTGGCCGCCCCCGATGACACTTGGGGCGAGGTGCCGGCCGCGTTCGTGGTGCTCCGTGCGGGCTCGGCCGTGACTGAGGCCGACCTCGTCGAGCACGTCAAGTCCCGCATCGCCCGCTTCAAGGCCCCGAAGTCGGTGACGTTCGGCGACCTGCCCAAGACCGCCACCGGCAAGATCCAGAAGTTCGCCCTGCGCGACCAGCTCTGGGCCGGCCGCGACCGCCGCGTCAACTAGCGCTGGCGGTCAGGCTTCGTCGACCAGGGGGACGACCGACTCGGCGAAGACGTCGAACTGGTCCAGGTATTCGTCGAGGGTGCGGGCCCGGAACTTGAGGTGGAAGGTGTTGGCCCCGGCGGCCCGGCCGGCCCGGATGCTGGCGGCCAGCGGCTCGACGCCGCACGACATCACCGGGGGCAGTCCCTCCGGCGCGGCATCGGCCAGCAGGTAGCACCACGGCGGCATGAAGCCGATGTCGAAGCGAGCGCCGGCGCGGCCGGCGGAGGCGGCGGCGGCGCTCATCGTGTCGATGATCTCGCCGTACTGGGAGACCGCGTTGCCCATCGGTACGTAGCCGTCGCCCAGACGGCCGGCACGCCGCCAGGCGGCCCGGCCACTGCCCCCCACCCAGATGGGCAGCTCCCGCACCGGCGCGGGGCCGACCCCGACGTCGGAGTAGCTGAAGGCTTTCCCCGAATGGCTCACGTACGAGTCGGCGAACGCTCCCCTCACCGCCTCCAGGATCTCGTCGAGCAGCCGGCCCCGAGCCTCGAAGTCCACGCCCAGCGCCTCGAACTCGGCCTCCACGTGGCCGGCTCCCACCCCGAGGATGGCCCGTCCACCCGAGAGATGGTCCAGCGTGGAGAACGACTTGGCCGTCTGCAGGGGGTGGCGGTAGGCCGCGATCCACACCACCGAGGCCAGGTTGACCGTGGAGGTGGAGGCGGCCAGGTACGACAGGGTGGCCACCGTGTCGTACCAGGTGGTGCTCATGTGGGCCGCGTAGTCGTTGTCGGGTATGGCGACGTGGTCGGTCACACCCACGAAGTGGTGGCCGGTGCCCTCGGCCTTGCGGGCGATGCGCACCAGGTCGTCGACGGTGGCGTTGTGCTCCCAAGGGTCGGCCAGCGTCGCGGTCAGTGTGTGGATCGGCAGCGCTACGCCGTAGGTCCAGCCGCCCGGCGGTGTGATCGAGGCCATGGCGGCCGATGCTACGGCGCGCCGGCCCGCCATTCACAGCAGTCAGGCTGGCGCCATTCCCGCTCTTGTTCGCTGCGCTCACGGGCCGCTCGGGCCACGGCCTCGCCCGTATGCGCCGATTACACCTCTATTCGCTCGGCCTCTAGCTGCGGCAGCCGCTGAAGCCCGGGTCCGGGCCGGGACGCCTCGGTGGGGCGAAGAAGTCGTTCTCGTGGTCGGCGAGCTGCTTTCGCTTGCGCATGATCGCCCGGCGCTCGGCCTCCAGATACAGGTACCTCTGCACGTCGTCGGGTGTGCTGTCGCTCATGAACATGTCGACGGCCACCGGGTCACGGCAGAGCTCCTCGCGGATGTCTTCCTTGGTGATGGTCCTGCCATCGCCGCGGCCGGCGCGCTCGCGCTGCATCCGCCAGCGGTACCACCGGTTCCTCGCGAAGGGGACGACCAGCCCCAGGTTGAACATCGCCAATCCGAAGAACGCGTACTCCGCGACCGTCAAGAACGGCGCCATGGTTGCTCCTCCTGCGTGAGCAGACATCTGGCGCCCGGACGACAGGCCGCGATACTGGTCTGATTTCAATATATCCGGTGCTGTCTTGGATCGGCACAGGGCCGGCTGGCAATTCGCCGCCGACGCGGTCCGGATGCACCAGTCGTTACCATCGGCAGGCCATGAGTTTCCGCACCGAGTTTCTGGACGAGGCTCTAGCCGACTACATCCAGACCCATTCCACCCATCCAGATGAGGTGCAGCGGGACCTGATCGAGGCCACAGCCGCCCTCGGTGATGCCAGCATCATGCAGATCAGCCCCGCCCAGGGCGCCTTCATGACGGTGCTCACGACCTTGCTCGAGCCGCAATTCGCGGTGGAGGTGGGCACCTTCACGGGCTATTCGGCCCTGGCCGTGGCCAAGGCGCTCCCACCGGGCGGCCGGCTGCTGTGCTGCGACATCTCCGAGGAGTGGACGACCGTCGCCCGCGAGCACTGGGAGCGCGCCGGTATGAGCGACCGCATCGAACTGCGCATCGGTCCGGCGATGGACACGCTGCGCTCCCTGCCGGAAGAGCCGGCCGTCGACCTCGCCTTCATCGACGCCGACAAGGCGTCATACATCGCCTACTACGAGGAGCTGGTTCCGCGGCTGTCGGCGCGGGGAGTGATCCTGGTGGACAACACGCTCTGGGACGGGCATGTGGCCAACCCCAGCCGGACCGATTCCACCACCGAGGAGTTGCGGGCCTTCAACGCCCATGTCGTCGCCGACGAGCGGGTGCTGGTTGCGCTGCTGCCGGTGGGTGACGGTCTGTCGATGATCACACCCCGTCGAGCTTGACCGGGTTCGACAGCACGCCGATGCCTGTGACCTCGACATCGACCGTGTCTCCCGGTGCGAGCTGGCAGGTCGAGTCGGCTCCCATCCACAGCACGTCGCCGGGATGGAAGGTGATGTAGCGGGACGCCTCGACGATGAAGTCCCACGGGTCGAAGACCATGTCGCCGGTGGCGAATTCGGCCTTGACAGCGCCGTTGACACGGACGGTGGTGGTCTGCGCCATGGGGTCGACGTCGGTATCGATCCAGGGGCCCATGGGCTTGAAGGTGTCGCTGTTCTTGCTGCGCCAGAACGAGCGGTCGGCGCGCTGCCACTCCCGGGCGCTCACGTCGTTGCCGATCGTCCAGCCGAACACCGACTCCTGAGCCTCCGCTCGCGACGCATTCCGCACCCGGCGGCCAATGACGGCCACCACTTCGCCCTCCGCCTCGAAACGGCCCGTCACGTCGGGGGGCACGAGTATGGACTCGCCGTGCCCGATCAACGCATTGTTCGCCCGGTAGCCCACCTCCGGGCGATCAGGCACGGCGACGTCCCGTCCCGCGGCTATCTGCTCCTCGATGTGGCGGCGGTAGTTCAGGCCGACCGCGTAGAACACGAACGGCACCACCGGAGGCAGGAAGGCCAACCCCTCCAGCGCTCGGGACCCCTCGACGGCGGGGTCGCCCTCGAGGGGAGAACCACGCAGCACATGGACCGCGTCGTCGTCCACCCGGACCCAGCGGATCTCGCCGTCGATAGAGACTCGTCCATACCGCATCGGAGGCCTAGACAAGCACACCGATCGGGACGGCAGCTATGCGGTCATCGTTTCTTGGCCTAGTTGTGTTGTAAATCTTTGGTTAGACTGTGCGCATATCTAGGGTTATGTCGTAGGATCATTGATGTGAGGCATGTGGAACGCCATCTCGCGCCTCGGCTCCGCGAGGCGTTGGACACCTTCCGGGTGGTGGTGCTGCACGGCGCCCGTCAGAGCGGCAAGACCACCCTCGCCAAGCGGGTCGCCGCGGAGCGGGACGGCACCTACACCACTCTCGACGACGAGCAGACTCGGCTGGCCGCGCTGGAGGACCCCGTAACATTCCTGAGCGAACAGCGCTATCCGATGGTCATAGACGAGATACAGCTCGGCGGGGACCGTCTGGTCCGCGCCGTCAAGATTGCCGTCGACGACGACCAGGCGACGGGCCGCTTCCTGTTGACGGGGTCCACCGACTTCTTATCGGTGCCCACGATCAGCGAGTCGTTGGCCGGACGGGCCGCCATCCTGCGGCTCTGGCCGATGTCGGCTGCGGAGATGCACGACACTGCGGGCTGCGGCCTCGCCGACTGGTTCGAGGGACGGGTTCCGGTGGGCTATGTCTCGCAGCTGACTCGCGGCGACTACCTGGAGATGGTCTGTGCGGGCGGGTACCCCGAGGCGGTCGAGCTGAACCCGCCGGCGCGGCGGATGTGGTTCAACAGCTACGCGGAGACGGTGATGAGCCGCGATGTGGCCGCGCTTGCCGACGTGCGGCGCGCCGACGCGCTACGCGCGGTGCTGCAGCTGGCCGCAGCCCGCACCTCCGGCGAGCTCAACATCGCCGACTGGTGCCGCCGGCTGGCGATCGACCGCGGCACGCTGGAGGCCTACCTGGGCTGGCTGCGCATGGTCTTTCTGGTGCACGAAATGCCAGCGTGGACCCGCAACCTCACCGCCCGAGTGGTTCAGCGACCCAAGCTACATGTTGCTGACACCGGACTTGCCGCCGCGCTCATCAACGTCGATCCCGAGGCTCTACGACCGGCCACTGCGGTAGCTGCCGGAACGCTGCTGGAGACCTTCGCCGCCAACGAGACCGCACGCCAGCTCTCAGCCAGCGGTGAGCCGCTGCACCTGCACCACTACCGCGACAGCGCCGGCCACGAAATCGACCTGATGATCGAACGCGCCGACGGCGCCGTCGTCGCAGTGGAGATCAAAGCCACCGCATCACCCGGCACCGACCACCTCAAACACCTCGCCTGGATGCGCGACCACCTCGACACCGTGTCCCCAGACGCCTTCCGCGCCGGCGTACTTCTGCACACCGGACCCCGAGGCCTCAAAGTAGGAGACCGCCTCTACTCCGCACCCCTCGACACACTCTGGCACCCAACCGCGGCCCACCACAACTGATCAATCCAGCGGTCCGGCGCGACACGTTTGCGCTTCCCCGGGCCGATTGTGAGACCGCGTACTCCGACAGCCGCTACGAGAGCAGCGTCCGCAACATGGCCCGACTCTCTCTTGGCTCCGACAACGTGTTTCGCGGCGGTTGGCACGATCAGTTGGCGACCGTGGAC
Organism: Acidimicrobiia bacterium; assembly: GCA_022828135.1. Classification (GTDB taxonomy): domain Bacteria; phylum Actinomycetota; class Acidimicrobiia; order Acidimicrobiales; family Aldehydirespiratoraceae; genus Aldehydirespirator. The sequence goes on along the minus strand of JAJEJB010000048.1, from coordinate 1,232 downwards.
GGATCAAACACCGACGGCTACCAGATCTCACTTCTCGTACAGGTCTGAACGGCCCCGTCTAGCGCTCAGGCGGACGAGGTACCGGGCAACGGCCTAACCGCGCTCCCGCTCAAGCGAACGGAGGTAGTCGAGGCTGCGGGCGACGCCAAGCACGGGTCCCTCCCCGGCCGGGGGTTCCCCGTCGGTTAGGGCTACGTCGGTCTCGATCACGTACCAGCCGTCGTAGCCGCTGCCTTCGAGGGAGTCGATGACGCCGGCCAGGTCGACTATGCCCTCGCCCAACGGCGGGAAGAGCCCGGCCTGGGTGGCCGCCATGAGCCCCAACTCACCCGAGGTGAGCCGGGAGGCCGCGGCGTGGTCGACGTCTTTGAGGTGCACCACGCCGATGCGATCATGGTGGCCGCGGGCGACAGCCACCGCATCGGCCCCACCGAGGGTGAGGTGCCCGGTGTCGAAGCAGAACCGGACCCGACTCGAGTCGAGAAACCGCTGGAACTCGTCGGCCGTCTCGATCAGCGTGTCGACGTGAGGATGGACGGCCTGCACCAGTCCGTAGCGGGCGCAGATCTCCTCGACCCCGTCGAGGTTGGCGAACAGCTCCGCCCAAGCAGCATCGTCCATCTCGGGCCGGAACCAGTCGTCTTGATCACCCACGATGGCGGTGACGAAGAAGGTGCCCTGGCAGGCCGCCATGCTGGTAGCGACCTGTTCGGCCTGAGCCATCATCTCATCGCGTATAGCGGGATCGTGCAGGACCAGCGGCACGAACCCGCCGAGCAGGGTCATGCCATAGTCGTCGAGCTTCGCTCGCTGCGCCGGAGGATCGGTCGGGAGCCAGCCGAGGGCTCCCTGCTCGACCGCGCGAATGCCTAGGTCGCGGGCCTCGCCGAGCACCCGGTCCACGGGGAGCTGCTGACCCCATCCGGGTGCCTCACAGACACCCCACGAGATGGGAGCAGAACCCACCCGGGCCAGGAAGTCCGACATCGGCGCGCGCCGGGGATTGGTCAAGGTCCTCATCGGTCCCTCTGCTAAACACAACTCGGTCGGCGCCAACCTAGGACTTGTCCAACCTTTGTGTCCACTCTTGTTTAGAGCGAGCGCAAATAGGTGGCTAGGTGCGGTTGTAGCGGTCGGCCCATTTGGTGAGTTTGATGGTGATGATCGCGGCGATCGCCAGTGCGAGCTGCCCGAGGCGTGCTTTGGTGTTGCGGTCGGTGCTGCGCCGCAGT
>JAJEJB010000012.1 GCA_022828135.1 Acidimicrobiia bacterium | reverse complement strand
GAACCTCACTGGCAAAACCAACGGCTGGAAGGCCATCTTGAACACCCTGACCGTGCACTACGGCGACCGCATCGCCGACCACATCCGATGAAAACCATCACGGCCGCTTACACAAAGTTTCTGACAGTCCCCTGGAAGGCCATCTTGAACACCCTGACCGTGCACTACGGCGACCGCATCGCCGACCACATCCGATGAAAACCATCACGGCCGCTTACACAAAGTTTCTGACAGTCCCGGCCGGGTCTTCGTGCGGGGCGCTGGACGCGCTGGTGTTGCGGTCGTGCGGGTCGGCTCGGTTGCTTTCGGTGGTCTCGGATGGGCGCGTCAGCAATCCGCGGTGTGGTGGAGATGTCGGAGTTCGGTGCGGTGGTCGAGGGGGCGTGGTACTCGTAGGGGCGGCCCGGCGTCACGCCCGAAGGCGTGTGTGGCCCCGGTGGTGCCGGTCCTGTTGTTCGGGGGTGTCGGCGCGTGCTTCGGGTCGCTGTTGCGTGTGGTGATGGTGGGGTTGAATCCATCGCCCGAGGACTCGGCCGCAGGCGTCCGTGGCGAGGTGGGCTACAGCGACCTCAACTCGGGGCCCTGCCCTTGGACCGCATTCTGAGGAACATCGAGACCGCGACCCCTCCCCCGATGTCGAGAACGGCCAGCACGACCCCCCACAGTGGCTGGCCGACGATTGCGACGATGGCTGCCACGATGAGCCCGCCAACAGCGATCACCGTGGCGCGGTCTTGGCCGCGTCGCACCAACTCAACGGACCGGGCCAGGGCCTGTTGCTCCATGTCGCGACGATGCTGCGAGTGAGCCATGAAGTCGTTGACGATGGCGACCCTCGTGTCGCGGTCGAACTGGTTCAGCAGGTCCGGTGGCGGCAGCGGCCCCGCGTAGTTCTCGCTGTAGGAGACTTGTCGAACTTCGGGCTGGTGAACTTCCTGGGGACGCTTCTCCGGCGGGTCGGCCATCAGGCGCCGCTGGCCGGTAAGCGAGCGTTGAGGACCACGCGCAGCGAATCACCCACACGCTGCCACGCGTGCGCCGCAGCCGCCTCGTAGGGTTCAAGGTTCTCGGCGTCCACCATCGTCAAGATGTCACCGGCGCCGAAGAGATCAAACACCGAGCACGCACCGTCGAACGCGGTCGGGGCTCTGACCCACGACGAGGCATCCGACACGCGCCCCGACTGGTGGATCGCCGCTTCGGCTGGGTAGGAGCTAGCAGACACCCTTCGCCCTTCGCTGGTGGCCCCAACAGATGTTCCTGTCGCGGACAGTTCCATATTACCGCCGATGAGCGCCCACCGCCGCGTCGGGGGCTTTGCGCGCCGACGCGTGTGACCGCGATTGCCGGTGACAAGTGCCGGGATCCCTTCTCAGTGGGCTGATCGCCTCATGGGGACCAGGACCGTTCCGGCGCATCTACGCGGCGCTCATCGCCCGTGGCGCCGCGGCGGTCGCCGCGAGCGGTTCCCGACGGCGCGGCATGAACCCGGGGCCCAGCACGAGCCGACCACACAACACGGAAGCGCCCGCGCGAACGGGGCACCTGTAGTGATTCAGCACACCACAGTCAGGGGCCGCGCTCATGAACGGTGTCGATCGCCTGTTGGCCGACTATAGCCGGAACGGCTCTATCGCCGGGGCCTCGCCGCGTCTTGGCAGCGAGACGGTCGTCAGGCGAAGCCCTACCAGGTCAGGCAGGTCCGTCAGACGATTCTGCGCAACAGTCTGTGAGGAGGCCAATGCACAAGTACGAGGTCATCATCTACTGGAGCGACCGGGACGGCGTCTTCGTCGCGGAGGTTCCAGAGCTTCCGGGCTGCTGCGCTCACGGAGACACCAAGCTGGCCGCGCTCAACAGCGTCGAGTCGGCAATCGACCTCTGGATCGACACAGCGCGAGAGTTCGACGACCTCGTCCCGAAACCCAAGGGTGAACGCCTCATGCTCGCATAGGGCGGGCAGGCGAGTCGGCGACCAGGTCCATCGATGAGCCCGTCGGCGACCGCCGCCTCGATTTGTCCCCCCAGCCGTGCACAATTGCTTGCGTTGGGGGTGGCGCCGCAGTTCCCGGCCTGCGATTTGCGCACCCTTTGTGAGGTGGACGTTTCGCGGCGCAGCCCGAGCCATCCGGCCCCTCTGGTCGCCGCTTGGCCGGCTACCGCGATCGCCTGAGCGAACCGTACCGAAAGGGACTCTTGGTTCTGTGATCCTAGAGCCCGGTGACGGGTGGGCCACGCGAGGCCGCGCTTGCGCACTCCGTCGGGTCGCTCGAGCCCGCCTACCACTTCGGTCATTGTTGATGTATGCTGATGCACAGCCTTGCCACCGGGTGTCAACGGTGTGCCTTCGGTCCTGCCGTCCGCTCACCCGACCCCGAACGAGGTTCCCGTGTCCTCTCCCGCCGAGTCTGCCGCCTATCCGTCTGCTCGAATGGCTCCAGCATCCGACCCCCCATCAACGGCACCGGCCTCCGACGAGGTCCCGGCCCGGGTCGTCCCGCGCCGCGGGGTGGTGGCGGTCGCATGGACCAACTTCACCGCGAACTTCTTCTCGACGGTGTTCGTGGGCGTCATCGTCGGCGTCGCGATGTTCGGTCTCGGCGTAGTGAACGACAACATCAACGACGAATTCGCCGAGATCGACGCCCGTTTCGCGGCGGTGGACGCCCGTTTCAACAGGATCGAGGAGAACCAACTGGAGATGGCGCTGACCCTGGCGAGGGTCGTCGCCCTGCTGGAGGCCCGCGGCGACGCGGAGCCCGCACCCGCGGTCCACGCCCCGGCAGCGCAATCAAATGCAGCTAGCCCCCCAGGGCAGCCTTGACCTCATCCCAGGGCATGTAGTCGTCGTCGGCCCGGGCCGCAGCGAGTTCGCGGCGGTCCTCGACGTCGTTTGCGCCGTCTACTAGCCGGTCGAAGTCGTCAGCGCCGACAATCACGGCGATCCGGCGGCCGCGCGTGCCTATTCGCTGGGCTTGCCGTGGGTGCAGCGGAGGCGGGCTCGAAGCTCCGCGAGTTCTGCCTCGGCAGCCGACGCCCGCATCTCGGCGGCCTGCCGGGCGGAGGCCTCCTCGGCGAGCCACGCCTCCGCGGCCGACACCTGGGCGGCCAAATCGTCGGGGTCGGGGAGCCACGCTCCCTCGGAGACGTCCCACAGCCGCAGCTTGGGCGGCTGCCAGCACAGGTCCAGGCCCAGCACGTCGCTGCGGGCTCGCAACCCGCCGTCTGGCTCAGCTGCGGCATCGATCGGCCTCCAGCGCCCCGACTCGCGCCGCTCGCCCTGAAGCGGCGGATCCAGCAACTCCCCGCCGGTGGGATCGAGGCGCCAGTACTCGCTGACCCCCAGCGCGGCATACTTGGCCGGCTTCACATGCAGGTCGGTGCGGACCGTCTTGGGCGACGCGATCTCCAGCGCGAAGCACGGCGCGGCGCCCGCATCCCACACCCGGAAGGTGCGCTCAGTCTCCATCGCGGCGGCGTCCACCCCGAACGCCACGGCCACATCGGGCGCCACCACCACCTTGGGGTCGCCCTCCTTGTAGTACACGTTGATGTCGCAGCACACCCACGCGCCCACATCGTCGCCGCGCCGCTCGAACCAGTGCCGCAGCGCGATAGCCAGCTCCATGCGCCGCCGCGTCTGCAGATTCCCCTCCGGCACCTGGGGGCCCTCCGGATAGTAGACCTCCACCTCGGGAGGACTGGTCACCATCGAACCCATAAGCGCACCTCCGATCCGCCCCAACGACACTACCCCCTGAACCCATCGCCCCACAACTGCAAACCACCAAAACACACAAAAACTCACAACACAGCGCACGACGGCTACACAGCCAGATGAATGTCTCAGCGTATGATCACGACTTGTCAAACTGTATGATATTGTCGATGCCCACAACGCTGGCACGGAACGTTTCGGTTCGGGGCAACTTGACCTACCAGTTCCCGGACAAGACGGTGCCGGAGCCTGCACCCACAGCGACGGCAGGGTGGTCAGTGATGCCAATCTCCCGAGACGCGCGGTACGCATGGGCTGAAGGACGCACGAAGCGCTCCAAGTCCATGTCGAGGGCGTTCATCAACGGCATGGCTGCACTGATGGAGTTTCCGGGGCTGTTCCCCAAGCGGAGTGTCCGCGATGGCTGCGAGGATCGCCGCTAGCTGAGGGTCGTGGCCCCACTCATCGAAGAATGCCGCCACGTTGCGCCATCGCCAGTTAGCTGTCCCCGGCATGTGCCCGGCGAGCCGTGGCGTGCAGTTCGTCGTTCAGCTGCCTGTCGGTCTCCTCGGCGTCGGGGTTCTCGCGGTAGTAGCGCTCGGCGCGCTCAGTCGCGGCGCTGACGACGGCCTGCTCTTCGGGAGTGACCTGCGGGAGCGGGGCGTCGGCCACGGCGAAGGCGCCGGGATCCAGATCAGACGGGTAGGACTTCACAGGCGACATGACGATCCCCGATCATTGGTGTGGGCGGACACGAAGGACGGCGCAGCCAGAGAACGCCGCGGCCGGACTCGCATGGACTCTGAGGGCAGCGGCTTGTGCTCGCATTGAGGCCAGCGTACGCCAACAACGCTTGGGCCGCATTCTCACTCACCGAGCGCTCTCCCAAGGAAGGAGGGCGCTCGGTCGTGCACCGCACTCGGACTGTGCGGCTGTGGTGCTGCTGCAACTCGTTCCCGGCTGACGCTGTCGGGGCTGTCTAGCCGGTTCCGTTCCGACAGCAGCGAGAATTGTCGGCTGGCTGCTCGCGGGCGGCTTCTGTGAGGGCGTCCATCATGGCTGCGGACTCGAACACCCTGTTGCGTCGGCCCGCTGAGCGTTGGAGATGGTTGTAAGGACCTCGAAGGCAGTTGAGGCGATGGTGGCAGCCGGCCATCTCGAGACGGGACCGGCCGGTTTGGAACGGCGAGCGTTGACTCCGCCCACGGGGGGCCCGGAGCTGACGCTGTAGCCTCGCGCGCCATCGTTGCGCTGAGCAGCCGGTGTGGCACACTGGAGGTCTTGCCGCGGTAGACCAAGGAGACTGATTGAGTGGGCGCAGACCACGACACGGAGACGGCGACTATGAGGCGCTGCTGAAGCAGTCCGAGGACGATGGCTGGCGCGTCACCAAAGGCAAGAAGCACTTTCGTGCCCTCTGTCCCTACCCGTGCGGGTGCAGGGTGACGGTCGCGGCCACCCCTCGACACTCGGGCACGCTCAAGAAGGTCCGGGCGGACTTCAACCGATGCAGAGGCGGGTGACACGATGACCATGAACTATGTGCAGGTGAGCGTCACAGGCACGCTGACCTGTATCGACGAGGGCGGTGCCAGAGCGCTCACGGCCGCTGAGTTCCACGACGTGATGGACCGCATAGCCGAACATCTCGACAGCGAAGCCGGGATCACGGACCCAGGCACGTGGGGCCAAGCCAGCACGGGCAATGTGGAGGTCCACTTCGTTCTTGCCGATCCCGTTGCTGGACCCGAACTGAACCAGCAGGTCGGATCCATCATCAGGCGACTGGGTGAAGAGGTGGGCCTGATCTGGCCCACCGAGCCGAGCAGGGCGACCCGCAGCGTCTCAGGCACGGTGCTGGCTCAGACGCGCCAAATCTGCGAGCTGATAGCTGCGTAGCATCACTAGGCGGATGACCGAGGCTCTCGGCCTGTGGCCGGCCTTCCTGACCGGCCTTGCTGCCTTACCTCCGTGTGGTTGGATGGCGTATACGGTGGTGTCGAGTTGGTAGTTAGAGGGTAGTCGAAGTGGCTGTTTGTCGCTAGTCTCGCGGCGTGGGACCGCCTGGTGCGGGCGGTGAAGATGTGCGTGGACGACAGCGACGAGCGGGGCCGTTTCCTGCTGACTGGCTCGACCAACTTCCTGACGGTCCCGACGATCAGCGAGTCGCTGGCCGGGCGGGCGGCGATCATGCAGCTGTGGCCCCTGTCGCAGGCGGAGATCTCCGCCGCCGCGCACCGCGCCGCGGCGGAGCCCGCGCGGGCGGTCCCTCCGTGCGCGCCGGCCGATGCTGCTGCGTCTGCGGTGTCGGGATGGTTCGACGGCGGCGTGGCCCCGGGCGCGGCGTCCGGCACGGTGCGCGACGACTATCTGCGGCTGGTCTGTCGTGGCGGCTACCCGGAACCGCTGGAGATGGACGGGCGCGCCCGGCTGCGATGGTTCGACAGCTACGTCTCGACGGTACTGGGCCGCGACGTGGTCGCGTTGGGCGACGTGCGCCGCAGCGCGGTGCTGCCCCGCCTGGTCCGGCTCGCCGCGGCCACCACGTCCAGCGAGGTGAACCTCTCGGACTGGGCGCGTCGGCTCGGGATCG
>JAJEJB010000005.1 GCA_022828135.1 Acidimicrobiia bacterium | reverse complement strand
GCGCAAATAGGGAGCGGCCCGCCTCGCCCGTTCGGAGGGCACCGCCATCAGACACCCCTTCTGACCTGCTCCTATACGAATCGTCTCCGGCGGTGGCCGTCCTCACAGAGCCGCAGGTCAGCGCCTATTTGCGCGCGCTCTAAAGGCAACCGAGCGGAATGGGATGTGGCTCGGGCGCTGTTCCCGGCGGATGCAGTTTCGTTCATGCAGGCTGCACAGCCGGATCTGTGGGCAAATCTGGAGGCTCAACTCGGTGACCAGCTCAGGCCATTGGTCCTCGAGCACCTCGTCCGCGAGCTCGATCTCAAAGGAACTTTGACTGTCTTGCGGCGCGGCTTCCGGTTCCAGGGCAAGACGCTGCGTGTCGCACAGTTCCGGCCCGCCCACGGCCTCAATCCCGAGGCAATGGCCCTGTTCGATCTCAACCGGTTGACGGTCACCCGCCAGGTTCCTTGCCATCCCGGCAAGCACGACACCGTCGACATGGTGTTCGCCCTCAACGGCCTGCCCGTCGCCACCTGCGAGTTGAAGAACCCGGGTACCGGCCAGAGTTGGCGCGACGCTGTCCGCCAGTACCGGCAGGACCGCGACCCGGACGCTCCGGTGTTCCGGTTCGCCAAGCGGGCGCTGGTGCACTTCGCCGCCGACTGCGACGAGATCCACATGGCCACTCGCCTCGCCAAGGAGGCGACGCGGTTCCTGCCGTTCAACCGCGGTAGCCACCCCGGGGAGGTCAAGTGCGGAGCCAGCAACCCGCAGCACCCGTCGGGCTACCGCAGCGGCTACTTCTGGCAGGAGGCCCTGGACCGCGACCGGTTCCTGAACATCATCGGCTCGTACGTGTTCGTCGAGACCCGCGAGGAGAAGGTCTACAACGACCAGGGCGCGAGCACGGTGGAGCGCAGGACGCTGATCTTCCCGCGCTACCACCAGCTCGACTCCGTCGAGGGGCTCGTCGAAGCCGCCCGAGACGCCGGGCCGGGGAGCAACTACCTCATCCAGCATTCGGCGGGCAGCGGCAAGACCAACAGCATCTCCTGGCTCGCTCACCGCTTGGCGAGCCTCCACACCCGCGACGACGACAAGGTCTTCGACTGCGTGCTGGTGATCACCGACCGGCGGGTGCTGGACCGCCAACTGCAGGACGCCATCTACCAGATCGAGCACGCCCAGGGCGTGGTCCAGGCCATCGACCAGGACTCCAGGCAGCTGGCTCAGGCGCTCGTGGACGGAACGAAGATCGTGGTCACCACGCTGCAGAAGTTCCCGTTCGTGATGAGGGGCCTGCTGGCCATCGCCGGCGGCGGCACCGACTCGACCGACGCGCCGACCGCGGCCGAGCAGGCCCAGGCGGCCCAGTGGCGACAGGCCATCGCGGCCCGACGCTACGCGGTGATCGTGGACGAGGCGCACTCCAGCCAGACCGGCGAGAGCGCAAGGGAGATGAAGGCCGTCCTCGGCTCGCGCTCACAAGCCGCCGCCGAGACCGAGGATGAGGCCCTGAGTTGGGAGGACGGCCTGAACGCGGTCGTGGAGTCACGCGGCCGGCAGCCCAACCTGTCGTTCTTCGCGTTCACGGCCACGCCCAAGGGCAAGACCATCGAGCTGTTCGGCCGGGTCGGCCCAAGCGGTAAGCCCGAGCCGTTCCACGTCTACAGCATGCGCCAGGCCATCGAGGAGGGGTTCATCCTCGACGTTCTACGCAACTACACCGACTACGACACCTACTTCAAGCTCGTCAAGCAGGCCGCCGACGACCCGGACTTCCCGAAGCGCCGAACGGCTGTGGCACTCGCCCAGTTCTTGAGCCTGCACCCCTACAACATCGAGCAGAAGACCGCGGTGATCATCGAGCACTTCCGCGACCACGTCGTGCACCGCATCGGCGGCAAGGCCAAGGCGATGGTAGTCACCCCATCGCGGCTGCACGCGGTGCGCTACATGCAGGCCTTCCAGCGCTACATCGGCGAACACGGATACGACGACGTGCGTCCGCTTGTGGCGTTCAGCGGCACCGTCGCCGACCCCGACACCGGCGAGGAGTTCACCGAGCCGGGCATGAACATCGACATCGTGTCGGGCAAGCCGATCAGCGAGGCGGCGCTGCCGGCCCGGTTCGACTCACCCGACTACCAGATCCTCCTCGTGGCCGAGAAGTACCAGACCGGCTTCGACCAGCCGCTGCTGCAGGCCATGTACGTCGACAAGCGCCTCGACGGAGTGCAGGCCGTTCAGACGCTGTCGAGGCTCAACCGGGTCGCGCCCGGCAAGGAGCCGCCGTTTGTCCTCGACTTCAGGAACAACCCCGAGGACATCCGGGCGGCCTTCGCGCCCTACTACGACCAGACCCGGCTGCAGGACTGCACCGACCCGTACCAGCTCGACCGGCTCAAGCACGAACTCGACGAGATGCAGGTGTACCACCAGCAGGAGGTGGAGGCGTACGCCCGGGTGTTCTACCTTTCGCCCGAGCAGCGCAAAGCGGAGCACCACGCGCTCCTGCAAGCTCAGGTGCAGCCCGCCGTGGACCGGTACAACCAACTCGACGACGGGCAGCAGACCGAGTTCCGGGACCGGCTCTCAGCGTTCGTGAGCCTCTACGTATTCGTGAGTCAGATAATCCCCTACTCCGACGGCGACCTCGAACAGCTATCGGCCTTCGGCCGGGCCCTGCTGCCGCACCTGCGCCAGGACCACGAAGCGGTAAGCCTCGGTGGCGACGTGGAACTGGAGTACTACCGCCTCCGGCTGGTCACCTCCGGGGCCGTCGAACTGGGTGAGGACGACGACGCACAGGTCACGAGCCCGACCGCCGTCGGCACCGGCGACCCCGAGGAGGAAACCGCTCCGCTGTCGGAGATCATCCGACTTCTCAACGACCGGTTCGGAACGGATTTCACCGAAGCCGACCGGCTGTTCCTGCAGCAGGTCAAAGAGGACGCCATCGCCAAGGAGGGCATCCGCAAGACGGCCCTCGCCAATACCTTCGAGAAGTTCAGCCTCGGCATCCGCCCGGAGCTCCAAAGGCTCATGGTCGACCGGATGGCCGGAAACGACACCCTCGTGACCCGCTGCCTAAACGACCCCGACTTCCAGGAGATCGTCTTCGCCGGCCTACTACGCGACATCTTCGACGCCATAGGCGCCCACCAGCAGCCAGCACTCCCCCTGAACCCCTGACGCCGCACGCGTCGACTTGCCAGTCGACACCCAGAAGTGGCTCAGCTTCCGCATGCCGTGGACCATTCGGCGCGCTACGCTGGCTTCTAGCCGTCACACTCTATGTGACATCAGATGAACAACACAGACATCCGGCTGTTCCTGGGTCACCCGCTTGAGGATCCAGGCGAACGGGCCTTCATCTCTCGGCTTCAACGTGACTTGGGGTGCCGCGGGGTCAGAGCGACCCTGTACGCGAACTTCTTCCCAGTTGCTCGAAGGCCTCGCCAGGTGGATCTGCTTGTGCGCACAGCAGACCGAACGGCGCACGTCGAAATCAAGAGCCTGCGGCCTGACTATCCGCTACGAGCAGGCCTGAACGGACCTTGGGTCCAACTGCTTCCTAATGGCAGGGAACAATCGCTTGGCACGAATTGTGGGTTTCAGGCTCGCGAGGGGACCTTCGCCATCAGCGACGCTATGCGGGAAATGGCGCGACACGGAGTCGTCGTGGAACCTGAAGGCGGTTTCAAGCGCTGCATTGACTCTTTCGTGGGCATATGGGAGGCCATCCCGAACGGGTCGGACATCCAAGCGCCACCGTACGTCAAGGTGCTGGGATACGACGGCCTCCTGGAGCGGCTCGTCACTCCGGGACGGACAGTTCCGTGGAGCGATCGTGAGTGGGATGCTTTCGCACGCAGCCTCGGCCTCTTTCAACTCGACGCCGACTCAGAGCCCGAGCGGCGTCGTAACAGCAATCTCGGGATGATCACGGAGTACGGCCTGCTGACGCGGTCCAGTCTCGCTGGTGGGCTAGACGCGTTCGTCGACGTGGGCACAGTTGACGACGATGGGGATGGGCAGGACGCGACCGACATCAGTCGCAAGCTCGTCGGCGGAGCTGTGCTCGCAGTCGTCGGGCCATCCGGTTACGGGAAGTCGTTCCTCGCGAAGCACTTGGCTCTTCGCCGATGCGACGATGGCCATCTAGTCGTGTGGATCCAGGCCGATGAGTACCTGAAGGGCCAGCTCAAGGTTCTCCTCGCACGAGCGATGGGCCCATTCAGCGCGCAACGGTGGAGCGCTCTCGTCGAAGCCGCCGAAGAGTCCGGCACCGCAATCACGATCATCGTCGATGGCCTCAATGAATGCCCCAGCCCCGAACGCGCGAAGTTGATCCATCAACTGAGGGCGTTCACATTGCGTCACCGAGCGAACGTGCTGATCACGAGTACCACTGACGATGGTCTCCGCGGCCCGCTCAGCGCCGCGGTCCTAGAGGTCCGCGAGCCAGACGAGCAGGCGCGCCGGGCGATCCTGACCGCTCACGGCTCCAGGCACCCCGAGCGCATCAGCCAACAGTTCCGCACCCCCTACGAGCTCAAGATCGCGGCCGAGTGCGAAAGCGAGCTTGATGAGAACGCCTCGGTCACCGAACTGCACGCCGCCTACATCCGGCGGTTCGCCCCCACAGAGCGGATTCGGGCAGGTCTGCGCTCGCTTGCTGGTCGCATGCACGCGAAGCTGCGCTCAAACCTGCCGCTGCATGAGGCCAGCGTGATCCTCAACTCCCCGGATCAGAATCTTGCGCCCGAGCAGGCCGATGAGGTGCTCGACTGTCGACTCCTCGATGTCGATCATCACCGCGTCCGGTTCCGCCACGACCTCATCGGCCTGTTCTTCGCTGCCGAGGAAGTCGTCTGCTCAGCGACCTCAGGTGAGAATCTGGGGTGGCTTCTCGGCGCTCCGGCCAACACGGCCCTCACCGACACAGCGTTGAGTCTCGAAGGCGACCCCACTCGGGTCTGGGAGGCTCTCAGCGCGCTCGCGAGCCCTGAACTTCTCTTCTCAGCGCTTACCGCTGGTTATGGTCCCGATGTCGCCGAGATGGCTGCTCAAGAAATCCGCGATGTGATTCGCAGAGCTACCGCTTCCACGGCGACGGCAACCGCAACCTTCAGGAGTACGAGCGGTATGTCCGGACGATGGGCTACCGAGCATCCGTGGACCGAATGGGAGCGGGCACTGATGGCCGCAACTGGCAAGGGCCTGACCAGAGGCCTGTTCGTGGACGAGGTCTGTGCGCTGATCGACCGAACTGACGAGGTCTGCCAGGCCCAAGTGGAGAGACTGCGCGCCGAAGGGGACCGGACTGCGATCTCGCGGGTCGTGGCGGTGACCTACGCCCTGCCCGCAGCCCCAGACGAAGGCAGGGGACTCGCCACGTCCTACATCGTGCGAGCATTCGAGAAGACCAGGATGATGACCCCGGACTGGCAGCCTCGCGGACTGGCGGGACGCTTCGCCGCTGGCGCTGACGCCCGATCGTGGGGTCGCTTCTACTTCGCACTGCTCTCCACCGACTTCCGCGATGTCGCGGACCAGACCCTCTACGCATCGCTGCTGCATCACGCATGGGACGCCGACGGATACCACCTGCGGCTGGAGGCCCTCCGCGAGGCTGCATTCTTCAGCGGAAGCGACGAGCCCCACCGCTCTGAGATTCTCGGTGTCCTCAGGACACTCGAATCGAAGGACTTGATCCTGCAGAGTTGCCTCTTGGAAGCATTGGCCAGCTTCGGCGAGATCGAGAACCAGACTACGCCTGAAGAACTCCGAGCCCAGATCCGCACGACGATCGCCCATGCGGAGGACATCGACCATTGTCGTATGGCCAGTGGCATAGTCGCCAGCCAGTTTGAAGACCAGGTCATCGTGGGGCCCTATTTCGAAGCGATCGAAGGACTCACGCTCACGGAAAGGGCCCAACTATTCGCAATGGCCGCCCGCGGCTCTGACCCAGCCTTCTCATTCAGCCTTCACTGGACGCTGCACCAACTAGCAGATCTCGTCCCGATGGGCGACGCCAAGATCGACGGCGCGGCCAAATCCATCTTCGCGACCTTCCTTGACGGACCGGTCGAAGACGCCGTTGCGCCGCAAGACGCAGTCAGAGCCTGTCTGCTAGCCATCCGCGGATGGGCCAAGTTCGAGGCGGCGCTACCGGACGCCACCGGCCTAGCCGCCAAGCAGAGGAACTGGCGCCTTGTGGCGAACCTCCTTCTTGGCTACGAGCGTCACGACGCCGCCGTGGATACAGATGAGACTTGGCGCGCTCTCCTCCTTGAGCCGCGCGAGACCGTGCTGACGCTGGCCTCTCTGGACTCCGTCACCGGGATATCAGACGTTCCTGGCCTCGGTCGTCTCGTTGAGGACTATCCGAAGCCTCTGCGCCGGCTCTTCGAGTGGGCACTAGACAACCCGACCGAAGTGCCCATTGACCGACTTCGCCGCCGGACCTTCGCTGATCACTTCGTCATTCGGATGCTCGGAGCCATCGGTGACGAATCCACAGTTGCATGCCTGCGCATGCTCACCAAGGACCCAGAGGCAGGCCGCGCCGCGGTCGCTGCCATCCGGCAGATCCACCGACGGTACGAGCATTCGCAGCACCCCGCCCGCTCTTAGCCTGACGTCCGACGGCCCTTGCATCCTGCGCCACGATGGCAGGTACGGCTATGTGTCCTGTCGATGTGGCACGAGGCACGACCGGCGTTGGCTGCTGTGCACGCCTCGCCGAATCGGTCAGTCGTCGTCCCAGTCGGTTACCGAGCGTGTCGTACCCGTGTGGTTGGCTGATCACGTCATGACAACCGACACGAGAGGAGCATCATGACGGACCCCCGCGGAAGCGCGAAAGGACTTCTAGGACTTGCGCTACTAGGTTTGCTGGCCCTCGTGGGACTCTGGACCGGTTGGTCGGTGACTGCTTCTACGTGGATGGCTGGCATCCTGAGCGACCTGATCATCGGGTTGTTGGAGCAGCAGCCGTAACCACTCAAGCGATGGCCCCTGAGATGCGCCACGTGGTTCCCAAGAGGATCCACAAGCGCTTCGACCGGATGGTGGAGACCCGGTGTCGGGCGGACGCCAGGAGAAGCTCCCACAGCGCCAATGACTGCATGCTCGGCTACAGGATCAGCGGGGTCTGTGAGCCTTCGAGCGAACAGCGCGGGTCGGGTCGGCGCGGTCGGCCTTGATCTGCTCGACGAGTTCAGGATGACGCAGCAGCGCCGCCTCATGGGCTGTCATCATCACCGCAGGAGTGAACACCAGCGTCCCGTCAGAGTGCTCGGTGACGTGGTAGCGGTCGTGCTCGGGGTTGCCGAGACGACCAAGCGCGACTCGCCGTTGAGCGTCTAGCTCTACCAACTCGGGCATGAGCATCGGCTCCATTCTGTCGTTCTCCTTCAGGCTAGTTGACCTGGATAAGGACCTGAAGTAGGCGATCGGAACTGTGTGGTTGGGCGGACGCAGCCATCAGCTACGAACGACGCGATGCCCGAGTGCAGGGTTGGTAGGGTCGCTCGATGCGGCGGTTCGAGAGCCAGATGGTGGTGATCACCGGCTCGGCCACCGGCATCGGGGCGGCCACGGCGCGTCGCTTCGCGGCCGAGGGAGCCAACGTCGCCTGCCTCGACATCAACGAGTCTGACAACGACGACACCGCGGCCGCAGCCCGGACCGAGGGGGTCGAGGCGATGGCCCTGAGGTGTGACGTGCGGTCCAGCGACGACCAGCAGGCCGCCTTCGAACGGGTGATGGAGGCCTGGGGCCGCATCGACGTGCTGGTGGCGTGTGCCGGGGTGTACGTCGGGGGGCCGCTGCCGGAGATCCCCCTCGACCGCTGGGAGGACATCGTGGCCGTCAACCTGACCGGGGTCCTGGTCTCCAACAGCCTGGCCGCGCCGGTCATGACCGCTCAGGGGCGGGGCTCCATCATCAACGTCGCGTCGATGGCCGCCAAGACGAGCTGGCCCTTCTCGGCCGAGTACTCGGGCACCAAGAGCGGCGTGGTCGGCATCACCCGCTCCGCGGCGATGGAACTGGGGCCCCACGGCATCACCGTCAACGCGGTGTGCGCCGGCAACACCCTCACCGACATGGTGCGCAAGGTGGCCGCCGAGGTCGGGGCCACCGTCGGGATGACCGCCGAGGAATGGCTGGACATGAGGGCCAACGACACAGCGGTCAAGCGACTGGCCCGCCCTGAGGAGATCGCCGGAGTCGTCGCCTTCCTGGCCAGCGACGACGCCCGCTACCTGACCGGCCAGGCCATCGAGGTGGACGGCGGCCTCGTCCTCAGCTAGGCGATCCGGTCGAGCATGCCGGGCCGGACCTCGTTGACAGCCGGTTCGCCGGCTAGATAGCGGCGGACCTCCTCGACGGCCAACTCCCCCATGCGGTGGCAGTTCTCGATGCAGCCCGCGATGTGGGGGGTGACCACCACGTTCTCCAGTTGACGGAGCGGGCTGTCGGGTGTTGGGGGCTCCGGATCGGTCACGTCCAGGAAGGCGAAGATCCGTCCGGTGGCCAGCTCGTCAACCAGGGCCCCCTCGTCGATGATGGTGCCCCGGGCGGTGTTGATCAGCACGGCTCCGTCGCTCAGACGGCCCAGCAGCTCGCCATCGATCATGTGTCTGGTCTCATCGGTGGCCGGAGCGTGGATCGACACCACATCGCAGCGATCCATCAGCTCGGCGAGTTCGACCCTCGTCACTCCGAGTTGCTGGGCCTCCTCGTCTCGGAGGTACGGGTCGGCCACCAGGATGGTCGTCTCGAATCCGGCGAGCAGCTCGATCACGTGGCGGCCGACGTTGCCGACACCGATCAGGCCAACCGTCGATCGGCTGAGCTCCCGGGCGTCCCAGCGGTCCCAGACTCCACTGTCGCGCCAGCCGCCTTCGCGCACGTGGCTTCCCAGAGGCCAGATCCGCTTGCGGCCCACGATCATCAGGCCCAACGTGGTCTCGGCCACGTCGCGGGCCAGGGCAACGGAGGCGCTGGTGACCCTCATGCCGCGCTCCCAAACGGC
Organism: Acidimicrobiia bacterium; assembly: GCA_022828135.1. Taxonomy (GTDB): domain Bacteria; phylum Actinomycetota; class Acidimicrobiia; order Acidimicrobiales; family Aldehydirespiratoraceae; genus Aldehydirespirator. The sequence goes on along the minus strand of JAJEJB010000005.1, from coordinate 104,233 downwards.
GGCGGACACGAAGCGCTTCACGCTGCCGCCCATGTGGGCCACGTGCCCGAGGCGGGGCGCGGCCGCCACGACCTCGGCGTCCAGCGGGGCGACTCCCCAACTGGTGATGCAGGCGTCGGCCTCGGCCAGAACGGCCAGCAGGTCCTGCTTGCCAGCCGGTTCGTCGCCGGGGTGGTGGACAACCTCTGCCGCGTCAGCCAGATCGGCCAGCGCGGCATAGCTGAACATCCGCCGGTAGTTGGATTGTCCAATGGTGATGGCAACAACAGGTCTGGTCACGTTGCTTCCCCCGCGGGGACCCACCCTAGGGCTGCCGCCGCCAGCCGGGCTGCACCGAGGGCCGGCCAGGCGGCTTCAGGTCGCGTCACCACGGGCCGGCCAATCATGCCGGCCATTACCTCCACCAGCTCCTTGAACCGGGTCCCGCCCCCCACCATGGTCAGCTCGTCACCACCGGCAGCGAACTCGCCGGCTCCCTCGAGAGCCTGGTGCACCCTCTCTCCACAGGTCACGAAGGCGTCCTGGGTCCTGGCCGGCGGGGTCTCAGCCAGCATCGCCCCGAGCCCACCCAGGTTCTCGGACGCAGTCCACACGCCATCGAGCACGTGGGGGCTGAGGTTCAGCGAGGGTGGCAGGGCGGCGACATCGGCCCGGTCGGTGACCGCGGTCAGCACCCATGCGGTGCCGGCCGACAGGAACAGGTCGCCGGGATCTACGACGCCGAGACCCAGCGCGGCGCAGGCCTGGTCATGGCCGCCGATCACCACCGGGGTACCCGCATCCAACCCCAGTGCAGCCGCAGCCTCGCCTGCCAGTTCACCTGCGGTGCTGCCCGACTCGCGGATCGGCGACAGGAGGCCGGGGTCGATGCCGGCGAGCCGGCACAAGTCGTCACTCCACGTCCGGGTCGCGACGTCCATCAGCTGCATGCCCGCCGCGTTGGACGGGTTGGTGGCCCACTGCCCGGTGAGCCGGAACACGAGATAGTCGTCTACCGAGGCCCACCTCCACACGGGTGCCGGATCGGCTCCGGGCTTGCGAGTGCCCGGAGCCTGCAGCCCGACGATGGTCGACAGGCCGACCCCGGGCGTGGGCATCCAGCCGCTGACAGCTCGGACACTCGCCGCCACACCGTCGGACCAGTTCTCCGGCACGGACCGGAAGCGGGTGTCCATCCAGGTGATGGCCCGCTCGGCGCTGCCCCCGACCGCCACCGGAATCACCGAACCGCTCTGAGCAGCCACCGCCAGAGCCGCCACACCGACACCCGATCCGAGCCCCTCGACGGCCCGCCGACCTGCATCGGTGAAGGCCTGCCAGATCTCGGCTGGATCCTGCTCGCGGCCGCCGTCGGGGGTCGAGAGGACGGCGATGGGATCCGACCCGCCACTCGCCAGGATCTCACCCGCCCGGTCGACAACTACAGCCTTGGCCGACGTGGTCCCCGCATCCAGCCCCAACACGACATCGCCGCCACTGGCTTGATCGACCCCGGTCCTTCTCACCGGGTCATCCTTCCAGGATGGATAGGGCCTCCTCGACGGTGGCGTCGGCGTGCACCACAGCGACCACGGCCCGGGTCATAGCCGTGGGGTCGTCGCTCTGGAAGACGTTGCGGCCCATGGCCACCCCAGCCGCGCCTGCGTCGACCGCGGCCCTGATATTCGCCAGCGTGGCGGCCTCGGAGCCCTTGGATCCCCCCAGGATCACCACCGGAGCGAACGTGGATGAAGTGACCCGGGCGTAGTCCTCGCAGTAGGGAGCCTTGATGAAGTCGGCTCCCAGCTCGGCTCCCAGGCGGGCCGCGAAGGCCACCGCATCGGGTCCTCGCATCTCGGGTGGAGAGTCGAACCCGCCGGGCACCATCTCGGCCATGACCGGCAGATCCGACTGGTGAGCCTCACCGATGGTGTGGGCCAGATTGCGCAGCGTGTCGGCCTCTGAAGCCGCGCCGGGCAGGGCGGTCACGGCCAGGGCGGCGGCTCCTACCCGGAGCGCCTCCTCGACGCCGAAGAACCGCCCGACGGAACCGGTGCTGGGCGACCCGAGATTGCTCACCGCGCCGTCGCTGCGCAGGATGATCCCGACCGGATCCAGCTCAGCCGCGAAGTTCTCGGCGACTCCGTAGGAGGTCAAGACCGCATCGGGTCCGCCCGCCACCACCGCCGAGATGGTCTCGGCCGGCCGTTCGAAGCCCGGGCAGGGGCCGTCGATCAACCCGTGGTCCAGCGCGATGATCACGGTTCGCCCGTCGGGGCCGAAGATGCGGCTGAGGTCTCGGGAACCCACGGCAGCAGATGCTACGGGCTTGGAGCGGCCCACGACCGGGGTCAGCCGTGGGCGTGCTTGCGGTGCCCGTAGCGCTGGCCTCCGTCCACGGTGAGGACTTCGCCCGTTATGTAGTCGGCCTCTATGAGGAACTGGACCGCCTGGCCCATCTCGGCGGGGGTTCCCCACCGCCCGACCAGGGTTTCGTCCGCCACCCGCTGGTAGGTGGCATCGTCGTAGTCGGCGGGGCGCAGTGCGGGGCCGGGAACCACCGCGTTGACTCTGATGGTGGGCGCCAGCTCCAGGGCCAGCTGGCGGGTCAGCGAGATGATCGCCCCCTTGCCAACGGAGTGGCCGGCGAACCCGGGCCAGGGCTCGAAGGCGCTCAGATCGCCGATGCTGATGATCACTCCCCCGTCATTGGCCAGCATGACCGGAGCCACCCGGTTGGCACAGTAGAAGGGGCCGTGGACGAGCGTGTCGATCGAGCGGTGCCACACCGTCAAGTCGTCGGTCGGAAATTCTCCGAAGGCGAAGGTCGAGGCATTGTTGACGAGCACATCGATGGTGCCGAAACGGTCGGTGGCCGCCTCCACCATGGCCTGGACCTGGCCGTCATCGGTGACATCGGCCGCCACCGGCAGGGCCTGCACACCCAGCGCCTCGGCGTCGGCTGTGGTGCGGCGCGCCTCGTCGGCCGAGGTGTTGTAGTTGATGACCACGTTGGCCCCGGCCCGGGCCAGGGTCAAGGTGATGCCCCGACCGACCCGTTTGGCTCCCCCGGTGACCAGAGCCGTCCTACCGGCAAGATCCATCGGATGAGTATGCCACCGGGCCAGCGCCGCAGGTCAGCGGGCCGGATTCGTGCGCCTTGCCCGCTCGGCCTCTAGCTTGGCCGCGGTGCGGCTCGTGATCGCCCGCTGCACCGTCGACTACGACGGGCGCCTGCAGGCCCACCTACCCTCCGCCGTCCGCCTCATCATGGTCAAGGCCGACGGTTGCGTGGCCGTCCACGCCGACGGTGGCGCCTACAAGCCGCTCAACTGGATGAATGCCCCCAACCGGCTGGTGATCGACACCGACGCCGGGGTGTGGCGGGTGACGGCTCCGGGCCGCAGCGACTCCCTCGTCATCACGATCGAGGAGATCCTCCACGACAGCACCCACGAGATGGGCACCGATCCCGGACTGCAGAAGGACGGCGTCGAAGCGCAGATGCAGGTGCTCCTCGCAGAGAATCCGGACGCCATCGAGGACGGCTTCACCCTGGTGCGGCGCGAGTTCCCTACTGCCATCGGCCCCGTGGACCTGCTGTGCCGCGACGCCTCCGGCAGCGCGGTGGCGGTGGAGGTCAAGCGCAACGGCGAGATCGACGGCGTGGAGCAGCTCACCCGGTACCTGCACTACCTGAACTCCGACCCGACCCTGGCCCCGGTGCGGGGCGTGTTCGTGGCCCGGACCATCAAGCCCCAGGCCAAGGTGCTCGCGGCCGACCGCTCCATCGACTGCGTGGAGGTGGACTACGACGAGCTGCGGGGCATCGAGTCACCGGAGCTGAGATTGTTCTGAGCGGCTGGGCGGCGCGGTGGAGCCAGTGATGTCACTTGCTGCGGATACCCTCAAACCGTGCTCAGGCGGCTGCTAGCAGGGCAGGTTCGGCACGGGCGACTATGGCTGCTCCTCGTCGGAGCAGCAGTGGTGATCGGCGCTCTGATCGTCGGCTGGCAGGTCTACGAGGCGCGCGAGGAGACCCGCATCCGTCCGGGCGCCACGGTGTCGGGCGTCGAGATCGGCGGGCTTGAGCCCGAAGAGGCAGTCATCGCGCTCGAACCCGTCGTCCAGGAGGTGGCCGAGACCACCATCGATCTCCAGTTCCCGGACATCGACCTGCAGTTCCTGGGACACACGATCACGGTCACCGCCGAGGAGCTCGGAATCTCGCTGGATTCCGAGCGGATCCTCGCCGAGGCCGACACTCCGCCCCCGCCGGTGGTCCGGCCGGCCGCGTGGCTGTTCGATCTGTTCGCCAGCCGCGACGTGCGTCCATCGGTGACCACCGACCTTGGTACTCTCGCCGACACGGTCGACCCCTACACCGACCCGGAGACGCCCCGGATCCAGTTCGTCGATGGAGCCTTCCAGCCGGTTCTTCACATCGATGTGCCCGTCCCCGACATGGAGTCGCTGGCCCTCAGGCTCGAGGAAGCGGTGCTTAACAACATGGGCGGCCGGGTCGCCGTCGAGGTTCCGATATGCGGCATGGAGCCGGCCGACCCGATCGCGGTGGCGCTGGCCTCCGCCCTCTCCACCAAGGCCAACATGATCACCGAGGGAGGGGTCCAGCTCCAGCTCGAGGGCGCCACCGAGACCTTCACCATCGGTGAGCAGGCCCTCCGACAGTTCATCGTGCTCGAGGGAGAGCAGCACGACACGCACCTCGGCCTCAACCCGCGGATCGATGCCACTCTCGCCAGCCTCTTCGTGGGTATCGGCAGCGAAGGGATCCCCGCCGCCGTCAGCCTGGACCAGGACGGTGCCGTGACGATCTCCGAGGGCGAGGCCGGATTCAAGTGCTGCGACGAGACGGCGGCCGACGCATTGCTGCAGGGGATGATCGACGGCCAGCCGCTGATAGTGCTGCCGGCCGCCCCCAACCCCCACCCCCGGGGCAGGGAGTGGGCCGAGTCGCTCGGGATCCTCCAGGTGGTCGGAGAGTTCACCACACCCTTCACGCCGGCCCAGGACCGGATCATCAACATCGCCCGCATCTCCGAGTTGACCCGCGGGGTGATCATCGAGCCCGGCCAGCGGTTCTCGGTCAACGGCCATGTCGGGCCGCGCACGACCGGCAAAGGGTTCGTCCCGGCCAAGATGATCCTCGACGGCGTCTTCGTGGACTCGGTGGGCGGGGGAATCTCGCAGTACGCCACCACGCTGTTCAACGCGGCCTTCTTCGCCGGGCTCGACTTCATCGACTACCAGAGCCACACGATCTACCTGAGCCGCTACCCCTACGGCCGCGAGGCCACAGTGTCGTACCCGGCGCCCGACCTTGTACTGGAGAACAACACCCCGTACGGCGTGATGCTGTGGCCCACCACCGGCGACGACTCGATCACGGTGAAGCTCTACTCCACGCCGTGGGTGCTGGCCGAGCAGACCGACCAATGGACGCGGACGGTGGGAACGTCCTGCACCCGGGTGACCACGGAGCGGACCCGCACCTACCTGGAGGACGGGCGCGCCGAGACCGACACGGTCTGGGCCCAGTACCGCCCCGAGGGCCTCAGGTGCGATGGTTCTCCCTCGGTCACGACCACCACGTCGACCACGGTCGTTCCGCCGGAGGAGAGCGAGCAGCAGGGCGAGGAGGCCGGCTGGGAGCAGGGCGAGACCGGAACCGACTTCGGCGGCGAGAACACCGGCCAGCAGGGCGGGGAGACGGGTGAGCCGGGGAGTAGTGTCACCCCTTCCACGACCATCCCGGGTGAATCTCAATGAGCGATGCCGAGAAGCCCGTCGAGGGCATCGACGCTGCGGTGGACGCCTGGTGGGAGCGCGCCCTGCGGGGCAAGCCCGCCCTGGACCGGCTCATGTACTCGGCATCGGAGGCCGCCAACCACTCGCGGCTCTGGCACGCGCTCGGGGCCGCTCAGGCCGTGGCGCGGCGAAGCCATCGCCCGTCTACAGAACTCAGCATCGCCCTCCTAGCGGAAGCGGTGCTGGTCAACGGCGTCATCAAGACAGCCTTCGGGCGTCGGCGTCCGGTCTTCTCGGGGAATCGGCCCCATGCCCTGCGCCAACCCCTCACGAGCAGCTTTCCCAGCGGTCACGCCAGTGCAGCCATGGTCGCGGCGTCGCTGCTGTCACGCCGCAGCCCTTGGGCACCCGCCTACTACGCGCTGGCCGTAGTCGTGGCCCTGAGCCGCATACACGTCCGGATCCACCACGCCAGCGATGTAGCCGCAGGGATCGGGACCGGCGCGATGCTCGGTGCGATCGCCCGCCGCCTGTGGCGTTGAGGCCTGTGAACCTGGGCCACAACTAGGATCGAGACGTGGAACTCGAGGGGGCTGTCGCGGTCGTGACGGGCGCCGCCAGCGGAATCGGACGTTCGCTGGCCCGGGCTTTGGCGCTCGATGCGGGAGCTGTGGTGGTGGCAGCCGACATCGACGGAACCGGCGCAGAGGCTGTGGTCACCGAGATCGCCACCGAGGCTGCCGCCGGGAGCCGAGTCGGCTTCGCAGCCGAGATCGACGTGACCGACGAGGCCGCGGTGGTCGCCCTGATCGATGGGGTCGAGGAGAGCCTCGGCCCCGTTGAACTGTGGTGCGGCAACGCCGGTATTTCCGCCATGGGCGGGGTGGAGCGTCCCAACGAGGAGTGGAACCTCGTGTGGGATGTGAACCTGATGGCCCATGTAATCGCCTGCCGGCATCTGGTGCCGAGATGGGTGGACCGGGGCTCGGGCCACCTGCTGATCACCGCCTCGGCCGCAGGGCTGCTGACCGGGCTGGGGACGGCGTCGTACGCGGTCACCAAGCACGCCGCGGTGGCGCTGGCCGAGTGGATCGCCATCACCCACGGCGACGACGGCGTGAGGGTGTCGTGCCTGTGCCCCCAGGGGGTTCGTACTCCGATGACGGAGTCGGACTGGATGCTCGGAGTGGCCCAGGTGCGAGAGCTGGGCTTGATGGAGCCGGAGGAGGTGGCGGCCGTGACCCTGGAGGCGCTTCAACAGGACCGGTTCCTGATACTGCCCCACCCCGAAGTGGAAACCTACGAGCAGCGCCGGGCCGGTGACCGGGAACGCTGGCTGCGCGGCATGCGGCGCATGCAGAAGGGTCTGCTGGGAACTACCAGCTCCTAACCCCCGGCGGGCGCCAATGCTCTGACCACGTCGAACGCGTCCACTCCGTCGACCGGCAGGACCATGGGCGCGGGGCAGGTCACGCCGTTGTCGACGAAGCGCTGGATGTGGTCTCGACACTCTGCGGGAGAGCCGTGCACCAGCAGCTCATCGACCACGTGCTCGGGGATCTTCGCCAGGGAGCCCCGCCGGTCACCGGCCTCCCACTGGGCCCAATGCTCGCCGAGCGCATCCGTGCGGCCGAGCCAGGAGTGGAACGCCCGGTACACCGGCACGTTGAGGTAGGCGGCCAGGATGAAGCGGCCCGTGGCCATGGCCGCCTCACGATCAGGAGTGGGCAGCACGAAGATGCGGGCCACGACTTCGGCTGCCGGGTTCTCGTCCCGCACTATGCCGCATACCCGGGCTGCGTCCTGAGCCGAGAGCCAGTTGATTATGGCCCCGTCGCCCTCGCGTGCCGCCAGCCGCAGCATGCGTTCTCGCAGGGCGGCCACGAAGATGGGGACGGGCTCGTCGACCCTCACACCGAGCCGGAAGCCGCGCACCGAGAAGGTGTCGTAGTCCTCGGTGACCTTCTCGCCGCTCAGGGCCGCTCTCAGGAAGCGGATGGTGTCGCGCACACGGTGAAAGGGGCGGTCGAAGGCCACCGCGTTCCATCGACCGACTATCACATCCGACGACGAGCCGATGCCGAGGACGAACCGGCCCGGCGCGGCCGAGGCCAGCGACGCCGCCGATTGAGCGAGCAGGGCGGGGCCTCGGGTGTAGACGGGCAGGATGGCGGTACCCAGCCGCAGGGAGGGCGCCCACACCGACGCGAGGGCGAGGGTGGTGAGGCCGTCGAAGCCGTCGGCCTCCGCCGACCAGACATCGGTGTAGCCGAGATCGACCAACTCCTCGAAACGCTCCCGCTGCGTGTGCAGGGGGCCGGCGAAGGGCACGGTGATGCCGTGTCTTTGGGAAGAAGTCTGAGTCACGGCGAAAGGATGTCACACCCCCTCGCCAATATGTCTACATGACCGATCAACTGGTTCTAATCGACATCGTTCCCGCCGAGAAGGGCGACTCACCAAGCAGCTGGCAGCTCGACCCCGCCACATGCGACATCGGCCGGCGCGGCGTGGCCCGCGCCCGCCAGGCCCTGCAGGCAGCCCGCAACCAGGCGAAGACCGCTACCGTCCCCAGTCCCAACCTGCCCGCCGCGGCTTGATCGCAGCGGGCGCGGCCCCATCGCCCCTCGGTCTGCTGCCGACCGCCGGGCCTCAGATGGCAACAGCCCCCCATCTTGTGGAAGGACCCCTTTGGAAAGAGAGGCAGGCGCGATGGTGTGTCGAGCACTCCGAGCGCTGGCCGCGGTCGCACCGTTGCTGGTTGCGAGCGGTTGCGGAACCGACGCCGACAGTCCCGCCGACACCTCCACAGGCACGCAGGACCACGGCGCGGTAAACGCGGTCGTGGAGCGCGTCGTCGACGGCGACACGATCGTCGCGAGGATCGGGGGCCGTTCCGAGACGGTTCGCCTCATCGGTGTCGACGCTCCCGAGTCGGTGGCCCCCACCCGGCCGGTGCAGTGCTACGGCAAGGAGGCCTCGCTCTTCCTGGCGGACATGCTCCCCGCGGGAACCGGGATCTCGCTGGTGCGCGATGCGGAGGCCCGCGACGTCTACGACCGGTTGCTGGGCTACGTCGTGCGATCCGGTGACGGTCTCTTCGTCAACCTGGAGCTGGTCGCGGCCGGCTACGCCGCGGTGCTGAACTATCCGCCCAACGACCACTACGCCGATGTATTGGACCGGGCGCAGGCGGAGGCCGTCGTCTCCGGCCGAGGGCTGTGGAGCGCCTGCGGAGGTCCCGACGTGCCGCTGGACTGACCCGGACGCTGCGTGCTCACAGGCACCCGACCGGCACCGTGCCGGTGTGCGGTACCGTCAGGGCTGTGGAATCGCTGGTGGAGCGACTCGGGCACCCGGCCGACGCGAGGCTGGTGATCGTCAGCGCGGACCGGATCGGCACCACCCACTCCTCCACGGCCGGGGGCTATCAGGCCCTGCGCGAGGGCGCGGCCACCACCGGCACGATCGTGATGCCCGGCGCGTGGGCCCGCCATGGCGCGGAGCTGTACCGGGGCGAGGACCTGGGTGTCCATCTCACGCTCAATTCCGAACTCGACTGCTTCCGATGGGGTCCGATCACCAACGCTCCGAGCCTGCTCGACGGCGACGGCGGCTTCCCCCGCACGGTGCAGGACTTGTGGGACCACGCGGACCTCGACGAGGTCCGCCGGGAGTGCCGGGCCCAGGTCGAGCGAGCCGTGCTGTGGGGATTCGACGTGACCCACCTCACCACCCACCTGTCTGCCCTTCAGCAGCGCCCGGAGTTCTTCGACGTACTGCTGGACCTGGCCGTCTCGTTCGACCTGCCCGTGCGGCTCGAGGGTGCCGACGCCGAAGCCAAGGCCGGATTCCCGTTCCGGTCTCTGGCAACGGACGAGGGCATCGTCTTCCCGGACCACTTCCGGCTCGTCCGGGGCGACGCTCGCCGTCATGTGGTCGAGCAGCTGGGCGATCTGCGTCCGGGGGTCACCGAGTTGTCGCTGCACCCGGCCCTGGACGAGCCTGAGATTCACGCTATCGATCCCGCGGCGGCCGGCCGGGTCGACGACCTCGCGCTCGCCCTGTCTGAGGAGGTGACCGGGATGCTCCGGCAATCCGGAGCCGTACTGGTCGGTTACCGCGCGCTGCGCAGCGCCCAGAGGAGGGCCAGGCACCGCATCTGAATCTGCGGGCTTCAGCGCAGAGGGGCGAGGGCTGCCCGGAGCTGGGACGACCGCAGAAGGGGGCGCCACCCGTCAAACAGCAGGACCTGGTCCCCCTCGAGCTTCATCCGGCCCGACATGTAGGCCGCCTCCACTGACAGCTCGCCCTCCCAGGCCCTCACGAAGTCGGCGTACGACCCGGAAAGCACCATGTCGGGCTCCGAGTGGCGCCCTGCCACCACTCCCACGCGGCCATCAGCCACGACGACATGAAAGGGGGCTGCGCCGCCAGGCGAGCCGCTCACGACGATCTGAGCCACGCCGTCGACAGAGCCGGGTTCGTCAACCGCCTCCAGTTCCGCCGCTACGGCCTTCAGCCACCCCTCGCTGAGAGGCTCGAGCGCCATGTCAACCGGACCCGCCGGCCGCCTCGGCCCGCAAGCCCTCGAACAGGTCGCGCTCGGGCAGCGCCGCAGGGCGGGGGCCGCGGGCCAGCACATAGTCGTCGTAGGGGTGAATGGAACGCTCGACCTCGGGGGGCAGTCCGAACCAGAAGGTCGACTCAGGATCGATCTGGGTGGCGTGGGCAAGCAGCCCCTCTATGCGCGCGTCGATGAATCCGTCCACGGGAACCTGAGTCGTGATCTTGTCGTCGGTGGAGGGGCGCTTGAACCACCAGTCGTTGTAGGGCGACTCCAGGCCGAGGTCGTGGAACGCCTGGTGCCGCTCCTCGATGCGCTTGCGGGACCACAGCGTGTAGTAGAGCTTGGCCGGCGACCAGGGCTGGCCGAGGTCGGGACGGTACTGAGCGTCGCCGGCGCGCTCGAAGGCAGGGATCGAGACGTCGTGGACCCGCACATGGTCCGGGTGCATGTAGCCGCCCTGATCCTCGGGATAGGTCACGATCACCTGGGGCCGGTGGCGGCGGATCACCGACACCAGGCGGCTCACCGCCTCGTCCAGGTCGGCGTTGGCGAAGCAGTCGGGATGGGAGTTGGCCTCCGACCCTTCCATGCCGGAGTCGCGATATCCGAGCATCACCACTTCGTCGTAGCCGATCACTTCCGCGGCCCGGGCCAGTTCCTCGGCGCGTATCTCGGCCAGCTTCTCGGCCATCGAGGGCTTGTCCAGCGCCGGATTGAGGATCTCGCCTTCCTCTCCTCCCGTACAGCACACCAGCACGGTGCGCACCCCCTCGGCGTGGTAGCGGGCCACCGTGGGCGCGCCCTTCGACGCCTCGTCGTCGGGATGGGCGTGAACGGTGAGCAGGCAGAGCCGGCCGGCGGGAGTCGCCATGGCCGGTGAAGCTAGCGCCGCAGCGCGCCGCAGCGCGCCAGCCTGTTAGGCAGTAGGCAGACTCGATTCCAGCGGCTCGAAGACCATGGCCGTGTCGTCGTCGATGTTGATGAGCCGCCAGCCACACATCTCGGCCAGGCGATCGCGCCCCTCGTCCGGTCCGCTGGCGATGAGAGAATCACCGGGCGCAAGCCGTACCTCGCCGCGCGGCCGGTAGCGGTACTGGCCGCCACGGCGGATCGCCAGCACGGTGAAGCCGGGCTCGATGTTCAGACTGAGTTCGCCCAGCGTCCTGCCGTCAACCTCGCAGCCCTCCGCCACCGGAATGTGCACCACCACCTCGTCGCTGTCGCCGAGCGCGACAGCCAAGATCGGATGGATGTCTTCCTGGCGCTCGATGATCCACACCATCTGCTGGGCCTGGTCGCCCAGATCCTCCGCCGCCTGTGACAGGTGCAGCAGCCCCCGAAGACCTGAGTGGTCCACGTGTTCCCTGGCGGCGCGCAGCACCCACTCCTCGAGGCGGTCCTTCATCTCGTCGAGGCGATCCTCTAGGTGACGCACCTCGGCGGCGAGGCTCTCGTCCCGCAGCACCAGCGACGAGTAGGCCAGGCCGACGGCCACCTCCGAGAGGTCCTTCATCTCCACCAGCACGTCCACCGCACGGTCGAGGTCCGTGGCGACCGGCCCGTCGGGCTCCTCCGGCGGCATCCAGTCCGGCGACCCGGCCAGGCTGCGCAACTCGTCGATGCCGTCGGGCGATCCCCGCAGGAACAGCACGTCGTCCGGGACTAGGACCGTGTCGCCTCCCACATCGGTGATCCACTCGCGCTCCCGACGCACCGCCATCACCCGCATGCCCATCTTGGCCGGCATCTCGTGGTCGGCCAGGCGGCGGTGGGCGAGAAGCGAGCCGTCCGAGACCAGCACCCGGTGGGACACCTCCTCGGCCGTACTCAGGTCGGCCACGAGTTCGGCCGGTATGCCGACCCGGTGGGTCACGATGCGGGCGATGTCGACCGCGTCGTTGGCAATGCGCTCGATGGCCGAGATCACCTGCAGCACCGACGACATGCCGTCGGCGTCGCGCGGGTGGCGCACGGCCAGGATGCACACCGCCCTCATGTCCTGCACCAGATGGCTCATGCGCTCCTCGAGCGCGCCCACCTCATCGGCCATGTCGGGGTCTCCGAAGTAGACCGCGGCGTAGGCCAGGTCCACCATCAACTCGGAGGTGTCCTTGGCCTCGGCCAGCATCTCCCGCAGATTGCGAGGTCTGTCTTCCATCAGGTCCCTCCTGGAATCATCGTAGGTCTCAAGCGCGACGCCGTGCCCATCAGATCACTCCCACTAGGACCACCGACACGATCAGTGTGAACGCCCCGGCCAAGTCCAGCGAAGAGGTGACCATGGGAATGCCGTAGGTGTCGGGGTCGACTCCGAACCGCACGGCCGCGAGCGTTCCGTAGTAGGCGACCACCACGATCAACACCGTGGCCAGCAGGCCGCCGAGCACGGCCACCGCGACCAGGTCTGCCAGCGGAGGGCCGGCATGGCCGGTCAGACCGGCCGCGATCGACGACACCAGGCCGAGCAGAGCGAACACCGGGAGCGACAGCGCGAAGGTGGTGGCGAGATCGACTCTCGCCTCCCCCGAGGGCACCACGGAGGGCCTGGCCAGGCCCAGATGCAGCTTGGTGGACAGGCGGCTCGACAGCACCCCGCCGAGTGCTCCGGCCGTGGCCAGGTAACCCGGCAGCAGGACGAGCAACACCGGGAAGGTGACGAAGTCCTCGATGCGCTTCTCGACCGTTATCCCGGCCACCAGGTCGAGTATTCCCGCCGCGACCAGCACGGGCATCGACTCGCGCATGATGGTGCGCAACTCCAGCAGCCTGCTCCGCAGCCCCCACGCCACCGACAGGGCGGCGAGGATCCCCAGCAGCCACGCCATCGACGGCGTGAGAATGTCGAACCCGGCGAGCTCGGCCGCCACCACCAGCGAGGGCAGGGTCACCACATCGCCTGCGACCGTCACCATCGGAGCGACCACGTTGTCGAGATCCCAGCCGAACCGAACTGCGCCGGCCGTGGTCGCCAGAGTGATGGCCAGCACGACGAAGGCAGCGATCAGACATCCGAGGGCCGAGATCACCACGAAGTCCGAGAGGCTCATCGTCGGCGAGACGTTGAAGGCCAGCGCGATGCCCTTCGCCATGATGGCCAGCACCACACCCAGCGCGAGGCTCAACGCCACCGAGGCCACCGCGTTCTGCGCCATCACCGAGTCCCGCCGGCCCGAGAGCCGGAATGTGCCCGCGTGGATGGCGGTGCCCAACCGGCTGCCCAGCGCCCCGAAGATGTTGCCCTTCACCGCGATCGCCGCCGGCACCAGCAGCAGCAAACCCGGCAATTCCTCAAGAGTGTCGGTGATGGAGGCAAGGATCAGACCCGCAACGAGGCTGGCTAGGGCCGCCATCACCAGCGCGGCGAAGGCGCTGCGCACCGCCAGCAGATCACGCACCCAGCGCGTGGCCGCTCGCATCAGCGCCTGAGGAATGCGACCGCGTGCAGACATGCAGCAAGTGTGCTCCGTCAAGCGGAGCTTCGGCGCGATCTTGAGCGTGGCATCATCTCGCTTGGCTACCGTGCAGGCGTGACAGTGATCGCTCTGGTCAACCAGAAGGGCGGAGTCGGCAAGACGACCACGGCGCTCGGGCTGGCGTCGGTCGCCTGGGCACGACGGATCCCGAGCCTTGTGATCGACCTCGATCCTCAGGGCAATGCAACCACCGGACTCGGGCTGTGGGCGCCCGACACCAACGTGGACGAAGCCCTGGCGTCCGACCGGCCGGCAGTGGTTTCAAGCCTGGCCGTTCCGTCGGGATGGCCCGACGACAAGGGCCTGCCTCCGAAGGTGGTGGCATCCACTCCAGCGCTGGCCGGCCGGGAGCGGCAACTGCTCTCCGACGCTGTCGGTGCCCAGGACCGGCTCCGGGTGGCTCTGTCGGGATACGGGAGCCTGGTGTTGATCGACTGTCCCCCGTCGCTAGGACTCTTGACCATCAACGCCCTGTTCGCCGCAGACGCAGCCCTGGTGGTCACCGAGCCGAGCGCGTGGGCCTCCGACGGCGTCAGCGAGATCATGCGGACCATCGAACGCGTCGGGGCGAGGAAACCGTCGGGCCTGCGAGTTGCGGGGGTAGCCGTCAACCGCCTCGCTCGCACCCGGGATTCCCGCTACTGGAACGAGCAGCTCATCGCCGACCACGGGCAGCTGGTGCTGCCTCCGGTCCGCTTGCGGGCTGCCGTGGCCGAGGCGGCCGCTCGCTCCCGTCCCATACATGCCCTCCCGCCCCGTCGGGGTGCAGCCGAGGCGTGTGCCGAGTTCGATCTCCTCTACGATCTAGTGGTCGGCACACCAACACCGGAGGATCGAAATGGTCTATGACCCCCAGCGTGACCAACCCCGCTACCGGCCCAGCGGGAACGGGTCCTCGGTCGTCGACACGCTCCTCGACCCTGTGACCGCCCCGCCCCAGACCGGCCACGGCGAGCCCCCTCCGACACCGGATCCCGGAATGGCCCCCGAACCGCCCAACGCCTGGAGCGAGAGGCTGCTGTACTCGGTAGGGATCTCGACGGTGCTGGGCGCAGCCGTAGGCCTGGTGGTCCTCGGGCTGCTCTGGAGGGCGTGGAAGCGCCGCTCCCGCTAGCCGGCCAGTCTCTCCAGGTACTCGTCCTCGGCGACACGCATCTCTGATCGCCGGCGATTCTCGGCCTGACCCTCGGGGCAGCGTTCGACGTACGGGCAGTAGCCGCACAGCGGCCCGGGCCGGGCCGAGAAGTCATCGGCGTGACATGCGTCCCCGATCGCGTTCCATGTCGAAGTCAATTGCTCCACGGCATCCCCGATCTCGACGGGGGTCACGGCCGTGGCCACGATCTTCTGGCCCAGATACAGCAGCTGCGCCCTGACCGGCTGTTCGCCCGTCTCCGCAGCCACCGCGGCCGCGTAGAGCAACACCTGCTGGAGTCGACTGGGCGCGTATCGCGGCGAGGGCGCCCGGCCCGACTTGTAGTCGCTGATCACAAGACCGTCCGGCTCGGATTCGACCCGGTCCACGACGCCCCGGAAGGGCACCCCGTCCAGCGTCACGGACAGCTGCCGCTCCGTGGCTTGCACATCCACACCGGACGGGTCCTCGAGCTCCCAAAGCCCTTCTATTGCCCTCCAGGCCTTCCAGCGGAACTCCAGCGACTGCTCGTCGTCGAGTTCCAGATCGCGGTAGTCGTCGCTGCCCGACATCTCGGGCCAGGATGCACGGGCAATCCGGCGAGCGTCGTCCTTGGTCCGCCGGCCCGGGTGTCGCTGCATGAGGTGCTCGAGCACCCGATGGGCGAACGTCCCGATCAGGGCGTCCTCACCCGGCGGGTCGGGCAGGCGGTCCACGTAGCGGAATCGCCAGCGGCGGGGGCACTGCTCGAACGTCGCCGCACCCGACGGTGAGAGCTTCTCGGGCGGGCTCGGGCGACCGTCCTCGCCGACCGCTCCGACGCCTGCCGGGTCGAGCATGTCGCCGGGATCGAACTCGAGCTGCATGCCGCCGTTCTAGTCCATGGGTGAGACAGCGGCAGGGATGCGCGGGAGGCGGGCCCGTCGCGGCTAGATGTCGAGGGTCGTCTCGTCCACCAGGGAGGAATGCTCGACCAGGTAGTCGCGCCGCACCGCCACGTCGCTGCCCATCAGCACGTCGAACATCTCGGCTGCTGCGTCGGCCTGCTCGGCGTCGGCCATGGTGAGGCGGCGCAGGGTGCGGGTCGCAGGATCCAGCGCACAGTGCCGGAGTTCGTCGGTGTTCATCTCCCCCAACCCCTTGAAGCGCTGCCATTTCACGTTCTCAGGCCTGCGCTTGCCACGGCAGAGCTCGCTGGTGATGCGGTCTCGCTCCTCGTCGGAATAGGCCCGGTAGGTCCGGTCCCCGACCCTTGCGGTGTACAGCGGCGGCTGGGCCGAGAAGACACGGCCCTGAACGAGCATCTCCCGCATGTACCCGTGGATGAGGGTCAGCAGCAGGCAGCGGATATGGCTGCCGTCGACGTCGGCGTCGCACAGGATGACGATCCGGCCGTAGCGGGCGGCCTCGATGTCGAAGGCGTCGCCGGCGCCGGCGCCCATGGCGGTGAAGATGGCCTGGGCCTCGGCGTTGTCGAGCACCTGCTTGGGGCTTGCCTTGGCCGCGTTCACGATCTTGCCCCGCAGCGGAAGGATGGCCATGAACTCCGAATCGCGGCCCCGTTTGGCCGGGCCCGCGGCCGAATCGCCCTCCACGAGGATCAACTCGGCCCTGTCATCGTGGACGCGGCAGTCGGCCAGCTTGTCCGGCATGCCGGTCGAGCCGAGACTGGCCGCCTTGCGCTTGGTGTCGAGCATCTGCTTGGAGGCGACCCGGTTCACCACCGCAGCAGCCACCTTGTCACCGATGGCCTTCACCTGCGAGCGAGGACCGCCACCCGGCTCGAACCACTCCTTGAGCTGCTCGTAGGTGATCCGGGCCACGATGCCCTCAACCGCGGGCGTGCCCAGTTCCTGCTTGGTCTGGCCCCGGAACTGCGGCTCGGAGAACTTCACCTTGACCGCCGCGATGAGACCCTCACGCACATCGTCCTTGGTGGCACTGGTCTTGGCCGCGCTGCCCTTGCCGTTCTTGGTGCCCGCCCCACTGCTGTCACGGGCCAGCCGGGCCAGCTTGCGATTGTCCTTGAGCAGCACGCCGTTGACCACCCGCGTCAACGCCTTGTCGAACCCGGCGAGGTGCGTGCCGCCGGAGCTGGTGGGGATCGTGTTCACGAACGACTCCACGTCGCTGTCGTACCCCGACATCCAGCGGAGCGCTATGTCGACTGTGCACTCCCTCTCGACCTCGGTGATCTTGCCGTCGACGGGCACCTTCTCCGTGAAGCGCTCGATGCCGTTGATCGTGATGACGCCGTTGACGGCATCGCCGCCAGATCGTTCCGAACGATCCTTGATCAGGTCGGCGAGACCACCCCTGCTCACGAATTCGAAGGGCTCGGCGCTCTCACCGGGCCGGTTGTCGGCAACCGTCATCCTCAGGCCCGGCACCAGGTAGCACATCTGCTTGACCCGGCTGCGCACCTCGTCGGCGTCGATGCGGGCGTCGGGATGGAAGAGGGCCCTGTCCGGCCAGAACCTCACCTTCGTGCCGGTTGCCTTGGTTCGCCGCGTGGAAGGACGGACATCGCTGCCGGGGACGAACTTGTTCCCGACGAAGTGGCCCGGCTCCTGATCCTTGAAGCTCAACTCGTGGACATACCCGTCTCGACGCACTTCGACATCTAGTCGGGTGGACAGGGCGTTCACGACCGACGCCCCGACGCCGTGCAGCCCGCCGGAGGCCTTGTAGGCGCCTTCGCCGAACTTGCCGCCGGCGTGAAGCTCGGTGAATACCACTTCCAGGGCCGACACGTCGCGTTCGGGGTGCTTGTCGACGGGAATGCCCCGACCCTTGTCCGACACCTCGATCGACCCGTCGCGGCGCAGCGTGACATCCACCTTCTTGCCGAAGCCCGCCGCGGCCTCGTCGACAGCGTTGTCAACGATCTCCCAGACGAGATGCATGAGGCCCTCGGACCCGTTGCCGCCGATGTACATGGCCGGGCGCTTGCGAACAGCCTCCAGACCCTCGAGCGTCTCTATTGAGTCGGCGTCGTATGTGTCCGTGGAGCGGGTCGACGCCCCGTTGGACCCATTGCCGGCACGGCTGGCAGCTCCCGGCTCGGCCGCAGACTCCACCTCGATTCCCGGCAGCAGCGGTACTTCGACCGCCCCCGACCCTCTCGTCGACTGGGTTGGCGACGCCACCCGCATCACCACCTTCCCGGCGCCAGCACATGGATGCGACGCTCGAGGCGCTGGGGTGAGCGATAGCGCGCCGTGGGCTCGATCCGTATCGGCACAGGGTTGGGGTCGATCTTGCGAGGATTGTCGTCTTGGCCCATCAAGGCCAGCATGCCGTCGACGGCACCTACTGCCGCCGCGACAACGGACTCCCCGGACTGAAGCTTCACAACGAGCACGCCCTGGCCTCCCCTGCCCTGCGTCGGCAGCTCCGAGCAGTACGTGGCCTTGACACCGCTCCCCGCGCCCGCCGTGCTCGTTGCGACCGTCAGCACCGGGTTGCCGATCACGGCGCCCGCGCCCACCAGCACCGAACCGTCGCGCAGCTTGATGCCTGCCATGCCCGCCGCGGCGCGACGCTGCACCCGAACCGACGAGGCTGCCATGCGCAGTGCTCTCCCGTCATCGGTCGCCAGCACAAGGTCCACGTCGTCGGGGGCGGTGAAGGCGCAGGCCAGCCGGTCTCCCGCGCCCAACGAGACCAGTGACGCCCCCGGAGCCACGCCGAGCACCTCGTCGGCCTCGATCCGCTTGATACCGCCCCTTGCCGTCACCATGACAAGCCGGTCGCTGTCTGGCGCTACGAGAGCCAGCACTCTCTCGCCGGCGTCCAGATCGAGGACGGACGAGGCGTCCGCGCCGCGGACGCGGTTGTTCGCCTCCGGGATATCCGCGCCGCGCGCGCCGAGTGCTCGTCCCGCGCTGGTCACCGCGACCACGGGAGTTCCGGTAGAGGCTTCGACCCTGGCCGCGATCAGATCGTGGCGTCCGGGTGATGCCCGCCGGTCTCCCTTCAGGGATGCCCGCCCTATATGGCCGCTTGTGGACACCGTCACCACGCAGGGCAGATCAGGCCCAGGATCGGCTGCGTCGGGCGAGACCGCCGAGGCAGCCCCGTCACCCGAACGCCCGGCCAGCTCGCGTTCAGCGACCTCGGCTGTGACCATCCGGCTGCGCCGCGGCCGGCCGTGATCGTCGACGATCCGCCGCAACTCCTTGCGCACGATGGCCCGTTGCCTGCGGTTGCTGGCGAGTATCTCCTTGAAGTCGCTGATGTCTGCTCTAAGGCCTTCGGCCTCCGCATCCAGTCTCTCGCGCTCCAGGGCCGTGAGCCGCCGGAGGGCCATGTCGAGTATGTGGGTTGCCTGTATCTCGGTAAGGCCGAACCGAGCCATGAGCCCCGACCTTGCCTCGGTCGCGTCCTTGGAGCCACGGATCAGGGCCACTACCTCTTCGATGTTGTCGAGAGCCGCGATCAGGCCCTCCACGATGTGCAGACGCTCGTCCGCTCGCCGCAGCCGGTAGCGGGTGCGGCGGACGACGACCTCGAGGCGGTGGGCGACGTAGTGCTCGCACAGCTCTCGCAACCCGACGGTGGTGGGAACGCCGTCAACCAGCACCACGTTGTTGACGCTGAGGCTCTCCTCCAGGGGAGTGAGCCGGTAGAGCTCTGCCAGCACGGTCGCGGGGTCGGCACCCGGCTTCAAGTCGATCTGAAGGCGCAGTCCGTCCATGTCGCTCAAGTCGGCAATGCCGGAGATATTCAGGAGCCGTCCAGCCCCCACCAACTCGGTTATGCGCGACACCACCCGTTCGGGTCCCACCAGGTGAGGCAACTCGGTGACGACGATCGCCTGGCGCCGACGGGTGACCGATTCGATGCTGGCCCGCGCCCGTACTCTGACCGAGCCTCGGCCAGTGTCGTAAGCGGCCCGAAGACCCTCGTCGGCGACCACGATTCCGCCTCCCGAGAAGTCGGGCCCGGGAAGCACCTCCATGAGGTCATCGGTTGTCGGCCGCGTCCGACGCCGACGGCTTGGCTCTGCTGCGGCTTCGCCCGGCTGCTTGCTCATGACCAGCTCGATGGCCTCGCCGACCTCCGCCAGATTGTGGGGCAGCATGTTGGTGGCCATGCCCACGGCGATTCCTGCTGTGCCGTTCACGAGCAGGTTGGGCAGTGCCGCAGGCATGACGACCGGTTCGGTGTCCTCGCCGTCATAGGTGGGCCGGAAGTCGACGGTGTCCTCGTCGAGTTCGCCTACCATGTCCATGGCCGCCTCGCTCAGGCGGCATTCGGTGTAGCGAGCGGCGGCAGGCGGGTCGTCGAGACTGCCGAAGTTGCCCTGCGGATCGACGAGGGCCACCATGCGGCTGAAGTCCTGACCCATCCGGACGAGGGTGTCGTAGATGGCGGCGTCGCCGTGCGGGTGGTAGCGGCCCATCGTGTCGCCCACGACCCGGGCCGACTTGCGGTACGGGGTGCCCGGGCGCAGACCCATCTGCAGCATCGACCACAGCACGCGGCGCTGAACCGGCTTGAGGCCGTCTCGCACATCGGGGATGGCCCGGGAGGTGATGACGGACAGGGCGTAGGCGAGGAACGAGTCGCTCATCTCCTCGGCCACCGGCACGTCGTCCACCTGCCGGGCCGGGACGGGGTCGAGGGTCGCGGTGGTCAGTTGCTGTTGTGGTGGTGACACAGTCGTCTCCAGGCTCTGATTCTTCTCGAGGCTTCGGGTGCTCCGCATACCGCCGTGGGCCTGGCCCGCCGGGGATTCAGATGCGGCTCACCGATGGGATCGAAGGTAGCGGCTGAGACTCGAAACTTCGGTGACCCCGCTGGTCCATTCCTCTGGTGTCGTCCCTCACATCTCTACCAAGCCCTAATGACACCGCACAGTCGTATCGTTGGGGCCATGGACTTGCAGACCCTTGTTGACCGGGCCGAGATCACCGACCTGCTGACCCGCTACGCCCGAGCCGTCGACCGGCGGGACTGGGACCTGTTCCGCAGCGTCTTCACGCCCGACGCGCAGATCGACTACACACAGGTGGGCGGCATCGCCGGCGACCTCGACACCGTCGTCGGCTTCCTCTCGCAGGTCATGCCGATGTTCGAGAGCATGCAGCACCTGGTCTCCAACATCGACATCGCCATCGACGGCGACGAGGCCAAGGTTGTGGCCATGGTCTACAACCCGCTGAAGCTGCCCGACAGCCCGGTGTGGGCCACCGGCGGCTGGTACCACCACGAAATGGTGCGCACCTCGGAGGGCTGGCGGAGCCGGTCCCTGGTGGAGGAGGCCAGCTGGTTCCACGGCGTCCCCGAGCCCGACAAGCCCGCCAACAGCGACTCGTCCGGTCAAGGCTGAGCCAGGGCTAGCCACCACCTGAACGAGGATCCACGAGACACGATGTCCGGACCCCTTGACGGCATACGCATCGTGGAGATGTGCGTGGCCGTCACCGGCCCTCTGGCGGTGACCCTCCTGGTGGACCAGGGCGCCGAGGCCGTCAAGGTGGAGGAGCCCGGATTCGGGGACCAGGGCCGTTATGTGGGCGTGGCGTCGGGCGGGATCTCTGCCCTGTTCCAGATGTGCAACCGAGGCAAGCGTTCGGTCGCGGTGGACTGCACCCATCCACAGGGTCGCGACATCGTGCTGGACCTCGCCGCCGGCGCCGACGTGTTCGTGCAGAACATGCGCCCGGGGGTGGTCGAACGACTCGGTCTCGGCTACGGCGACGTCTCGGCTCGAAACCCCGGCATCGTCTACGCCTCGCTCTCCGGGTTCGGCCCCGACGGCCCCTACGCCCACAGGAGGGTGTACGACTCGGTGATCCAGGCCCAGTCGGGGCTCGTCGGCAACCAGACGGGCATCAACGACGAATCCCCCCGGTTCCTTCGCCAGGCCGCGGCCGACAAGGTCACCGCTTACACCGCCGCCCAGGCCATCACCGCGGCGCTCCTCGCCCGCGAGCGAGGCGCCAGCGGCCAGCACGTCGAGCTGGCGATGCTGGACGCCTCGGTGGCGTTCCTGTTCGCCGACTCGGCCGCTCACGAGGTCGCGCTGGACAACGACCAGCGTCACCTTGCCCAGTCGTTCTCGGCCCACCAGCGGGCCATCGCCCTCGCCGACGGGCACGTGGTGGTGGCCGCGGTGACCGATGACGAGTTCCACGGCATGGCCAAGGCGTTCGGCGTGGACTCGACCGACCCCCGCGTGGCCGGCATGAGTGATCGCCAGCGCCACAAGGAGCAGACCAGCGTCGTGTTCAGGGCCGTTCATGCCGCGGCCGCGGCCAAGCCCCTGGCGGAGGCGGTCGAAGCACTGGATCGCCATCAGGTCCCATTCGGGGTCGTGCTCGGCGTGGAGGATGTCGCCGACGACGCCCAGGCTGTTCACAACCAGCTGTTCGAAGAGCACGACCACCCGACCATGGGCCGCGTGCGCCAGCCCCGGCCGGCGGCCCGCTTCTCGGCCACCCCGGCTGAGTTGCGCCAGCCGTCATCGCCCATCCACGGCCAGCACACCGACGAGGTCTTGAAGGAGCTGGGCCTGGCAGGCAGCATCGACCGACTCAGAGCCGACGGCGTGATCAAGTGAGCAGCCCCCAGGCGGACTCGACCGGCGCCCGCGCCCAAGAGGCGTGATCAGGTAAGCGACATGACGGACTCGATCAGCGACCGCGCACAGAAGGCGTTCCGCCGGGAGGTCTGGCTCTTCGAGGAGTGGCGCAAACAGTTCGAGCGGGACGGCGAGGCCCCTGCCATCCCAGCCGCAACCGTGGTGGTGCTGCGCGACGGTCCCGACGGCCCCGAGTCGCTGATGCTGCGCAGAAACTCCCGCCTCGCCTTCGGCGGGATGTGGGTGTTCCCCGGCGGCCGCATCGACGACGGCGACCATGACGGCACCAGCGACCTGATCGCGGCCGCCCGCAACGCCGCGGCCCGCGAGGCCCACGAGGAAGCCGCCATCGTGCTCGACCCTGAAGACCTCGTGCACTTCTCCTACTGGATCCCGCCGCCGATCGCCCCCAAGCGCTTCGCGACGTGGTTCTTCGCGGCCCAGGCCCCCGCCGACGAGGTCTCCATCGACGACGGCGAGATCGTCCACCACGAGTGGATGACACCCGCCGATGCCATGCGACGCCGCGACGCCGGCGAGATCGAGCTGATCGCCCCCACCTGGGTGACGCTGCACACCCTCAGCAGCTTCGGCACCGTGGCCGAGACGCTCGCGGCCCTGGCCCGCCGCCGCCCCCGCCGCTACGAGACCCGTATCGGCAACGGCGAGCACGGACCGATCTCGTTGTGGCACGGCGACGCGGGCTACGCCACCGGCGATACCTCGGTGCCCGGTCCCCGCCACCGCCTGGAGATGACCCCCGGCGGCTACCTGTTCGACGAGTCCGGCTACTCCGACACCGGCGGCTGATCCGTTCTTGACGTAGTTGTACCGCTCCAGGCGGCCTAACTACGTCAAGAACCGTCCGGGCCGTGATGCACCACGCCGCTTATCCGGCCGGCCGGGCCAGGAGCTCCTCGATCAAGTCGACGAGCTCCAACGGTCGGTCACCCTGGATCGAGTGGCCCGCGCCGTCCACCACCACATGGGCGGTGCCGGGCTGCCGTCGCATCCACTCGGCCACGTCGGCATCGTCGATCACGCTCCATGCGCCGCCCTGCCACAGCGCGGTCGGCGCCGTGACGGCCGAGACCTTCGCCCACAGGCCCTCGAAGTCCAACTCGGCCCTGTCGCCGGTCTGCCAGTCCCGCGTGCGGTCGTAGTTCCAGGTCCAGCGCCCGTCGGCCATCTCGTGGGCGTTGTGCAGCACGCCCCGGCGCAGCGACGACTCGCTGCGGGTCGGGTTGTGCTCGATGGTGCGCTCCAGGATCGTCTCGAAGCTGTCGAAGTACTCGGGGCCGTCGATGAAGGCGATGATCGGCTCGGCCTTGGCGTGGTCGGTGCCCGGCGTCACGTCCACGATCCCCAGGCGCCGCACGAGACGAGGGTGGTCGGCGGCCAGGCAGATGGCGGTAAGACCGCCGAGCGACATGCCCACCACCGCCTCGGCCCTGGGCGCGAGCTCTTCGACTGCGACCGCGACGTCGTCAGCCATCGAAGCGGGTCCGTAGTTGTGGGCCGGCCGGTGGTCGGAGTGCCCGTGGCCGGGCAGGTCCACTGCTACCAGCGGCCGTCCGAGAGCCAGCGCCACGGTGTCCCAGGTGTGGGCGTTCTGGGCGCCGCCGTGGATCAGCACCAACTCCGGCTCGGTGGTGCCCCACACCAGCGCCGACAGTCGCAACCCCGACGGCAGCGCCACTGATTCCCGGCGGACAGTCGGCGGGCCCTGCCACTCCAGGTCGTATTCGGCAGCGTTCTCGTGGAACAGCCCGAATTCGTCGTAGTCGACCATCCGGCGATGCTAGAGGCCGAGCGGAGGGCCAGCGACTCCGGCTCATACGGGCGAGGCCGTGGCCCGAGCGGCCCGTGAGCGCAGCGAACAAGAGCGGGCGATGCTAGGCCGGGACGGGTCGGCGGCGACGCCGTGAGGACCGGCCCGAGATCACCGGCGGCTCCCAACTGAACTTCCACGCGGCCACCGCTGCACCGGCCGCCAGCCAGAGCAGCAGCACGCCGAGCCGGTGCCATTCGAAGGCGGGGGCATCCGAGAACGGGTTCATGGCCTCGCCGAAGGCCAGACCGAAGTGCTTCAGGGGGAAGATGTTCCCAAGAAGGTCCAGCCAGGCGGGGGTCTCGCTGCCGAACGGGACGAAGATATTGGAGATGAAGGCCAGCGGCAGGAGGGTGGCGTTGGCTGTGGGCACTGCCATGGCCACCGACCGAGCCACTGAGGCGAGCGCCAAGCCGAGCGCGGCGAACGAGGCGGAGCCGACCGCGAAGGTCAGGAGCATGGCCGGCACCTTGGCCGCTTCGACGTTCACGCCATAGGCCGCGACCCCCAGAACGACCATGGCGGCCACTCCCAGCGCCGCGATCCAGACCGCCGAAAGCACCACCCCACCGAGATAGGCCCAGGGCGGCAGGGGCGTGCCCCGCACCCGCTTGAGGATCCCCAACTCCCGGCGGCTGGCCAGGTTGATGCCTATGCCGGTGTAGGTGGACGACGCGGCGGCGAACACAGCCAGACCGGGCGTGTAGAACTGGCTGCTGTTGACCCGTCCGTAGACGGTGTCGAAGGCGTCGTTGCCGAAGATTGCGGTGAACAGCGCCAGCATCAGGATGGGGAACACCAGGGTGAAGAAGGCCGCGACCGGTGTCCGCCAGAAGATTCGGTTCTGCATGCGGATACACCGCCACAGCGTCCTCATGTCTGGGAGTCCCCGTCATCGAGCGCCTTGGCCCCGTCGTCATCGTCATCGGCGACGAGGCTCAAGTAGACATCTTCGAGACTGGGAGTGGTGACCGTCAGCCCCTCGAGTTCGAATCCCCGCTCGGCCGCCCATCCCGTAATCCGAGCCAGGTCGGATGTGGGCGTATCGGTGGTGATCTCCACATGCCGTCCCCGGCCGACGATGTCGCCCGAGACCGGTGCGAGCAGATCCGATACCGGCTCGACCCTGTCGGGCACCGCGAAGCGGATCAGTGCCGATCCTGCCCTGGCCCTCAACTCGGCCGGAGTGCCCTCGGCCACGATCCGGCCCTGGGCCAGCACCGCCACGCGGTCGGCAAGATGCTCGGCTTCGTCGAGGTAGTGGGTGGTGAGCAGCACGGCCCGCTGCTCTGAGGCGAGCCGCTCGACGAGCTCCCAGCCCCTCCGGCGGGCCGCGGGGTCGAAGCCGGTGGTCGGCTCGTCCAGGAACACCACGTCGGGGTCGCCTACCAGCCCGAGCGCCATGTCGATACGTCGCTGCTGACCTCCCGACAGGGTGGAGATGCGGGCGTCAGCCTTCTCGTCCAGCTCCACCAGCTCGATCAGCTCATCCGTCGGCACCCGACGCGAGTAGGCGGCGCCGTAATAGTCGATCGCCTCGCGGGGCGTCAGCTCGGGGTCGATGCCCGAGGACTGCAGCACGATCCCTATCCGGTCGCGGTATGCGGCCCCTGCCGACGACGGGTCGGTGTCGAGAACTCGCACAGTGCCCGCCGTGCGGGTGCGATGCCCTTCCAGGATCTCCACGGTGGTGGACTTGCCTGCGCCGTTGGGTCCGAGCAGTGCGAACACCTCGCCCCGCTCCACCTCGAACGACACGCCGTCGACGGCCCGAACCGCGCCGTAGTCCTTGACGAGCTCACTGACGGCTACGGCCGGACCCACGCGCGGCACGCTATCCGCGGCTGCAGCGGGCACGATATGGGGGTGAAACCGCTCCCAGGCATGGTGCCCATCGCCGAGTACCCCAGCCGCTGGGAGGCCAATGTGGCCGCGGCCCGGCTACGGGAAGCGGGATACGAGGCCACGGTGCTGGTGGACCCGGCCACCGATGTCGCCCCTCAATACGTCACCCACCGCTTGGCAGTGCTGGTGGTGCGGGCCGAGGTCGCCGACCTGGCCGTCGATGTGCTCGGCCTCGAGCGACCCGACATCGAGGCCGAGGGCCTGGACGCTGCCTTCCATCATCGACGCTTCGCCGATCGACCCGCATGGGTGCGCTATTTGACCTGGGCTCTGATCATTGCCGTCCCCATACCGCTCGCCATCTCGGGCCTGTTGCTGTTGTGGACCGTGTTACGGGGCATCTTCCCGTGACCACGCCGACCCTAGGATGACGGTCGCCATGACCGTCACGCCCGTCGATCCCCGGCCGCTGGACATCCTCGACGGCGACTTCTACGTCAACGACCCATACTCCCGTTACGCCTGGCTGCGGGAGAACTCGCCGTGCCACTGGGACGACGTCAACGAGCTGTGGGTGCTCACCCGCTACGACGACATCGTCGCGGTCGAGACGGACAAGCAGCTGTTCATCAGCTCCGACCGGGAGAAGGGCGGCTACCGACCCAACCTCCCTGCCGACCAGTCGATCATCGGCACCGACGACCCTCTGCACCAGGCCCGGCGCTCGCTGGTGTCTCGCCGGTTCACTCCCCGGGCCGTGCAGCGGTGGCGCGGCCACGTCACCGCCACCGTCGACGGGTTGCTAGATCCGGTGATCGAGCGGGGCCGGGCCGAGATCGTGAACGAGCTGGCCGCTCCCCTGCCGGCCAAGATGATCGGCTTGGTGCTGGGTTTCGACGAAGACCTCTGGCCCAAGCTCAAGCACTGGTCGGAGGCCTCTATCGCCACCGGCGGAGGTCCCCGGTACCGCAGCCAGGAGGGCGTCGAGGCGGTGCTGGAGTTCGCAGTGGCCGCAACGGAGCTGTACACCGACAAGCAGGGATGCCCGACCGGCGACTTGATGTCGCGCTGGATCGAGGTCGAGTCCGAAGGCGGCGGGATGGTGGGCGGCTCACCCTTCGGGCTGGACCAGATCGTGTCCGACTCGCTGCTGCTGCTCGACGGCGGGGCAGAGACGACCCGCACCGTGATCGCCCGCACGCTGCTGGACCTGGCCGACCGGCCCGACGCCTGGGCTGCGCTGAAGGCCGGGGCCGACATCGAGACCGCGGTCGAGGAGTTCATCCGCTGGGTCACCCCCATCCACAACATGTGCCGGACGGCCACCGCCGACACCGAGTTGGGCGGCCGGACCGTCCGCAAGGGCCAGCAGCTGGTCATGATGTACCCGTCGGCCAACCGGGATCCGGCCCACTTCCGCGATCCGGAGACCTACGACGTCACCCGCAGTCCCAACCACCACATCGCCTTCGGCTTCGGCACCCACTTCTGCCTGGGCGCGGCCCTGGCCCGCCTCGAGATCCACATCTTCTTCGAGCGCCTGCTGGAGCGGGTATCCCGCATCGAGCGCATCGAGGGCGAGCCGCAAGTGGAGATGCCCAACGCCTTCGTCCACGGCCTGCTCGAAGCCCACCTAGCCTTCACTCCGGCCTAGATCGACTTCTCACCAGCCGAGACGACAAGGAGTTGCGCCGTGCCCGGACCGTCACCGAACCTGTTCAGCTACGAGGGCAAGAAGGTAGTGCTCACCGGCGGCGCCAGCGGCGTGGGCGCGGCCGCGGTAGAGCTACTGGCCGAGGCAGGGTGCACCGACCTGACCGTGCTCGACCGCAACGAGCCCACCGGACCGGCCACCGCCTACGTGGCCGCCGACCTGAGCGACCCCGACTCAATCGACGCCGCCTGCGAGGCGATAGGCCCGGGCACCGACGTGCTGTTCAACAACGCGGGCGTCGCCGGAGTGCACTCCTCCGACTTCGTGCTGCGGGTCAACTACCTGGGCCTGCGCCGGCTCAGCGAACAGCTGCTGCCCACCATGACCCGGGGCGGCGCCATCGTCAACACCGCGTCGGTGGCCGGGCAGCGCTGGCCCGAGCACTTGGCCGAGATCCTCGAGCTGATCGCTATAGACGGCTGGGACGAGGCGCTGGCCTGGATCGCGGACCACGGTGATCTGATCGACCCCGCCCCGTACGAGTTCTCCAAGGAGATGGCCCAGGTCTGGACCATGCACGGCTCCCGCCGCAGCTACCTCGACTACGGCGTGCGCACCAACAGCGTCTGCCCGGGCGTGATCGACACTCCGCTGCTGCACGACTTCCGCCGCCACATGACCGAGAAGATCATCGACTGGATGGTGGACCAGTCCGCCGGCATCCTCACCCCAGAAGACATCGCCCGCACGCTCGTGCTGCTGGGCTCCGACGCCAGCGCGGCCATGAACGGCCACAACATGGTCGCCGACCACGGGTTCGTGGCCTGGTACACAACCAACCAGGTCGACTTCGCCGGCCTCGCCTGACTCTCTGATCGAGGGCGGCGTAGAGGCCGAGCCGGGTAGGCGCAGGATCCGGCCCATACGGGCGAGGCCGTGGCCCGAGCGGCCCGTGAGCGCAGCGAACAAGAGCGGGAGACACACTTCGGCACGACCGCCGACCCGGGCCTGGGAATCCTGCCGGGCAGCCCGGAGGAGGTCCGAGCGGCCCTATCCGATGACGGCTGAGACAACCGACCAGCACATTGATGGGATCGGTTCGCCTACTCTCCCCGTGCCGAGCTGACTGACTCCTGCACGCGATCGGCCACCGAGTCGGGGTCCTCGTGTTCCCAGAATCTCAGGACTGTCCAGCCCTCTTGCTCGAGGTAGTCGGTGGTCTCGGCGTCACGCTCGATGGTGCGAGCGATCTTGTCGGCCCAGTACTCGGAGTTTGTGGTGGGCTTGGTGTGATGGTCAGGACAGCCGTGCCAGTAGCAGCCGTCGACGAACACCGCGATTCTGCTCTTGCGCAGTACTAGGTCTGCTGTGCGGGGAAAGTCCGGCTCAGGACGGGCCGCGACTCGGAAGCGAAGACCTCGCCGGTGCACGGCGGATCGCACCGCCAACTCGGGCTTGGTGTCCCGGCTTCGGTTGCCTTGCATCGACTTACGGGTGGCAGGCGACGAAGCCCAAGACTTGTCCACCGATCTCCCGGCCACCGGCTGGACCATAGCCGATGGTTCGATCCGGTTGGTGCCCTGCGATTACTACTCGTTCACACCGGCAACGTGCCGATGTATCGAAGCCTCCTCAGAGGCGGGCGGCCATGAGTGTTGTCGCTCACTTGCCGAGCGTGCGTACAGTCCTCGGGATAAGTACCACGACTTCGTAGCCCGGATGCGCTCCGCTTCAGGCGTCGGAGAAGCCGCTGCCTTCTTCGAACTGGAGGGTTTGGCTGTTCTCGGTGACCGTCCTGATGGTGTGCTCCGAGAACCCTTCGGCCTTTCGGACCTCGACTTCCAGGCGGACCTCAGCGTCGATGTCAGGTTGGCTCAGCAGGTGGGTCAGGACCTCCTCGCTGATCTTTGTGAACGCCTTCGTCGGGCGGGCGGAGTCGAGCATAACCGAACCTCGAAATGCCGTGATCAGCGATGGCTCAGACTCCTGCGAATCGTCGTCGGCGGGTGGTTCCTCGTCATCTGTGTCGTCGGGTTCCGTGTCGAGACCCTCTTGTATCTCGTCTCTGAGTTGCGCCAGAGCCCTATCTGGGTGCACCACCAGGGAGGTTGGAGTCACCGCGCCTGGCGGAACTCCTTCGGCGGCTAGGCCCAAGTAGCGGCCGGTGGACTCGTCGATTCCTGCGGCGACACCGAACCCATCGCTGGTCCAGGCGAACCCGACGGGCCCCGCCGCTACGGCTCCCATCATGACCGGCTGATCGCGTAGACGGGGGAGGTACACGTAGCGCGCGAAGTCCTCCCACAACGCCGACACCGTCACGTGGCCGTCGGCCCATCGGGGTTGGAGCACGGTGTTCAGGCGCTGGCGCAACAACACCGCCGGGAACTGCGTGGCCAGTGCGCCGTCGTTGAGCAGTTTGCGGCTGACTCGTTCGGCGACGGAGCCGTCGGAGTCCAGCGCGACCACATCGAACTCGATGCCGCCACGGGGGTCGTCCTGGCGCGGGACCAGGGCGTACTTGTAGGCCTCACCCATGCGCAGGTCGGCCGCCTGCGTTGCGCGGCCGCGCTGTGTCGTCGCCAGCCGGGTCTGTTGGGCGTCGAGATTCAATTCCTCGGTACGGTCGCAGATCCCTGACCATGCCAGGTACTCGGCCGTGGCCTGCTCCAGGGCCTCCATGCCGCGCTGCTCAGCGGCGGCAAACACCAGCATGTTGCGGTATTGGCGCGCTCCGACACCCCGGTGGTTCAGGATCTCTCGCGCGGATGCCAATGCGGGAGACTCCGATGACTTGGCGATGTGGGCTGCGTCGGGCTCCAGTACGACCAGTCGGGCGCGGGGTTCGTCGGCTACGTCGGCTCCGCTGGCAGGCGCGTAGTGGACGTTCGTAAACTCGCTGGCGCCTCGCTGTGCCCTGAGCCGCTTGATGATCTCTTCTCTGACCTCGTGTCGGTCCCCGGCCAACAGGCGTTCCGCGTCGTCGCGAGCTGTGCGGGTGACGTTCTGTCGTCGGTCGAACCAGTAGCGGTCGCGGTCGACGTAGAGGTGGGGCGCTGCGGCTGCGAGACGGTTGAGTGCGTCGGAGATCGGACCAGGCTTGTCCCCTGCGAAGGTTGAGCCGAGCCGTATGCGGCGCACCTCGAGGCCTTGGTTGGCGGCACCGACGTTGGGCGTGGCGCCTACGAATATCGTGCGGGCTACTCGCCGGGTGGCGTGCAGTGATCCCAGGTGGGGCGTCTCGCGGTCGATCTTGAACGAAGATGAGTTCTGGCCGTCGATGTCGGCGTCGATCACCGGGTGCCAATAATCCGGAAGCCTGCCGGCGAGTTCGCTGGTGACTCGGGGGTCGCCCAGCGGGATCGAGCAGGGAAGGATCAGCGGGGACCTGTCGTCGCTGCGCCACAGTGAGTCGATGGTGGCGGCCATGAGGCGAAGCACGCCCCGGGTGCGTTGGAAGCGGTCTATTGCGGACCAGTCTTGGTAGAGCCGGTCGAATACCTCGGGGTGGATCGGGTATGCGGCCTTGATTCGTGCTTCGTAAGCGATTTCGGAGCACTCCGAGGGAAACTCCGAGCGTTGCGATCGGTAGAGCCTCCCGAGGGCCTCTGCGGTGGCGTCTCGTTCGGCCTCCGCCTCCTCTGAGAGCGGCTGGAACAGTCGCCTGCGGACGATCTCGTAGCTCTCGTCGCCGGTTGCGGGCTGCCATGTCTCGGCGACGCGGTTTGTCACGTTGGTGAGACGCTTGAGGGCCTCACGCCCGGCCACGCCGCCCACTTCGAGGCTGGATGCGGCTGCTTCGTCGCTCGTGCTGGAGCCTTCGGAGGCGGGAATCGATACCACGAAGATCGCACCGGGGGTGCCCTTTGCGGCTTCTGAGAGGGTCTGGGCGAAGCTGAATTGCGAGTCGAAGCTTCCCCCCGGCAAGTCGGCCTTCTCGTAGAGCTCCCGGGCGTAGGCGACCCACTCGTCGATTAGGACGAGGCACGGGGCGCACAGGGTGAGCACGTCACGGATGGCATCGCCGGGGTTGGTGCGGTTGCGGTCGCTGTCGGCTATCAGTTCGTAGGCGTCAGCGCCGCCCAGTTGCCATGCGATCTCACCCCAGATCGTGTTGATCTCGGTGCCGTCATGTTTGGGATGGGTCTCGCCCGCCCCGAAGCGGTTGCCCACGATCACCGCTCGGTTGACATCCGGCAGCTCAGTTACGCCGGCATCGCGCACCAGGTCGGCCACATCGTCTGGCAGTTCCGCCAATGTGATGCCCGAGAGCAGGTGGTACAGGGCGATCAGGCTGTGGGTCTTGCCACCACCGAAGTTGGTCTGACAGCTGATCACCGGCTGTCCGCCTTGTTCGGTGACCCTCTTGACGGCGAGGGTGAGCAGGTCGCGCAGCCCAGCCGTCAAGTAGCTGCGCTCAAAGAAGAGCCGGGCGTCGGCGTACTCGGCTGCTCCCTCGCCTCGGCGGACGAGCTCCAGATCAGCGGCGAAGGCCGCTACTCCGAAGTTCGTGGAGTGAACATCGGGATGGGGATGGATCACCTCGCGCCAGGGCTTCAGCCCTGCGCGGGGCGTATCAACGACGTTGAGGGCTGCACCGCCAGCGTTGCCGCTGGCCCGCTCGAACTGCGTGAGGCGGAGATCGTCGAGCATGGCGCGCACGGGCTCCGCCTTAGAGGCGTCGACTGCTTCGACGAGGGTGACGATGCCGCTCAGGGTGTAGAGCGCGTCGTGGAGCCTGATCTGACGGTTGTGGGCCCACTCGTTGCGCTTGTCGCGCAGGGTGAACACAAGATTACGGGTGCCGCGCGGCAGTTGACGGTCGAACGTACCGCGCCAACAGTCGGCCATTACCCGCAGTAGGAAGACCGGGTCGTCTGCCGAGTGGTCGGCGATGGGCGGCTTGGCGCTGGCGGCGAACACGTCAGCCCAGTCCTTGCCGGCAGGGGTTGTCTTCGCCATCTGCGTCGACACGAACGGCTTGAGGCACTGCGCCAGGAGGTCGAATGCATCCCCCACTCGAGCCCGATTGCTCATCTCTGCCACTGATTCGTTCTCCTAGCGCTGCATCGGCCGGTGGGTCCGCTCATCGATCCTACGCCCGTGTTGCATCACGGACAGCATCTCATCGCCATTCGACGGGCTTGGAGGTACTGGCACGATTTCCTGCACTTGTCGAGCAAGGGAGCCGCCGAGCGGGCTCGCGTGGCGGGTGCTGCGCGGGTGATAGACAGACGGGGCTCAGTCGAAAAGGCCTTGGGAAATAAGGCTCCTGGCTATGGCTTCGGCTAGAACGGGCGGGACGGCATTGCCGATCTGGCGCGCGATCTCGACACGGGTGCCGCACCACACAAAGTCATCCGGGAAGGACTGGATCCGAGCGGCCTCCCAATGGGTGATTGACCGGTTGACGCACCGGCCCGGCTCGGTGGCAGACCATTCTGGGTGCAGTACGCGGCCCTTCTCGGGCTTCCAGAACTCGGTGCGGATCGTGAGGGCTGGCTTGTCCCACTCCAGGCGGCCCATCACGTCGGACGTGCCGGTCGGCTTGTTCAACCAGCAGGGGGGCTTCAAAGGATCCGGCAGGTTGAAACGGTTGCCGCCCGGCGGGATATGGCTGTACCGCTCTAGAGACAGCGCCGTTGGATGGCGTTGCAGGTGCAACTCGTTGGCCTTGAAGGGCCCGGGGATCCCGTCCGCATACTCGCGACGCGGGAGACCTGATGCTTCCGTCTCGAAGGGGATGCCCGAGAGGGCATCCTGAAGACTTATCCACCCGCCTGGCCCCGTGTGGGTGGGGCCAGGAAGACTTGCTGGTCCAACACGCGAACCGACGACGATGGCCCGGATGCGCCGCTGGGGCACCCCGAAGTCGGCAGCGTTCACCAGGCCGTAGGTGATCTCGTAGCCTCTGATCCGACCCACCTTGACCTCGAGTTCAAGTTGTCGAAACTGGTCGGACCGAAGGAACCGGGGCACGTTCTCAAGGACGAAGACCCTGGGCTGCACGATCTCTACAACCCTTCGATACTCGCGCCACAGCCGGTTCCGGGGATCGTCGGCGTCGTGGCGTCCAAGATTGGAGAACCCTTGGCAAGGTGGCCCGCCGACAAGCAGTTCGGCCCTCGGATAGTCGTCCGTGCTCGTGTCCTCGATTCTCAAGCAGTCGACATGGTCGCCAAAATTCGCAGCGTAGGTAGCCGCTGCGTGGCGATCGCTCTCCACAGCGTACAGCGGGCGAAATCCGGCTCTGTGAAAGCCCTCGGTCAATCCTCCACAGCCAGCGAACAGGTCCACCATTCCTAGCGTCTTCGAGCGACCAACGGTCGTTCTACTGCCGTCAATCATCTTGCTGGGCTTCCTCGTCAGCTTCTCGGGATCTCGTTCCATATTGGGGACCAAGGCCTTCCATCCGCATCTGTTCACCGCGGTATGACCCATCGGCGATGACCGCTCGGGTACGGTGAAGTTCTCGTTGCATCTCGCTGAAGTCTCGATGCTCTACATCTGCTTCAAGCACAGCTCGGTATTGGCTATAGAACGCCCGCGTTGAGTCATACACTTCGCCCCACTCAAGCAGTTGAAGCTCCTCACGACCTACCCAATCATCGCGTCTATCTTCCCACGTCGGTCCGCTGACCAGGACCATCGACACACGGAGACCAGTGCCTCGTTGGAGTCGTTGCCGATACTTGTAGAGCCGCTGAACATCATCCAGCGTCACAGCATGACCTGATCGCTTTATCTCGATTATGAGTAAGGATCCTCCACCCTCCAGTGCAAGAAAGTCATAACGTAGCCGGTCATCTGTATCCTCAATGTCCTCATTGCCCCACTCGCGTAGTGTCCGCGTAATCGTTCTCTCTTCGTATAGCACCTGCCATTCTGGATTGAGCAGCCAAGGATAGTCTGCAAGGAGATCGTGGAGGTTTTCCATTCCCCGGCGAGGCGGTGTTTCAGGAGCATCATTCACAAGCATCGTATGAAACTTGTCGATGATTTGGAGCCGTCCCTTAACCACTTCAAGGATCGCACGACTCTCAAGCACCTTCCATTCGGCAAGATACTCCAATAGGGTGTTCAACTCGTCTGGATCATCAAGCGATTCGATCTGACTCGTAAAGTCGTGGAAATGGCGGTATTCGTATGCAGACACGACAAAGCTAGCCAGCTCGAGCAGTTTGTCGGGTCCTATGGCAGAGCGTCCGAGCGTTCCGATGACCTTCATTAGTTCCTTTTGGGAAGGCGCGTCGAGTCTGCTGATCCGTTGTGCTAGTTGTGGATCGTCTAGGACTGAAGTTCTGGCAGTCTTTTCTCTTCGATCAGCCCAGTCGCGAAGAGCCCTGCGGGTAAGTTCGGCACCCCATTCGCGAAGTGCCTCTACCTCTGGAGCCTCCCAGTCAATCTCCTGTCGATCGGTTGAGATTAGATCGCCGTCATCATCTGTGCCGTCATCAAGGTAGTCGATCTCGACCGCACCATAGAGATACCGAGTACCGTGTTGACCGGAAGCTCTTGTCTCTACATCGAAGAAGAATGGTGGTGCTTGTGCGGTCTTGCCGTGGGCATAGAGCGTGAAGCCTTGGAGGATTCTTGACGTGAGGACGGATCTAGAGAATCCATAGTAGTACCTGACCGAATGACCGTCTACATCGGTCGTGACCCAGTCATTCTCAGGAACCCTCTGCTCAAAGTCAATCGTTGGCTCTTTGACTTCGATTCCGTTGACCTTGATCGTCATCTCGCCATGAACAACTCGACTGAATCGACGCCCTAGCGATTCTATGAGACTCTCGATATTGGGAGCAGAGACATGTTTCAACTGTGATAAGCTGATGGTGGTTCCCGAAGGCATGCCAGTAGCATCATCGATGTAGCCATCAATATCTACGTTTGCAACCTCGTCTGCTTCACGCTTCATCTTGGTAATATCGAGCGCTAGCCTCGTAGTGACTTCGTCACGTGTCGTCTCGATTCCGATGATCTGAGCGATTCCGAATCCTGCCAGCTTCCCGATGCCTTTTCGACCCATGACCATACGGTTGTGCGGTATCGGAGTGACATTAGCACGGCGATTGCGTCCGGCCACAAGGTACTCAAGCTGTACCTGATCCTCAGTCATTCCTATGCCGTTGTCAGCTATCGTAATCTGACTAACAGCGGCGTCGTAGTTCCCAGCAGGAACGGTGACTTCTACTTCGGTTGCTCCGGCATCCCAGGCGTTGGCGACGAGTTCGGCGAGCGCGGTGTCTCGGCGCTTGTACATCTGTGAACCGAGATGCTCCAGCAAGCGACCGAGGATCTTCATGTTGAATTGACGTTGTCTGGTCATGGTGCGTGCTCCGGTGGCTGAAGGAGGAGACCGCCGTCCTCATTGAGTACTGCGGTAGCCCGCACCGTGCTGGTCGGGCCACGAGGCTCCCTGCGGTGGTCCGCATATGCTGCCGACCGCTGCGGAGACCATATCTGGGCCCTATGACACACCGCGCGCGGTAGGTAAGGTCGCAGGGAAGGGATCTCATCGACGATGTGAGTCATGGGGCTACTCGGCTACGGGCTGAAGAGTTGGGGTTCCGTCGCTGGCGATGGCGGGGGTGCTTGGGTCGAGTGGCGGTGTATCTCAGGCCAGGAGGCTGCTAGAGCGTTGTAGGGACCTGCCAGGTTCGGACGGGCCGTCTCGCACATGGTGTAGAGGCGGTAGGCGAGCGCGCGACAGGCTTCACCCTGCGCTCCGAGTTGGGCCAACAGAATGCCGGCGCTGGCCTCTCCTTCTTCGAGGCTGCGAACGAGTTGCTGAGTTGCTGTCCACACGGGAGTTCGGACCCCAGCCGGCGGGATCCAGCCGGCGGGCATCTCGTCGCGTGGGAGCAAGCGGACTGTGCCACCGCTGGACTCTACGATTCCAGCTCTGGCAAGAGCCTCAACAGCTACGTTCATGGATACGGCCAGCTGCTCCGCCACGCCGTAGGGCCCCTCGTCCTCGAAGTGCTGCGAGTACCAGGCGACAGCCCAGCGGGACTCGGAATCGAGATCACCCTCGGCCTCTCCGAGCACCGCTTCGAGAACTTGGTTGATGAGTCGCAGAGCGGTGTGAACTCGCATCGGCTGGCCGTCGGCCTCGACGACGCGTGCGTAGCGCGAGAACACCGCCATGCCCGGTCCGATCGCCGCTTGGCGCAGGTCCACGGGAGCAATAGCTGCCTTCTGCATGTCTCCAATTGGCTGGGGAAGTTCATCGCGCAGTGCCCTGAGCAAGCCCTGGCGGTCGATGAAACCTGCCGCCTCAGGCCGTGGCCGACACGCCAAGACGATCGACGAAGCTAGGGCGTTACTCTCCAAAGAGCGCACCCGGTTCGAGCGCTCGGTGCGCATCGGCCATGTGGCGGTGATCATCCAGCCTGCCGAGATCAGGCCCTCCAACATCGTTGACCAGCCAGTCGAGGTGATCCCCTCCGAGGAGCGTTGTGCCTGCTTAAATGCGTAGTACACGGCCATCGGATATTGCTGAGATTGCGCGGCGCGCAAGCGCGAGAACACCGAATTGAGTCCTTGCTGGAAGAACGACTCCGCGGCCGCCTTGTCGCCGTTGTGACGGTGCGGTACGGCGATGAGCTCTTGAGACTTGGGTGCTAGCAGCGTCGAGCACACATCGGGGAACACGTCGCGCAGCGAGCCTCGCAGCCAGATGTAAAAGAAATCCGATAGGTCGGAGTACCCGATGTTGTCGTAGTAGGGCGGATCGGTCGACAGCACCACCGACGATGCATCCACCGCGCCAGCGTCGCCTGTGGCGGCTTTGCCGGGCACGGACGCAGGCAGGCGCGCCAGGCTCTCGGCCACTCGGTCGAGCATTGACAGCCAGTTGCCGGTGGACGAGCTGAACGGGTTCGCTTCGGCGTAGTCCCAGCTCATCTGTAGCGTCTGCTGCGGGAACGTGTGTCCCATTTTCTCGCCCACCCGGTCCCAGACGCAGATGCTGGACCAGTAGTCGGCGGACTTCGATACCGCGAACGCCAGATACAGCGACACCGCCTCGGCATAGGCGCGCGCCCCCGTGCCCCCATCGCTCAGCGGCACATCGTCGTCGGCGAGCCCTGCAGCCAAGGCCTTCGCACGGGTCTTCTCGCGTGCCTCGACTACAAGATCAGAGAATGTACACACGGCAGTCAGCTGGCGGGGCGTGAATAGATCGGTCCACTTTTTCAAACCCCAATTCGGTGGCATGATTGCACGTGGGTCGTGAGCCATCAGAGCCGTCGGAGCGTCCGCAGGCGGCTCGGTATCCGCGGCCTGTTCGTGGCGTTCGTTGGCGGGCACATACACCCTCTGCCGGTCGCCTTCAGCGACTATCGACATCATCCTGGCGCCCATGCGACCGGCCTGGGCCTCTGCCTTGACGTGGCCCTCCGGCGCCGGCTCGCCGCAGCGCACGCAACGGAACTTCGCCCTCCCGAACTTGGGCGGGCTCGGCGGAGTCGCGTCGCCGTGGCGGATATCGAGAACGATTTCCCCGGATCCTGAAGCGTCCCAGACGACAGGGTGAACCCAGGAACCGCGGCCCTTCTTGGCTGACAGACGCCACGAGCCCGCTAGGGGCATCTCGGAGCCGCAGGCCGGGTTGGCGCATCGAACTGTGCGGGTCCACAGCCAGGCAATCGCCGCGGCGCGGCCCCCTCCGTGCTGCTTGGGCATCTCCACATCGGGGTAGAGACGGCCGATGCGTTCGAGGGCTCGCTCACGCATCCAGCGGCCGTAACGGCGCACGTCCTCGGCCAGGCCCTCAGCGCCTTGCCATCTGGTCCGCACGTCAGCCTGGGGATGGACGGGCGGTCGATCGGCGAACTTCGGCGGAATCTCGACGAGAGCCTTGTTGATCAGCACCGCCACCGGGTTCAGGTCTGAGGCGCGGGCGTGAAGGCCGAGGCGTTGCGCTTCCAGTGGGATCGAACCTCCGCCGGCGAAGGGGTCCAGCACGACCGGCGGGGCACCGTTGCAGGACCTCATGATCTCTTGTCGGGCCGGTGTCAGGAACTCCTCCTTGCCGGAGTTCTCCCATTTCACGTAGTTCCTGATGACTTCAAATAGGCGCTCACGTTCGCGGTGCTGCTCGATCTCGGTCGGGAAGCGGTCGGGGTGAGCCGAAGGGTCGTCCAACAGTTGCGCCAACAGCACGGCGCGGCAAGCGGCCAGCGGCTTGCGAGACCACCAGAGGTGGAGCGCCGAAGGATGGCCGAAGAAGATCGACTTCTCCTTGCGGGAAGCCGCGTTGATGGCGTCCAACGGCAGGGCGACCTCGATGAGCTTCTTCTTCATGGTCTTGTCCTCAAGCGATAGTCCTGAGGAGCCCGGCCCTTGGCCCACAGCGCCTTCCAGTCGAAGTTGACGCTAGTCACGTCGAACAAGTAGTCCCGGGTCCCGGTGTCGAAGGGGCGATGAAGGTATCGGATCTCTTCACCTCCCCCTTCAGGCCGTACCTCGACTAGTGCCAGCAGCCAGCGATCGGGCTCGTTGAGGCTGGTGAGGATCTCGTTGCGGGAGACGGTGACCACGTCCGCCCCGGTGACGCGGCCTTTGACTTCGATGTAGCGGTACTCCGACACGGTGCCGCCGCGGCGGGTGGAGCAGATGTCGTAGCCAGGATGGTTGGGGTGTGTCTCGTTCATATCCTCAGGCTCCCAGCCTGCCTCGCATTCGGCCTGCAGCACAGCGCTGATCGCCCGGCGTTCGACCTTTCGCCGGGACAGGGCATCGACGGCGCCGAGGATCGTGGTTGTCTCACCGCGAAGTTGGCGCAGGAGGCCAGCGGGAAGCACCAGCGCACCGCCAGCTACACGTGGAGGCAGGGCTGCCAAGGTCATCTCGCGATCCAACTCTGCAAGTCGGTGCTTCAGGCGACGGGCGTAGTCCTCAGCCCGGCGAAGCGCAGTGTCGACGTTCATGGGCGGAGTTGCGCCCG
Organism: Acidimicrobiia bacterium; assembly: GCA_022828135.1. Classification (GTDB taxonomy): domain Bacteria; phylum Actinomycetota; class Acidimicrobiia; order Acidimicrobiales; family Aldehydirespiratoraceae; genus Aldehydirespirator. The sequence goes on along the minus strand of JAJEJB010000005.1, from coordinate 64,430 downwards.
CGTCCACATCGAGTTGGAGCTGCGCGGCGCGGTTGTCCCAGTGGTGGATCTCCTTGGTCAACCGCTCGTGCACCGCCTTGCGGGTGGTCTCCACCCGGTGCAATGTGCGGGCTCTCACCTCTGCAAGATGCACAGGAACCGATACCTCGATCGCATGATCGAGGCCCTCCCTGTCGAGGTCCCGGTCCAGCCAACCGTCAGCGAGGAAGGGCTCGGCGGCCTCCCACTCGTGTTCGTCGAGCGGTCGGTAGTCGAGGTAGCGGGCATGTGACGAGTCGGATACTTCGCCGTGCTCGGTGATCTCCACAAACTCGAATCGGCGGCTGACCACCGTGTGTGACTCGCTCCTGGTTGGCCTTGCGTCAGCTACCTCGTGCTCCAGCATTACCATCACTCGCGGTTCTGTGCTCTCGTCGGAGTCGTCGGCCAGCACCGCTCCCTCTGTGATGTGGTGGCGGTGGTGTTCGAGAGTCAGGTCAACAACCGTGTCGAGAAGGGGATGGCCAGGGGCGACGAGGTCGGCATCGGGTGCTCCTTTAACCTCTGTGAACTCCTTGTTGAAGGTGACTCGGGCGTATCGTTCGAGTAGTGGAGGGCCGGTTCCGGTCTCGCGGCCGCGGTTTCGCACTGCTATGGGCACCCGGTCGATCTGGTAGCGGCCAGGCTCGCGCTCGTTCAGCCGCCCGCCCAACTCCGTGAAGGCGGCGTCGAAGAAGGCGCGAATGTAGTGGGGCTGGATGCGCCGCAGCGCGGCCTCGTCCATGTCTCGCCGGATGCGGTCGACGTCGGAGTAGCCGATCGTGTCAGCAGCGAGCACAGGGTCTGTAATGGCGGCGGCCACTCGTTCGGGCACGTCGGTCTCGATGATCTGATCGAGCCGGCTCCGCACGTCGGGATGGTCGCCGTAGCGGATGGCGTCAAGCAGCAATTGCCGCAACTCGCGGCCGGAGAGCACCTCGCCGAGCACGTCGTAGACCTGCCCGTCGAAGGTCTCGCGCATCTGCTCGATCTTCTCGAGCAGCCGCAGGTACACCTGGGCCTCTCGCGTCTCGTCGGCCACGAGGTTCCACATGTGGCATACCTCGGTCTGCCCTATGCGGTGCACCCGTCCGAAGCGCTGCTCGATGCGGTTCGGGTTCCACGGCAGGTCATAGTTCACCACGAGGTGCGCCTGTTGGAGGTTGATGCCCTCGCCAGCTGCGTCGGTGGCTACCAGCACCAGCACGCCTGGGTCCTGGGTGAACCGATGCTGCACGGCCCGGCGCTCGTCTCGCCGCGTGCTGCCGGATATGTGCACGACCGCGTCGTGGTTGCCGAGGAACGTGCGCAGTCGATCGACCAGATAATTGAGCGTGTCTCGGTGCTCGGTGAACACGATCAGCTTGCGGCGGTCGCCAGCCGTTGTGTACATCTCCGTCGCCTCTGAGAGAGTGTCGGAGAGCTGTTGCCACTTGGCGTCGGTTCCGGCTTTACGCAGATCGTATGCCATCTTCTGTAGCTGCTTGAGCGTCTCAATCTCGCCTTCCAACTCGGCAATCGTCTCGGCGGCCGTGGCCGCGTCGACAACTTCTGTGTCGACTTCGGCCTGCTCTTCCTCATCGAGTTCGTCGTAGGCATCCATGTCGAAGCTCTCGAATGGGTCTTCGTCTACGGGACTTCCGTCTCGACTGTCCGGTCCGGTCGGTGTGTCGGCAGGGTCGGCCTGAAGCAGCCGAGACAAGCGCTCCTGTTGACCTGTCAGGCCTAGCCGTGCAGCGCGCGCCGCCTGACGCTCCTCGGCGACGCGTAGTTCCAGTCGCCGTCGACGACGGCGAAGCGACTGGAATATCGCCTCAGGTGACGATGCCAACCGGCGCTGCAGAATGGTCAGGGCGAAGCCGACCGTGTTGCCTCTGCGGCCGTCGCCTCCCTCGCGCAACCGGTCAGCGGCGTTCATCTGATCTCGCACGTATGCCGTGACGTCGCCGTAAAGGCGCATCTCCTCAGGTGAGAGCTCGTAGGCGACCGTCGTGGAGCGTCGCTCCGGGAATAGCGGCCGCCCATCGAAGGTCAAGAGACGCTCTTTGACCATGCGGCGCATCAAAGACGAGGGATTCGCGGCGCGGACGCCGTCGCGGAAACTCCCGGCAAACTGGTCGGCGTCAAGCAGCGCGAGGAACAGTTGGAAGTCCTCCTCTTTGCCGTTGTGGGGTGTCGCCGTCATGAGCAGCAGGTGCTGGGCGGCGGCACCGAGCGCCTCACCGAGTTGGTAGCGCATCGTCTTGCGGATCTCGTTGCCCCAGAAATGGGCGGCCATCCGGTGTGCCTCATCGACAACTACCAAGTCCCACTCGGCCTGCCTCAACGCCGGGCCCAACTGCTCTTGACGGCGGGCGAGCTGGTCAATGCGGGCTATCAGCAGAGGTTTGCGCTCGAAGACGTTGAGGGTGTCGATGCCGTCAAGATCCTGCTTGGTGACGATCTCGAACTCCAGCCCGAACTTGTGGTGCAACTCCTCCTGCCACTGGACGGTGAGATTGCCCGGCGCGATCACCATGCAGCGTTCCAAAGCGCCGCGGATCATCAGCTCCTTGATGTAGAGACCGGCCATGATCGTCTTGCCAGCCCCAGGGTCGTCAGCCAGCAGGAACCGCAGCGGCTGACGCGGCAGCAAGGCTCCATACACGGCTTCGATCTGGTGGGGCAGTGGCCTCACCTGGCTGGATTCGAGAGCCAGATACGGGTCGAACAGATGTGCCAATCGGATACGGCGCGCCTCCGCAGCCAGGCGGAAGAGCCGTCCATCGCCGCGAAAGCTCCAACGTCTCTGCGCAGGAGCCAAGACTGCGAGGCCTGGCTCGTCACCCCGAAAGAGCATCCGCTCCTGTACAGCGCCGACTTCTGTGCGATAGGTGAGCGTGACGGCCTGGGAGCCGTGCCACTCCGCTCTCACGACGGTTACCGGCCCGTCCGGGTGTACGCCGGTCACCCGGACGTTGTGCTGGAGATCTTCCAGAGTGGCGTGCGGCGAAGGTGGCACCCGGTGATCATACGGGCTGGTGCTGCTCGACCTTGGAGCGCAGCAATCCGACTTAGCGGGACCATTTGTGAGCCCCAGGTTCTATGGGGTGTTCTTGCCGGCGCTTCGAACCCAGAGCCCATCTTGGTGAGCATATATCCTTATATATCAATATACAACATGGATACCAACCGCTTGGAAGGAGCGCTGTGACCGCTCCGGGACGGCCGAGTGCGTCGTTGATCGTGGCCGCGGCGATCGCGCCACAGGCGTTGGTGCCGCCCTCCCCCGCGCCCTTGACGCCGAGGGGTTCAGCGGGCTGGGGGCGTCCTCGGACAGCAGTTCTTGACGGGGTTGGGAGTTCCTCAGCTGTCGGGGCGGACTTCGGAGAAGCGGTCGATTCGGCGCAATTCCGGGAACAGCATCCACCACGCCGCCACCACCGCGAGGGTGCCGACCCCGCCGAACACCACCGCGCCGGCCACACCGAGCAGCGCCGCGGTCACGCCCGATCTGAACCCGCCCAGCTCGTTCGAGCCGCCGATGAAGACGTACTCCACAGCCAGGACCCGCCCCCGCATCTCCTCCGGCGTCGCCAGCGGGACGATCGTGCCGCGGACGAAGATGCTCACGGCGTCCGCCCCGCCCAACACCAGCAGCGCCACAAAGGCGACGACGTAGGAGCGGGTCAGGCCTAGCGCGATCGTCCCCACACCGAACAGGGCCACCGAGCCCAGCAACGACGGGCCAATTCGCCGCTGAAGCGGCCGCACCGACAGGGCCAGCATCACCACGGCGGCCCCGATGCCGACCGCCGACGCCAGCCAGCCGAGGCCTACAGCTCCGACGTCGAGGCGTACCTCGGCGATGGCGGGCAGCAGCAACTGCACGCCACCCAGGAACACAGCAAACAGATCGAGGGAGATCGCACCGAGCACAATCCGGTTGCGCCGGACGTACCGCAGACCCTCGAGAGCGTGCGCGATCACGGCACGCGCTCCGGCGCCAGCCGCGAGCGAAGCCCGTTGCACGTCGCCTGACGGCACGACCATGAGCAAGCCGATCCCGGCTGCCGCGCACCCGGCGGCCAGCAGGTACGGGAGGGCCGGGTCGACTTCGAAGGCGAAGCCGAACGCCACCGGACCGGCGATGAAGCCCGCCTGCCAACCGACAATGCTCAACGCCACCATCCGCTCCCGGGCCCCCTCGGGTGCCAGATCCACCGGCAGCGCTCGGTTCACCGCCATGAGGAAGGCCCGAGCTGAGCCGAACACGAGAACCAGGCCGTAGATCGGAAGCACCGATGTCGGATCCGACGCGACGTAGAAGAACAGGCCCAGCGAGGCCACGGCCTCGCCGCCCAGGCCCCAGGCGAACACGAGCCGGCGCTCGAAGCGGTCCGCGACCATGCCGCTGATCGGTGCGAGCAGAAAGGCAGGCACGAATTCGGCCAAGCCCAGCAACCCCAGATACAGCGGGCGGCCGGTCATGTCGAACACCTGCTTGCCCAAGATCGTGATCTGCCCGATGGTCAGCGCCATCGAGAAGAAAGTCGCTCCAAAGAGTGCCCACAGGCGGGGACCGATCCGACCAGGCGAGCCGGAGTTGCCCTCGCCGCCGGGTTGGCTCGGCTCGTGGATCGACATCCGCGGAACGCTAACCCTCTCCTAGCCTCTGGACCGCATGGCCCTGCCCGCACTCGGCGACTTCCTGCCGGACACACCCGGCGCCGACGAGCTGCTGGACGCCTTCATCGAGTGGTCGGCGCAGTCCGGCTTGGAGCTCTATCCCCACCAGGAGGAGGCGGTCCTGCGGCTGCTGGCCGGCGAGAACGTGGTGCTGTCCACGCCCACCGGCTCGGGCAAGTCGCTGGTGGCGGTGGCCGGGGCGTTCGCGATGCTGGCCCAGGGGCGCAGGACCGTCTACACCGCCCCGATCAAGGCCCTGGTGAGCGAGAAGTTCTTCGAGCTCACGGCGGCTTTCGGGCCGTCCGCGGTCGGCATGGTCACCGGCGACGCCTCGGTCAACGGCGACGCCCCGGTGATTGCCTGCACGGCGGAGATCCTGGCCCAGCGGGCCCTGCGAGCGGGCTCCGACACCGCCGCCGACCTCGTGGTGATGGACGAGTTCCACTACTACGGCGACCGCGACCGGGGCTGGGCCTGGCAGGTGCCGCTGCTACAGCTTCCGAGGCCCCGGTTCCTGCTCATGTCGGCCACCCTCGGCGACACGACCGGCCTGCGCCGCGATCTCACCGCCCGCACCGGACGAGACACCGCTCTGGTGGCCTCGGCCGAGCGCCCGGTCCCCCTCGATGTCGAGTACCGCGAGACCCCGCTGCACGTCTCCATCGAGGAACTGCTCAAGACAGGCCGCGCCCCCGTGTACATCGTGCACTTCACCCAGCGAGAGGCCACGGCCCGGGCCCAGAGCCTCACCAGCCTCAAGGTGCTCAACCCGGACGAGAAGACGGCCGTGAAGGACGCGGTCGGCGGGTTCCGCTTCGACACGCCCATCGGCAAGGACCTGCGCCGCTTCGTGCTGGCCGGCATCGGCGTGCACCACGCCGGGATGCTGCCCAAGTACCGGCTGCTGGTGGAGAAGCTGGCCCAGCAGGGCCACCTGAAGCTGATCTGCGGCACCGACACGCTCGGGGTGGGCGTCAACGTCCCCATCCGCACCGTGCTGTTCACCCAGCTCTACAAGTACGACGGCCGGCGGACGCGGGTGCTGTCGGTGCGCGACTTCCAGCAGATCGCGGGCCGGGCCGGCCGCCGCGGCTTCGACACCGTGGGCAGCGTGTGGGTGCAGGCCCCCGAGCACGCGGTGGAGAACAAGCGGGCCGAGATGCGGGCCGCCGGCGACCCCAAGAAGCTCCGCAAGCTGGTCCGCAAGAAGCCCCCCGAGCGGGGCTACGCCCACTACGACGACAAGACCCTGGCCCGGCTGTGGGAGGGCACCCCCGAGACGCTGGAGTCGAGCTTCGACGTGACCCACGCCATGATGCTCAACGTCCTGGACCGGCCCGGCGACGGCTGCACGGCCATGAAGCGCCTGCTGGTAGACAACCACGAGCCCCGCGCCCGCCAGCGCCGGCACATCCGCAAGGCGGTCGGGGTGTTCCGGTCGCTGATCGACGCCGAGATCGTGCAGGTGCTGGACGAGCCCGACCATCTGGGCCGCCCAGTGCGGGTCAACATCGACCTCCAGGACGAGTTCCGGCTCAACCAGCCGCTGGGGCTGTTCGCGGTGGAGGCCGTCTCCGTTCTGGACCAAGAGGCTTCCGACTACCACCTGCAGGCGCTGAGCGTGGCCGAGTCGGTGCTGGAGGATCCCATGGCGGTGCTGCTGGCCCAGCGGGACAAGGCCCGCGACGAGCTGATGACCCGCATGAAGGAGGAGGGCGTCGAGTACGAGGAGCGGATGGACCGGCTGGCCGAGGTGACCTGGCCGAAGCCGGAGGCCGAGTTCATCGAGCCCGCCTTCGACACCTTCGCCCGCCATCACCCGTGGGTCGGGCATCTGCGGGCCAGCCCCAAGTCGGTGGTGCGCGACATGGTCGAGCACGCCGACACCTTCAACCAGTACGTGAGCCGCTACGGGCTCAAGCGCTCAGAGGGACTGGTGCTGCGCTACCTGACCGACTGCTACAAGGCGCTGGTGCAGACCGTGCCGGCGGCCGCGGTCGACGACCGTCTCGCCGAGGTGATCGAGTGGCTCGGCAAGCTGGTGCGCGAGGTCGACAGCAGCCTGCTGGACGAATGGGAGCGCCTGAGCGCGGCCTAGGGCGCTCAGGTCTGGGGCCGGGTCTTTCCTGACTTCACGTCGTCGCCGTAGGGCAGGAACGACCCGAAGTCCGGTCCCCGCCGCAGGCCGTGCCCCCCGTCGACGTTGATGGCGGTTCCGGTGATCCAGCGGGACTCGTCGGAGATCAGGAACGCCACCAGCGCGGCCACGTCAGAGGGCTGCCCGACCCCACCCAGCGGCGTGTTCTCTACGTAGCTGGCGTACACCGCGGAGTCCCGCGGTATGGCTTCCATGATCTCCGTGGCGATGAACCCGGGCCTGACCGCGTTGAAGCGCACGCCCGCCGGTCCGAATTCGTCGGCCGCGTTGCGGATCATCGCCTCGATGCCGGCCTTCCCCGCGGTGTATGCCCCGAAGTACGGGTGGGTCACGTTCCCGGCCAGCGACGACATGGCCACGAACGATCCGCCCCCGGCCTCGGCCAGGCGCTCCACCGTGTGCTTGACGGTGAGCATGGTTCCCACCACGTTGAGGGTGAGGACACGCTTGAACTCGTCGGTGTCGAGCAGGTGGTACGGGCCCATTCCCCCGCCCCCGCCGGCGTTGGCGACCACGCCGTGCAGGTGGCCGTCGGCGTCGGCCGCAGCCTGAGACGCCCGTGCCACGTCGTCCTCGGAGGTCACGTCGGCCACCGCGTAGGACACCGATCCGCCGTGGCCGCACTCGATGTCCGCCGCAGCCGCCGCGAGGGTCTCCTCGGTCCGTCCGCAGATCGTCACGGTTGCGCCCTCCGACGCCAGCCGGGCTGCGCAAGCCCGTCCGATGCCGGTGCCGCCCCCGGTGACGAGCACCGACCTGCCCCTCAGTCGGCCTGATGCCGGGGTGTTGACGGTCACGAATCGGATGCCGGCGCGCGGCGGGTTGCCCGGCTCACCAGGTCGACGAGGCTCGGGCATCCGTCGATCTTCGAGAAGCGGCGATCGACGTAGACGAGGGTGGCGAAGATCAGAACGAAGGCTGCGAAGAAGTTCACGACCTGACGGGTGACCAGGAACAGGTTGACGCCCGCGCTGTTGAAGAGCCAGATGTCCCACACCGCAGAGCCGACCTCGTACACCGTGATGACCCAGGTGACGTTGCGCATGGTGGACACGAAACTGGGTTCGCGCAGCACCGCCTCGGGCAACGCGAGGAACCGGCGGGCCGCCCACACCATGAAGGGCTTGCCCACGAGAATGGTGACTGCCGCGGCCACCCCGACCAGCATCTTTGTCCCGATGCCGATCCCGAAGTAGACCGCTTCGCTGCTCACCCCGAAGTCCACCAAGTCCCGTTCCACCGCGATGCTCACCGCGGCCCGTACCAGCAGGTAGCCGGTGATAACGGGCAGCCAGGTACCGATGGGCAGGCCCCGCCGGCGGCGGCTGTAGGCCGCCTTCACTGACCATGACGTGGCCGCGATCACGGCTACCTCGGTGCTCACCAGGTTGTAGAACACGAGGAACAGCACGACCGGCATGAACTGGTCGAGGTTGCTGCGCCAGCCCCATACCGCCTGGCGGGACGTCCTGGCCAGGTCCCGGGGGTCGGTGGTGGCTTCGTTCCCGTCCTGCACTTCGGCCGCCCCTGACAGGGCGCCGGCCGCGCCGGGGCTGTCGGCCTGGGCGGGGTCGGTGGCGTCGTTCACGGGGCGAGCGCGGCCCAGGCCTGGGCGGTGGCCTCGTCGCCCACCACCGACAATGAGGCGTCGTCGAGCGGCAGCCGGTTCCACATTGCCAGGAACAACGCCCCGCCCGGCCCGCGCACGGCGGCGTCGCCCTTGACGTGGACGCGCTCCATGACGACTTCGTCGCCGTCGGCGTGCACGATCCACTCGCCCTCGCCTTCGGTGCGGTGCACGTGCAGGCTGCCGGTGGGAAGGTCCCGGCGCTTGCGCTGCTGGGCGTTGGGCAGCACGAATTCGAAGAACTCGTCGACCCCGTCGCGGCCCTGCTCGCCGTCGACCGGTCCCGTATCGGACACCGCGTTCTCGGCGTCCCAGCGATGGACGCTAGTCTCGTGCAGCATCCGGCGGAAGTAGAAGCCGGCGTCGGGTCGCGGCGACCAGTTCCACACCGGCGTGTCAGGGTCGATGCCGGCCAGGGCATCGACGAGCCGGTCGAGCGCGGCCGCCGCGAAGTCGACCGCCGAGTCGTCTTCGGGCACCTGGGGCATCTGCTCCCGGGACAGCGGCTCGGTCGCCCGGCCGGCCACGTAGCTGCCCACCAGGCCGTGCACCCATCCCATGTGCCCGGCCAGGTCGCGCAGCGTCCAGTCGCCGCAGGTGGGCACGGCTGCGGTGAGGTCGGACCGGGCGACCTCGATCAGGCGCCGCCCGTCGGTCTCGATCTGGTTGACGATTGCCTCGGAGTCCATGGGCCACAGTCTGGCCCTCTGATCGGCCAGTCGCGACACCCGTCGCCCCAGAGGCCGAGCGGGAATGCGGAGACCCGTGAGCAGATCGGCGAAGCGCCCAGCGAGGCCGTGGCCCGAGCGGCCCGTGAGCGGAGCGAACAAGAGCGGGAGTGACGCCGCTGCGACACGACGGGCTCTCGCCTACTCGCGCTCGCCGTAGCTGGGGCAGGATGGATAGATGGGCATCTACGCGATCAGTGGCTCCGCCTCGGGAATGGGGGCCGCCACCCGGCGCCGGCTCGAGGCCGCGGGGCAGCGGGTGATCGGCATCGATCTGCGCGACGCGGAGGTGTGCGCCGACCTGGGAACGGTCGAGGGTCGGGCTGAAGCGGTCGGCGCCGTTGTCGACGCCGCCGGCGGAGTCCTCGACGGCGCGGTCTCGGCCGCGGGCCTCGGCCCGCCGACGGCGGGAGAGCTCATCGCCCGGGTCAACTACTTCGGATCGGTGGCACTGCTGGAGGGACTGCGGCCTGCCCTGGCCGTTTCGGGTGCGGCCCAGGTTGTGCAGTTCGGGTCCAACTCGTCGACCATCACGCCGAATCTGCCGGACGAGTTGATGGCCGCCTGCCTCGAAGGCCGCGAGGAGGACGCGGTGGCGATCGTGAGCGAGGCCGATCCGGTGTTCGCTCCGGCCGTCGGCTACGCGGGCGCGAAGCTGGCCGTCACCCGCTGGTGCCGACGCGCCGCGGTCACGGAGCCGTGGGTGGGTGAGGGCATCCGGCTGAATGTGATCGCGCCGGGGCCCGTCGACACCCCGCTGCTGCATCAGGGCCAGGCCGACGACGTGTACGGCCCGCTCATGGAGGCACTCCCGGTGCCGGTCACGGAGACGCCCGACGCCGACGCTTTAGCTCAGTGGGTGGAGTTCCTGCTGTCACCGGTGGCGAGATTCGCCTGCGGGTCCGTGTTCTACGTCGACGGCGGCACCGACGCCCTAATCCGCTCCGACGACTGGCCCCGCTCCTTCACCGTGTGAACCGGCTCGCGACGGCCATCGATCTGTAAGGCTGCTGTCGTGGTGGAGACGGTGCCCGCCGATCAGTACGAATGGCCGATCATCGGTCCGTTCGAAGTCGGCCGCTGTGCGGTGTTGAGCATCGATTGGCAGGTCGATTACTGCGCTCCGGACGGGTTCTTCGCCGATATCGGGCTCGATACGGCTCACATCCGGTCTGCGCTCGGTCCGGTGGCCCAGGTCCTCGCTGCGGCCAGGGCGGCAGGAATGCTCGTGGTGCACACCCGCGAGGGGTACCGGGCCGACTTGTCGGACTGCCCGCCGACGAAGGTGGCCAGGGCGATCGCCCGCGGCCACCCCGTCGGGCGGGAGGGTCGGTACGGGCGGCTCCAGGTGCGGGGAGAGCCCGGATGGCAGATCGTCGACTCCGTGGCCCCGCTGCCCGGCGAATGGGTGATCGACAAGCCGAGCCACGGCGCATTCCATTCCACTGACCTCGATCAGCGACTCCGGAACCGTGGCATCGATCTGCTGGTGGTCATGGGGACGACCGCGGACTGCTGCGTGAGCGCGACGGTCCGGGAGGCCAACGACCGGGGCTACGACTGCCTGGTGCTCACCGACTGCGTCGCCGACGTGTCCGAGGCCCGCACCGCGTCGACCTTGGAGTCCTTCCGCATCAACCCGCTCGGCGCCACCGCGGAGCGCTCGGCCTTCCTGGCCGCGCTCCGATAGTCGCCGCCGGGTCCGGCGGGTCATGTCAACCGGCGGTGCAGCTCGGCTACCAGCAGGCGCAGCTCGTCGGAGCAGCGGTCGAAGTCGTCCTGCTCTCCGGCGCCGGGATCGACGACCTCCTCCCATGGCTCCGGCTCCAGCGTGTCCAGCTCCAGAGCCCTCACCCTCCGGCCGAGATCAACAGCGTCAGCCCCGCCCTCCGGCGGGCTCAAGTCCCGGGCCAGCCGGCGCAAAGACCCGGTGATCGGGGCCGCCTCGGGCAGGTTGCGGCGGACCCAGCGAAGGTGCAGTGGCTCCATCGCCACCACCAGGTCGGCCTCGACGGCATCATCGCCGCGGAACTGCCGCGATCGGTGGGCATGGTCGACGAGCCCGTGACGGGCCAGCGCCGACCGCGTGCGGGTTCCTATCGGGTGGCCCTCCAGCACCAGGATGCCCGCGCTGCGCACATCAAGGCGACCGTCGGCGTCGAGGTCCCGCAGCATGGCCGCCGCCATGGGCGACCGGGCCGCATTGCCGGTGCACACCATGTACACCACCAGCCGCTCCCCCATCGTCGTCACCCGTCTCCCGCCGCTAGCGGAACTCGTGCTTGCGGATGCCTTTGGGGTCTATGACCTCGCGGATGAGGTGGAGCTCCTCGGCGGTGGGGATGCGGCTGGCGGGGACATCGTCGGGCACTGTCAGCTCGAAGGGGGTGGCCGCCAGCACATCGTCGAGAGATGCGCCTGGATGGACGGACCTGAGGCGCATGGTGCGGTCGGGCGTCTCGAAGTCGTAGGCGGCGAGCTCGGTGACGACTCTGCGGATCTCGTGGAATCGGCCGCTGGCCTCGGGCAGCGCGGCCACCCGGTCATAGCCCGGTCCCGACACCACATCGACGCTCTCGACGAAGGCTCGGGCCTGGTTGGGGATCCAGTAGCTCGTGGTGTGATTGATGACGTTGCCGGGCGCGCCCCGGAGCCCGAGGAGTTGGGCCTTGGGCTTCCGGTAGTCGCCGATGGCTGCGAAGTTCTGGTTGCCGTGCCGGTCGATCTGGCTTGCACCCATCACCACATGGCGGTGACCCGACCACGCCTGGTCGAAGACGGTCCTGAACGGCAGATAGCCCTCGACCACGATGCCTTCGTCCGCCGCGCCGGGACGACCAACGGTCGCGCCCAGCGGCAGCGTGCCGACGACCGCGTGAGCGATCGTGTCGGTGAGCATGAGGTCGGGCTCGAAGCTGGCCCGCGCCAGCCTTCCAGCGGCCACCGGGAAGGGACCCATCGGATGGCACAGCAGCTCCCCGTCCCCCCGGAAGGCCTCGGCCAGGGCAACTAGACAGATCTCGTCGATTGCCGCGTCGCTCATTGCTCGGCTCCCGCGGACTGGGCCCGATCGGCCAGGCGGGCCCGGTAGGCGTCGTGGGACGGCAGGTCAAGCCAGTCGGCACGGAACTTGGCCCAGGCGTCAGGGTCGCGGGCCGTCGTCGCGTACTCCCTCTGGAAGGCTTCGTCGCGGCCGTAGTCGGGTGGACACTCGGTGAAGTGGGCACCGCCGGGCGCCTCCACCACGCCGTCGGTGTGCAGGCGCGGGATCTTCAGCGTGTGGACCGGGCCCTCCTTGAGAAGATCCTCGGTGGCCACCAACCGCTCGCACGACATGAAGGTGCGTTCAGCGGCCATGGCGAACAGGTCGTCGAAGTACAGGTCCGGCCCCAGGAACTGACCGTTGCCGGCGGCGTCGGCCCGGTTCATGTGCACCAGCGAAACGTCGATGTCGAAGGCGGGCACCGCCACCAGCTCGGTGCCGTCGCCGTAGGGGCTGGTCACCGTCCTGAGATCAGGGTTGTAGGTGAGCATGTCCGATCCGAGGCCCGCTCTAGTGGGGTAGAAGGGCACCCGGTGTACCGCCGCCAGCAACCCCAGGTAGAAGGCGCCCTCGTCGAACTCGCGGGCCTCTACCGAGCCGGCCTGGCGGGCTATCCGGAAATGCGGCTCGAGCAGGATGGAGTCGAGCGACACGAAGCCGTAGGTGATGCGGCGGACCCGGCCGGCGGCGCACAGCAGGCCGATGTCCGGTCCGCCGTAGCTCACCACGTGAAGGTCGGTCAGGTCGCTCCGGAGCATGGCCCGCACCAGCGACATCGGCTTGCGGCGCGACCCCCAGCCCCCGATGCCGATGGTCATGCCGCTGCTCAGTTCGGCGACCACCTCATCCTCGGTCATGCGCTTGTCGGGCACCGCCCGACGGTACCCCGAGGCGATAGCTTCGAGGCGGAGCTAGGCCTAGAAGGCCTGCCTATCCGGGGAGCGCCGCGTGCCCGACAATCCTCTCGACATGACCGGCCGGACCGTGATCGTGACCGGCGCCACGATGGGCCTCGGCCGGGTGATCGCCGCCAGGTTCCTGGAGAACGGCGCCGACGTGATCGCGTGCGCCCGCCGCGAGCCTGAGGAGCCCATAGCGGCCGACCGGAGGGAAGCAGCCTTCGTGGCGGCCGATGTTCGCGATCCTGACCAGATCGGGGCTGTGGTTGCGGAGGCGGTCCGGCTGACCGGTCGGATCGACGTGCTCGTCAACAATGCCGGCGGTGCCCCTCCCGCCGAGACGGCCACCGTGTCGCCCCGCTTCAACGAGAAGGTGATCGCCCTCAACCTGATCGCCCCGCTGACTTTCGCCCAGGCGGTGCACCCGGTGATGAGCGCACAGGACGGCGGCGGGGTGATCATCAACATCTCGTCGGTGTCCGGAATCCGCCCCACCCCCGCCGGAGCGGCCTACGGGGCGGCCAAGGCCGGGCTCGACAGCCTCACCCAGACGCTGGCCCACGAATGGGGGCCGTCAATCCGGGTGCTCAGCGTCATGGTCGGGCTGCTCCGCACCGAGCAGGCCCACCTCTACTACGGCGACGAGGCGGGTATCGAGGCCGTTGGACGGACGCTCGCCCTCGGCCGGCTCGGCAATCCGTCCGAGGTCGCCGACGTGGTGCTGTTCTGCGCCTCGCCGCTGGCGTCGTTCATGTCGGGCGCGTCGGTGCCGGTGCACGGCGGCGGCGAGGTGCCCTCCTATCTCAGCGCTTCCACCGGCGAGGTGACCCGGTACCGGCCGGGGCCCAAGCCATGAGAACCGGGCGCCGCAGCCCCGCACGCCGAGCCCTTGTCTACTGTGTGCTGGCCGCGGCCCTGCTTCTCGGCGCCCATTCCGGCGCGGCCGCTCACGAGGGCGAGGACGAGCCCCTGCCCGCCGACACCGGCGTCGACCTGCGGCCCGTCTACGAGATACCGGCCGGGGCCGACCGGATCATCGGCTCGCCTGATCCGGGACCAGACCCCCTGCACTCCGGCGACCGGGGCGGGAGCCTGCAGTTCGTCACCCTGGGGGCGGTAGCCGTCGCGGTCGCCCTGATCATGTGGCGCATCACTCGCTCGGCGCGGCGCACGGCCCGCCTTCGGCTCACCGAGCGCAGCCCCTGACTCAACATCGCCTCGTCCCCAGCACCTGAGTTGTGCGATGCTGGCGCGATGGTGACCTTCAAGCGCTGGTTCGGGCCTGTCCACATCGCGTTGGGCCTCGCGGTGGCCGTGCAGTTCGTGCTCTCCCCGACCTACTCCAGCGGCCGCGTATGGGAGGTGCTCAGTTTCGCGATGGCCTTCGGTGTCGTGGCCGCGCTCGCCTTCAGCCTCCTGCGGATGTGGGAGTCGCGACGATCCGGCGAGCCGCCTGGCCTCGGTGCGACGACCATGCTCGCGTCCTCCGGCGCGTTGTTCCTGCTCTTCTGGCGGCTCTGGCTTGACTGGCAGTTCTTCGACTCGGTGGAGATGTCCGACGACAGTGTGCGCCTGGCCATGTGGTACGGCATCGATGTGCTGTTCGTGCTGGTCAACATCACGGTCGGCCTGTACCTGCTGCGCACCGTCAAGCAGCCGGACGGCTAGAGACCTTCTGTCTCCATAATCCTGATAAATCTGATCGGGTTTGTGTTGTATCGCGCCCGCGAGTACGTTACCCTCGCCAAATCCCGACTTATCTTATCGGAATTATCGTATTCAGATGTCCAGCACCCCAGTCCCCTACCCGGTGAACCTCTGCCTCATAGGACAGCGCGTCCTGGTGGTCGGCGGTGGTCCGGTCGCGGCCCGCAAGGTTGAGGCCCTGCTTCGAGCCGGCGCCGCCGTGACGGTGGTCGCGCCTGCCGCGGTCGACGCCATCGCCCAGCACCCCAAGGTCACCTGGCAACCACGCGGATACCTTCGTGGAGAGGCGGGCTCGTACCGCCTAGTCGTCACCGCTACGAACAATCCCGCGGTGAACTCGCTGGTTGCCCGCGACTGCGAGGCCGCCAACGTCTTCGTCAACTCTGCCGACGATCCGGCCAACTGCACGTTCACGCTGCCGTCGGTGGCCCGGCGCGGCGACCTGCAGGTGGCGGTCTCCAGCAGCGGACGCAGTCCTGCCTTGGCCCGCTGGCTCCGGCAGCGGATCGAGCGTGAGATCGACTCCGGCTATGCGGCCCTGCTCGAACTGCTGTCCGAGGCCCGAGCCGAGGCCAAAGCCCGATTCGGCATCTCCGAGGTGGCGGGCTGGGCTTCCGCCCTCGACGACGGACTGCTCGAACTCGTCAGGGTTGGGCGCACGGGTGA
This sequence comes from Acidimicrobiia bacterium, assembly GCA_022828135.1. GTDB lineage: Bacteria > Actinomycetota > Acidimicrobiia > Acidimicrobiales > Aldehydirespiratoraceae > Aldehydirespirator. Next base: position 48,916 of record JAJEJB010000005.1, on the reverse strand, counting down.
GGCCCGTTCCCTCCTTCGCCGCCACCTCGCCCTTGACACGCCCGACACCGCACCGGCGGAGGCGATGGCATCGTGACCGTGCATCTCGTGGGGGCCGGCCCCGGCGACCCGGACCTGTTGACGGTCCGAGCCGTGAAGCTGATCCGCCAGGCCGATGTGCTCGTCCACGACCGGCTCGTCGATCCTGCCGTCGTCGACCTCGCACCGCCGTGGGCCGAGCGCATCAACGCCGGCAAGACGCCGGGAGCGGCCAGCCCGTCCCAGGACGAGATCAACGCCATCCTCGTTGACCGCGGCCGCCGCTTCGAGCACGTCGTGCGGCTCAAGGGTGGCGACCCGTTCGTGTTCGGGCGGGGTGGCGAGGAGGCCTCGGCGCTGCGGGCGGCCGGTGTCTCCGTCGAGGTCGTCCCCGGCGTTACGTCGGCAGTGGCCGCGCCGGCTGCAGCCGGCATCCCCGTCACGCTTCGCGGCGTCTCCAGCGGTTTCACCGTGGTCACGGCCCACCAGGACCCGTCGTCCGACCAGTGGCTCAACTGGGACGCCCTGGCCCAAGCCGGCACCACGCTCGTGATCCTGATGGGAGCGGCCCGCACCGAGCAGATCGCTGACCGCTTGCGGGCCGGCGGCATGGCCGACGACACCTCGGTAGCGGTGATCAGCGCAGCCACGACCGCACGCCAGCAAGTCGACCGCACCGATCTGGCCGGCCTGCGGCACCTCCGGGTGGCCAGCCCGGCCACCATCGTCGTGGGAGCGGTCGCAGCCGCCGACGTTCTCGCCATCTCCGAACTGAGCGCCTCCGGCGCTCTGACATCCCTAGGAGCCGTGCCATGACCCTGCTCGAGCCCCGCATCGCCCCGCTCGGCACTCCCGCGACGCCGGGGCCGCCCCCCGCCGGCGGCCCCATCGATCCCGCCATACGGGCCGACGTCGACAAGTACAGGCAGCAGTACGCCCGCTTCCTGGCCGGGGAGCTGAGCGACGAGGTGTTCCGGGTCTACCGGCTCACCAACGGCATCTACGGGCAGCGCCAGGGCGGCACCAACCAGATGGTCCGGGTGAAGGTGCCCTACGGGTCGATCCGGCCCGAGCAGCTCGAGATGATCGGCTGGCTGGTGGACACCTACAGCCGGGGCTGGGGCCACATCACCACCCGCCAGAACATCCAGTTCCACTTCGTGCAGCTCGACCAGATCCCCGAGGTGCTCGAGCATCTTGCCGCGGTCGGGCTCACCACCCGGGAGGCCTGCGGCGACACCGTCCGCAACGTCCAGGGATGCCACCTGGCCGGCGCCTGCCCCCACGAGGAGCTCGACGTGACGCCGTGGGCCGAGGCCACGTACCGGCACTTCGTCCGCAATCCGATCAGCCAGCGGCTGCCCCGCAAGTTCAAGATCAACTTCTCGGGCTGCGAGACGGACTGCGGCCAGGCCATGTTCAATGACGTGGGCGTGATCGGGGTGACCCGCCACGCCGACGACGGCACCGTCGAACGCGGCTTCCGGGTGTTCATCGCCGGCGGGCTGGGCACGACCCCGCACCCGGCCCTGGCTCTGGAGGACTTCACGCCCCGCGCCGAACTGCTGCCCACTATCGAGGCCTGCTTGAGGGTGTTCGACCAGGCCGGCAACCGCGACAACAAGCTGCGGGCCCGCATGAAGTGGCTGGTGGACACCCTTGGTTTCGAGGAGGTCCAGCGCCGGGTGCTGACCCAGCGCAAGTTCCTGGTGGCGTCGACATCCTGGCCGGGCGGGATCCCCGCCGAGGTGCAGATCGATGGCGACGACCCGGCCGGTGCTGGAGATCCCGCCACCGTCACCGCGGTGGGCCACGGCACACCGGTCACCATCGGCACGGGCTCCGCCTACGAACGGTGGGAGCGGGTCAACGTGGTTCGGGGCGTGCGTGACGGCACGGTCTCCGTCTACGCGCAGGCTCACCTGGGTGACATCACCGGCGACCAGTTCCGGGCCCTGGCCGCGCTGCAGCGCGAGCTCGACGCCGACGTGCGACTGACCAACCGCCAGAACGTGGTGTTCCGGGGCCTGCACCCCGACGACCTGGCCACCGTCTACGACCGCCTGGACTCCATCGGCATGGCCCGCCCGGGTGCGGAGTTGGCCCGCGACGTGGTGGCCTGCCCCGGGTCGGACACCTGCAACCTGGCCGTCACCCAGAGTCGCGGCCTGGGCGACGCCATCGGCGAGCGCCTGGAGGAGGAGGGGCTGGCCGATGTGGGCGGCATCCGCATCAATATCTCCGGGTGTCCCAACTCCTGCGGGCAGCACCACGCGTCGGACATCGGCTTCTTCGGGGCGGAGAGACGGGCCCACGGCCGCAGCGCCCCCGGCTACCAGATGCTGCTCGGGGGCTACGTCGGCCAGCAGCAGATGCACTTCGGCGACAGGGCCCTGCGCCTGCCCGCCCGCAACGCCCCCGAAGCCACCGCCCGGGTGATCCGGCGCTTCATCGGCGAGCGCCAGGCCTCCGAGGGCTTCCGGGACTGGATGGAGCGCGCCGGCGGCGCCCGCGCGGTAGCCGAGGGCCTCAAGGACCTCGACCAGTTCCCTGCCTACGAGGACGATCCTTCGTTCTACGTCGACTTCGACGAGACCGGCCCGTACACCGTGGAGACCGGCGCCTCAGAGTGCGCCACCTGAGCCGCCACCCGAGAAATCTCGGTGGACTTGTGCGCGCCTAGCGCGCATTTCAAACCCGAGAATCCGATGGGAGCGGTCAGCGGGCGCTGATCTCCACCGGGACGGGATGGTGGCAGGCTACGTAGTGGTCCGCGCCGCCGACCTGCTCGCTGACCGGCTCAACCTCGCTGCAGATGCCGGTGGCCCGCGGGCACCGCGTGTGGAACCGGCAGCCGCTCGGGGGATCGGTCGCTGACGGAAGCTCGTCGCCGATGTCCCCCTCGCTCACGTCCACGGTCGGCGCAGGCTCGGGAATGGAGGCCAGCAGCGCCCGGGTGTAGGGATGGGCCGGGTGGGAGTAGATCTCGGCGGTGCTGCCGATCTCGCACACCTTGCCCAGGTACATGACCACGATCCGGTCGCTGACGTTCTTCACCACCGACAGGTCATGGGAGATGAACAGCACGGTCAGGCCGTAGCGACGCTTCATGTCCTGGAGCAGGTTGAGGATCTGGGCCTGGATGGACACGTCGAGCGCCGACACCGGCTCGTCGCAGATCAGCACCTTGGGGTCGAGCGCCAGGGCCCTGGCGATGCCGATGCGCTGGCACTGGCCGCCGGAGAACTCGTGCGGACGCCGGGCTCCGTACCTCGCCTCCACGCCGACCGCATCCATGAGCTCGTCGATGCGGTCACGGCTCCAGGATCCGATGTCGTCGCCCCACACGGCCAGGCCCTCTGCGATCACGTCGCGAACCCGGCGGCGGGGGTTTAGCGACGAGATCGGATCCTGGAAGATCATCTGCAATCTGGGCCGCACCCTGCGGAGCTCCTCACCCTCGAGGCCGGCGAGATCCCGGCCCTCGTAGAGCACCTCGCCCCCGGTGATGTCGACTAGGCGGATGATGGCCCGGGCCACTGTCGACTTGCCGCACCCGGACTCGCCCACGATGCCGAGAGTCTCGCCTTCCACTACGTCGAAGGTCACCGCCGACACGGCGTGAACCACGCGCTTGCGGCCCGCGGGAAACTGCACGACGAGGTCCTTGACCCGTAACAGCACGTCGTCGCGGTCGCGCAACTGCGCGTGGCCGGTCCCGGCCATCAGCCGCTGCCTCCACCGCTGCCGGCGACCGGCAGCCCGGCCGCGGTCACCCCCGCGGCCCGGTTGGCCGACATGGCGGCCATGCCGCGTTCGGTGCCCGTCGGATGGAGGCACGCGAAGCGGTGCAGCCCTACCAGCCCGCTCAACTCGGGAACACCGCCGAGGCAGTCGGCCTGGGCGTAGATGCACCGCGGCGCGAACGCGCAGGCGTCGGGCGGGTCGACCAACTCGGGCGGGCGGCCCGGGATCGGGTCGAGACGGTGGTGGACTGGGTCGTCGATGCGGGGGATCGAGCGCAACAGCGCCTCGGTGTAGGGATGGCGCATGTCGAAGAAGAGGGTGCGGGCGTCGGCAGTCTCCACGACACGGCCGGCGTACATCACGGCCACGTCGTCGGCCCGGCCGTGGGCCACACCCAGGTCGTGAGTGATGAGGATCATCGACATCCCCCGATCGCGGCGCAACTCGTCGAGCAAGTCCAGGAGATGCTTCTGCACGGTCACGTCCACCGCGGTGGTGGGCTCGTCGGCAATCAGCAGCCGAGGCTGGCAGGCCAGGGCCATGGCGATGACCACCCGCTGGCGCAGCCCGCCCGACAGCTCGTGGGGGTACTGCGACACTCGCCGTCCCGGCTCGGGAATGCCCACCACGTTCAGCAACTCCTCGGCCTCCTCCAGGGCATCGCCACGGGAGCGGCCGAGGTGGTAGCGGAGGGTCTCGGCGATCTGCTCGCCCACCTTCTTGACCGGATTGAGCGATGTCATCGGGTCTTGGAACACCATCGTCATCTGCACCCCGAAGAAGTGCTTGACCTTCTCTGCGGCCAGGGCCCGCACGTCCTTGCCGTCGTAGGTCACCTCACCGCTCACCCGGGCGGTGCGGGGCAGGAGGTTCATCAGGGTCTTGGCGGTGACCGACTTGCCCGAGCCCGACTCGCCCACGATGGCCAGGGTCTTGCCCTCGTAGAGGTCGAAGCTCACACCGTTGACCGCGTTGACGGTGCCCCTCTCGGTGGGGAACTGGACGTGGAGGTCCCGCACCGACAGCAGCGGGACACCGGCGGCAACCTGCTCGGCCATCAGAAGGCCAGCTCCTTCACATCGAAGTACTGGCGTATGCGGTCGCCCGCGAAGTTCAACGACAGCACGGTCACGAACATCACCACGACGGGGAACATCGCCACGTGGGTGGCGTTCTGCAGGTCGCGCAGGCCGGCGCCATCAACGATCATCTTGCCCCACGAGATGGCGTCGTCCCCGGCCACCGACAGGCCCAGGAAGGCGAGCGAGCCCTCGGCTACGACCGCGATGGCCATCCCGAGGAGGGTCAACGCCCCCATGGGGATGACCACATTGGGAAGCAGCTCCCGCACGATGATCCGGCCGTGGCGGGCGCCGAGCACCCGGGCCGCGGCCACGAACTCGCGCTCGGCGTACACCAGGGTGGAGGCCCGTGCCAGCAGACCCACGGGCGCCACCGACAGGATCCCGATGGTCAGGCTCACCACCAGCAGGCTGCGCTCGAGGGTGGCGGTAATGAGGATGGCCAGCACCAGGGCCGGGAATGACAGCAGCACGAAGAACAGGAACCCCACAGCCTGGTCCAGGCGGCCCCGGAAGTAGCCGGCGACGATCCCCAGGGCGCCCCCGACCGCCATCCCGAAGACGATGGCGAACCCGCCCACGGCCAGGCTGATGCGGGCGCCGTACATGGTGCGGGCGAACACGTCGCGACCCAGAGCGTCGGTGCCGAACCATGCGTCGAACGAGGGAGACTCGCGGGGACCGGAGTAGGCAACCTTGGTGGGGTCCGCGATCGGAAGCAGCGGTGCGAACACGGCCACGAACGCCATGATCGACAGCCAGACCACCGCCAGCCAGAAGGCGGGGCCCAGACGGCGGCGAACGGTGTCTTCGTCTCCGGTGGGACCATCATCGGGCACTCTGGTGGGCCGGACGAGCCGGAGGATCCGGAAGCGCCAGAGCAGCCGTTGCCGCGAGGCTCTCTGGTCTCGAGACGCCCTCGGCTTGGGGGTGGCCTGGTCCTCGCCGTTCACCGGGCCCTCACCCTCGGGTCGAGCCAGCTGTAGAACAAGTCCACCAGGAAGTTGATTACCACGAACGTGACCGCCACCAGCATCACGATCGCCAGCACCACCGGGAAGTCGTCGCGGATCACGGCGGTCACGATCTCACGGCCGATGCCGGGAATGCCGAAGATCTGCTCCACCACCAGCGACCCCCCGATCAGGGCCCCGGTGCTCACGCCGAAGACGGTCACAACCGAGAACAGCGACGGCCGCAGAGCGTGGCGGAACATGATCCGCAGCGGCGGAAGGCCCTTGGCTCGGGCCATATGGACGAAGTCCTCCTGAAGCGTCGTGATCAAGTCGGTGCGCAGCAGCCGCTGGTAGCTGGCCGCCAGGGGCAGGCCGAGCGTGAGGGCGGGCAGGACCATGGAGTACACCAGCCCGCCGAGGTTGTCGCTCTCGTAGGCCGAGGGGAAGACCTGCCATCGCAGGGCCAGCAGGTAGAGCAGCACGACGCCCAGCGCGAAGTTGGGGACCGACAGCAGGCCGAACGACGCCACGGTGGAGCCGCGGTCGAAGGCCCGATTCGCCCGGTAGGCGGCGATCACACCCCAGGGGATGGCGACCCCGAGCGAGACGATCTGGGCCATCACCAGCAGGATCAGCGTCTCGGGCAGCTTCTCGCGGATCACTTGGCTGACTGGCTGGTCGTTCTGGAACGACGTTCCGAAGTCCCCGGTGGCCATGTCGCCCAGCCACAGCACGTAGCGCACGGGAACCGCCCGGTCGAGGTGGTACTGGGCCTTGGCCGCAGCCACCGTGTCGCAGTCCCGGCTGGCCGCATCCACCGTCGTGTCCTCGACGAGACCGGCCTCTATGCCCTCGCAGTCGAGTTCGGCCAGCACCCCGACCACGTTCACAAGCGGGTCTCCCAACAGGTTCATGGCGGAGAAGCCCAGGAACGTCACCGCGAACAGCACGGCGAACAGCAGCACCACCCGGCGCAGCACGAACCGAGCCACGAGCCCCTACCGCCCCGATCGCAGCGTGCTCTTCAGGGCGCAATCCGGTTCATGGATGGCGGTCACTGCGGCCGGGGAGCCTACTACTGCACACCGGGGGCTGGGAGGTTCACGCCCCCGGCTGTCCCCGCGTCCATCCAGCTCGCCCCTAGCTCAACCAGACTCCGTGCAGCAGCACCCGTCCCGAGTTGTTGCACAACAGTTCGGCACCGTCGGGCGAGACCTGGCCGCAGACGTTGTGCACATTGTCGCGGGCGCCGATCGCCCAGTTGGTGTGGTAGTAGAAGATGTAGGTGTAGGCATCTCGGATCATCTCGGCGACCCGGTGCCAGATCTCCACCCGCCGATCCAGGTCGTCGCTCCCGCGCGACTCGTACATGAGCTCGTCGCGCTCGGGATCGCAATAGCGGGGGAAGTTCAGCGCGATGAAGCCGACGCTGCTGCACTCCAGCCACAGGATGTCGTTGTCGGGGCTGATGGCGCCGAACTGTCTCCAGTTGACCACGTTGAAGTTCCCCAGCACCGCGTCGTTGATCAGCTTGTCCTGGGGCACCTCGACCAGCTCGACGTTGAAGTAGTCCTCCCAGGCGTGGGCCTGAACCTCGGCAATGCGGGTGTTCTCGACCGAGGGACCCCCGAAGGTGAGGTCCATGTTGATCCTGCCGCCGGAGCAGTTGCCTGGGTGGTCGGCGCAATAGGACTCGACCAGGGGCCCGGCCCGCTCACCCATGTTGGTCTCCTGCTTCACCTCCGGGTTGTGCCAGACCAGGTCGGGGTGGAACATCGTGTCGGCCGGCGGGGAGGTTCCCTGGCGGATCAGGGCGACGTAGGCGTCCCGGTCCGCCGCGAACGTCAGGGCCTGGCGGGCCCGGATGTCATCGAAGGGCGGGCGCTGCGAGTTGATCACCGCGAAGCCCTCATCGGCCCGCACGTTCTCGATGGTCCTCACGTCGCCTGTCTCCCGCATGATGAGGGTCGCCTCTGCGTTGGTGGTGATCACCACGTCGAGCTCACCGGCTGCCAGCCGCTCCGCCGCGATGGCCATGTCGGTGATCGGGTAGACCTCGATGCGATCCAAGTGGATGTCGAAGCGGTCGGCCACCCAGTAGTCGGGGTTGCGAACCAGCACCGTCTTCTCGTCCTGGACACGGCTCTCGATCATGAACGGCCCCTGCCCCACCGGCATCTGGTTCAGGGTCTGGTCCTGGCGGGCCCGCTGCAGCCACTCCGACGGCAGGACCATTCCCAGCTGCGAGGTCATGACCAGGGGGAACCGGGCCGAGGGGTTGGCCAACCGCATCTCGACCGTGTACTGGTCGAGCTTGCGTATGAACTGCCCGGCGTCGATGGTGTTGCGGTACACCAGCGAGATGACCGGATCGGCGAGCTGCGCCTCGATGGTCGCGATCACGTCGTCGGCGTCCAGTTCGGTGCCGTCATGGAACCGCACGCCCTCGCGCAGCTTCATGTGCCAGACCGTGCCGTCATCGATCCTGGTGAACGACTCGGCAAGGTACGGGACCCAGTTCCCCTCGGTGTCGAAGTACGCGACCGGATCGAACATCGGGTAGACCATCGCGTAGGCGGAGGCCGCGAAGTTGTTGGCCGCGGGGTTCAGGCCGTCACTCTCGGCCTCGACGGCCACTCGCAGCGTGCCGCCGGATTCCGCTGCGATTTCCGCAGACCCGGGGGTGGTCGTCGTGGTTGTGTCGACCGGTGCGAGCAGGGGTTCGGCCTCTTCGTCCGGCGCTTCGGCGCTACCGGTGGCCGTGGCGGAGTCGACGGCGGCGTCAGTGTCTTCCTGGCCGGTGGAATCAGAGGCGTCCGAAGCACCGGACTCCGGCTGACTCACCGCCTCGGTTGTCTCGATGGGCCGTGACTCGTCGCCGCCGCCGCACGCAGCCGCGACGAGGCTGGACGCCAGCAGCGCCCCCAGGCAGTGGGTCCAAGGCCGCCTGGTCAGGGGATCCCTTACTGGCTGAGCCAGATCTGGTGCAACCAGATCCTGCCCTGGTTGTTGCAGAACAGCTCGTCGCCCGTGGGCCCGATCGGCCCGCAGATGTTGTGCACGTTGTCGCGGGCACCGATGGTCCAGTTGGTGTGGGTGAGGAAGATGAATGCGTAGGCGTCGCGGTTTATCTCCTGGATGCGGTGCCAGATCTCCACCCGCCGGTCGAGGTCGTCGATGGCGCGCTGCTCGTATATCAACTCGTCGCGCTCGAGGTCGCAGTGGCGGGTGAAGTTCAGCGAGATGAAGCCGATCGTCCCACACTCCATGAGGATCACGTCGTTGTCGGGATCGACCGAGCCGAATGCAAACCCCGACGTCACGTCGTAGTTGCCCAGGACGACGTCGATGATCAACTCGTCCAGGGGCTTCACGGCGGTGTCCAGGTTGAAGAACTCACCCCAGGTGGCGGCCATCAGATCGACGGTGCGATCGCTCTCCACCGACGGGCCCGGAACGCCGAGGCGCATGTTGATCTTGCCCCCGGAGCAGTTCTCGGGGTAGTCGGCGCAGTGCTCGGCGACCAGCGGCCCGGCCCGCTCAGGCATGTTCGTCTCCTGCTCGATGTCCTGGTTGCGCCAGATCAAGTCGGGATGGAACATCGTGTCGGCCGCCTGAGCGGTGCCCTCGCGTATCAACTCCACGTACAGGTCCTGGTCGGTCGCGAAGGTGAGAGCCTGACGGGCCCGGATATCGGAGAAGACCGGGCTCTGCGTGTTGATGAACATCATCGACTCGTCTGCGCGCGGGTTCTCGAAGGTGCTCACCCCACGGTCCGTGGCCTCGCGCAGGGTCAGTATGGCCCCTGTCTCGGAAACGACTATCAGATCGAGTTCTCCCGCTATCAGCCTCTGCGCGGCGACGGCGGAGTCCGGTATGGGATACACCTCGATGCGATCGAGGTACACGTCGATAGTGTCCGCGGCCCAGTAGTCGGGGTTGCGGACCAGGACCGTCACCTCGTCCTGGATGCGGCTCTCGACCATGAAGGGGCCGGTACCGACCGGCATCTGGTTGAGCGTCGGATCGGCCGCTGCCCGCTCGAGCCACTCCGACGGCAGGACCATCCCAATCTGGGTCGTGAACGCGTTCGGCAGGTGGGCCGAGGGTCGGATGCCGACGTACTCGACGGTGTAGTCATCGATCTTGCGGATCGGCTCCTCGGGGTGGAATCCGGGTCTGAACGCGGTCGAGAGCAACGGGTCGGCCAGCAGTGCCTCGAACGTCGCCACGACGTCGTCCGCGTCGAGCTCGGTCCCGTCGTGGAAGCGCACCCCCTCGCGCACCTTCATCTGCCAGGACGAGCCGTCGCCGATCTTGGTCCATGACTCGGCCAGGACCGGGATCCAGTTGCCGTCAGTGTCGTAGTAGGCCAGCGGGTCGAAGACCGGTTGGGCCATGAGGTAGACGGGTGTCGAGAAGGTGTTGGCCGCAGGGTTGAGGCCGTCGCCCTCGGCGAAGGACCCGACTCTAAGTGTGCCGCCGTACTGGGGCTCGGCCTCGGCCGGGGCCTCGACGATGTCCTCGCCGTCGGTGGGCGGCGGCGCAGTGGTCGTTGTCGTGTCCACCGGAGCGACCAGGAGCTCCTCCTCCTGCTGCTCCTCGGTGGCGTCCGGCTCAGCGCCGCTGGGTGCGGTCTCGTCCTCTCCCGAGTCGGCCGGCTCGGAGGGAGCGGCTGCCTCCGTGGTCTGCGTGGCCTCGACGGCCGGGGCGGGCTGCCCGTCGTCGCCGTCGCCTCCGCCCCCGCAGGCGGCCGCGACCAGGGCGACCGCTATGGCTGCCGCCAGCCGGCGGGTCGGGGGGCTCAGGTCAAGTCGGACCAGCATCGCAGTTGTCCTCCTGCGCGAGAGTCGGCCGCGCTCATCCGGCCATCTTGCCAGAGTCGGGCTCCGGAACGGATGAGGGGGCTAGCTCAGCCAGACCTGGTGGAGCTGCACCCGGCCCTGGTTGTTGCAGAACAGCTCCACGCCATCGGGCGAGGTCTGGCCGCAGATGTTCTGCACGTGGTCCCCTGCGCCGATAGTCCAGTTGGCGTGGTTGAAGAAGATGTAGGTGTACGCGTCGCGGAGGTTCTCCTGGATCCAGTGCCATATCTCGACCCGCCGATCAAGATCGTTGGTGGCCCGCTGCTCGTACATGAGAGCGTCCCGCTCCTCATCGCAGTCGCGCGGCCAGTTGAGCGATATGAAGCTGATCGAGCGGCACTCGATCCACAGCACATCGTTGTCCGGGTCGACGGCGCCGAACTGCCGCCAGGTCACCACGTTGTAGAAGCCGAGCGCGACCTCGAGGATGTGGTCGTCCTGGAGGAGCTCCTGCTCGGTCACGTTGAAGAACGGCTCCCAGCTGTCGATCAGCAGCTCCGCGATGCGGGTCTGAGCAACCGACGGCCCCGAGTACTGCAACTCCATGTTGATCTTGCCGCCGGCGCAGTTCGCCGGGAAGTCGGCGCAGTACCCGGCGACGAGCGGGCCGGCCAGCTCGGGCATGTTCGACTCCTGCTTGACGTCGGGGTTGTGCCAGATCAGGTCGGGATGGAACATCGTGTCGGCCGGCGGGGACACGCCCTGGCGGATGAGGGCCACGTAGGCGTCCCGGTCGGTGGCGTGGGTGAGGGCCTTCCGGGCCCGGATGTCGTCGAAGGGCGGCATCTCGATGTTCATCATCGCGAAGTCCTCGCTGGAGCGGACGTTCTCGATGGTGTAGACGCCCTCGGAGTCGCGCAGCGTCAAGATGGCGTCGGAGTTGCTGGTCACCATGAGGTCGATATCACCGGCAGCCACCCGCTCGGCGGCGATGACCGTGTCGGTGATGGGATAGACCTCGATGCGGTCGAGGTAGATGTCGGTGATGTCGGCCGCCCAGTAGTCCGGGTTGCGCACCAGCACGGTCACCTCGTCCTGGGTGCGGCTCTCGATCATGAACGGACCGGTGCCGACCGGGTACTGGTTCAGGTTGGGATCGTCCGCGGCAGCGGCCAGCCACTCCGACGGGGCGATCATCCCGAGCTGGCTGGTTATGAACTGCGGGAAGAAGCCGAACTTGTCGAGCGGGTTGAACTGCACCGTGAGGTCGTCGATCCTGACGAGGGCCTCGGACAGGTCCTCGGGATAGTAGGGGCGCACCGCCAGCGAGACGATCGGATCGGCCAGCTGGGCATTGAATGTGGCGATCACGTCATCGGCACTGAGCGGGGTGCCGTCATGGAAGCGCACCCCCTCCCGCAGCTTCATCTGCCAGGACTGCCCGTCGTTGATCGGGGTGAACGACTCGGCCAGGTACGGGATCCACTGTCCCTGCGTGTTCCAGTAGGCCACCGGATCGAACACGGGGTAGGTCATCACGTAGGCCGCCACCGCGAAGTTGTTGGCCGCCGGGTTCAAGCCGTCGCTCTCGGCCTCGACCGCGACCTTCAGGGTGCCGCCGAACTGGGGCTCAGGCTCGGCGGGAGCCTCGACGGTCGCTTCGCCATCGTCGGGAGGTGTAGTCGTGGTCGTGGTGTCCACCGGGGCGACAAGGGGCTCGTCGTCCGGCTCGGGCTCGGCCGGCGCGGCTGCTTCCTCGCCGTCATCGTCGACGGGGGCCTCGGCCGGCTCCTCCGGCGCGACCGTCTCGGTGGTCTCCACTGCCGCAGAAGGCTGCGGCTCGCCGTCATCGTCTCCGCCGCCGCATGCTGCGGCGACCAAGGAGAACGCGAGCAGCGCCGCCAACCAAGACGCGCAACGCTTGTGAATCGGTCGAGCAGTCATTCCACTTGCCCTTCTTTGTAGGCCGGCATGCCGGCGGCTATTCGAAACATCTTGCCAGACGGCACCATGGCACCGCCAATGATGCGAGACTCCGGCTCACGGGTGCTGGCTGCTGACCGACACGACTTCGCCGGTCATGTAGCCGGCGAGGTCGCTGGCCAGGAACACCATCACGTTGGCCACCTCCCAGGGCTCGGCCGGCCGGCCGAACGCCTCCCTGTGGGCCAGGTCGGCCAGCAGGTCCTCGTCGGTGGTCTTGGCCAGGAACGGGTGCCAGGCCAGGCTGGGGGCCACGCAGTTCACCCTGATGCCGTGCTCGGCGGCCTCGAGCGCCGCGCAGCGGGTGAGGGCCATCACCCCCGCCTTGGCCGCCGCGTAGTGGGCCTGCTCGACCTGGGCCCGCCAGCCCGAGACCGAGGCGTTGTTGACGATGGCGCCACCTTCGCCCTGGTCGATCATGCGCCTCAGTGCGGCCCGGGTGCAGCGCATGGTGCCGTCGAGGGTCACGTTGAGCACGGCCGACCACTGCTCGTCGGTCATGTCCACCAGCCGTACCGAGCCGCCGAGTCCGGCGTTGTTCATCACCACGTCGATGCCGCCCAAACCGTCGACGGCCGCGTCCATCAGAGCCTGCACATCGGCCTCGGCGGTCACGTCGCACCGCACGGTCGCGGGACGCGACCCGGTCTCGGCCTCCAGCCGGTCGCGGGTGGCCGACAGGCGTCGCTCGTGGACATCGGAGATGAGAACCCTGGCCCCTTCGATGAGGGCCCGGCGGGCGACGGCCGATCCGATCCCGGCGCCGGCCGCGGCGGTTACCACCACCCGCCTGCCTTCGAGCAGTCCCCGCCCGGGCGGCTCAGCGGGAGGCGCCGGCCAGGGCCGGTCGCCCGGCTCAGCGGTCACGGCTCAACCGTCGCGACCGCGGCTCGCCCGGCTCCGCAACCATGGCTCAGCCGCCGGCCATCTCGGCCATGCGCCGCTCCAGGTCGGCGATCACCCAGTTGGGCTCCTGCCCTATGGTCCGGGGGAGATGCTCGGCGATCTCGGCCGGCGTCCACTGCTCGCCGGCCGACCACATCGAACGCAGCTCCTGGGGCTGGTTCCAGACCGAGATCCGTCGCCCCACGACGGTGTAGATCTGCGCGTTGACGTCCCGGCCGGCCTCGCTGAGCAGGTAGACCGCCATGGGGGCCACGGCGGAGGGATCCCCCGTCTCCATCTCGAACGGGACGTTCTCGCTCATCCGGGTGCGGGCCACCGGGGCGATGCAGTTGGCGTTGATGGCGGGCCCGCCCCGCATCCGTATGGAGGCTGCGGTCATGGCCGCCGAGCGGGTGAGGCTCATGACGCCGCCCTTGGCCGCCGAGTAGTTGGCCTGCGCGGTGGAGGCAATGGCCGCACCGGATGTGAATCCCACCAGCGAGCCGCCCGACGGCTGCTTGCGCATCCGTGCCAGCGCGGCGCGATACACGTTGAAGTGGCCTTTGAGGTGGACCGCGACCACCTGATCCCACTCATGCTCGCCCATGTTGAACAGCATCCGCTCTCGCAGCACGCCCGCGGCGCACACCACGCCGTCGATGCTCCCCCACCGGTCGCAGGCCGCTTCGACGATCTCAGCTCCTACATCGAAACGGGACACGTCGCCCGCCAGCGCGACCGCCTCGCCGCCCGCGGCGCGGATCTCCTCGACCACCTCGTCGGCCACCTCGCTCGACGGGGTGGATCCGTCCAGAGCGACGCCGTAGTCGGCCACCACCACGTTGGCGCCCTCCGCGGCGCAGGCCAGCGAGACCTCCCGGCCGATCCCGCCCCCGCCGCCGGTGATCGCGATGCTCTTGCCGTCGAGGTGCCCGCTCACGCGCCGTCTCCCGATGTCACCGCGGAACGGGCTTGGAAGTCAGCCTTCGCCACCGTCGCCGGCGTCGCGCCGGCGCAGCGACGCCAGGATGTCGACACCGGTGGCTGCCTCGATCTGCTCGGTCATGGCCACCAGCGACGCCGGCAGTTGGCTCATCAGGCCCGGAATTCCCCCCCGGGAGCCGTCGCCGTCGCCGTTGCCGCCCCCGCCGCCGGTGTCCACCACCGCGACCCGGTCGATGCTCACGTTCTGCACGGTGGCGACGATCTTGTCGATCAGGTCGGGCAGCATGTTGAGAACCAGCACGTCGTGACCGTCGGAACCGGCTGCCTGGTACTGGTCGGTGAGCCGCTTGAACACCTCGACCTGGGCCTTGCCGTCCTCGACGATCGTGGCCGCCTCGGCCTGGGCCTGGAGCTGGCGGGCCTCGAGATCGGCTCGGGCGGGCACCACCACATCGGCCTCTACCCGGCGCTTCTCCAGCTCGATGCGCTCGGTCTCCAGCTCCTGGCTGGCTACCGCCTTGGCCGTCTCGCCGGCTACGAGCGCCTCCTCCTCACGGGCCCTGGAGATGGCCTCTAGCTCGGCGGTGCGCACCCGCAGCGCGTTCTGCTCCTCGACGATCTTCTTGTCGGCCTCGATCTGGGCCACCTGTGCGGTACGGCGGGCGGACGCCTCGGCCTGCTCGGACTCCGCCTCGCGGTCGGCTTCGGCCACCCGGGCGTCCCGCTTCACCTGGGCGGTGAGGCGCCGGCCCACCGACTCGAGGTAGTTCACGTCGTCGGTGACGTTCTGGATCTTGAGCACATCGAGTTCCAGACCCAGTGTCTTGATGTCGTCGTCGGCTTCGTCGATGAGCTGCTGGCTGAACTTGAGCCGGTCCTCGTTGACCTCTTCGGGGGACATGGTGGCCAGCACGCCCCGCAGGTTGGCCTCCAGGGTCTCCTTGGCGATCTTGCCGATGGCCAGGTGGTCGACGTGAAGGAAGCGCTCGGCGGCATTCTCCAGCAGGCCCTCGCCGCTCGACACCTTCACGTTGGCGATGCCCTGCACATTGAGGGGTATGGCGCCCCTCGAGTAGGCGTTGGTGACCGACACCTCCAGCGGGATGGTGTTGAGATCCATCCAGGCGACCCTCTCGATGAGCGGGATCCTCAGGGTGCGCCCGCCCTTGAGGATGCGGTAGCCCACCGTGCGCCCGTCGGACAGGACCCGCTTGCGGCCCGAGATGACCGCCACCCGGTTGGGCGGGCAGATCACGATCAGCGACCGGACGATGAGGATGACGAAGAACACGGCCAGCGCCAGAGCGATGCCGGCCACGATTGCTGAGGACATTGCGCTTTCCCCTCCCACGTGCTCGGCACGTCTCGGAAGCCCACTGCCCAGCCGAGCGTACCAGCCCCTTCTAGAGGCCGAGCAGGCAGGCGCGCGAGTCCGGCCCATACGGGCGAGGCCGTGGCCCGAGCGGCCCGTGAGCGCAGCGAACAAGAGCGGGAGGCACTCCACGCCACCGGCCTGCCGGCAGTGGCAGCCGAACGGCTGGAGGCCGCCTATTCGAGTTCGGGGTCCAGGCGGGTGACTAGGGCGACGCCGCCCTCGATGCGCACGATGATGACCCGGGCGCCGGCCTCGATGGTCTTATCGCCGTCTAGGGGATCGATGGGAGCGGCCGTCATCTGGGTTCGAGCGCCGGCCACGGTGAGCACGATGCGGCCGCGGTGCTCGTTCGACATCGGCAGCGAGACCCGGGCGATGCTGCCCTCGATCTCGCGGTCGCTCACGTCGCTGGAGGCCTCGCTCCGGCGCAGATAGGCGAAGGCGGCGCTGTTGAGGACTCCGGCCAGCACCCCGACCACGACGGCCAGCATCAGCGTGAACACCGTGCCGGTCCCGAGCCATTCCGACACCAGCCCGGTGGCGCCGAAGAACGTGGCCACGAAGGCGAGGCTGCTGAGCGGGATGACCGAGAACACGTCCCCCAGCCCGTCCACCTCCGCGCCCGCATCCATGTCGGCGTCGCCGCCGCTGAACACGAACCACAGCAGCACCGGCGCCCCAGCGAACAGCATGAACGCGTACAACCAGGTCATCGTGCCGGTGGAGGCTCAGTTGTGTACGGGCCGGGCATCGGGCCGATCATGGGCCAAAGCTAGTATCCCGACCGCGCCGGCCGCACCGAGGTAACCCATGAGCTTCACTGACGCCTTCTTTGCAGTGCGCGACGAGGTGCGCAACTGGGGACGCTGGGGCGACGACGACCGCCTCGGCACACTCAACCTGATCAGCAACGACGCGGTCGCTCACGCCGCTTCGCTGGTGCGCACCGGCCGGCGGGTGTCGTGCGCCCTCGACCTCAAGCACGCCGGCGGCGTGCAGATCGGCCAGATGCACGGGCGGATCAACCCGCTGCACGCCATGGTCAAGATCCACAGCCCCGACCTGGGCGACGCCGACGGCAAGGGCATGGTGGCCCACTTCTCCGATGACATCGTGACCATGCCCCTGCAGGCCGCCACCCACTGGGACGGCCTGTCCCACGTGAGCTACGACAACACCCTCTACAACGGTGTGCCGGTCTCGTCGATCAACCCGATGGGCGGCGCCACCGTGCTCGGGATCGAGCACGTCCGCTACCTCACCGGCCGGGGCGTGCTGCTCGACGTGTGCGCGGCCAAGGGGCTCGACCGGCTCGCCAGCGACCACGAGGTCACCGGAGACGACCTCGACGAGGCGGCCGAATACGGGCGAGTGGCCATGCGACCCGGCGACATCGTGCTGCTGCGCACCGGGCGGATCCAGGTGTTCCGCGAGATGGGAGCGCTGCCCTACGTCACCGGGCCCGACTCCGACGGAACCAGCCCGGGACCCGGCTTCGACGCGGTGCGCTGGTTCTGGCGCAACGATGTGGCCGCGGTGGCCGACGACACCTACATCTTCGAGGTCTTCCCCGGCCCGAACTGGGACGACGCACTGGGCGTGCACTGCCTCCACGTAGTGGACATGGGCATGACCCAAGGCCAGAACTGGGATCTCGAGGCCCTGGCCGCGGCCTGCGCCGAGGCCGGACGCTACGAGTTCCTGCTGCAGGCCAGCCCCGAGCCCTTCGTCGGCGGCTGCGGTTCTCCCGTAAACCCGGTGGCCGTCCTGTGAGCCTCGCTACCAGGTGCGCTGATCCGGTTGCCCTGAACCTGTGGCACCCCGTGGGGGCCGTCGTGGAGCTTGCACCCGGCATCGTCAACGAGACATACCTGCTGGAGGAGCCCGTCTCGTACGGAGTCTCTGCCGACGGCGGTCTGCATGCGTGGAGGACTGTCCCGGCAGTGCGCCCCGGCACCGCGTTCTCTCCTACCGACATAGCCGAGCCCCTGCCGGCAACCAACCGGTTCGGCTACCTGTGGACCAGCCTCGGGTCTCCCCCCGAGGAGTTCTTCGAATTACCGGAGTTCCATGAGCCCGACCGCCACAACGTATGGGCCGGCAGCGTCGGAGTGCACACGTCGGCCCCCAGGGCAGTGGAGAACTTCCTGGACATGGGCCATTTTCCCTACGTCCATTCCGGCTACCTGGGTATCGAGCCTCACACCGAGGTCAAGGAATACGACGTGGAGGTGGTAAACGGCGGACGGGAGGTCGTGGCCACCGAGTGCGAGTTCTTCCAGCCGCTTGGGGCGCTCAACGCCGACGGCGGGATGCTCATGGGGTACGTGTACCGGGTGCCCCACCCCTACTGCGCCATCCTCTACAAGTCGAGCCCCATCGACGAGTCCCGCATGGACGCCATCGCCATCTTCTGCCAGCCCGTCGACGAGGAGACCACCCGGGCCCACATGCTGCTGTCGATGCTCGACGACGAGAACGACGACCGGCTGCTCAAGCGGTTCCAGTTGCTCATCTTCGCCCAGGACAAGCCCATACTCGAGAACCAGCAGCCCAAGCGCCTGCCGCTGGGATCCACGGTCGAGACGCCCGTTCGCTCCGACAAGACGTCGATCACCTACCGCCGCTGGCTGTCCGACTTGGGGCTGACCTACTGCGTCATCCCAGCCGACGCTTGATGCGCATCAGCCCATGAGCATCGGCGCCGACCGGCCTGCTCCGGGCCACGGTCCTGGCACACCCGACCCGGCCCCGCTGGTGGCCATGCGCGGCATCACCAAGACGTTCGGCTCGGTGACCGCCGTCGCCGGTGCCGACTTCGACCTTCGCTCCGGGGAGATCCACGCGCTGTTGGGCGAGAACGGCGCAGGCAAGACCACGCTGATGAACCTGCTCTACGGGCTCGAGCAACCCGACGGGGGCACCATTCTCATCGACGGCGACCCGGTGAGCTTCCGTTCCGCGCACGATGCCATCGAAGCCGGGATCGGCATGGTCCATCAGCACTTCCAGCTCGTCCCGCGGCTGTCGGTGGCCGAGAACGTCATCCTGGGCGCCGGCGAGGGCCGCCGCGTCCGGCTTCCCGACCTGGCCGAGGTGGCCGCCGCCATCGAGGACCTGGGGCAGCGCTACGGGCTGGGTGTGTCGGCAACCTCGCTCGTCGGTGACCTCTCGGTGGGAGAGCAACAGCGGGTGGAGATACTGCGAGCGCTGTACCGCGGCGCAAGAATCCTGATTCTCGACGAGCCGACGGCCACGCTTTCGCCCGTCGAGATAGACCATCTGATCGAGCAGTTGCGGGCCATGGCCGGCACCGGCACGGCCATCGTGATGATCACCCACCACCTCGACGAGGTGATGACCGCAGCCGACCGGATAACCGTCCTGCGGTCCGGAGCCAACGTGGCGACGGTGCCCGCGGCGGCGACCAGCCCGCTGGAGCTGGCTCGCCTGATGGTGGGCCGGGAAGTGACGATGCTCAGCGAGGTCGGCGAGGCCGGAGAAGCCGGCAGCAGGACCGGACCGGCATCAGCCGGACCGGCCGTGCTGACGCTGGAGGATCTCTCCTCGAAGTCGGCGGCCGGAACCGGCGGCGAGCACCCCAGGGACTTCTTCAATCTGAGCCTGGAGGTGCGAGCCTCCGAAATCGTCACGATCGCGGGGGTGGAGGGCAACGGCCAGGCAGAGCTCGAGGCGGTGCTGTGCGGGCTGAGCCGGCCCGCCTCGGGGAAGATCCGGCTCGGCTCAACCGATGTCACCGGTGCAACTCCCCGGCAGCTGCTGGACGCCGGAGTGGGCATGATCCCGGCCGACCGCTACCGCCGCGGCCTCATCCGCGGCCTTTCGGTGGCCGAGAACCTCGTGTACGACCGCATCGACAAGGCCCCGTACGGCCGCCGGCTGTGGATCGATCCCAAGGCGGTGGCCGCTCGGGGCGCCGACCTGGTGAGCCGCTTCTCGATCGCGGTGCGGACCCCGTCCACCTCGGCCTCTACGCTCTCGGGGGGCAACGCACAGAAAGTCGTGCTGGCCCGCGCCCTAGGCACTGATCTGCAACTGTTGATCGCGGCCCAACCCACGAGGGGACTTGACGTCGGAGCCATCGAGTTCGTGTGGAACCAGATCTCCGAGCAGCGCGACTCCGGCGTCGCGGTGCTGTTGATCACCACAGACCTCAACGAGGTCACCGCACTGTCGGACCGGTGCTTCGTGATCTACCGCGGCCAGCTCGTCGAGACCCCCCTGGACCGCGAAGCGATCGGCTTGGCCATGGGTGGAGCAGGGAGCCGCGCGGAGAGGGCTCCGGCCCGATGACCGCAACGATCGAGGCCACGGACTCGCCGGGCGGGCCGGACCCCGACAGCGCGGCACCGGTAGCCGGTTGGAGTGCACGGCTCAGCTCCCTGGGCCTGTCGGCGGCCGCGGTCGTCGCCGCGTTCGTGCTGGGAGGGGTCCTGCTGGCCCTCGCTGGCGCCAACCCCTTCCAGGCCTACGCCGACATGCTCAGCGGAACCTTTGGCTCGCGCTTCAACATCAGCCTCGTGCTGGTGGAGACCGCTCCCCTGCTGCTGATCGGGCTCGGGCTGGCCGTGGCGTTCCGGGCCCGGGTGTGGAACATCGGAGCCGAGGGCCAGCTCCTGATGGGGGCCCTGGCCGGCGGCGCCTTCGCCCTCTACGTCCCCATCGGTACCCGTGCAGTGCTGATCCCCGCGGCGTGCGTGGTAGGGGCTCTCGCCGGCGGCGCCTGGGGCTGGGTTGTCGGCTTCCTGCGGGCCCGGTGGAGCGTGAACGAGGTCATCTCCTCGCTGCTGTTGAACTACGTTGCTCTTCGGATCCTCGAGTACACCATCCGCAAGCCGCTGCGGGACCCGGTCGGCTTCCAACCCGTGTCCGAGACGCTTCCCGACGCGGCCCGCCTGCCCGACATTCCGGGGCTGAAGACCCACATAGGCCTGCTGATAGGGCTCGGGCTCATCCCGGTTGTTGCCTACGTCATGAGGAGGACCCCGTTCGGGTTCCACACGCGGATGATGGGACTCAACCGCGACGCCACTGAGGCCGCCGGGGTGAGGACCGGGCGGCTCATCACCGCAGTGATGGTCGTGTCGGGGGCCTTCGCCGGGCTGGCCGGGATCCTCCAGGTGATGGGACCGGAGTCGAGGCTGACCGGCAACATCTCACCCGGCTTCGGATTCACCGCCATCATCGTCGCCCTTGTCGCCCGCACGCGGCCCATCGGTGTGCTGTTGGCCGCAGTGCTGATCGGCGCGCTGACCCTCGGCGGCGATGTGATCCAGCGCACCCAGCAAGTCCCCCGGGTGCTGACCATCGTGATCCAGGCCCTGTTCGTACTCTTGATCCTGGTGGCCGACAAAGTGGGGAGGAGGAGCCGGTGAGCGCGGCTCTCCTGCTGCCCGGGAGTCCGGTGTGAACTGGGGGGCGGTGTTCGGCGCGGCGGCCATCATCCCGCTGCTCAACGCCTCGATCCGTTTGGCCGTCCCCACCGGGTTGGCCGCGGTGGGCGAGTCCCTCTGCCAGCGGGCGGGTGTGCTGAACCTGAGCCTGGAGGGGATGATGCTCTCGGGCGCCTACGCCGCATTCCTGGCCACCCACTACAGCGGCCAACCCTGGCTGGGCGTCGCGGCCGGGATCGGGGGCGGGATGTTCATCGGCGTGCTGATGGCGCTGTTCAGCGTGGCGCTCAAGACTGAGCAGGTGATCAACGGGATCGCGCTGGTGCTTCTGGCGTCGGGACTGACCAGCTTCCTGCACGTGAGGCTGTTCGGGGTGACCGCACCCGAGCGCTTCGACCCGATGGCGAAGCTGGAGATCCCCCTGCTGGGCTCCATCCCAGGGATCGGCAGCGTGGTGTTCGACCAGAGTCCGCTGGTCTATCTCGCGGTCGTTCTCATCGTCGGCGTGTGGTGGGTCCTGAGGTACACCCGGTTCGGGCTGGCGGTGCGGGCCGCGGGCGACCGTCCCGGAGCCGCCGATGCCGCCGGCATCAGCGTCGACCGGGTGAGGGCGGCTGCCATCCTCGCCTCGGGAGCGATGGCCGGCCTCGGCGGAGCGGTGCTGGTGGTAGGCCAGCTCGGGCTGTTCGCCCAGAACGTGACCGCGGGCCGGGGCTGGGTGGCCATAGCTCTCGTCATCTTCGGCCGCTGGAGTCCGCTGCGGGTCGCGGCCGGTGCCTTCCTGTTCGGGTTCACCGACGCTCTGCAGCTCAGGATCCAGTCCGCCAGCGGCGGGATCGAGAGCGACATCCCGTTCGAGTTCTTTCAGGCTCTGCCCTACCTGGTGACGATCATGGTGGTGGTCGTGGCCACGGCAAGGGCCCGCGACGACGCCCAGCCCGAGTCGCTGGGCGTCCCCTATATCAAGGGAGCAAGGTCCTCCTAGGTTGCCGGTATCGACCCTGCCGGCGGCGAGGTGTATGGTGCCGTCGCTGGATCCCGGACCCTAGGGGGAGTCGCAATGACCAAGCGAAGCGTGGTTGCCCTGCTGGCCGTATTCGTGCTGCTCGCCGCAGCCTGCGGCGACGATGAAGCCGCCGAGGAGGCTGCGCCCGAACCCGCGCCCACAACGGCTGTTCCGGCCGAGGAGCCGGCCGCTGAAGAACCCGCCGCTGAAGAACCCGCCGCCGAGGAACCCGCCGCTGAAGAACCCTCGGCTGAGGAGCCCGCCGCCGAGGAACCCGCCGCCGAGAAGGTGAGCGTGGCCATCCTGCTGCCGTGCGCGCTCAACGACCTGTCGTGGTGCCAGGCCGCCTACGAAGGCGTCAAGCTGCTGGAGTCCGAGGGCCTGATCGACCTGCAGGTCGTCGACGACGCTCCCTTCGACGCCCAGGGCGCCACCCGGGTGATGAGCGGGTTCGCCGAGGAGGGCGTGCAGCTCGTCATCGGTCACTCCTTCGACTACGGCGCGCCCATCCATGAGATGGCCCCGGACTACCCCAACGTCAAGTTCGCCTGGCAGGGTTCCTGCGGCGGCTTCTGCGGCGTCGAGGGCCCCAACATCGCCGACTACTTCATGCCGATGCACGAGCCCGCGTACCTCTCGGGCATCCTCGCAGGCGGAATCACGGAGTCGGGGATAATCGGAGCCAACGCGGGCTACGACATCCCGGTCTGCCGCGCGACAGTCGAGGCATTTCTACTGGGCGCCCAGGAAGTCCGGCCCGACGCCACCCGTCTGGACGCGTTCCTGGGGTCGTGGGTGGACGCCGCGCTGGGCAAGGAGGCCACCGCGGCCCAGGCAGAGCAGGGCGCCGACGTGTTCGTGGCCTGCGGGAACGCAGGATCCTTCGGCATGATCCAAGCGGCCCGCGAACAGGGGCTGTCGGCTTTCGGCTACGTGTACGACGAGTCGTCGCTGGCTCCCGACAACGTGGTGGCGTCCATGGCCTGGCAGATCGGTGAGACCTACCGCCAGATGGTCAACGACATCGCGGCGGACAACTACCAGCCCTTCTACGACGTGCTGATGAGCGACGGCGGCTTCGAGGTCCAGATGAACCCCGACTACAGCGCGGGCACCGTCTCCGCCGAGGCGATGGATCTGTTCGAGACCCGCCTTCAGGAGGTCATCGACGGCACCTTCGAGGTTCCCTTCATCGCCTCCGCAGAGGGGTAGTGACGCCGGGCGGAGCCCGGTCTCGCAGCCAGTTCTAGACTGCGCTCATGGCCGATGACCCTGGGGCGGGGCCGGAGGTTGCGGTCGTAGGCAGCGCCAACCTCGACCTCGTGGTGGAGGTTGACAAGATCCCGGTGGCGGGTGAGACCGTGCTGGGCGGCGACCTGCGACTCATTCCCGGCGGCAAGGGAGCCAACCAGGCGGTGGCGGCGGCTCGTCTCGGCCGGCGGGTCGCCATGATCGGAAGGGTCGGCGATGACGACGCGGGCGCGACGCTGCGCTCGGCGATGGACTCGGCCGGCGTCGACACGGCATGCCTGCTGACTATCGAGGGCGCTCCGAGCGGCACTGCCCTGATCGCGGTGGGAGCCGACGGCGATAACGCCATCGTGGCGAGCCCCGGCGCCAACGGCCGCCTCAGCTCCGCCGACGTGGAGGGCGCAGCTGGCGTGCTGGCCGCGGCGGACGTGGTGCTGCTCCAGCTGGAGGTGCCGTTAGAGGCGGTGTCGGCCGCGGTTCGCTGTGCGCGCGGCACAGTCGTACTCAACCCCGCTCCCGCGCCGGCGACCATGCTCTCGCTCGACCTGCTCGACGGCGTGGATGTGATCGTGCCCAACCAGACCGAGCTGGCCACGATGGCGGGCCACGCCGGTCTCTCCCCCATCGGCGGTGTGGACCCCGAGACCGCCGTCGCTCTGGCCCGAGGGTTGCCGATCGCGGCTGCCGTGGTGACCCTGGGAGCGGCCGGTGCGATAGTCGTCACGCCGACCGACGCCACCCACGTACCGGCGCCGGCTGTGATGCCCGTCGACACCACCGCGGCCGGTGACGCCTTCTGCGGCGCGCTCGCCGATGCCCTGGTCGGCGGCGCCGATCTCGTGGAAGCCACCGAGTGGGCCGTAAGGGTGGGCGCCGCCGCCACGCTGCGCCACGGCGCGCAGCCATCCCTGCCCACTCCGGCCGAGGTCAAGAGCCTGCTCGGTGCGTAGGGCCACCTAGGCTCAAGGAATGACCACGGACATCGCGCCGGCGAAACACCGGATCCTGCTGGACTGCGACCCCGGCCTCGACGACGCGATCGCCATCCTCACCGCCGCCCACCACGGCGAGCTGGTGGGGGTCACGACCGTCAACGGCAACGTCGGGATCGAGCACACCACCCACAACGCCCTGATCACGGCTCAGGTGGCGGGACTGGACGTCGAGGTGCACCGGGGCGCGGCCCGCCCGCTGATCGCGCCCACCATGGACGCGGCCCGCATCCACGGGGCAACCGGGCTGGGCGACGTCGCTCTGCCGGAGCTGACCCGCTCCGTCGCCTCCGACGACGCCGTAGCCTTCCTGTGCGATACGGCCCGCTCCGTCGACGACCTGCACCTGGTGGCGGTGGGACCCTTGACGAACGTGGCTCTCGCGTTGCGGCGCGACCCGGATCTGCGCAGCCGCCTGGCCGGCCTCACAATCATGGGCGGTGGTGCTCACGCCGGCAACGTGACCCCCGTCGCCGAATTCAACGTCTGGGCCGATCCGGAGGCCGCGGCCATCGTGTTCCGCGAGGCGGCCCCGCTGACGATGGTGGGGCTGGACGTGACCCACAGGGTCCTCCTGGGTGGCAGTGAGGCATCCCGGATGCGCTCAGCCGGCACTCCTGCTGCCCACTTCGCCGCCGGTCTCTTGGAATACGCCTACGACCGGTGCCGCGAGTTCGGTCTGGAGGCGGCCCCGGTGCATGACGCCACCGCCATCATCGCGGTCACGCACCCCCACCTGTTCCGCCGTTCCAGCCACCCGGTGACCGTCGAGTTGCACGGTGAGCACACCCGCGGCATGACCGTCACCGACGTGCGCCCGCCGGCCGCCATCGCGGCAGAGCCTGCGCCACCCGTCCACGACGTCGTCTGGGACGCCGACGCCCAGGCCGTCATCGACCTGATCGTAGAGGCAGTGATCAGCACCTAACCCAGAGGCCGAGCTGAGCGAGGCCGTGGCCCGAGCGGCCCGTGAACGCAGCGAACCAGAGCGGAACTCATGCAGGTCGGTGGACCTCGGCCAGCCAGTGATCCTCTATGTCGATCGGACAAAGCGCCCAGCACGCCGACAGGAGCCAGCCCAGCACCTCATCGTGAGACGCCCCCGCGGCGGGGTGCACGACGATCCCGTTCTTGGCGTGGTCCTGAACCTTGTGCCAACCCGCTGGCAGCGGAGCCCCGGCATCGCTGAGCCGGTCCAGGGCCTTCGGTCCCGCACCATGCTCCACGCCGACAATGGGCTGCGAGGAGCCCCGGCCTTCCCGCGGCGGGGTCCAGGTCGCCATCGGCACTGCCGGCCCCCTTCCGGAGAACCACCGTCCCAGCACCGTAGGCGTTGGCAGTCTCTCGATCTGGTCGTCCCGCAGGCCGGGACCGATGTTGATCCAGCCCAGACCGTCACCCCGATCCGCCAGGCTCTCCATCTCGCGCACAACAGCAGCCACGTCGGCCGTATCAAAGGCGATCGTCTCAGTGCGGAACCGGTCCACCACCGCTGACCGTACCGCGGCCCATCCCGTCCCCTGCGCCACGAGAGTGCGCGATGCGCCAGGCCGGGGGGTGGCGACGAGTCAGATGACCGACGAATAGGGCGAAGCCCGTGTCGGTCATCTCGGCTCGGCGACAGGACCCGCCGGCCGGGGGGTGGCGACGAGCCGGGATGAGTATCGTCAAGGCATGGACGACCGCCAATGGGGATTCCGTACCAGGGCACTGCACGCGGGCAGCCAGCCCGATCCCACCACCGGCGCCCGGGCCGTGCCCATCTACCAGTCCACGAGCTTCGTGTTCGAGGACACGGCGGATGCCGCCGACCTGTTCGCCCTCCAGAAGTACGGCACCTTCTACACCCGGATCTCCAACCCGACGAACGCGGCCTTCGAGGAGCGCATGGCCAGCCTCGAGGGAGGCATCGGGGCGGTGGCCACCGCCAGCGGCCAGGCCGCCGAGTTCCTCACCGTCACCGCTCTGGCCTCAGCCGGCGAGCACGTAGTGGCCGCGGCCGGCCTCTACGGCGGTACCTACACGTTGCTCGATGTGACGCTGCGACGCCTCGGCATCGACACCACGTTCGTGGACGGGACCGACCCCGATGCCTTCGCCGCCGCCGTGCGCGATGACACCAAGCTGCTGTACACGGAGATCATCGCCAATCCCTCCGGAGCGGTGGCCGACCTGGCCGCCCTGGCCGATGTCGCAGCCGACCACAAGCTGCCCCTGGCGGTTGACTCCACCTTCGCCACGCCGTACCTGTGCCGCCCGCTGGACCACGGCGCCGACATCGCCCTGCACTCGGCCACCAAGTTCCTGGGCGGCCACGGAACCTCCATCGGCGGCGTAATCGTTGAGGCGGGTCGCTTCGACTGGGACTCGGGCCGGTTCCCCCACATGGTCGAACGGATCCCGAGCTACAACGAGCTGCGCTGGTGGGACAACTTCGGCGAGTACGCCTTCTGCACGAAGGTGAGGGCGGAGCAGTTGCGCGATGTAGGGGCCTGCCTGTCGCCGTTCAACGCCTTCCTCCTGCTGCAGGGGATCGAGACGCTGCCGCTGCGCATGGAGGCCCACGTCGCCAACGCCCGGGCCGTGGCCGAATGGCTGGACGCCGACGACCGGGTGGCCTGGGTGCTGTGGGCGGGCCTGCCCGACCATCCGCAGCACGACCTGGCCCACCGCTACCTGCCCAAGGGCCCGGGCGCCATCTTCACCTTCGGTGTGGTGGGCGGGCGCGCCGCCGGCGCGCGTTTCATCGAATCGCTGCAGATGGTGTCGCATCTAGCCAACGTGGGCGACGCCAAGACGCTGGTGATCCACCCGGCCTCCACCACCCATCAGCAACTCTCCGACGAAGAACTGGAGGCGGGGGGCGTATCGCCGGACATGGTGCGAATATCGGTCGGGTTGGAGGACATCGACGACATCCTCTGGGACCTCGACCAGGCCCTGACCGCAGCCACGAAAGACGTCGATGGCTGAGGCTGATCACCCGCCCGTCGAGGGCTGGACGCCGCCGACCGCGCTCGAGCGCCAGCGCATCCTGAACCGGTCCGGCTCGGTGGCGGTCGTCGGCGCCTCCGCCAACCTGGCCCGAGCCAGCTACTTCGTCCTCACCTACCTGCTGTCGTCGTCCACCGACTTCGAGGTGTACCCGGTGAACCCCCGCGCCGCCGGGAGCGAGATCCTCGGCCGCCGGGTATATGCGTCGCTCGCGGACCTGCCGGTCACACCCGACATCGTGGACGTGTTCCGCCGCTCCGAGGATCTCCCCTCCGTGGCGGACGAGGCCATCGCCGCGGGCGCACCGGTCTTCTGGGCGCAACTCGGGCTGTGGAGCCCGGAGGCCGCGAAGCGCTGCGTCGCAGCCGGACTCGACGTAGTGATGGACCGGTGCTTGAAGATCGAGCACGCCCGCTTTCACGGCGGTCTGCACCTTGCCGGATTCGACACCGGCGTCATCTCCTCCCGCCGCAGCTTTCGCCATTGACGCAGGCGGGAGGTCCGCTAAGATCGCCCTTTCCCTCGGGGCCGGACGAGCATCCGACGGGGTCAGGGAGGGCACACATGGCGCGTACGGTTACTTCGGCAATTGTCCAGGTGGCCTGGACCGGCGACAAGGAGTCGATGATCGAGCTCCACGAGAAGTACGTGGCGGAGGCAGCGTCGGCCGGCGCCCGGGTGATGTGCTTCCAGGAGCTGTTCTACGGCCCCTACTTCTGCCAGGTGCAGGACACCGAGTTCTACTCCTACGCCGAGGCCATACCGGACGGTCCCACCACCAAGCGGTTCCAGGAGCTGGCGGCCAAGCACGAGATGGTGCTGGTGCTGCCCATGTACGAGCACGAGAAGGCCGGGCTCCTGTACAACACCGCGGCCGTCATCGACGCCGACGGCAGCTACCTGGGCAAGTACCGCAAGACCCACATCCCCCAGGTCAAAGGGTTCTGGGAGAAGTTCTACTTCCGTCCCGGCAACCTCGGATACCCGGTGTTCGAGACCGCCGTCGGCACGGTCGGTGTGTACATCTGCTATGACCGCCACTTCCCGGAGGGCTGGCGGGCGCTCGGACTCGCCGGAGCGGAGATCGTGTTCAACCCGTCGGCCACCAGCCGCGGCCTGTCCGCGTACCTCTGGCAGCTCGAGCAGACCTCGGCTGCGGTGGCCAACATGTACTTCGTCGGGGCCATCAACCGGGTGGGGATCGAGCCGCTGGGCGACAACGACTTCTACGGCACCTCGTACTTCGCCAACCCGAGAGGGCAATTCGTGGACGGGACCGCCTCGGACCGGACCGAGGAGCTGGTGGTGCGCGACCTCGACCTCGACCAGATCGAGGAGGTCCGATCCCAGTGGGCCTTCTACAGGGACCGCCGCCCCGACCTGTACGGACCCCTGACCGCTCCATGACCTAACTCGCCGGCAGTTTCGAACAGCCGGAGGCACCGGAAGGAGACAGAGATGGCAACGCTCATCAAGGGAGGCACCGTCGTTAGCTCGACCGGCGCGGATCCGGCCGACGTGCTGATCGACGGCGAGCAGATCACTGCGGTACTGCGCCCCGGCAGCGACATCGCGGTAGCGGCCGAGCAGGGCGCGGAGGTCATCGACGCCACAGGCCGGCTCGTGGTGCCTGGCGGCGTCGACGTCCACACCCACATGGAGCTGCCCTTCGGCGGGACCTTCGCCTCGGACACCTTCGAGACCGGCACCCGGGCCGCGGCCTGGGGCGGCACCACCACCATCGTGGACTTCGCGGTGCAGAAGACCGGCGAGAACGTGCGGGAGTGTCTCGACGCCTGGATGGCCAAGGCCGAGGGCAACTGCGCCATCGACTACGGCTTCCACATGGTCATCGGCGGTGTCGACAACGACTCGCTCAAGGAGATGGACCTGCTGGTCAACGAGGGCATCACCAGCTTCAAACTGTTCATGGCCTATCCCGGCGTGTTCCTGGCCGACGACGGCCAGATCCTGCGGGCCATGCAGCAGGCCGCCGGCAACGGCGCTCTCATCATGATGCACGCCGAGAACGGCCTGGCCATCGATGTGCTGGCCGAGCAGGCCTTCGAGCGCGGCGAGACCAGTCCTGTCACCCACGGGTACGTGCGTCGCAAGGAGCTGGAGTCGGAGGCCACCCATCGGGCCATCCAGCTGGCCAAGGTGGGGGCGGCGCCTCTCTACATCGTCCACCTGTCGGCCTCCGAGGCGCTAGAGCAGGTGGCCATGGCCCGCGACACCGGCATGAACGTGTTCGCGGAGACCTGCCCGCAGTACCTGCACTTCAGTTTGGAGGAGCACCTCGACCGTCCCGGCTTCGAGGGGGCCGCCTACGTGTGCTCCACCCCTCTCCGGTCCCGGGCGGAGGGTCACCAGGACGACCTGTGGAGGGGGCTGCGCACCAACGATCTGGCCGTGGTGTCCACCGATCACTGCCCCTTCTGCATGAAGGAGCAGAAGGAGCTCGGCCTGAACGATTTCCGGGCCATCCCCAACGGCATCGGCGGCGTCGAGCACCGCATGGACATGATCTACCAGGGCGTGGTCACCGGAGAGATCGGCCTGGCCCGCTGGGTGGAGCTGTGCGCCACCACCCCCGCCCGGATGATGGGCCTGTACCCCCGCAAGGGGATCATCGCTCCCGGATCCGACGCCGACGTCGTGATCTACGACCCCGACAAGCAGTGGACGATCAGCGTCGAGAACCACCACATGAACATGGACCACTCCGCCTACGAGGGCACCGAGGTGATCGGACACGTCGACACTGTGTTCTCGCGAGGCAAGAAGGTCATCGACAACGGTCAGTACCTGGGCCGGGCCGGCGACGGCCAATACCTGCCGAGAGGCCTGAGCCAGTACTTGACGTAGCTGGAGGGGTGGCGACCCGCACCCCTCCGCGACAGGAGACAAGACAGGAGAGCCACGTGGAGACAATTCAGCATTTCGTTGACGGAGCGGCCCTGCCCTGCGAATCCGGCCGGTCCCATCCGGTCTTCAACCCCGCCACGGGCGAGCAGTCCGCCGAGGTCGGGCTGGCCAGCGTGGCCGAGGTCGACACGGCGGTGGCGTCGGCGGCGGCCGCCTTCGAGGAGTGGCGCCACACGTCGCTGGCGGCCCGCACCAAGCTCATGCACGCCTTCCGCAACCTGGTGGAGGCCAACGCGGCCGAGATCGCCGCCCGGCTGACGGCCGAGCACGGCAAGGTGCGCTCCGACGCGCTGGGCGAGGTGGCCCGGGGCCTGGAGAACATCGAGTTCGCCTGCGGCCTGGGCGACCTGCTCAAGGGCAGCTACAACGCCCAGGCGTCGGGCGGCGTCGACGTGTACACCGTGCGCCAGCCGCTGGGGGTGGTGGCCGGCATCACGCCGTTCAACTTCCCGGCCATGGTGCCGCTGTGGATGATCCCCAACGCGCTGGCCTGCGGCAACACCTTCGTGCTCAAGCCGTCCGAGCGCGACCCGTCGGCGCCCCGCCTGGTGGCCGAGCTGGCGTTCGAGGCCGGGTTCCCGCCGGGCGTGCTCAACGTCGTCAACGGCGACAAGGTGGCTGTGGACCGGCTGCTGACCCATCCCGACGTGGCCGCGGTGAGCTTCGTCGGGTCCACCCCCATCGCCCGCTACGTGTACGAGACGGGCACCTCTGCCGGCAAGCGGGTGCAGGCCCTCGCGGGGGCCAAGAACCACATGGTGGTGCTGCCCGACGCCGACCTGGACCTGGCCGCCGACGCGGCCGTGTCGGCGGCCTACGGCTCGGCTGGTGAGCGCT
Source organism: Acidimicrobiia bacterium (assembly GCA_022828135.1). GTDB lineage: Bacteria > Actinomycetota > Acidimicrobiia > Acidimicrobiales > Aldehydirespiratoraceae > Aldehydirespirator. The sequence continues at coordinate 17,698 of JAJEJB010000005.1, read as the reverse complement.
GCATGGCGGTGTCGGTGGTGGTGGCCGTGGGCGACGCCGGCGATCCGCTGGTGGACGCCATCAGGGTGCGCATGGACAAGCTGCGCGTCGGTCCGGGCGACGATCCCGACTCCGAGATGGGCCCGCTCATCACCCGCGAGCACCGCGACCGGGTGGCCGGCTACGTCGGCATCGGCGCCGACGAGGGCGCCACCGTGGTCATGGACGGCCGGGAGGCGGTGTTCGACAACGACGGGTTCTTCCTCGGAGTGTCGCTGCTCGACAACGTCACCCCCGACATGACCGTGTACCAGGACGAGATCTTCGGGCCGGTGCTGTGCGTGGTTCGCTCCGACAGCTACCACGAGGCGGTGGAGCTGATCGAGCAGAACCCGTGGGGCAACGGCGCGGCCATCTTCACCCGCGACGGGGGCGCGGCCCGCCAGTTCCAGCTCGACGCCGATGCCGGCATGGTGGGGATCAACGTCCCCATCCCGGTGCCGGTGGGCTGCCACTCCTTCGGCGGCTGGAAGAACTCGCTGTTCGGCGACACCCACATGTACGGCCCCGAGGGCATCCACTTCTTCACCAAGGCCAAGGCGATCACCACCCGCTGGCCCGACCCCGCCGACAGCGCCGTCGATCTCGGCTTCCCCCGCAACCGCTAGTCACGAGACGAACATGGACTTCGGCGTCGTCCTCCAGACCGACCCGCCGGCATGGCGGGTGGTGGACCTGGCCCGGCAGGCCGAGACGCACGGGTTCTCCCACGGATGGACCTTCGACAGCCATGTGCTCTGGCAGGAGCCGTTCGTGATCTACAGCCAGATGCTGTCGGCCACGAACCGCATGACGATCGGGCCGATGGTCACCAACCCAGGCACCCGCAACTGGACGGTCATCGCCTCGCTGTTCGCCACCCTCAACGACATGTTCGGGAACCGCACCGTCTGCGGCATCGGCCGGGGCGACTCGGCCATGCGGGTGCTGGGCCACACGCCCACCAGCCTGGCCACCCTGGCCGAGTCGATGAGGGTCATCAAGGGCCTGGTCGAAGGCCGGCCCGTCGATTACAACGGCACCCGCCAGCAGTTCCCGTGGTCCGCGGGCAGCCGGCTCGACATCCTGATGGCCGCCTACGGGCCGAGAGCCCTGAGGCTCTGCGGTGAGCAGGCCGACGGGTTCATCCTCCAGCTCGCCGATCCCCAGATCACGGAGTGGACCATCGCGGCCGTCCGCAAGGCTGCGGTCGAGGCGGGACGTGATCCCGACGAGCTGTACATGTGCGTGGCCGCGCCGGCGTACGTGGGAGACGACCTGGCCCACCAGCGCGACCAGGTCCGCTGGTTCGGCGGCATGGTCGGCAACCATGTGGCCGACCTGGTGGACCGCTACGGCGACACCGGCGGGGGCGTTCCCCAGGCCCTCACCGACTACATCAGGGGGCGCGAGGGCTACGACTACTCGGGGCACGGCAAGGCCGGCAACGTTCACACCGACTTCGTGCCCGACGAGGTGATCGACCGCTTCTGCATCCTCGGCGACGCCGACAACCACATTGCCCGCCTTCAGGAGCTGCGCGACCTGGGTGTCGACCAGTTCGCCATCTACCTGATGCACGACCAGAAGGACGAGACGCTCAACGCCTACGGCCAGCGGATCATCCCCGCGCTCAGGGACTGATTCCCACCGTGAGTTACGAACCTGGTCAGCCCATTGATTCCATGGTCGAAACGGCTGACGGGGCCGTCGTGGCCGGGGCCGCCGACGATCCGATCGTCTTCGAGCAGTTGCTACGCCTGCAGGCCGCCCGGGAGCAGCGGCGGGCCCGCATGCGCAGGACCGGCCGTCAAGTGGTCGTGCTGGCCGTGTTCATATGCCTGCTGGGTCTGGCCTACAGCCTGTACAAAGTGGTGGGCACAGCCATAGACGACTCCCAGTCGGGCTGGCCGGTCATCGGCTCGATCCTGCCCGAGTCCGACGACCTCAAGATGCCCCCGGTGCTCGACATCGTGTCGGGGATCTTCGAGGAGCCCAGGGGCACCAACGAGCCCTTCTGGTCGATCGTCGGCAAGGAGGCCGCCTTCACCCTCCGGGAGGCAGCCGTGGGATTCGCCATCGGCGTGATGGTGGGCCTCAGCATCGCCATCGTGCTCACCACATCCGGGCGCCTGGAGCGGGCCCTTGTTCCCCACGTGATCGCCAGCCAGACCATCCCGCTCATCGCCATCGCGCCCATCATCGTGATCTGGGGCCGCAAGAGCTTCGACTTCCTGCCCTTCGAATGGCAGGACTGGATGTCGGTATCGATAATCGCCACCTACCTGACGTTCTTCCCGGTGACGATCAACGGATTGAGGGGCCTGCAGTCACCCCGGCCCGAGAACCTCGAGCTGATGGACTCCTACGCGGCCCGATGGGGCCAGACCCTGTGGCGTCTGCGACTGCCGGCCTCGCTGCCGTACCTGTTCGCGGCGTTCAAGATCGCGGCCACCGCCAGCGTGGTGGGAGCCATCGTGGGAGAGATCTCCGCCGGCGTCAAGGGAGGCCTGGGCCGCCGCGTGCTGCTGGAGGCTCAGCGCTACACCACCGGCCCGGAGCGCCTCTATGTGGCGGTGCTGGGCGCGGCCGCTCTGGGGATCTTCGTGTTCGCGGTGATCTCGTCGATCGAGTACGGACTGGTGGGCCGCAAGGGTCGGGAGACCGTGACATGAACGACGCAGGCCCCGACATGAACCAGGCCCCGGCCGTCGAGATCCGCGGCGCGTCGAAGGTCTTCAATCCCGGGCGGCACAACGAGGTGAAGGCCCTCGAAGACATCGACCTTCACATCGACCAGGGCGACTTCGTCACCCTCATCGGCCCTTCGGGCTGCGGAAAGAGCACGCTGCTGCGCCTCATCGCAGCGCTCGTCGATGCCAGCGACGGCTCCGTCCTCGTCAACGGCAAGACCGCGGACGCGGCCCGCCTCGACCGGGACTATTCCATGGTGTTCCAGCGGGCGGGCCTGTTCGAGTGGCGCAACGTCACGCGCAACATCGAGCTGCCGCTCGAGCTGATGGGCTGGAAGGCATCCGATCGGCGCCGCCGGTCGGCGGAGATGCTCGAGCTGGTCAAGCTCACCGAGTTCGCCCGTCATCACCCCGCCGAGCTCTCCGGGGGCATGCAGCAGCGCATCGCCATCGCCCGAGCCATGTCGTTCCACCCGCAGCTGCTGCTCATGGACGAGCCGTTCGGCGCGCTCGACGAGATGACCCGGGAGCACATGCAGAACGAGTTGCTGCGCATCTGGTCGGAGACCCAGATCACCGTCGTGTTCGTCACCCACTCCATCCCCGAGGCGGTGTTCCTGTCCACCAAGGTCGCGGTCATGTCGCCCCGCCCGGGGAGGATCGCGGCCGTGATCGACAACGATCTGGGCCCGCGCACCGACGCCACCCGGGACGATCCCGCCTTCTTCGCCAACGTCACCGCAGTGCGCGACGCGCTGCGGGGAGGTCATTAGCAGCGTGACCACAGCCATTCCCGCCTCGAACAGAGATCCGGTGCAGCCGTGACCACGGCAAGGACGCTGCTGCGCTCATGGCTTCCTCCGGTGGTGGCTGCGGTGGTCATCTTCGGCTGCTGGGAGGTGGTCCTGGCGGTGCTGCGCCCCGACGGCTTCGTGCTTCCGCCGCCCTCGGAGATCGCCAGCGCGGTGGCCGAGAACTTCGACGCCATCATCACCGCCACCGGAGTCACCGGCTTCATCATCGTCACCGGGCTGCTGGCCGGAGTGGTCGTGGGAGCAGCCTTCGCTCTGCTGGTCACCGCCTCCCGGGCGGCCAACGAGACGCTCACTCCCCTGGCGGTTGCCGTCAATGCGGTGCCCATCATCGCGCTGGCCCCGATCTTCAACGCCTGGTTCGGGCTCCTGTCGCCCCGCTCCAACCAGGCCGTGGTGGTGGTGCTGGTGTTCTTCCCGATCTTCATCAACGCTGCACGGGGCTTGACCCAGGTGGAGCCGAGCCAGATCGAGCTGATGGAGTCCTACGGGGCCGGCAAGTGGCGCATCATGCGGGAGGTACGCATCCCCAACGCCATGCCGTTCTTCTTCACCGCGCTGAAGCTGGCCACTTCGCTGGCCGTGATCGCCGCCATCGTGGCCGAGTACTTCGGCGGCCGTCAGGACGCCCTGGGCAACCTCATCACCAACTCGGCCGGACTCACCCGCTACGACGACGCCTGGGCCGCGGTGCTGGCCGGCTCGCTGGTGGGCATCGGCCTCTACGCGCTCGCAGTCCTTGCCGAGCGCCTCGTCATGCCCTGGTACTTCGTGGCCAGGAGGTCGGCGTGACATCTTCAACGGCGCCCGGTCGCGGCTGCCATTAAGTCTCATCAGAGAAGACCCAATTGGGAGGGAAACAAACCATGAGAACAAGAATCACGTTGGTACGTCTATTGGTGCCGCTTCTGGCCTTGGGCCTGATTGCCGCCGCCTGTGGCGACGACGAGGAGCCGGCTGCGCCGGACACCAGCGCGGCGGACGCCGCGGCTGCGGCTGCCGAGGCCGACGCAGCCGCCGCTCAGGCTGAGGCCGACGCGGCCGCCGCCGAGGCCGACGCGGCTGCCGCCAGGGCAGCCGAGGCTGAGGCGGCACTCGCAGAGGCCATGGCTGAGGCCGAGGGGGCGATAGACCCCGAGGTCGTCGCCGCGCTGGAGGCCGATCTGGAAGCGGCCGCCGCCGAGGCGGCCGCGGCGCAGTCAGAGGCCGAGGCAGCCGCGGCTGCTCAGGCCGAGGCCGAAGCGGCTGCTGCCGAGGCCGAAGCGGCCGCGGCGGAGGCCATGGCCGAGCCCGAGCCCGCGCCGCCGGTCGACGTCACCCTGCAGTTGCAATGGTTCACCCAGTCGCAGTTCGCGGGCTACTACGCGGCCGTGGCCACCGGCATCTACGAGGACTACGGACTGAACGTGGAGATCCTCGAGGGCGGCGTGGAGATCGTGCCCGCCTCGGTGCTGGACTCGGGTGCCGCCGACTTCGCGGTGTCCTGGGTGCCCCGCGGCCTGGTGCCACGGGAGGAGGGCGCCAACATCACCAACATCGCCCAGGTGTTCCAGCGCAGCGCCACCCTCCAGGTGGCCTTCGCCGACTCCGGCATCACCACGGTCGCCGATCTGGAGGGCCGCACCGTCGGCAACTGGGGCTTCGGCAACGAGTTCGAGCTGCTGGCCGGGCTCCGCAGGAACGGGCTCGACCCGGCATCCGACGTTCAGCTGGTCCAGCAGAACTTCGACATGCTGGCGCTGATCAGCGGCGAGATCGACGCCGCCCAGGCCATGATCTATAACGAGTACGCCCAGGTGCTCGAGACGGTCAACCCCGACACCGGTGAGCTGTACCAGCCCGATGACCTCAACATCATCAACTGGAATGACGTGGGCACGGCCATGCTCCAGGATGCGCTGTGGGCGGACGCCGACCGCCTGGACGACGACCCCGCGTACCACGAGACCGCGGTCAAGTTCGTCGAGGCGTCGCTCCAGGGATGGATCTACTGCCGCGACAACCCCGAGGAGTGCGTGGACATCGTCCTCGACAACGCGCCCACTCTGGGCCGGTCGCACCAGACCTGGCAGCTCAACGAGATCAATGCCCTGATCTGGCCGTCGCCGCAAGGCGTGGGCGTGATGGACAAGGACCTGTGGGACCAGACCGTCGCGGTGGCCACCAGCGAGGGAATCCTCGCCTCAGCCCCCGACGACGACGCCTACCGCCCGGAGATCGCCTGGGAGGCGGTCACCAACCTGCGCAATGCCGGCATCGACGTCATCGGCAATAACTGGCAGCGCGTACCGGTCACGCTGCTCCCCGGCGGCGAGTAGCCACGAGCTAGCCGCATAATCCGGCTTCGGGCCGGCGGCGGCGCTCAGCCGTCGCCGGCCCCGCCGCGCCCTGAACCTGCGGCTCGGCCAATAGCCTGCCCGACGCTGTGTATTCCTCTCTCGGCCGATGGTGCTACCGGCACCCGTGGCGGGTCCTGATCGCTTGGCTGCTGATCGTCGTGATCGCCGCCGGAGCGGCCGGCAGCCTGGGCGCGGCCTACGGAGGCACGCCGGCCGCCCCCGACGCCGAGAGCAGCCTGGGGGCCGACATCCTCGAGGAGCACTTCGGCCGCATCGGCGCGGTGATAAGCGGCCGGATCGTGTTCAGGGCCGAGCAGGGCGTGGACGACCCGGCCGTACAGGCCGCCATTACCGAGTTGTTCCAGCGGGTCGAAGCCATCGAGGGGGTCACCGTCGGCTCGCCCTACGCCCCCAACGGAGCCCATCGCATCGCAGCCCGGGGCCCCGAGGCCGGGCTCATCGCCTACGCCGACGTCGACACCGGGGCCGACGTGACCGCCTTCGAGGCGGAGGACATCGGACACGAGATCGGGCGCCACATCAACCAACTCGGGCTGCGCTCGATGGACGGCGTCCAGGTGGAGGTGGGCGGCGCCTGGCTCTCCGACCGGGAGCCACCCGAATCCGAGGCCATCGGGCTCGCCTTCGCGGTGTTCGTGCTGATCATGGCGGTGGGCTCGGTCGTGGCCATGGGCATGACCGTCGGGACAGCGCTCATCGGTGTAGGAGTCGGCGCGGCCGGCGTCGTGATGTTGAGCAACGTGGCGACCGTCCCCGAGTTCGCCCCGACCATCGGCATCATGATCGGCATCGGCGTCGGCATCGACTACGCGCTGTTCATCATCACCCGCTACCGGGAGTGGACGGACCATGGCTTGAGCGCGGAGGAGGCCACCGCGGCTTCGCTCGATTCGGCCGGCCGGGCCGTGATCTTCGCGGGAGCCACCGTGGTGGTCTCGCTGCTGGGCCTGCTGCTCATCGGACTGCCGTTCGTGGCCGGGCTGGGGCTGGCTGCAGCCATCACCGTGGCGGTGGTCATGGCCGGGTCCGTGACGCTGCTGCCGGCCGTCATCGGCCTGCTCGGCGATCGGATCCGCACCACCCGGGTCCGGGGCGTGATGGCCTCCGCGCTGATCGCCCTTGCCCTTCTCGGTTTCGGCACGGGCTTCAGGCTGCTGCTGGTGGGCATACCGGCAGCGGTCATCGTGCTGGTGGCCGGGGCGTTCAGAGTCCCGGCCAACCCGTTGCGGCGAACGTTGCGTAACCGGGAGGCCAAGCCGCTGCGGGAGACCGGCTGGTACCGGCTCAGCCGGATGGTCCAGTCCCGCCCGTGGCAGTTCGCTCTGGGCGGAACGGCGGTGCTGCTCGTGCTGGCCGCACCAGTGCTCGGCCTCCGCCTGGGGTTCTCCGACGAGGGCAACTTCGCGGAGGAGACCACCACTCGCAAGGCCTACGACCTGATCTCGGACGGCTTCGGACCGGGGGCCAACGGCCCGCTGCTGGTGGTAGTCGAGGCGTCACCCGTTCCCGGCGAGATTGAAGCCCTCAACGACCTGTCGGCCGCGCTGAACCGGACTGAGGGAGTGGCCTTCGCGTCCCCGCCCATCGCCAACCTCACCGTCGACGCCTTCCTTATCCGGGTGCAGCCCACCACCGGCCCCCAGGACGCGGCCACCGAGGATCTGGTGCACCGGATGCGCGGCGAGGTCATCCCCCAAGCTCTCCACGGCACCGGCCTCGACGCTCTGGTGGCGGGCCAGGTGGCCTTCAACATCGACATCTCCGACTATCTGGCCGGCCGGATCCCGATCTTCTTCGCGGCCGTGCTCGGCGCGTCGTTCCTGCTGCTGATGGCGGTGTTCCGCTCGCTGGTGGTGCCGCTCAAGGCGGTGATCATGAACATGCTGTCGATCGGGGCGGCCTACGGGGTGGTCGTGGCGGTGTTCCAGTGGGGATGGCTGGGCGACATCACCGGCGTCGAGCCCGCGCCCATCGAGCCGTTCATACCGATGATGCTGTTCGCCATCCTGTTCGGGCTGTCCATGGACTACGAGGTGTTCCTGCTGTCGCGCATGAAGGAGGAGTACGAGCGCACCGGCGACGCCGTCAACTCCGTGGCCGACGGGCTGGCCGCCACCGCCCGGGTCATCACCGCGGCCGCGGCCATCATGGTCGTCGTCTTCGGCAGCTTCGTGCTCGAGGACAGCCGGCCGGTCAAGCTCTTCGGCCTCGGCCTGGCCACCGCCATCGCCATCGACGCCACCCTGGTGCGGATGCTCATCGTGCCCTCCACCATGGAGCTCCTCGGCGCCCGCAACTGGTGGCTGCCCCGCTGGCTCGACCGCATCATCCCCAACCTCCGGGTCGAGGGCGAGCTGGCTAGCCGCGTGGCCCCTTAGACCTCGAAGCGGTCGGGCATGGTTGCCGGGTAGTCGACCTCAAGGATCTCGCCGAGGGCCCGGGCGGCCGGCGGGCTGAGCCGCCGGTAGAGGCCGGCGGCGAGGTCGTAGGCGCGGTCCCCGATCCAGCCGGGCGGCAGCAGCTCCGCCGGCATGTCGGGGGCCCGTAGACGGATCCGGCGCAACTCGTGCACCAGCATGGTGCGCAGCGCGTAGGCGTCCGGCGGAGTGGCTGCCTCGACCTCGCGGGCCGACCAGGGCCCGTAGCGGGCCAGGAAGCGGCCGTAGGCCGCCTCGGTGTCGGCCGTGCGGAACGCTTCGGCAAAGAAACCCTCCTCCACCAGGGCGTCGAGTTCGTCGAGCTCCGATCTCCCGATCGGCACCACGGCCGCCGGCTGCACCAGGCGCAGGAGTTCCCGCAGGCTTGACACCGTCACCGAAGGCGAGGCCATGAGCCCGCGCCCCAGGGCCACGAAACCGTGCCATCGCAGGTGCTTGACGATCCGGTCGCGCTCGGGGGACGGCATCAGCGGCGTGTCGACCACCGCGAACGTCCATGAGCCGTCCCAGGTGTCCGACTCCCTGCCATAGATGCGGCGGTCGGCGTCCTCGGACTCGCGTACCGCCAGCAGGGTCGTCGAATAGCGGCTCCGGCGGCCGATCCGCTCGTTGGTCATCCAGCCCTCGGCAACCAGACGGAACATCGAGGTGCGCACCAGCCGCTCGCTGAACCCGAACGGTTCGGCCAACTCGAAGAGACTCGAGAGCCAGAGCGTCTTGGTGACCGGCAGCACCGAGTCGCCCAGCACCGTCACCAGCACCGACCGGGCCGAGATGTCCGGCTCCGCGCACCGCTGCCGGACCATGGACGCGATCCCGCTCATTCCGAAGGCACCACCCGCTGGGCCTTCCCCGCCGAGCGGGGCACCGCGCCCGGCTCGGCCACCACCACGTCGACCGTCACGCCGATGTTGCCCTTGACGTGGCCGGCCAACTCACCTGCGAGGTCGTCCTCCGGTCGATGTGTGGAGGGGCTCCTCTCCACTCGCACAGTGAGCTGCGCCAGGTTGCCGGACCGGTCGACCTCGATCTGGAAGTGGGGTGTGAGCCCGTCCACCTTGAGCACCTCTGCCTCGATCTGGGACGGGAACACGTTGACGCCCCGCACGATCAGCATGTCGTCGGAGCGGCCGGAGATGCGCTCGATGCGCCGCATGGGGCGGGCCGTGCCGGGCAGCAGCCGGGTGAGGTCGCGGGTGCGGTAGCGGATCACGGGCTGCCCCCGCTTGGTCAGCGCCGTGAGCACCAGTTCGCCGAACTCGCCGTCGGGCAGCGGCTCGCCCGTGCCGGGATCGACGATCTCAGGGTAGAAGTGGTCCTCCCAGAGCGTGGGGCCGTCCTTGGTCTCGACACACTCCTGAGCCACGCCGGGGCCCATCACCTCCGAGAGCCCGTAGATGTCGACGGCGTGGATCCCGAGGCGCGACTCGATCTCGGCCCGGAGCTCGTCGGTCCACGGCTCGGCACCGAAGATGCCGACCTCGAGTGAGCACGACCGCGGGTCGATGCCCCTGCCCTCCATCTCGTCGATGAGGTTGAGGCAGTACGACGGCGTCACCAGGATGATGCGCGGCTCGAAGTCCAGTATCAGCGTCACCTGGCGCTCGGTCTGGCCCCCGGACACGGGCACCACCATGCATCCGAGAGTCTCGGCGCCGTAGTGGGCGCCTAGGCCGCCGGTGAACAGCCCGTAGCCGTAGGCGATGTGGGCGATGTCGCCGGGGCGACCGCCGGCGGCATAGATGGAGCGGGCCATCAGCCTGGACCACACGTCGATGTCGCCCGCGGTGTAGCCGACCACGGTGGGCTTGCCGGTGGTTCCCGACGACGCGTGGACCCGGACCACCTCGGACCGGGGCACGGCGAACAGACCGAACGGGTAGTTGTCCCGCAGGTCTGCCTTGGTGAGGAACGGGAACCGGGCCAGGTCGTGGAGGTCTTGGAGGTCGGCCGGAACGACGCCGGCGGAGTCGAAGGCCCTGCGATAGTGGTCCACCCGGTCGTAGGCGTGGCCCAGGATCTCTCGCAGGCGTGCGAGCTGCAGGCCGCGCAACTCGTCGATCGATGCCGACTCGACTGCCTCGTAGTGGGCGGGCCCGGTGTTGCTCACCACTTCGCCTCGGAGTCGAAGTCGAGCACCTCGCGCATTCTCAGCATGAGCGGCTCGAAATGGTCGGATCGTCTCGTGCGGCCGTTCTGGCCGTTCACGCCCGGACCGCCGGCAGCCCGGGTGCGGCCAGCAGTCAGGGAGAAGCGCTCCGCGATGGCCCGCTCGAGCGGCTCGCGGAGGTCGGAGGTCGGTCCGGCCGCCACGCCCGCGGCGAGGGCCTCCGTCTCTCCGGTTGCCGGCTCGCACAGGCCGGGCACCATCGGCGCGATCGTGTCGACGGCATCGAGGATCCGGCGTTTGGCGTCGGACTCGGGCAGGAGCCGGTCGAGCAGGGCGTCGGCGTGCAGACGGTGGAACCTCTCCTCGGACCGAGCTCGCCGGGCGATGGCCCGGAGCCCCGGCAGCGACGAGTGGGCCACGAGGCCCCAGCGCATGGCCTCGAAGGTGTCGTAGATCCAGTGCCGCACCAGAGCCTCGGCCCAGTCGGGCGTGTTTCTCTCTACGAGATGGCATGACCGGTAGTCGGCGTTCGAGCGGCGGTAGGCAAGGGCGTCGACGGCCTCGTCGGTCGCGGCTGTGCCGTCCAAGTCGAGGACCAGCTCGTAGAGGAGCGCGGCGTGGCCCAGCTCGTCCTGACCGATGCTGGCGAAGGCGAGGTCCTCCTCGAGGAAGGGGGCGACGCCAATCCACTCCGTGTGCTGCTGGCCCATCAAGTGCTCATCGTCGGCGAAGGCCAGCAGGAACTCCCGGACGCCCGCGGAACTCAATCCGACACCTCCCTGGAGGCTCGTCGCCTCGCGGCCACCGCGGCGCCGTCATGGTGGCGATGAGGCTTGTCGGCGTTTGGAGCCACGAAGTCGTCGTCGGCTGTTACGACATGGTCGCGGCGCACCACCCAGAGACGGTCGCCCTCGGCCCTCCGCAGGTAGCCCTCACGGGCCAGCAGCAGCGCCAGCCGGTCATCGGCGGCCTCCAACGCGCCCGCATGGCGGAACTCCTCGCGGCCGTCGCGTTTGATGAAGACCTCGTAGACGTGCATTTTCAGTCTCCTCGGCCTTGCAGCGCACCGTCGGCATCCGCGGTGGCACGACCGTTCTCCATCGCCGAGCGCACCCATGCCGTGCGGCTCCAGTTGTCGGCCGCGTCGGCGATCCGGCGAGCCGAGTCCGGTCCGCCCTGGGCGAGCGTCCGCTCCAATGGCCCCCAGTCGATCGGTCCCACGTCCCAGCGCTCCGTTTCGGCGTCCCAGCGCAGGTCCGGAGCCGGCACCGTGAACCCGTAGCTCTGCAGCATGGGCACGAACCGCTGCACCCAGCGGTCGCGCAGCACCTCGTTGCGCTCGGACTTGATGCGCCATCGCAGCAGCTCGTCGTCGGGCACGGAGTCGGGGCCAAAGAGCTGCAGAGCCGGCCAGAACCAGCGGTCCAGTGATTCCTGGAACATGCTGCGCTGGCGGACGGTGCCCTCAGCGATGCGCATCATGCGGTCCTCGCCGAGACGCATGTGGAACCCCTCCTCGGTGATGATGCGACGCAGGATGCGCCGGTAGGGGCCGTAGGAGCAGTTCTTGAACACGGCCTGCTGGCTGATCAGGGCCGCCGCGTCGACCAGGAATGCGATGGCGACCTGATCGCCCCAGGTGACGGCCCGGTAGTGGAACACGTTGTGGAAGCGGCTCCTGCCGGCGAACAGGTCCTCGAGCATCTGGGTCCTGGTCTTGACGCCGAGGTCGGCGGCGATCATGTAGAGCAGGTGGCTGTGGCCGATCTCGTCCTGGGTCTTGGCCAGCACCGCCATCTTGTGTCGCAGTCCGGGGGTCTTGGGGATCCAGTCGCGTTCGGTGAGGCCGCCCATCAACTCGCTGTTGGCGTGCATCTCGATGAAGGCGAACACTGCCCGGCGGTAGGCGTCGGGCATGCCGTCGTCCGCCTCCACCAAGCCGCCGCCGTCGAGGAATGCCTCGAAGTCCTCCATGGTCGCCCAGGATCTAGGCATTGCTGGCCTCGGGGGCGCCGTTGACACCGGCGGCGTTGGCCACCATGGTCAGCACGTCGTAGGCCGCGTTGACCTCGCCGTGCTGGTTGATGACCCTGGTGTCCCAGGCCACCTCGCCGTAGCCGCGCCCGTCGAGCTGGGTCTTGCGCTTGCAGGTGAGCACCACATGGATCTCGTCGTCGGGGTAGGTGGGCTTGGCGAAGCGCAGCCGGTCGATGCCGTAGTTGGCCAGCACGGGCCCCTCGTCGGGCCACACGAACAGCCCGGCCGCGAACGACAGCACCAGGTACCCGTGGGCCACCAAGCCGTCGAAGATCGGGCTGCGGGCCGCGGCCTCGTCGTCCATGTGGGCGTAGAACTTGTCTCCGGTGCTCTCCGCGAAGGCGGCGATGTCGGCCCGGGTGACTCTCCGGGACTCGGTGGTGAGGGAGTCGCCGACCTCCAGGTCGTCGAAGGTGAGCTTGAACGGGTGCCCCTTGTGCTCTTGGGTCGCCGACCCGCCGACATATTCGCCGGTGACCGCGGTCAGCATGTCGGGCGATCCCTGCACCGCGGTGCGCTGCAGGTGGGCGGACACGCCCCGCATGCCTCCCATCTCCTGGCCACCGCCGGCCCGGCCCGGCCCGCCGTGCACCAGCGGCGGGAGGGGCGATCCGTGGCCGGTGCTGGCCGGGGCCATTGCCTGGTCCACGATCAGCACCCGGCCGTGATGGGAGGCGATTCCCAGCGAGAGGTCGGCGATCTCGTCGCGGTCGGCGCCGTAGACCGAGGCGACCAGGCTGCCGCCGCCGGCCGCCACGAGCTCGACCGCCTCATCGACGCTGCCGTAGGGCACGAGGGTCGACACCGGACCGAACGCCTCGGTGGTGTGGATCACCGAGGATCGAGGATCGGTGGCCTGCAGCAGGGTGGGAGCCATGAACGCCCCGGCCACGGAGTCGACGCCGGACAGGTCGCATGAGTCCAGGATGGGCACCGCGCCCTCGCGCAGCTTCGCCACCGCGCCGGCCACCTCGTCGCGCTGGGCCAGGCCCACGAGAGAACCCATGCCGGTGGCCCGGTCGCGGGGATCCCCCACCACGACATCCTGGAGGGCCGCGGCGAGGGCCTCGGCGGCGGCGTCCAGGTGCCGCTCCGGTACGAGCGCCCTGCGGATGGCGGTGCACTTCTGGCCCGCCTTGACCGTCATCTCCCTGACGACCTCGGCTGTGAACAGGTCGAACTCGGCGGTGCCGGGGACGGCGGCCGGAGCCAGCACAGCCGCATTGAGCGAGTCGGCCTCGACGTTCAGCCGGGCCGTCCTCTCAGCCACTGCGGGATGTGCTCGCAGCGCGGCGGCGGTGACAGCCGAGCCGGTGAAAGCGATGCTGTCCTGGCCGCCGAGGCAGTCGAGAAGGCTGTTCAGCTCGAGGGGTGAGGCGCAGACCAGTTGCAGCGATCCCTCTGGCAGCAGCCCGGACTCGACGACGAGCCGCACCGCGGCCTCAGCCAGATACGCGGTGGGCGACGCCGGCTTGACGATGGAGGGCACGCCCGCGATGAAGGCGGGCGCCAGCTTCTCCAGCATCCCCCACACCGGGAAGTTGAACGCGTTGATCTGCACCTCCACGCCCTTGCGGGGGGTCAGGATGTGCACGGCCGAGAACGATCCGTCCCGCGACAGCGGCTCGGTGGCACCGTCGACGGCCACCCGGGAGTTGGGCAGCTCGCGCCGGGCCTTGCCGGCGTAGGACAGGAGCACGCCGGCGCCGCCCTCGATATCGATCCATGAGTCGGACCGAGTGGCCCCGGTGCAGTACGACAGGTCGTAGAGCTGTTCCTTGGCCTCGTCGGCCAGAAGCATCTTTCCGACATTTCTCAGGATGGTCGCCCGCTGGTGGAAGGTCATCTCCCGCAGGGCCGGGCCACCGATCGCGCGCCCGTGCTCGACGGCCGCGGCAGGGTCGATGCCCGCAGGCGACAGTTCGGCGACGGTCTTGCCGGTGGCGGCATCGAGCAGCGCCCGGCCGTCGCTCGAAGGCCGGTGCCAGCCACCCGCCACATAGCTCTCCACCCGGTGCACGACGGCTCCTAAATATGATAGTCACCTAGGGTCGAAACCCATGAGGAATGTATCATAATCTCCCGGCCGCCAACACCGGGACCCTTGACTCGCCGCGACGCAGCAACCTAACGTGGGACAGCCGATGCCTTCCCTGGAGGTGTTGTGGCGGCAAGCGAGGAAACGCGAAAGGAATGACGGCTGCAACCGCAGGGCTGCAACTGGCCGAGCCGTCGGCAACGGTTCGCGCGCTTCTCAGCGACGGCTCGGCCACCGTGGTACGCCGCCACGGCAACCCGCACGGTCCCAGAGTTGTGTTCAGCCACGGCTGCGGCTTCGCCGCCGACCTCTACTGGCCGTACTGGTCGCTGTTGATCGACGACTGTGACGTGGTGGTGTACGACCTTCGCAGCCACGGCTGGAACGAGCCGAGCGACCTGCGGTTGCACAACATGCCGACTCTCGCCGACGACAACCGCCGGGTCCTCGAAGCGGTCCAAGCCGCGTTCGGCGCCAAGCCAACCATCGGCGTGTACCACTCACTGGCAACGATGGCTGCGCTGATGCACGAGGGGCAGGACCCGACGTTCGCCGCGCTGCTGTTGTTCGACCCGCCGATCTTCCCGCCCGGAGCCGAACTGGACGATATGGAGACCGTGTGCCAAGGGCTTGCGGCTATGGCCCTGCGACGGCCGCGACGCTTCGAGTCGCCCCAGGAACTCGCAGCGATGCTCAAGCGATCGCCGGCGTTCTCTCAAGTGCCCGATTCGGTGCAGCAGTTGTACGCGGAGACCACGCTGCGCCCGTCGCCCGGCGGCGGCTACGAGATGCGGTGTCCGCCCGAGCACGAGGCGCAACTGTACGAGTGGTACTTTGGCCACTCGATGCAGGCCCTCGAAGTCCTCGATGAGATCACGATCCCGATCAAAGTGGTCGGCGCCGACCCGACCGCGGCCTTCTCGTTCCTGCCGTCAACTGATCTGAGCACCCTCACCGAGTTGGACTACGATTACCTGCCCGACCTCACCCACCTACTGCCACTCGAAGACCCCGAGACGTGCGCGGCGATCACGACGGAGTTCATGCGACGGCTCGGCCACCTCCCAATCCCAATCGCACACTAAAGGAGAGCACTCATGTTCCTGATAATCGACGCGAAGGTCACCAATCGTGACGCCTACGTCGAGACGGCCAAACAATGGCATCCCGCAGCCCACACCGCCGAGCGGCACGGAGGCCGGGTGCTGATATGCGGCGACCAGGTAGAAGTGATCGAGGGCGGCTGGAAACCCAAGAATCTGCTCATAGTGCAGTTCCCCGACGCCGCAGCCATGCGGAGTTGGGTAGGGTCCGGCGACTATCGGGAGATGGTGGAGGTCGTGAGCCAGTCCGCTGAGATGTCCACCGTCGCCGTCACAACGGCCGGCGAATAGCCTCCCGCGCCGGGACTGCCACAACAGGGACCGCTCAGTCGATAAGCGCCGCCAGGGTCGATCACGGCAGGCGACAGTTCGGCGACGGTCTGCAACCGTTTCGCCACCTGGCGGGCCGCGACACGCCTACGGGCCGATACCTGGGTGCGGCTCCCAGAGTCGGCGGACCGGAACCGCTCGGAGCCGGTCGCCGAAGCCCGCGTTGAGTTCGCCGTCGTAGAGCACGACGCCCGCGACGAAGCGCTCACCGGCAGCCGAGGCGAGCTTGCGCAGGCCGCGGAAGTCGGCCCGGGTGACCGTCACCCCCGCCTTGACCTCGATTCCGGCGACGGCACCGGCGGCCCGCTCGATCACTATGTCGACCTCGGCGCCGTCCTTGTCGCGGTAGTGGAAGAACTTCACCGGGTGGTGGTACCAGCCGGACTGGCGGCGCAACTCCTGATAGACGAACGTCTCGGCGAGCTGTCCGAGCAGTCCGCGATCGGCGCGAAGCGTCTCGGGGTCGGCTCCGATCAGCGCACAGGCCAGGCCTGTGTCGTCAATGTGGAGCTTGGGCGTCTTGACGAGCCTCTTGAGCCGTCTGTTGTGCCAAGGTGCCAGACGCTCGAGCAGGAACTGCCGCTCCAACAGGACCAGATAGTCGCGGATCGTCGGGAGACTGAGCTGAAACGGCGCCGCGAGACTGCTCACGTTGAACAGGCGCCCCGTTTGGGCTGCGGCGATCTCCATCAGGCGCGGCAACACGTCCGTCCTGGCGATGCGGGCTATGTCCTTGATGTCGCGCTGAGTCACGGCATCGAGATAGTCGGCGTACCACCGAG
The DNA here is from genome assembly GCA_022828135.1 of Acidimicrobiia bacterium. GTDB lineage: Bacteria > Actinomycetota > Acidimicrobiia > Acidimicrobiales > Aldehydirespiratoraceae > Aldehydirespirator. Next base: position 977 of record JAJEJB010000005.1, on the reverse strand, counting down.
CACGGCGCCGGCCGGGCGGCCGGGCCAGGGCAGCCGGATACCCGCCGGCCGCGATCCGCTCGCGCAACTGCGGGCCGAGCCGCTCGCTCGACGCGATTGCGAACCCGTCGCCGAACAGGCTGTCCAGGAATACGGGGCAGGGTCGAGTCTGTTCGCTGACCCGACCCTGCCTGGCGAGTTCGGCTTGCGACAGTGGGTGTAGCCGCACAATCTGCATGCGGCCGGCCAGCGAGTCCGCCAGCGCTGGCATCAGCAGCACGTTGGTAGAGCCGGTGAGCACGAAGCGGCCGGGCCTGCGGTCGCGGTCAATCGCCAGCTTGATCGCAGCGAACAGAGCCGGGACTCGTTGGACCTCGTCGAGCACCACCCTCTCGGGAAGGTCGGCCACGAAGCCGGCCGGATCGGCCCGGGCCGCGTTGCGAGCGGCGTCGTCGTCGAACGTGATGTAGGCGTACTCAAGCCCAGTCGACGGCCCGGATGCCTCCCACCCGCTGCGGCTGAGGTGCTCCGGCGCGCACAGCGTCTGTGCGAGCGTGGTCTTGCCGCACTGTCGCGGACCATGGATCACCACCGCGGGCGAGTCGTGGAGCGCCTCAAGGAGATGCCCCCGAACATGACGCGGGTAGTACACGGCGCCGTTCATCGTCCAATTGTAACCTTTGGGAGCGGCTAATTGAAAGGTTATGGTCCGGCTGATTGCAAGGCTCGGGTTCGTCTGATCGAAAGACCGAGGCCGCGCGCCTGAATCTGGAAAGCCCAATGGAGGGCCGGACAGCTGTCCGGCCAAACGCGGCTGAGGCACCGCCATCGACCACGCGGAGCACAGCCTTCAATGGAGGTGACGGCGATCACTGAAATTCCCCAGTTCTGATCACTGAAATTCCCCACCTGGGGGCATCCACCCGAGGTGGGTGGGGCTCCTCTGTGCTGGACGTTCGCCAGAGCGTCAGCGACCAGAGGAGCCCCGGCTCAGATGA